>WGNM01000039.1 GCA_016124575.1 Cryomorphaceae bacterium
ACGCGCAGACTGGTTACCACAGTTGTCTGTAGCTGTCCATGTGTAAACTTCTGTCCAACTGTTAGGACAATCTCCTGGGATAGTCTCTACAGATGGTGTGATCTCTACGTTGTCGTCACAGTTATCAGTAGCTGTTGGTGCTACAAGGTTGATCGACGCGCTGCACTCGATAGTTGTTTCTTCATCTTGTCCTGAAAGAACTGGTGAAACTGTATCGATGATGGTAATCACTTGATCACATGATGACTCATTACCACATGCATCAACTGCAGTCCATGTACGTGTGAAAGTGTACGGACAATCACCTGTTGTTGCACCATCTACGTATAAGATAGTTGGTGTTGAACAATCGTCGGTTGCTGTCGCAGATCCTGTGTTTGATGGATCAGTTGACTCGGTGCACTCGATGGTAACATCACTTGGACATGCGATAGCTGGTGCTGCGAAGTCGTTGATAGTGATGATCTGAACACATGATGATTCGTTTCCACATGCATCAACTGCAGTCCATGTACGCTCGAAGCTAGCAGGACAATCTGTTCCGGCTACTCCGTCTGCATAAGACACAGTGAATGTTGAACAGTTGTCTGTTACTACAGGCTCTCCTGCAAACTCAGGATCTGATGATCCATTGTCGCAGTTTACTGTGTAAGGAGCTGGACATGTGATTACTGGTGCTTCTGTATCTGTTACAGTCAAGACTTGAGTTGCAGAAACTTCGTTTCCACAATCATCAATCGCAGACCATGTGCGAGTGATTTCATAACCACAAGCAAGTTGTTCAGTAGTGGCTGAAAGCGCTACGATAACGTTATCGTCGCAGTTGTCTTGCGCATATACAATCGCTGAAGGAATAGCATCGTTGCAGTTGATTGTTGCATCAGCAGGAACTCCGTAAAGTACTGGTGCTGTAACATCCACAACGTGAATAACACTCGTAACTGTGGTAGAGTTACCACAATCATCGGTAGCAGTGCAAGACTGATAGAAGTCGTACAAACAACCTACAGGAACCATCCAAGTAGTTACGGTAACTTCAATTGTCTGGTCACAGTTATCTGTGAATGTCATTCCAACAGCTGGAAGGTCTTCTTCGCAGCTGATAGTTATTTCCTGACCAACACCATCAGCAACTGGAGCGATGGTATCGTCGATAGTAATTGTTTGAACTTCGGTTGATGTGTTTCCACAAGGATCAATGGCAGTCCATGTACGCTCAAAAGAGTAAGGACAAGATCCAGAAACAGGACCGTCTACATATGACACAACCGGAGTTGAGCAATCGTCAGAGGCGGTTGCTGAACCAGTAACACTTGGATCAGTAGATTCAGTGCATTCAATGGTGATATCTGAAGGTACAACCAGAACCGGTGCCAAGAAATCATTGATTGATATCATCTGAACATATACCGATTGATTGTTACAATTGTCAATGGCTGTCCACACACGCTCAAAGCTAGCAGGACAATCTGTTCCAGCAATTCCGTCAGCATAAGTTAATGACACAGCATCGTCACAGTTATCGGTTACCACAGGCATGCCAGCAAATTGAGGATCAGACGATCCATTGTCACAATTCACAACGTAATCTTCTGGTACAAATGTGAATACTGGACTAGTGGTATCAACAACAGTAATTACTTGAGAAACAGTAGTCTCATTCTGACAATCGTCAATCGCTGTCCATGATTTATGGATTTCATAACCACACTCAAGTGCTATCTCTTCGTATGTTGGGATAACTTCCAAATCATCATCGCAGTTGTCTACGAAAGTTGGCATATCCGAAGGAATCACCTCATCGCATTCAATGGTTACTGAAGCTGGAGTGAAAGTCGCCACTGGAGCAGTTGTATCGAGAACAGTAATGGTTACAGTTGCCTCATTCGAGTTACCACAGTCATCTGTTGCACGACACCACTTCACGTATTCGAATCCACAATCCAAATCATTCACCCAGTTGTCTACTTCTAGGTACAAATCATTATCGCAGTTGTCTAGGTATGTAACAACGATTTGAGGAATTTCCTGATCACACTCGATTGTTTGATCTGGAGTTTGGAAAGTAATAACTGGAGCTACGTTATCGATTACAGTGATCGTTTGATCGACTATAGTTGTGTTTCCACATTCGTTAGTAGCAGTCCATGTGCGAACGATTTCGTGACCACAATCAAGGTCATTCTGAACAAACGTGAAGTTCACATCAGAAAGTCCGTAGATAAAGTCAGAGAAAGTCAAAATTGCAGCAACAGGAATAGTTGCATCACAGTTGATCGTCAGATCTTGTGGCTCAGCGCCTTCAAGAACTGGGTAAGGACAAGTTGTGATACCAGCATCGAAGCTTAGATCATCGTCTTGACCGTAAACAACAGTGAATGGTACAGTAGCTCCTGTTAATGGATTTGCATCTGAATCTAGTTCGTCATCAGATTCTTTATCCAAAGCAGTGAATACGAAGTCGGTCGGAAGAGTCGTTGGATCAAATACAATGATGTATTCACCAGCAAGAACATCTTCGAACAAGTAGAATCCATTTTCGTCGGTAGATTGAGTTGCAACGGTTACATCGTCATCAGTTCCGAAAACACCATCTGTGCCAGCGGTAACTAGATTAACTGTTACACCCTCTACTCCATTTTCACCAGCATCTTGGATACCGTCATTGTCGTTATCGTACCATACAAAGTTTCCAATGTTTGTTGGGATAAAGATACCAGCATCAAAATCGAGGTAATCTTCATCAATTCCAAGCTCGTAACAAGCGGTAGCTCCGTTCTCATCTGCGTCAGAATCTGAAGCATCATCAGCAGAGTTTGCTGTTGTGAAGTCATATCCAGCAGGAAGACCTGAGAATACTACGTAGTATGATACTCCTGGCTCAAGGTTAGAGAACAGGTAAAGTCCGTTAGCATCGGTTTCAGTAGACTGAATAGCATCTGTTTCTCCACAGATGAACAACTCAACCGTTACACCTTCAACGCCGTTTTCACCAGCATCTTGGAAACCGTCTTGGTCAATATCTTCCCAAACATAATTCCCTATTGAACCTGTTGGGTTGTTGATACCCGCATCGAGTGTATCGTTAAATTCACCTGGAGCTAATTCAACACATGCAGTTTCACCGTTCAGACCAGCGTCAGAATCGGTTGCATCGTTACCATTGTTTTGTGGTGAGAACACGTAGTCGGCAGGTAGACCTGAGAATACTACGTAGTATGATACTCCTGGCTCAAGGTTAGAGAACAGGTAAAGTCCGTTAGAATCGGTTTCGGTAGACTGAATAGCATCTGTTTCTCCACAGATGAACAACTCAACCGTTACACCTTCAACACCGTTTTCATCAGCATCTTGGATACCATCGCGATCAGTATCGAACCAAACGTAGTTACCTAGAGAGGCAACCGGCTGGTTGATACCCGCATCGAGTGTATCGTTAAACTCACCTGGTGCTAGTTCAACACATGCAGTTTCACCGTTCAGACCAGCGTCAGAATCGGTTGCATCGTTGCCATTGTTTTGTGGTGAGAACACGTAGTCGGCAGGAAGACCTGAGAATACTACGTAGTATGATACTCCTGGCTCAAGATTAGAGAACAGGTAAAGTCCGTTAGCATCGGTTTCGGTAGACTGAATAGCATCTGTTTCTCCACAGATGAACAACTCAACCGTTACACCTTCAACACCGTTTTCACCAGCATCTTGGATACCATCGCGATCAGCATCGAACCATACGTAGTTGCCTAAAGAGGCACATTCAACAGCAGTGAGGGTGATTGGTCCAAGATCAACTGGACATTCATCATTACCCCATCTTACGAATAAGTTGTAAGTACCTGCCGAAAGGTTATTGAAAGAAGCTGAACCAGAGTTATCAGCAACGTTCAAAGGATATGTTACACCACCGTCAAGAGAGAACTCTATGCTTGAGCGGTTAGGATTATCGTTAAAAGAGAAAGTGATTGTCCCGTCATTTTCTAGACAAACAGGGTTTGTAGAAGAAACAGACACCTCAGGAAGTTCATGAATAGTAATCGTTACTTCATCTTGAGCAACACAACCTGCACAATCTGTTACAATCACAGAGTAAGTACCTGATTCGTCAACAACGATTGACTCAGTTGTTTCGCCTGTTGACCACACATAGGTTGTTTCAAGAGAAGGGATATCACAAGGAGTTAGGTTCGAGAACCATTCAGTGCAACCACCGAAGGTACCAGCAGTCCACGCACCCAAACCGAACTGGTTTGAGTTGAAGCCAGCACCATTTGCAAGGATATAGTGTTTTTCTGAAACTTTTTCTTCCACAGTAAACTCAGCACCATTGATGGTAATTGTGCCTAAAAAAGAAGTGTAAAATGATTCAGGGCCATTGATGTTATTCAAATAGCACGATGAATTCCATGTAGTTCCGTTATTTGCTTTGTCATAGAGTACGACATCGACGATGCCTACTTGGCCGTTACGAGTAATAGAACCTGTAATACGAGCTGTATTGTCGGCAAACTCTGTCAATTTCAGATCGTTACCAGCCTGCCAAATTGAATGAGATCCAGCGCAACCGGCAGCTCTTTGGAAAATCACACCCGTTCCTGGTGTTGCGAAGCAGCTAGCTGGAGCAATCGCATTACCCATTGTGTAGCAAGCGATGATTTCATCACAAACGGTTTCACCTGCTGCATTTGCAGTAAGCGTAATTGATTCGCCTTCACAAACAGAAAGGCCTGGTTCAGCATCGATTGAAACAGACAAGTCACAATCAGGGTTACAGTAATCTGGAGCCACGTTCCAAACTTGGTCTTCACAATCGATTACTGTGTATTGTTCGTCGAAAGCAGCTGTATTCCAGTTGTCGGCAACGATACGCCACATTGCACCTACGTGAGTAGTAACAATGATATGCTCACCTGGGCCCAATTCGATAACGAACTGATCACCACTTGGAAGCCATTCGTAAACATCAACGATACAATTACCGAGGTTTTTGATTTCTAGTTCAGTTGGATCAACAGTTAAGTTTACCTCATCTGTTGCAGAGCAACCAGAGCAATCGGTAACAGTTACGGTGTAAGTTCCAGATGCATTTGCAACAACTGTAGCGCTGTTTGCAACACCTACGATACCCGGACCGCTCCATGTATAAGTAACATCATTTACAGGTGTGCCTTGCGTTGTATATTCAACATAGTCAACACGGAAAGCGCATGAGCCATTGTCTTGAACACGAATATAACGAGCAGGAGCTGCAAGAGTGTAGCAAAATTCTTGGTATGAGTTATTCGAGAACGTTTGAGCAGAAACCACAGTAACGAAATCGCTATTTGGGTTTGTCGAAGCCTTAATTTTCGCGCTAGAATTGGTTGTTGTAGAACCATTGCAGTGTTCCAACTTCATGTTAGCACAGATTTGAGTACCGGCTGGCACTACAACACCTAGGTCAAGCGTCACGAAAGAAGCACCTTGACCAGAGAGTGTCCACAATTTTGTTCCAGCGTTATCGCCACAAACGGCAGAAGCGCTTGGGTTTTCTAACCAACCACCGGTTACACCGAGCGTGTGGTTACAATCGCTATTAGATTCAGTAGAGCAATCAGCGGCACCAGCGACAGTTGCAGTAAAAGATGCCTCAGCGACACCACAAGCAACTTGATCGTCACCAGCATTTACAGACAGCGTGCTATTTACACAAGGGTCACAAGAAGTTGTATTGAACGCCAACTCAATGTTAGCAACACATACATCCTGAAGAATACCATTATCGTTACCGAATTGATAGAAGTTAGAATCGAAAGTATTCAGACCACCGTAGTTGTAGTTGAAAGTGGCTGGATCAACATTGAAGGTTACTGTTTTCGAACCTTCTGGCTCACAAACATTGCAGATGTAAGGTAACTCAGTTGGATCGTAGTAACCGATCACTTGACCATTTATTTCGATTGGGTAGGCTGTCGCAATTTGTTGAACACTGTTCCAGCTTTGAGAAAGGCTGTAATCAGCCGCAGCCACATTGAACGTGATCGTGATAGACGAAACACATTCGTTCGGGTTACAAACAGGGTCTTGGAATTGGATTACGTCACCAGCGTTGCCGCCGTATGCAGCAAGAATGGTTGAAGTAAAGCCATCGCTACAGATGTAGCAGTTATAATTATTATCCCACTGATCAAGCACTACGAAATCGCAGTTACCACAATCTTGGTTTTCAGCAATATTGAAAGGTCCAGCTTGTGTTTGAGAGCAACCTGTAGCGTCTGTGAAAACTAAATTCGTGTAGGCGCCTGGTTCGAGTCCAGATATTGAGATAGGATCAGCCGTATTGAAAGGTCCAGCGCTAAACGTATTTCCGTTAAACGTGTATGTCAGCGTATAAGGCAGTGCAGTGTTCGAGCCCAAAGCAGGACAAACGATCAAAGAACCATCATTGGCATTACAAGCAGTTTCGTTGGTTGTAGTTGTGAGAGTGAAGTCACAAGTTGGCGGACAAGTAATTGTTCCATTCAAATCACCATGACCAGAGTTAGTTCCCACGTGGTCGAACCACATTGAAATACCATTTGCGTTTGCGTTCAGGGCATTCGCACCGTCACCGATTTGAAGACCGAAGTTGTTATCCATTTCATGGATGTATAGCAATTGACCAGCGTGACCACCTAGACCTTGAAGGTAGGAAACGCGCACTTCGTCGTGCATGTAGAACGTCCAAGTTGATTCATCACCAAGTTGAGGTTCTTTTGCTTGTTTACCAGCAGCTAACCATTCCGCATAGTTTGATTCGTTATTGAACCAAATAGACACTTTGAACTTGTTGTTTGTGTTCGCAGCGCTTTCGATTGTACCATAGATATGGGCGGAACCGTCTGCGTATTTAGCAAAAGAAAGTCCCGCACCACTGTTACGGTAGTCCGTAGCGAAGTTCGGGATCCAAAATACTCTACCATTGGTTGCCTGATATCCATCCAACGTACAGATCGTTTCTGGGTCACCATTTGTGATGATATCAATGTACTGATCTTCACATTGATTGTCCCACCATGTATTGCAGCAATAAGAATCAGCTGCAATAACTTGCTGGAATATTGGATCATTTTCTTGGTAAGGAGAAGAGCCGTTTGAGATTGACACGCAAGTAGCATCTACGATACTGAAGTTGATTGCTTCAACATCACATTGCTGACCTGCGGCATTGTCTTGTAAGAATGAAGTTGCCGTGATGTTAAAAGAACCAATTCCACCATTCCAGTTAGTGCCTGAATCGGCACCGCTTGGGAAGGTGTACGGCAATGCGTTTTCAACAATTTGATTGCCATTTAGGTTAAAGCGAACACTTTCAGCATTCCCGCTTAGTTCGGCTACCAAATAGTAATTTGCAGGAAGCGACCCCAAGTCGATTTCCATACCATTGTAGAGAGCAGGAAGACCTGCTGCACGAGCATCGGTGGCCTGGTCATAAATATAAATACCGGTGATTGAACCGGTACAAGTAGCAGGATCGACGTAAACATCATTTCCTTCGTATATTGTTGAGCAACCTACCTTCCGAACACAGATACGGAAGTTACCTGCAGATGACGGACACCAAGACAGCGACTGCGTTGTCGAGAAACCTGTGAGCCCAACAATGCTGCCATTGATATTCTGAGCCCACATCCATTCTACCGAACCACCGCAAACTGCAGTAGGGGCGCCACTCAATTGAGCGCAGCCATTGACAGCAGAAATTGACGGAAGATTCACTTCACAACAGCTCGGGTTAACGTAGACATCTGAGCTTTCGTAGATGGTTGAACAACCGATTACACGTGCACAGATTCTGAAGTTTCCTGCTGCGCTCGGACACCATGCAGTCAGTTGGCTGGTTGAGAAACCAGTTAAACCAACAATGCTTCCATTGACGTTTTGAGCCCACATCCATTCAACTTGATCGCCACATTGTCCGACTGGAATTGATCCGAGCGTCGCACAACCGTTTTGAGCAGTCATGGAAGGGAAGTTAACATTGCAGCATGTTGCATCTGCGTTGTTCCAAGAAAATAAGAAAAGGAACAAAGGTAAAATGAGCGCCATCCAAGGTCGGGAAAGGCCATTCAAGGTTTTGTAGACATTCGTCATAGTAGTAGTATTGCTATACAACTTGGTTAGGTATTGTGCAAAAAAACACAATTAGTCGTGCAAATTTAACAAATCATCTACATATTACAACCATTCGTCTATATTTTTTTTATATTAATTTTAAAAGAACAGACATCTGATCAATCTAAATCCCCTATTCATCGGGATTTAGCCGCAATTCAGCGAAATTACTTTTTTAGTTCGTCGATCATATTCAACGGGTTATCAGCAGAAAAAACAGCATTACCGGCCACAAGCACATTTGCTCCATGGTCGACAAGTTTTTTAATGTTGGAAATACCCACTCCCCCATCAACCTCGATCAGACAGTTTGCATTTTTAGATCTTATTAAGTCTTTAATTTCAGAAAGTTTCGAATATGTATTTTCAATAAATTTTTGTCCGCCAAAACCCGGATTGACACTCATAATGAGCACAAGATCTAGGTCAGCGACAACATCATTTAATAAATGGACAGGAGTATGAGGATTTAGTGCCACACCAGCTTTGCACCCGAGCTGTTTAATTGCTTGAATTGTTCTATGCAAGTGAGTGCATGCCTCATAATGAACAGTAATGACGGCAGCTCCTAAATCGGCAAACGTTTTCAGATAACGATCAGGATCAACGATCATTAGATGCACATCAAGAGGTTTTTTCGCATGTCTGTTGATAGCTTCGACTACAGGCATTCCGAAGGAAATATTTGGAACAAATACACCATCCATGACATCGATATGAAACCAATCCGCATTGCTATTGTTGATCATTTCGATATCACGTTGCAGGTTAGCGAAATCGGAAGCGAGGATAGAAGGAGCAATTAAATGAGACATGAAAGAGGTGTTAATATTTTTGCAAAGAACGGCAGATTAAACGAAAGCCGAAAAGTATTTTTCAGAGAAAAGGTGCACCTTTGAATAAGTGAAACGACCCTTTATAATCGGATTGACCGGAGGTATCGGCAGCGGAAAATCTACCGTTGCAAAGATATTGGTGTCTATAGGTTTTTGTTGGTACCAAGCAGATCAAGTAGCAAAAGAGCTTTATGAAACCGACATCGCTTTAAGACGAGCGTTGGAAGATACTTTTGGCGAACAGGTTTATAGCGACAACAAGTTGGATAGAGGATTTTTAGCCAAAATTGTTTTTGAAGACACGAATGCATTAAACAAACTAAATCAGCTAGTACATCCCGCGGTTAAGCGGCATTTTGAAAAATTTGCACAAGAACATTCACAGTGTATTATAGTAAGAGAAGCCGCTATATTGTTTGAGAGTGGCAGCGACAAAGACTGTGATTTAATTGTCACCGTTGCTTGTCCGGAAGACACACGCATCGCACGTGTTCAAAAGCGAGATCGACTTTCGGTAGACGAGATTACGAAGCGAATAAAAAGTCAGATGACAGATCCACAAAGGGCTGAAAAATCGGATGAGGAGATAATTAACGACGGACAAGTCTTATTGATACCGCAGGTAGTGGAACTATTGGAGCGGCATGGGGTTATTTGGTCAAAGCAAATTCATTGACCTTGTCTGCAATTTCATGTCCGATAAACTCCAGAAACATCGTGATTTGCTCAGCTTCAGACAATCTAATTCTTGGAGCCGTCAGCAAATCATCGAGAACACGTTTTCCTTGTTCAGAAGGGTAGATCAAATCTTGAAAAACATCGCCAGTTTCTGAAGGATCGATTGGGTATAAGTTCGATGCATCGCCGCTATATTGCGCATAGTGTAATTCATTTTTATAGTTGAAAGGAATATTTTCGGCCGCCACCACTTCACCTGTTTCGGCATCCATCAGATGATACCTATATATAATAGAGAACGAATTATCGACGAATACCTCTTGGTATTGGACTTTCCTTGCTAGTCTGGTTTTACCTAGAAACCCCATTTTATTTACCACTTGCGGCTCAGGTTGGTGGTTACTAAACGAAATTACTTCACCAACGATAATGAATTCAGCCCCCAGTAGTTTACCTGCTTCTACGATTTTGTTTTGATCGAAAGACGCCGACATAGCATTTTGCTGTTCCGAGATTATGACATCCAATTGCTCTCGCGAGACAAGTTTCACGAACGGATTTTTGCACGCCAGAATCTCTTGTTTCACGCTAGTAGAGATTGCTTGTTCTAGCGCTGCTGGAGCCATTTGAGAAGGCACCGTTAAATAAGAGAGCGTAAACGAAGCCTTATCCTTACATTCTTTCAGTAAATTTAGCACATCACCGAAATCGGCGTCTTTATTGGCAACCACATCGAAATACAAAAAAGCATCACGATACAATCCCAGCTCCATCGCTTTTAGTCCCTTCTTATACGTAGGCAAAAAGCCCAGCACCCTTTGAAGGTATTTCGCCTCCTCGTGATTTGGTTGATTTCGGAACACCTTTTCCAGGTACATTTTCGCATCTGAATAGCGATCATTCCGGGCTGCTTCATCCGCTTTAGCGTAATATTGAGCTGCAATATTTGATTTACACTCAGACCTCAAAGACTCTGCGTAGAAAGGCATAGCTACACCAAGCCATTGGTTTTCAAAGACGAATGCTTCAGCTTTATTCAATGCCTCAATTGCAGATTCATAATTTCCCCTTCCCGCCAGTATTTGAGCTTCGGAGAAATTTTTATTTGACATCGTTTGAGCGACAGATGCAAGAGCGATGTGAGCATCAGTTGAATTCGACTCTTGGTAAATAGACAAGTACTTATTGAAAGCCTCTTGATAGAGCCCCGAGTCAGCATATTTCTGAGCATCCATCATCGCATTCTTTTGCACATTGCAACCGAAAGTGGCGATAACAAAAGTCAGAAAAAGACATTTTAGAAGAGTGTTCATCGTGGCTCGCTTTAGTGTTGGAAGAGCAAGTTTCGTTCCAAGTCGAAAATATGAATCGACCGGTTCAATAACTGATACCAAGTTTTCTGTATACAAAGCTAAGCAACCAAGCAGGACCTATCAAAAGGAACTTTAGATCATCGAAAAAAGAAGGTTTTTTGCCCTCGATTTTGTGACCAACGAATTGACCTATCCAAGCAATAGAGAAAGATAATAGGAATAATAGTAGAGCACTTTCGGGGTAGTTATTGTTTACGAAATTCACCGCGAACAAAGAAGAAATGGCAACCAGCAGCATACCTATAGTTAGGCTAAGGCTCAAACGCAGGTAGAAAAGCAGACCGAATAGCAACAAGACCGTGCCTAAGTGTGAGAACGGTCTCCATCCATCAGAAAGAAAACCATTGGGAACAGGAACTAGAGAAAGTAATCCAACCAGAGAGACAAAGATGACAGGCACACATATCCAATGAACAGCTTTATTGAACTTATTCAAATGACTTTCGCCGTATGCATCTAACCAATCTTGCATAGTTTTCATAGACAACCTTTTCGGCGAAAGTACGACACACATATAACACTCCCAAACCCCCACCCCATTTGTTCATAAAGGAAAACCAAGCCATTAACAGTCCATTTGAATGTCTTAATTTCGGCTTTTAATAGGCACAAACAGCAACATAAAGCATTGAACCAGCGAACATTTAGGAAAGTTATAGGGCCCGGCATCTTGTTTGCGAGCACAGCAATAGGCGTATCGCATTTAGTGCAATCAACCAGGGCCGGAGCCACTTATGGCATGGGTTTATTGGCAGCTGTCGTTTTATCGAACCTCTTTAAATATCCCTTTTTCGAATATGGGTCGAGGTATTCGAATTCGACGGGAAAGAGCTTGATAGAAGGATACAAATCGATAGGTCGCGGTGTATTGATAGCTTATATCATCGTTACCCTTTCATCCATGTTTTTCGTTGCAGCGGCTGTTGGATCAGTTACTTCAGGGTTTATGCAATCATTGTTTGGACTTGATGGGATTTTTGGGGGATATACATCGGAAGTAGTTACGGGAGTTTTGTTTTTTGGGTGTATTGGATTGTTGGCTAGGGGAAGTTATCCGCTATTGGACCAAGGAATAAAAATCATAGGAGCAGTTCTGTTTATTTCCACCATAACAGCCTTTATTTTAGTAATGGTTCGCGGACCAGAGGAGCAGATACTTTGGGTAATACCAGAAATATCATTTGGTAGTGCCGCCCTTCCATTTGTGATATCATTGATGGGCTGGATGCCAACCGCTGTAGATTTGAGCGTGTGGAATAGCTTGTGGACATTGGAGCGGATCAAACAAACCGGCTACAAACCAACGTTGAAAGAAACGCTAATTGATTTTCGACTTGGCTACCTTATCTCTGCCATACTGGCTATTTTATTCCTCGTGATAGGAGCATGGATGATGTATGGCACGGGCATAGAATTGGTAAATAGTCCGGCGGGATTTGCCATTCAAATCACCACCCTTTTCACCACCTTGATGGGATCTTGGAGTTGGGTTATTATAGCCGCTTCAGCGTTCACTATCATGTTCGGCACCTGTATCGCTGTTTTTGATGGATACTCAAGATCTATGAACCGAGCAATTGGACATTTCACAAACAAGCTAACGGGACATAACTTATGGCTGATCATTTTGGGAGTTGGCTCCTTGATAATAGTGTTGATGGCTGGCGGCAAACTCAAAGGATTGGTTGATTTAGCGACAGCCATTTCGTTCATCATAGCACCTATTGTTGCGATAGCGAATTTTTATTTAGTGACAGGAAATCGCATAGCGAAGAAAGATCAGCCTGGAAAGATATTGCGTGTAATGTCGGTTACGGGGATTGTGTTTTTGGTGGTGTTTAGTGCTGTGTTTTTGATGGATTTGGTTTTGGAGTGACGTTGATTCACTATCAAAAAAATTATCCGCAATTGAACCAGCCAAGAGGTCAAAAGCGGATAGGTATTTATTGCGCATCGCAGGTTAAAAAACGCCTTGCAAATCTGCACTCCGAAGTTCAATCCTCTTACCATCCCTACTCCATTTGATTAGTTTAATTTGACCGTTGTCGATTTCAATACCTGTAATATCTCCGTCCTCAAACGAACAACATCCCGAATTGAAGTAACAGGATTGTCTATCACCCCCAACCTTCACGTGAGTTTGCGAAGCCCTCACCCGGTTCATTTCACTCACAATTTGCGCCTGTTCTTGAATATCTTCTGTGTTTCGCAGCAATTCCTCCAAGTAGTCAATATGTGAGCTTGAACTAAAAACTGCCTGATGCGTATGTCCGGCAATTAATATTGCACGTTCCCTGGGCTTAATCCATTTATAGAGCAGTTCATCTGTTCGAGAACGTCGCTCAAGATTTCGACTTGCCGTCGAAAGTTTCGCACCTGTGATTTTCTGCCACGGGCGCCACAACCATCGAACAAAAAACCGACTGATGGTAGCAAAACGATCACTAGCTAGACTACCTTGATGTCCGTGTAAAAAAACTATTTCACCTATTTCTCTTCCATCGTCACAGACTTCCATAATCAAAGACTCATGCACCGAAAGTCCTTTAAAGTACTTCCCTTGATATCTATTAAAAATGGACTTTTCTCTCCAGAAGTCATCGTGATTTCCCCAAATTCGGATCAGGCTATCTTTCAAGAAAAACTCCCGTTCTAGTTTTTGCACTTCTTCGTATTGAGAGCTGAAATGAGAAAGAGGATTCTCCCATAACTCTTCAACATCGCCGAGAAGTAACAATTTATAATTTGCTGACAAATAATAAGATAGAGCCTGCTTATAAGTCGATTCGCATTGAACAAAATCATCGGCGTCATCTTTCATACCTCGATGTTGGTCGGAGAAAACGACCAACTTCAATTCAGACAATTCAGTTTTTAACCTAGCGGCTTTAGTAGCTGCCTTGGACAACGATTTATGTGTTCTACTTTCTAGCGACATTCTTGAGCTCAAACAGCGATTGATTCATACATTTAGGATATGAACGAGATTATGAAAAAAGAATCAATAATAGACATTTTTGAATCTCAGAAAGCCAATTACATAAAAGTTGGTTCACGAGACGTTCGCGAGAGAAGGAAGGATTTAATAAGTCTTCGTCAGTCAGTTTTAGCCAATCGCCAAGAAATACTGGATGCCTTATTCAAAGACCTTGGCAAACCAACCTTGGAGGCCGAGATAAGCGACATCTATACCATTAAGACCGAAATCAACCATATTTTAAAGCACTTATCTACATGGATGCATCCGCGCCGTGTGCGCGCACCTTTGAGTTTAAGAGGGACAACAGGTTATATTCGTCCAGAATCGAAGGGAGTTGTTCTAATAATTTCACCCTGGAATTTCCCCTTTAACTTGTCGTTGGGTCCACTGGCCCTGGCTTTGGCTGCTGGAAATTGTGTCGTTTTGAAGCCATCGGAGCACACACCTCACAGCAACAAAGTGATGGAAAAGATCATCAGTGAGAATTTTGAAAAAAATCACATTTGTTTGATAGAAGGTGAAGCAGAAACGAGTCAAATCCTAACATCACTTCCATTTCACCATATTTTTTTCACTGGCAGTCCGGCGGTGGGTCGACAAGTTATGCTTGCTGCTGCTAAAAATTTGTGCAGTGTTACGTTAGAATTGGGTGGCAAAAACCCTGCAATAATAGATCGTGATAGCGATTTGAATGATGCAATAAAGCGAATTGTTTGGGGCAAACTGTTCAATTGCGGACAGGTTTGCATCAGTCCGGATTACCTGATAGTACCTGAGGAAAAGCTCGAAGAAATATGCGACCGCATAAAATCTCAAATAACAGATTGGTATGGTGAATCGCCAATTGAGAATAAAGATCTCGGATGTATAATCAACACCAGTCATTATGACAGGATAGAAAAGTTATTGATTGATAGTGCGAGTAAAGGAGCTATTGTAAAGCATGGAGGCAAGGGGGATCGATCCAAACTAAAATTTGAGCCTACTGTATTGATCAATGTCGATTCTTCAATGATGATTATGAATGAAGAGATTTTTGGTCCTATTCTTCCCATCTTAACTTATAAGCATAACGACGAAGTCAACAGCATCATTCAGCAGCAGGATCGGCCTTTGGCATACTACATATTTTCGAAGAATCAGGTCAACATTCGAAATTGGATTTACGGTTCACGATCAGGCACAACAGGCATTAACGAAACATTTGTTCAATTCATTTTTCCTGGTTTACCATTTGGCGGAATCAATGCAAGCGGAATTGGCAAATCACATGGTCAAGCCGGCTTTGAGACCTTTTCGAATTTAAGAAGTTTCGTAAAGCAGCGCAGCACACTCAATATGGTTCAAATGATCTTCCCACCTTACAGCAACTTCAAGGAGGTCATTTCCCGGTTGACCACCAAATGGTTGTAGAAGGAAATCGGATAAGAAATTTGTTTAAAAATTAATACATTCGCTTTACAATCGCTTGCTGAATGCTTGTCCAAACTTATTACCCCCAAAGGTTGTCGCCATCTCGGTATGACATATTCCTCGCTTCCGGATGGTTTCGTGGGTCGGTAATGCTGTACAAGATGGATTTACTTTGTTTAGACAAGGAGATTTATTCAGTTGTAAATATCCGACTCAACCTCGAGCGATTCAGTTTGAGAAAGAGTCAACGGAAAATCGTGAAGAAGGTAGAAGAACGATTTCACGTAAAAATTTCGAATGCCTTTCCAAATGAGCAAAAGGAGTTGCTTTACCAGAAGCAGAAGCACAAATTTCAAGGCTTTATACATCCATCTTTGAGTGACTACCTGAACAGTTCATTACCGACTTCAGTTTTCGACACCCGCGAGGTATGTGTTTATGATGGTGACAAACTTATAGCCGTTAGTTTTTTCGATTTGGGAGAACGTTCAATAGCTAGTTTGCTATGTCTATATGACGCCAGCTATTCGGCATACAGCTTAGGGGTGTACACCATGCTAAAGGAAGTCGATTTCGGTATAAAAAAAGGGATGAAGTGGTACTATCCCGGTTATGTATTGGATTCGGACAGCGGCTTTAATTATAAGTTGCGACTAGGAGATTTTGAATATTACAACTCCAATAAGCGGTGGGCAAATTTCGAAAATTTCGATTCTGAAGAAAGTATTGGAAAATTATTTAAAAGTAAAATGGCCCGACTGAAGGAACTTTTCGATCAGTTGGGTGTGCCATACACGTACACCTTGTATCCATTTTTCTCAATGGGATATGTCGGATTTTGGAGTGTTGAATTTGTGAAGTTCCCCGGTTTTTATGAATTATCGATAGAGGAAGACGAGACAAAATTGATAGTCAGTTTTGATTTAGACAATCTCGTTTTCGTGGTATCGAAAGTTGTTTTCGCATCCAGTTATGACCATTTGGTAAACATGGAAGTTTCGGAGGACTTTGCAGAGAGTGATAAGTACTTAATGCGGTTATTAATGATTAGTGAAGACATGGCTGTTGAGAATGACGCAGTGAGTATAATAGGTTGGCTAACACAAAAGAAATTGATAAAAATAGAAGACTGAAATGAGGTTGATTTCATGGAATGTTAATGGGATTCGGTCATTAGAATCTAAAGGGTTGATAGGGATAATTGGTGGAATTTTGGATTCACCCGATATTATTTGTTTTCAAGAAACGAAGGCTCAAGACGATCAAGTGCGCGAGGCGCTCAAAGAATTAGATGGTTATCATATATATAGCAATTCAGCGGAGAAAAAGGGATATAGTGGCGTTGCTCTTTTGACCAAAGAAAAGCCTGTTAATATCTATTTTGGTATTGGCCAAGAGGAACATGATTCGGAGGGTAGAGTTTTGACTGCGGAGTATGCAGATTACTATGTGGTAACAGTATACACGCCAAATTCTCAAAACGAGCTTGCCAGGTTGGACTACAGAAAAAAGTGGGATTTAGATTTCGGGAATTATTTAGAGAGGTTGTCTATTAGTAAACCTGTTATATGCTGTGGTGATTTGAATGTAGCGCATACAGAGAAAGATTTAGCTCGTCCGAAATCGAATTTCAACAAGACGGCAGGTTATACTCAGGTTGAGATAGATGGATTTAGTTCACTTCTAGAACGTGGTTTTATAGATAGTTTTCGATTGAAGCACCCAGATGAAATTTCATATTCTTGGTGGAGTTACAGAATGAATGCTCGAGAGAAGAACATTGGTTGGCGAATAGATTACTTTATTGTCAATGAAAGCTTGAAAGGGAGAGTCTTGGAAAGTGGCATTCTGGGTGAAGTAGGGGGGTCGGATCATTGTCCGGTGTTTTTAGAATTGACATAATTCATATATCCGCTTTTGAACTGTGCAATTAGTGCAATTGCGGATAGATTATTGAAATTTCAGAAACCAAGGATTTTCGTTCTATTTTTAAGCAATTGCTATGACCCATTTATCCGCTTTTAAACTGTTCAAATAGTGCAATTGCGGATAGATTATTGAATTTTCAGGAACTAATATTCTTCATTTTCACTTGTCCCAACGAAACCACATCAAATTCAAAGAAAACACACGTCAAAGTGACAAAAACCGAAATTGAAACCTGACCTAAAAATTTGTACCAATTCATTTAGAAATAATCACTCTCAAATGCTACCAGGCGGTTGTCATCACCAGCTTTAAAAGTATTTCCGCCGATTGTCGTCTCTTTACAAAAGCATTGAAATAATTAAACTCCTGCAAATATTGCTGAACGTACCTCATCGAAACTCCTCTATGGACACGTAATAATTTATTTTTCACCTTGTGAAACAATGCCGATTTGAATTGACGTTCCACGAGAAGATGTTTACTAAACTGATCTTGATGTTTCACATTCTGACTCGTTATCTTTTTAAGAGCGAATCGTCGTCTAGGGTGATCCTTTTCGCAAGGACTTAGTTCATGTAACACGATATATTTCGGCTCATTAAGAATTAATATTTTCAACCGTTTGTTAGCGTTCTCAACTGGTAGCTCTGTAATTTTAGCTTTTGTCTGCTGAGTACTGGCCCATTCGCATAGACATCCCGTAGCATGTTTTGGGATCTTAACTTCCTTGACATCCAAGAAACCAGAGAAGGCAACATCTTCGGGGATAACTGAGCATTTAGAATCTTGTATATAAACGCCAATTGCAGACCTTAGTTTATGAAGCAAATACCAGGCAGGTTCGTATCGTTTGAAACCTAATCTACTCTTCAAAGACAAAGCAGATATCTCGCCGCATTCCTGAGTGAACAAATTCATAGCTTTCAACCACAGACTAATTGGAAGATTGCTATTCTTCATTATTGTACCACCCTTCAAGGTAATCGTATTGCTGCATTTCTTGCACTGCCATCTCCACCTGGCTTGCATCCAATTGAATTTTTTACACCCACAATTAGTGCATTCGAGACCTATGGACTCTCTCAATTCTTTGACGAAAAGTCTCGATTTGGTTTCCGATCTCAAGATCGATTGGTTTAGCTTTTTACACATTGAATTTTAGTTTAAAACCATGAATTAAATAATTTATCCAATGCTATCACAAGCAACTTTGTGGATGAGCAATTCTATTTTACGAATGCAGATTTATCTGTAATTTTTCGCTAATTTCAACCTATCCGCAATTGGACAGGCCCATAGTTCAATTGCGGATAGAAATTTATAATCCATAACCATGAAACTACTCTTATCCTTCCTCCTACTCACATCCCTGAACTCAATAGCACAATCTAGTTGCACCAATATCTGGGCACTCAATTTCAATCCTCTTGCAAGTATTGATGACGGCTCTTGTGAATCATTCCAATCAATCGTCTCTTACAATGCACAATTGAACGACCCGATTTCTGTAGGGACTGGAATCAGCAACCTGCATGCTGCCATATTAGACCATGGACCAGTGCAACTCGGACTAAAAGTAAACAAGCGCTTCGTCGCTGATGTTGTACCAACTAACAATAATGAATACCATGTACTGACAGGATATAGTCAGACAAGTTTTTTCGACCCTACTCCAGTGCCCGGAATTGGGACATGGGATTTCATCTATAGCATCAATCTCGGTGAGTACACTTTCGAAGATCTTCAAATTTATGTGAGCATTGACTTCGATCCAATTGATGGACCAACTCAATCTGCTGCTTTCGATCTGCCTGTATCAGCGGTCATGGCGAGCATCGGACAATCATCAGCTTCCTTCAGGCAAGGTTCCGAGAATTTGGGCTTTAACTATTGGTTAGCCATTGCCGGACCGTCGGCCTCAAATTATGACCCTCTTTCACCAGGTGTCTATGACATCTCTATTCGGGTCGAAAACTTGGCATTCAATGTTCTTGGAAGTGCACAAATCAAAGTAATTGCTGACGATCCAATTGATGGTTGTACAGATCCAGAAGCCTGCAACTACAATGCTTCTGCTAATGTTGATGACAACACTTGTGTTTTTCCAACGGCTTACGCCGATTGTAATGGGAATTGTTTGAACGACTTCAATAACAACGGTATATGCGATGATCTTGAGGTTGTTGGTTGCACCTACGAAACTGCCGTCAACTATTCGTCACTAGCAACGATGGATGACGGAACCTGCACTTTTGACGGTTGCGATTTGTCTGATTGCGCCGCAGCAGATTTCAATAATGACGGAATCGTAGGTGTTAGCGATCTTTTTATATTTCTCAGTCTCTACAATACTACTTGTTCTGTAGAATAAACTTATAATCTGATCAATTGTCCGTTTAATTCAATTTCCAAAGACTCACCCGTTTCTAAACTTACTTTCGTTTCATCCTGGCTTACTTCAACGAGAAGGGTGCGCTCTCTGAATGAAATTCTGAACGAGTAAGCCTTCCAAGCTTTTGGCAAAACAGGAGACAACTTTATTAGCCCATCGCGGAATCGAAGTCCGCCGAAACCTTCTACAACAGACATCCATGTACCAGCCATTGCTGTTATGTGCAAGCCCTGATATGCTTCGTGATTGTAGTCATCTAAATCCAAACGTGCTGTCCGTAAATACAGTTCATAAGCTTTATCTAACTCGCCTATTTTCGCTGCTAAAATAACGTGTACACATGGGGATAAACTAGACTCATGGACAGTTCTCGGCTCATAAAATTCAAAATTATCTCTGATCGTTTCTAAATCAAAATGATGCTCGAAAAGATAGATTCCTTGTAAAACATCCGCCTGCTTTATATACGGGGAACGTAAAATTCTATCCCACGACCATTTTTGATTAATCGGTCTATCAGAATCCTTTAGATCAGAAACCAAAAGCTGGTCCTTATCCAAATATCCGTCTTGCTGAAGCCTGATATTCGTCCCTTCTACTTGTGGTAAATAAATTGACTCTATTATTTCAGCCCACTTACTCGTCTCTTCAGCCTCATTAAAACTCCACTTTTCGGTTTTTTCAGAGTACAATTGCGGATAAGTCTCCTTCAAGAAAATAATCGACTTCAAACCGTAAGTCAAACACCACTTCGCCAAATAATTCGTATACCAATTGTTATTTACATTGTTCTCATACTCATTCGGACCTGTAACTCCCAACATCACATAAGCATTCTTTTCGGCGCTCCAATTCACTCGTTGCGCCCAAAACCTGCAAATCCCTAGCATTACATCAAACCCATACTCGGCCATGTATTTGCGATCTCCTGTGTGTCGTATATAATTGTATATCCCAAAAGCAATGGCGCCGTTGCGATGGATCTCCTCAAAGGTAATCTCCCACTCGTTATGGCACTCTTCACCATTCATAGTGACCATCGGATATAAGGCAGCTCCGCCACTAAATCCAAGTTTCTCGGCGTTCTCAATGGCCTTACCAAGTTGGTTGTATCGATAAACCAACAGCTGACGTCCGACATCTGACGGATGTGTGTTAAGATAAAATGGTAGACAATACGCCTCGGTATCCCAATAAGTCGACCCCCCGTACTTCTCTCCAGTAAATCCTTTTGGACCAATATTTAGTCGAGCATCTTCACCGGTGTAGGTCTGGTTCAAATGGAAAATATTGAATCGTATCCCCTGCTGTGCAGGGATGTCTCCTTCTATTTTGATATCACCATTCGCCCATATCTTGTCCCAAAACTGTCCGTGAAACTCGCGGGCTGACTCAAATCCTATTTCGCTTATTCGCTTCGCGGATGTTTGAGATGCCGATAACAACTCAGTTTCTGTATAATTCAGAGAGTTAACGATTCCAACAAACTTCTCCACATGCAACTCTTCTCCCGCTTCCAGATGCTTTGAATATGTTTGTTCAGCAAAAAAACCTCGAGATGAAGCATCTTGAGGTAACTCTCCATTGAACCGTGTAATCATAGAGGCTGCAACCAAAAAGCCTGTTTTCTTGGTCTCTACTGCTACACTCGCCAAACGGGTGTCGGCCTGAGCTCCCCGATCCAACCAGAATCTTTCGTCCCAATTGGTATCTTCATTCGCAACGTCGCCATTGAGATATGACTGCACGCGCAACTGCGCAGACTCCTTGGCCGTAACTCTGTATGAAATAGCAGCAGTTTCGTCATCGCTCATGGAGCAGAATCGACTTGCTTTGACAGCAATTCTCTTCCCGTTCGAGAGTTTAACTTCAAAACTGCGGTGAAGCATACCCGATTTCATGTCCAACTCCCGCCAAAATGATAGCACTTCACAAGTATTCAGATCAAGCTCAATCTCGTCGACGAAAACACGAATACCAATCCAATTGATGCTATTTAGAACTTTGGCGAAATATTCTGGATAACCGTTCTTCCACCAACCTACTCTGGTTTTATCAGGATAATAAACACCTGCGATATAACTCCCCTGAAGATGATCTCCACTGTATGTTTCTTCGAAATTGGCGCGCTGTCCGAAACGACCGTTCCCGATCGAAAAAATTGACTCTGAGCTGCGCTGATACTGAGGATGGAATCGATCTTCTATGACCTTCCATTCATCTTCTAAAAGATATTTGATCATGATTATTTCAAATCAAAGGTTGAGCATTGTACGGACATCCGAGGGTGTTAATCCTTCAAAAGTACGAATCACTCCTTCAGCTTTCGACAAAACATTGACGTCGCCAACACCAATAACATGAAATCCGCCAGATAAGGCTGCGTCTACACCTGCCTCAGCATCTTCGAACACAACAACCTCAGATGGTAAAACATTCAATTGACGCGCTCCATTGATAAAGACTTCGGGGTCAGGCTTTGAAAATGTTACTTGGTTGCCGTCGACAACGACATCAAAAAATGGAGCCAATTTGGTTTTATCAAGAATCATCTGAGCATTCTTGCTAGATGAACCCAAACCGATTTTAACCCCTTCCTCTTTCAACATCACCAGAAATTCTTTTACGCCAGGTAAAACCTCTTCAGGCCTCATATCTGATATAAACTCAAGGTACCACTTGTTCTTTTTCTCCATCAGAACTTCTTTGGTGTTGTTGTCCAATAAAAGTCCACCCTTGATTAAAATACGTTCCAAGCTATCTACCCTGCTCAAGCCTTTCAAGGCCTCATTGTCGTGATGATCAAAATCGATGCTCAACTCTTCAGCAAGACGCTGCCAAGCGAGGAAATGGTACTTCGCAGAGTCTACAATGACTCCATCCATATCAAAAATACATGCTTTCATTGTAGCCATTTAGACTTGTCCTGCCCTGTTGCGAATCTTCTCCGAGGCCTCCATTTTAATCAAACCCAGTATGATCAATTCCGCACTCGACGGATTCGTGGCAAGTGGTATATTTTGTCTATTACATTCTTTCAGAAATTCGGTTACTTCTTGCTCATAGTCTTGAACAATCTCCGGATCTCTGAAAAAGATAACCATGCTAACATTCCCATTCGAAACGAGCTCTCTCAATTGAGAATACCCTCCTTCCTTTCCTGGATTTAGGTGGGTAACTTTTACCTTAAAGCCCTCTTGTTCCACAAAATCTGCAGTCAACCCCGTTGCCAATATTTCTCTACCCCAAAGCCAGTCTTCTCGTTCTTTGAGAAATTCGACCATCAAGGGCTTCATCTTATTGTGGGCAATGACAGCTATTTTGGAGAGTTTCATGATTTCTGCAGTTGCGGTAACAGGTAGTTAATATGATAATCTGCCAATCGTTCAATTGGTTTGCGAATGATCATTCCGAGTTGCACTCCTTCTTGCTCACATACTTTCTTAAGCATATCGCTAAAATAGAAGCCGATTGAACCCACAAAGTGTGTCTTCACATCTCGGTAATTCGGGAAACACTCGACATGAATTTTTAGAAAGGTAAGCAAACCATCCTGAACCCATGCTTGAACATGGGGATGAGTGGCGTGCTTTCCTATGAAACGAGTGAAACCTGCGAGATAAACATTTGCATTTGGCTCATTGTAAATCTTCCGCATGATCTCTTCCTTGCTTGATTGGAAAGTTGCGTCGAAATCAGTTCGTATCTCTTCCGGCAACTTTTTGTAAAAATAATCCCTCAAAAGCATTTTACCGAACCAACTGCCGCTTGCTTCATCGCCTAATATATAAGCCAATGCAGGCACTTCTTCTACTACCGATTCACCATCGAAATAACACGAATTAGAACCTGTACCAATGATACAGGAAATGGCAGGCTCTCCTTCGTAAGTGGAGTATGCAGCAGCTACCAAATCGTGATCTACAAGAATGCCGGCTTCGGTAAAAACAACCTCTAAGCCTCGTTTCACAATCGCACATAGTTTCTCTGAAGAAGCTCCCGCTCCGTAGAAAAATACGTGATGTATTGTATCCGCAATATCGATAAGACCTTCACAAGTCCGCACCGCATTCTCTATTATCGCCTCGTTATGGAAATAAGGATTCAAACCCATGGTGTGAAACTCCCCTTTTTTATTTCCTTGTCGATCAATTAACAACCAGTCGCACTTCGTGCTACCGCTATCAGCTATTAGAATCATTGTCTAAGCTTCAAAAGGCCTTAGCCCAGTTTACAAACAAGATCAGCAACACGCGCAGAGTAACCCACTTCATTGTCGTACCAACCCAAGACTTTGACCAAAGTTCCGTTTGCGGAGGTCAATTCGCTGTCAAAAATACAAGAATGTGTATTCCCTACAATATCTATAGACACAAGAGGGTCTGTGCTGTACTCAAGAATTCCTTTCAAACTTGTCTCAGCAGCTGATTTCATTGCTGCATTGACCTCTTCAGCTGTCACTTCTCTTTTCAAAATAACTGTCAAATCAGTCAATGAACCATCCGGCGTAGGCACGCGAACCGCTTGTCCGTCTAGCTTGCCCTTCATTTGAGGCAACACCAATCCAACTGCGCTCGCAGCACCAGTAGACGTTGGTATCATACTCAACGCCGCAGCGCGCGCACGGCGCAGATCTTTGTGAGGTGCATCTTGCAATCGCTGATCAGCGGTGTAGGCGTGAATGGTTGTAATATATCCTTTCTCAACACCGAAAACGTCATCCAATACTTTTACCATCGGAGCCAAACAGTTGGTGGTGCATGAGGCATTCGAAACAATATCCATTTCTGAATTGATGATCTCTTCGTTCACTCCCAAAACAACTGTTGGAACATTTCCTTTTGCAGGCGCTGTGATAACAACTTTGCGAGCTCCAGCTTGAATGTGCTTACCTGCTCCTTCTCTATCGACGAAAATACCTGTAGATTCAATTACTACATCGATTTTCAAGTCGCTCCATGGCAAAGCCGATGGATCTTTACTTGCATGAACCTCTATTGTTTGTCCATCGACAAAAAGATGTCCGTTGCGGACTTCAACCGAACCCGGATACTTTCCGTGAACGCTATCAAAACGCAACAAATGCGCTAGCGTTTCGACATCTGTAAGGTCGTTGATTGCAACTATCTGCACGCCTTCACGGCCGATAAGTTGACGAAATGTTAAGCGGCCGATACGACCAAATCCATTGATAGCAATGCGTTGTGACATATTTCTTTGCAGTTAAATCGAAAGTATTTTTGCAATGCGAAGCTCAGTTTTGTTTAATCTGAACTTCTCTTTTATAGCTTCTGAAAGCGGAGTATATGTTTCTATATCGTTACAAATACCAATCATGACATCTGTTCGTCCTTCTATTAATCCCTCTACAGCAGCAACACCCATGCGACTAGCCAAAACGCGATCCCAACAACTAGGCGTCCCCCCTCTTTGTATATGCCCGAGAACGGTCACCCTGGTCTCGTATTGAGCATATCGCTCGTTCACTTTTCTTGCTACTTCGTAAGCACCACCATTGGCATCGCCTTCGGCAACGATAACGATGCTGCTTGTCTTATTGCTTTCTGCACTTTTCTCGAGAACTCCTATCAAGTCGTCAATGCTCATCTCCTCTTCAGACAGCAAAACAGCAATGGCACCCGTGGCTATTCCTGCACGCAGCGCAATGAAACCCGAATCACGACCCATCACTTCAACAAAAAATAAGCGGTTGTGACTGTTGGCAGTATCTCGTATTTTATCAACAGCCTCAACAACAGTGTTTGTGGCTGTGTCAAACCCAATGGTGCTATCTGTACCGTATAAATCATTGTCGATCGTACCCGGAATACCCATCACAGGAATCCCATACTCTTCGGTGAAAATATGCGCCCCAGTGAACGTACCATTTCCTCCGATAGTAATCAAGGCATCGATTTCTCGCTCCTTTAAATTCTCGAACGCTTTTCGGCGCCCCTCAACAGTGCGAAACTCTTCAGAACGGGCAGATTTTAGTATTGTACCGCCGCGTTCAATGATTTTTGCAACTGAGCGTACATTCAATCTTTTAAAGTCACCACGTATTAATCCGTCATAACCTTGAAAGATTCCGTCTACTTCAATGTCGTTATAAACAGCAGCGCGCACCACGGCGCGGATGGCAGCATTCATTCCAGGCGAGTCTCCACCGGAAGTCAACACCCCTATTTTTCTTAACTTTTTTGTCATAACCTTATCTTTCGCTAAGTTAGTGTATATTTTACACTTTTCAAGTTTTCCATATTTTTTTTCAAACTACGCAACTGAGTCAAAGGTAATAATCAAGCAATAAGCTTAGTATAATTAATGTACGAATGCTTAGTTTTGCGTCACCAAGGAAGCTATGGAAAAAGATAAGACAACAGAAATCGACGTATCAGTTGACTGCGTGCTATTTGGCTTTGATGGCGAGGAATTAAAAGTTCTCCTTATCGAACAGAAAAACCCTGCCGATGGCTCGCTTTCCAAAGAACAACTTCAGATGGCGCTACCAGGAAACTTGGTCGACACAGAAGAAAGCTTAGACGATAGTGCTGCACGTGTTTTGTATGAACTTACTTCGCTCGACGGCATTTACCTTAAGCAGTTCTATACGTTTGGCGACCCCGATCGCGTTCGTGGATTAAAAGACCAAGAATGGCTGCGGAATTTTAGAGCACACCCTGAACGCCGAGTTATTACCGTAGCTTACTACTCTTTGGTGAAAATGGATGAGTATCAGCCACAAGCATCTTCTTTCGCTGGTGAAGCGAAATGGGTTGAGATTAACGCAGTGCCTCAATTGGCATTTGACCACAACGAAATCGTTGACCAAGGCTTAGCGGCATTGCGAGAAGAACTTACAACGAAGCATATCGGTTTCGAATTGTTGCCAGAAAAATTCACCTTGAGTCAGCTTCAATTGCTTTATGAAGTAATTTTAGACAAGAAGTTAGATAAAAGGAACTTCAGGAAGAACATCAAGAAAATGGATCAAGTAATTCCTCTTGATGAAAAGCAAAAAGGTGTGCTCCATAAGCCAGCACAACTTTTCCGCTTTGAGCGTGATGAAAACGAGGAAATCTAATCCTCCTAAAAATAATTCATGAGAACTTTCAGCTTTTTGCTGTTGTTTGCTTTTGGTATCTGCACCTTAAGCGCTCAATGGTCTGCACCTTCTTGGGGAGAAGTATTTCTCCAAAATGAAATACCTGAGGTGCACATTGATATCGCTCAAGAATCTCTTGATTTATTGCTTCACCCTGACAGTGTTTACAGCGACTTCGAGCATGAAGCTTCTTTCACTTTCATAAGTTCCCTTGGCACTGAAACGGTGGGCAACATCGGCTTTCGTCTGCGTGGAAATACTTCTCGACTGGCTGCGAAAAAATCGTTCAAAGTGAGCTTTAATACGTTCACGGCTGGTGGCGAGTGGCACGGATTGGAGAAACTCAATCTCAATGGTGAGCACAACGACCCCTCTATCCTGCGTAGCAGAATAAATTGGGAAATGGCCGATCAAGCTGGATTGACATACTCACGTTGCGGACATGTCAAACTATTCATTAACGACTCGTATGTTGGACTATACCTAAATGTAGAACACATCGATGAGAATTTTATCTCCGATCGATTTGGCTCTGACGCTAGAAACTTCTACAAATGCTATTATGGAGCCAACTTGGATTTTATAAGTAACAACCAGGAAGATTACAAGCAGGCACCTTGGGGGACGAGGACATACGAATTGAAGAACAATGGCGTTGCCGACGACTATGCGGAACTTGTCCACTTTATAGACATACTCAACAACTCATCAAACAGTCAGCTGCCATGTGCCATTGAGCAAGTTTTCGACGTCGATCTGTATTTGAGAACACTGGCCTTCGAAGTGCTAATCGGACATTGGGATGGATACGCATGGAACAACAACAATTATTACCTCGTTCAACGCACGCAAGACAATAAATTCACTTTCGTTGAATACGACTTAGACAACACCCTCGGGATCGATTGGATCGGAATTGATTGGAGCGCTCGAAACATTTACAACTGGGCACAAAACAATCGTCCACTCGCAAACCGACTATTGCAAAATGCTGAATATCGAAATCGATACACATATTATTTCGATAAGTACATGAACGAAGTATTAACGGAAGAAGCTATTTCAGTCCGGCTTGATGAATTGTTAGAACTTATAACACCCGACGCTCTGTTGGATGAATACAGAACTTTTGACTACGGATTTGATGACGATGCATTTATGGCTTCTCTCGACGAAGGCTGGGGCGGTCATGTTTCGCAGGGCTTAAAACAATATATCCAAGAAAGATACAATAGCGCTTCTCAACAGTTGGAGTCTTTCAATAACCCATTGGTTATCGACATCCCTGTTCCAACGCCGCGAATCGACAACAATATCTTCATTAAAGCGAGTGTTTTAAACGGTTCTGACAATCTGAACAGTTTAATAGCGGATATATCTTGGGACAACGGCTTTCAAGAGCAGGTAACCCTCAACGACTCAGGCGCAAACGGTGATTTAGTCGCGGGAGACAACATCTGGAGCACGCTACTGCCCGCATCATCAGACCTGGCAACCTTCAACATCCTTGCTGTAGCAAGCGGAAACACCTTTGAAGTGAGCTGCAGTGAGCGCAAAGCATGGACTTCAATCGGACAGGCCTCACTCGTTATCAATGAGTTAATGTCGGATAATGCTACGACCATTTCAGATGCTACTGGCGAGTTTGCTGATTGGATTGAGTGCTATAACAACCTCGCTACCGGAGTTCAGTTTTCAGATTATCGTTTGACGGATAACCTCGAAATCCCCGAGCTCTTCAAAGCCCCAAATCAAGTCGTCAGCGGGAATGGATTTACCTTCACATGGGCTGATAACGACCACAATGATGGTGCAAATCACGCTGCGTTCAGACTATCGAATGGTGGCGAGAACCTGTATCTTTTACGACTGCAAAATGGCGCTTTCAGAGTAGTCGACCACATTGCATCTCCCCCTTTGCTATCAGACCAGAGCTACGGGAGAGCAGAAGACGGTAACAACACATGGATTCTTTTTGATACACCCACGCCAAATGAATCGAATCATCTCGTGTATATTGACGAGTCATACACCGACCTCATTGCTGTTTACCCAAATCCAACACGCGGCATTGTAACTTTTTCGGAAAGTAATTGTTATCAACTAATGAACACGAGCGGACAACTCCTGAAAAGCGACTGCAACGCAGTGATGATTGACATTTCCGAAATGGAAACGGGTATCTACTTGTTGAAAATCGAAGAAAGGATTGTTAGAATCGTTAAGATTTAGATAGTGTCTTATTGACACTTTCTTTATATTTGACAGAATTCAAATCCAAAAACATGAAGTCGACGGTCATAACCATCTTGCTATCAGCCTGTTACACCTTATCATTTGGACAAATTGTATGGACTGAGCCTGCATTTCCAACTCAAAACGATCAAGTAACATTGTTTTATGATGCAACTGAGGGCAATGGTGACCTGGAAAACGTAGTCCCTGTTTACATCCACACTGGAGTTATAACCAACTTATCTTCAGGCCTTTCAGACTGGCAACATGTCCAAGGCAACTGGGGCACGGCCGATGCGAATGTATTGATGAGTCCGGAAGGGAACAACATACACAGTTTTGATTTTGGCGGACAAACACTAGCTCAATTTTACGGACTTACAGGCGGTGAGACCATCGAACAATTATCGATGGTATTTCGCAACCAGTCGGGCGGCCTTGTCGGAAGAGAAGCTGATGGAGGAGACATCTATTTCAGCATTTCTGATGGCAGCTTTTCAGCTTTATTTTTGACACCTGCAGCATCAAGTTTAGCCATTCTTCCCGGTGCAATGGTAGATTTGACAGGCCAGAGTTCTGAATCCGCAGACCTTTCAATATTAATCAATGGCAGTGTAGTTGCTTCAGCAGCTTCAGCTACCAGCATTGATTACACCTTTGAAGAAATGGCTGAGGGAGAATACCTCGTTACATTGAGTGCCGACAACGGTTCAACATCCATCGAAGATGAAATCATTATCATAGTACTTCCTACCCTATCAGCAACGAGTGCACCAGGAGGAACCATTGATGGTATTAACTACCTTTCGGGGACAAGCGTCGTTTTACAAATACACGCTCCCTTTAAAGATCACATTTTTGTAGTTGGTGATTTCAACGACTGGCAATTCGACCTCGATTATTTGATGACACCAGTACCTGGTGGACAGCGCTATTGGTTGCAGATTGATGGGTTGACACCTGGACAAGAATACCGTTTCCAATACCACATCTTACCAGATAACATGCGCGTTGCGGATGTCTACACAGAGAAAATACTCGACTATTGGAACGACGGTTTTATACCAGAAATAACGTATCCCAACCTGATAGACTTCCCGATAGATGGAACAGGCCAAGATGCGGTATCTGTATTGCAGACAAACCAAACACCATTTTCATGGACCGATCAGAGCTATGAAAAGCCACCGAAAGAGCGCTTAGTGATTTATGAATTGTTACTCCGCGACTGGGTAGAACGTCATGACTACGAGACGCTTCGCGATTCTTTAGACTACCTTCAAAACCTTGGCGTTTCAGCAGTACAATTAATGCCAATCAATGAATTTGAAGGCAACATCAGCTGGGGCTATAACTCTGCCTTCTTCTTTGCTCCCGACAAATACTACGGAACAGAAGAAGCGCTGAAAATGCTCGTTGATGAGTGTCACAACAGAGGAATGGCTGTAATCATGGATATCGCATTGAATCACAGTTTCGGATCGAATCCACAGGTACGCATGTATTTCGACCCTTCGGCCGGACAATGGGGACAGCCATCTGCTCAAAACCCTTGGTTTAACGAGACACCTCGTCACGACTTCAATGTAGGCTATGATTATGACCACAGCAGCGGCGCGACCAAAGACTTTGTAAAACGAGTTTTCAAATATTGGGTAGATGAATACCATATTGATGGCTACCGACTAGACTTGAGCAAAGGCTACACACAGAACAACACCCTTGGCAATATTGGTGCATGGAATGCTTACGATCAAAGTCGAATAGACATTTTGACAGACTATGCGAATGACACATGGAACTCGTTTCCAGATACCTATTTCATTCTTGAGCACTTTGCAGATAATAGCGAAGAAACCGTACTTTCTAATTTAGGTTTCATGCTTTGGGGCAATATGAACCACGATTACAATGAAGCATCAATGGGCTACCCTTCAAACTTAAGCTGGGGTGTTCACACTTCACGCGGTTGGGGTGCCCCTCACCTTATAACCTATGCTGAAAGTCACGACGAAGAGCGTTTGATGTACAAAAATTTGTTGTTCGGAAATTCAAACGGATCATACAACATCACACAGTTGAACACAGCATTGGCCCGCATGGAATTGGTGCATTGCTTCTTACTTCCCCTTCCAGGTCCGAAAATGCTTTGGCAATTCGGCGAACTTGGTTATGAATTCAGCATCAATTACTGCAACAACGGCACTATCAATGAAAGTTGCAGAACAGATCCGAAACCGATTCGCTGGGATTACCTAGATGTTCAAGCCCGCAAGCGCCTGTATAAAGTAACTGCAGCGCTAGCCAATCTCAAGGCTGATTATCCCGTATTTATGACCTCTGATTTCAATATCGACTTGGGTGGATTTGGAAAGCGTGTCCATCTGAATAGCAACGACATGAAAGTAACCATTGTAGGGAATTTCGACGTGAGCACAATCAACATGGTTCCTGGTTTTCAACATACAGGAACATGGTATGACTACTTAACCGGAAATTCTATAAGCGTTTCCGACTTGAATGCAACAATGTCGTTTGCGCCAGGAGAATACCACATCTACACGGATGCACTGCTGCCAACACCAGATTTGAGCACCGAACTTGATGAGATCATTGTTGCTCAAGACATGATAGTGTTCCCAAACCCAAGCAATGGAGACATCAACTTCCACATCCCAGGAGCGACCGGAAAGAATCTCCTCATACAGGTTTATGACATTACAGGAAGAAGTGTGTTCAACATCCGCCAAAATGGAACTGACAACCTCGGCGGAAACTACCTTACCCTTCCTGCGCTTAATGATGGAACATATCTATTGGAAGTTTTTGATGGAATTTCTAGACGCACTGCACGCATCGTGATTAAAAACTAATCTTCGGAAGTGCAGTTCAAGCACCTTTATATTAAGTTTGAGAAGCCTTATAAACCAAAACTAATGAATCGATTAAGAATAGTATTGAGCATCTTTTTCGTGCTGTTTGCTGCTGGAATGTCAGCCCAAACAGTTAAAGGTGTCATTTCAGATGCAAAAGGTCCATTGCCTGGAGCCAGCGTCGTACTTTCCGGGACCACAACCGGAGCGTCAACCGGCATTGATGGCTCGTACGAACTGAAAGTCAAACCAGGAAAGAATGTTATTGACGTAACGTTCGTCGGTTACACCAAGCAATCCAAAGAGTTTACTGTTGGGGTTGGAGAAACAGTGACATTGAATGTAACACTCAAAGAAGATGCAATCTTCCTTGACGACGTTGTTGTCGTTGGATATGGGGTTCAGCGCAAACGCGAAGTAACAGGATCCATAGCAAAGATTGAGAGTAAGGCCATTACATCAATGCCGACACCTTCTTTTGAAGCAGCGTTGCAAGGACAGGCAGCGGGAGTGCAAGTATCACAAGGATCGGGAGTTGCAGGAGCTGGGTCACTCATTCGAGTGCGCGGTGTGGCCTCCGTTTCAGCTGGTGGAGACCCACTGTATGTTGTAGATGGTATTCCGATCACACAAGATTACTTTTTACGCGGAAACAGCGGCGCATTGAACAACAATCCACTTGCTACCATCAATCCAAACGACATAGAATCTGTCGAGATTTTGAAAGATGCAGCTGCTACCGGTATTTACGGATCTCGCGGTGCGAATGGTGTTATACTTATTACCACAAAAAGAGGTACCCAAGGAACGCAGTACGACTTTAGTTCTCGTTTTGGTATCTCTACGCCCGCGTCGTTACCAAACATGCTGACTACCGATGAGTACCTCACCCTACGTCAAGAAGCTTGGGAAAATGATGGTGGAACAGGGTATGTCTGGCTGCCAAACTTCTCTTCTGCAAGCGACGACGCCGAAACACGTGAATTGGCATTTAAGAAAGCACAGAAAACCAATACAAACTGGGTCGACGAGACCATAGGAGTTGGTTTCAAGCAAGCCTACAATTTTGGAGTGCGCAAAGGCGGAAAAAAGTACGCCTTGTATGCCGGTATCTCTTACGACGATAACAGCTCATTTCTTCAAGGAAACAGCTACGAGCGCATAAGTGGTAGGTTGAACTTCGACTACACCGTGAATAAATACCTGAAAGTGCTATTTTCTACCAGCGCCAGTCGTGGATTGAATCACCGCGTAGATGTGGCTTGGTCAGGTGGCTTAGGAGATGCAATGTCGACAGCACTGCCCTACTACCCTATTCAGTACGAAGAAGATGAATTGGATGCTGATGGCAATGTGGTTCACGAAGCTGGCGAATACTTCTTGTTTTCAGGTAAAAACCCCGTTGCGGTTCAAAACCTAAAAAAATGGCGCAACACCGAAGACCGCTCAATTAACAACTTGAGTGCATTGATAACGCCAATAAAAAATCTAACAATCAAGCTTAGCGGTGGTTTCGACTACATGCATTTACGTGAGGATGTTTACAATCCTGGCGCGCTATCACAATCATCAGACCTTGGGTCAACCAACCGCTATGCCAACTACGTATTGAATTGGAACTACAGCGGAACGGCTAACTATCTGTGGGACTTAGGAGAAGATCACAAATTCAACTTCCTTATTGGTAGCGAATTCCAACGCTCCGACAGTTACGGATATGGATTGTTCTTCCAAGATGTTACAGGTCCAATTTATGAAGTTGACTCATTGCGAGAAAACCTTGACGCAGCGCTGCGCACCGCCAACAACCCATCTCAATGGTCATTCCTATCGTATTTTGGTCGTGTTAATTACACCTTGAAAAACAAGTACGTTTTCCAAGGAACAGCGCGAGTGGACGGTTCTTCACGATTTGGACGTAACAACCGTTATGGATTCTTTCCATCGCTTTCAGCGGGATGGATCATCAGCGAGGAAAACTTCATGAAAGGAATTGAGCGAATCAACTTCATGAAACTACGTGCAAGCTATGGAATCACTGGTAATGCTGCGATTCCTGATTACGCGCGTTTTGGAACCTTCTCTCAGGTTGACAACGGTATACTTTATAATCAACAGCCGATCACCTTTCCGCTTCAGCTAGCGAACCCTGATTTGAGGTGGGAAACATCTCGAACCTTCGATATGGCTTTAGAAATGGGAATGTTTAACGACCGTGTTAGTTTCGAACTTTCTTACTACCACAAAATGAGTCGCGACGTTCTTTTGAATGTGAACGTTCCGCCAAGCACCGGATTCACAAACTACTGGGATAACGTAGCGCAAATTCTAAACCGTGGGGTAGAATTTGCGGTGAAGACGCGCAACATTGTAGGTAAGTTTAATTGGACAACAGACTTTAACATCGCCCGCAACTACAACGAGCTTGTAGACATAGGCAATTACACACCAGATGCAGTATCAGGCGGCACCAACGACTCACGCGTAATTGTTGGAAAACCAGTAGGATCATTTTACCTCGTAGAATTTTCACATGTAGATCCCGACAATGGTTTACCTGTGTATATTGACCTAGAAGGAAATGAAACCTACGACTACGATAACGCAATACGCAAATACGTAGGAGACGGTTTACCTGACGCCGTGGGCGGTATTACAAACACCTTTAGCTGGAAGAATTGGGATCTTACCGCATTGATGACATACAGCATTGGTGCAAAAATATTTGACTCCTCTTCGAAGCGCCAATTAGGTGTTGTTACCGATTGGAATATGCGCACCGAAGTTTTAGACAGATGGAGACAGCCTGGAGACGTTTCAACCTTCCCAATGCTAACGCTTGATGAAACAACCTATGGCTTGCCTTCAGGATTCCCTTGGTGGAACACAAGCTTGTTTGTTTACGATGCCTCATACATCCGCTTGCGCAATTTATCTTTGGGCTACAACATCCCCAATGTGAAGATCAAGAACTTTAAGTTTAGCTCGTTCAGAGTCGTTTTCAACGTTACCAACTTGTTTACGCTTACAAACTTCCCTGGACTTGATCCAGAAGTGGTGCGTGACTTTGAAAATGCGCAAGACAGAAACTTAAGTCCGAACGTTACCTACTTGACACCACCTCAAGAGCGTTCTTACAACTTGAGCATAAACTTCTCATTCTAATCTTACTGCTATGAAAATCAATCATTTAATCATATCATTGACCGCAGTAGTTACAATGACTAGCTGCGACAAATTGCTCGAATTCGAGCCAGGTGACGTTGTTATTGCAGCAGACGCGCTTCAAACAGCGGATGACGCACAACGCATGCTTAATTCGAACTACGACGTATTGGGAAACCTCTATGACGGAAGAGTTCAAAACGTTGGAGAATTGTTGACAGAGAACCTAGCAATTCCAGAAAACAACAACGATTTTGTTTCGGTTTGGAACCGTGAGACAAACTTCTTCACATCGTTTACAAACGGTGTCTACACCGATTTCTATCGAGCAGTATACCGCGGAAACGCCTTGTTAGACAACTTCGATTTGATTGAAGACCTATCGTCATCGGAAAAGACAAGAATGGAAGCTGAAGTGCGATTCATCCGCGCCTTATGTCATTTTCAGGTAGTTAAATTATGGGCACAGCCATACAACTACACAGCCGACAACAGTCATCTGGGCATTCCGATTCGTCGAGTAGCTAGCCAAGAGCCTCTGCCACGTTCTACTGTGAAAGAAGTTTACGACTTCATCATTGAAGATTTAGAGTTCGCTCGCGCCAACTTACCGCTTAGCAACGGCGTTTATGCAAATAAGCATGCCGCTTCAGCCCTATTGGCTCAGGTGTATTTCCAAATGTCTGACTATACCACTTCAGTATCCTATGCTAACGAAGTAATCGGCTCAAACGCTTTCACCTTGGATACTGACCTTGATCGCTACGAGCAAGATGCTATTAACAGTGAAACCATCTTCGGGATTGTGAGCAACATATTGGACATTCGGAGTGAAGGGTTTAGAGACAACTATCGATCAGACAACAATGCCAATCCGACATTGACATTCAGCGGATCGGTTGTTACAACCATGCAGCAAACCCCTTCGGATGCGCGAAACGACTGGTTTTCGAGCGACGGCGCTTTTCATAAAGTTACCCGCTTCAACAACAAAGAGTACTATAACATCCCTGTGATTCATTTAACAGGCTTGCTGATGATAAGGGCTGAGGCGCTCGGACATTTGAATCAGGATTTAGATATTGCAATTGACGACATCAATTCGATTCGAGACCGTGCTTTTGGCGAAGGTTTGTTTGATGTAGATCCTAGCGCCAGCGGCGCGGATGTGGTTGAATTCGCAAGATTGGAACTATGGAAAGAAACACTGTGTGAAGGCACATGGATAGATCAATTGAAAAGAAGAGGAACACAAGGAGAAGCAATTACCGTTCGCAACGCACCTTGGGACTGTCCGGGTATGGCATTGCAATTCCCAAATGGTGAAACATCTGCCGCAGGCTTTATTTTAAACGAAGAAGGTGGCTGTAACTAAGAGAATTATGAAAACACAGATATCCATTTTATTCATTCTACTTGGAGTTCTTTCAATGAGCTCATGTAAGAAGACAATTGAAGGTGAGCTAGGTGAACCATTCGATAAAGTTTCAGGTATGGCTGGCAAGTGGCAACTGACATCATTCAGCCAAACCGATTTGAACAACCCCATTCAAGAAAAGCGCGATTTGAGTCGCTTTTACATCAAAGATGGGATCACACCTTTGGAGATCACTTTTACCACCGCAGGCCGCACCTATGAAACAGCCATAGAATATGGTAAAAACTACTTCGGGACATCAGGCACTTGGGGATTTGACGACGAAGAATACCCGAGTTACTTGCTACTTTATGGCGAAACAGACACCTTGCAATTCAACTTGGGAAGTGTGGTTCGTTCTTTTGACCAAACCATGAGCATTGAATTGCCACGTGGTTGCAGTTTGAACACAGCCAATGCCATTCCAACAGTGATTTACACATTTGAATTCACAAGACAAGACTAAGCGACATGAAAAATATCATAGCACTACCCTTGATGTTTGTATCGTTCATTGCTGGCGCTCAAACAGCTTATGTTCTTCCCTCGCCAACAGATGCCTCTGAAGAGGTTACGATATACATCGACATGAATCAATCGACTGATGGCACCCAAAACAATGCTTTGAAAGCGATGTTGACAGACCATCCAGATGATGACGTATACCTTTGGACATGGCAGCCCGCCGGTCCAGTTGGAGGAAACGGCGATTGGGGCAATTCCAATGAAGACAACAAAATGACGAAAATTGGTGAGTTGTTGTACACACTATCGTTTGTGCCTACCGAGTTTTATGGTGTGGATGGCGCTCAACTTTTCGCCAATGGTATTTCATGTCTCGCCAAGCTAAAAGACGGAAACGCATATCCCGGAGAATACGAAGGCGAAGCGAAAAGCGAAGATTTAACAATTGTGGTCATCCCAAAACTCTGTGATCGCAGGGTATGCGTTTTTCCTGAGATTAAGCAGGAAGACGACTTCATTAGCATAACCTACGACAACACGCAAGAGACCATTGCAGGATTGCAGAACATGACAGACGATGAATGTTATGTATACCTAGCTGCAAAGTCAGGCATATTCAACATCTACCCTTATGCTGCTGAGGCCATGACCACCAGCATTCCCGAGCTGCAGATGGAACCAATAGCTGGGGAACCCGGTAAATTCAGGTTTATATTCATTGCACGCGATTTTTTCGAGGCCGTGCCGGCAGATATGCAGATAGATGAAATCATCATGCGCGTGTATCGACCAGGATTTACGTATTCTGGTTTGCCATTGACCGAGAATATTTCGATTTTAAATTGTAACTAACTGAATGGCTGCTTTTTAAGCAGCCATTTTATTATCCGCAATTGAACGTGTGAACGTCCAGTTCAATTGCGGATAATAGTCATTACCCCCCCCTTTATTTTGACGGTTTTGCACCAACTTAAACACCCCTCGATATACAAACTTTAAACCTATCCGCAATCGAACCAGCCCCCCGCGCAGTTCAATTGCGGATAACAATTTGAATACCCCTCACAGACAATGCACAAACTCCTCATCCCTCTCCTAGCTCTCGTGGCCTGCTCTTCTCCACAAATCTTAACACCAGAAACATACGCCGACGAACTTCCTGGACTTGCATCACCAATCCGCTTGCAGCCCGATACAACGGTGATTTATCTCTCCGACTATTTCGCAAACACTGGACCTTTTGTCGCTGTTTTCAATAACGATACGCTGGTGGTCGATTCGCTTGGAATAATAAACTTTTCACAAAATCCAAAAACGCCCATCTCTGCTCTGGAGGTGACATACAACAAATCGACCTACCAAATCCCTGTCTTCAAATCGAAGAAGGTTACTTTCGAATTCTCTTACTTCCCAACAAGCCCAAAAGTGAAAACTGTTGCCTTGGCTGGAAGCATGAACGGTTGGAATCCTTCGGCGACGCCGCTGACTTTTGATGGCACTGCGTGGACAACCTCGCTGACTCTAGACCCTGCGGTGTACCAATACAAAATTGTGGAAGATGGCAATTGGATGTTGGATCCAAACAATGAAAATCAATTGGATAATGGACAAGGAGCCATGAATTCGGCTCTTACCATTGGAAATCCAAATGAGAAACGTCCGGCTCTTGATGTTGCAATAGAAAACGATTCTTTGAAAATATCAAGTGATATGGACGGTACCACTTTCATTTGGTGGGAAGATAAATTGATACTCTCAGCTCAAGTTGCTAAAAATGAGGTTCTTACGATGTCCATTCCTGCTTTGTCGAAAAATCTAGAACGCAGCACCATCCGGATATGGACATGCACAGACAAAACAATTGGTGACGATGTTATCATACCACTTCATTTTGATAAGCCAATTTTGAATGCCGACGATTTAACGCGCGGCGACCTTCACAATTCTATCATGTATTTCCTTATGGTTGATCGCTTCGCGGATGGTGATAGCACAAACAACAACCCTGTAGAAGATCCGACAATAAACGAAAAAGCCAATCACAAAGGCGGCGACTTCACTGGAGTCAATTACCAAGTTAATACGGGGTATTTTGATAGTCTGGGAATCAACACCTTATGGATTTCGCCAATCACTTTGAATGCTGAGGGGGCCTGGGGGTTGTGGAACAAGGGCATTACCAGCACCTTTTCAGGCTATCATGGGTACTGGCCAGTGTCGTCGTCGAAAATAGATCCACATTTTGGAACCGATCAGTCTTTTCGGTCGTTGATTGATGAGGTCCATAACCACGATATGAATATTATCGTCGACTATGTCGCCAACCACGTCCACCAAGATCACCCCGTTTACAAATTGCATCCAGATTGGGCGACTTCCCTTTATCTGCCTGACGGCACCATGAATACAGAAAGATGGGATGAGTATCGTTTGACGACATGGTTCGATACCTTTTTAGCGACGTTGGACTTGGAGAATCCGATTGTAGCTGAAGCGATGACGGATAGTGCGATGTTTTGGATTGAGAACTATCCTCTCGATGGATTCAGACACGATGCTACGAAACACATACCTGAAAATTTCTGGCGCAGCTTAACCATGAAGGTGAAGTCTAACATCCTTGCCGCTGGCAAGAACAAAACTATTTTTCAAATCGGTGAGACCTACGGTAACCCCGAGTTGATAAGTAGCTACGTTTCTTCAGGCATGTTGGATGCCCAATTCGACTTCAACCTCTACGACGCTGCTGTGGATGCGTTTGCCAATCCGAACGCTGGATTTACAAACCTCTCTCGCGTATTGAACGAAGGTCTACAAGCCTATGGAACGCATCACTTGATGGGTAACATCTCAGGAAACCAAGATCGTGCGCGATTTATTTCGTACGCCGATGGATCGGTGAAATTTGGGGAAGATGCCAAGCTAGCAGGTTGGACAAGAGAAATCAACAACGTAGGAAGCAAAGGATTTGATGAGATGCGCTCGTTGATTGCCTTTATTATGACTACCCCAGGGATACCATGTGTGTATTACGGCGATGAAATCGGAATGCCTGGAGGCAATGATCCAGATAACAGACGTGTCATGCAGTTCGATAACCTGAATGAAGATCAGCAGGCATTGAGGAATGCGACTAGCGCTTTGGCGAAACTGCGCAGAAACAGAATGAGCTTGATGTACGGCGGGACAAAAATCATTCAATCAGATGATCAAGCGTTGGTATTTGAACGCAATTATCTCGGCGAGATAACAACAGTTATGTTTGCTAAAAAACCGACATCGATTTCATTGCAGAACAATAAAAATCCAAATCCACAGCTTCTAGAAGGCAATAATTGCTCATTGATTGGCTATGATATGTCTTTTTCAGGTTACGGATTTGCCATTGTTGCGCAATAATTAAAGTAAATCATACCAAGTTTAACAAGATGTCGTTATAGTACCGTCTTTCAAAATTTGGTAGCTTCGCCGGCGATGAATAGGATTCTGACGCTTTTCTTTGTTTTATCTGCTTTTTTATCAATCGGCCAAAATGCCATTGTAGAAGGAGTTGTGAGTGATCGCGATGGATTGCTTATTCCGGGTGCCAATGTGGTTGTAAAAGACAACAAGCAATTAGGTACCTCTACAAATCCTGACGGACAGTACCGTCTTGAATTACCCCCTGGAAACTACACCCTGATTATCAGCTTTGTGGGTTATTCGACACGCGAGCTCGATTTAAAACTCGAAACTGGACAGCGCGTTATAAAAAACATCCAGCTTTTAAAAGGTGTTACGATTACAACCATTGAAATTCTTGGAGAGGGCGAGCGTTCACAACCAATTCAACGCATCGAACCCAAAGTAGCAGCAAGGATACCATCTCCGCGAGGCACGATTGAAGATTTGTTGATGCAAGCGCCCGTTAGTTTCACGAGTGAGCTTAGCTCTTCGTACAACGTCCGGGGAGGTAGCTTCGATGAAAACCTCGTTTACGTAAACGACATTCAAGTATATCGTCCGTTTTTGGTGCGGGCTGGTCAGCAGGAAGGCTTGTCGTTTCCGAATCCAGACATGGTTGACAACATTCTATTCTCTGCAGGCGGTTTCGAATCGAAATACGGCGACCGCATGTCGTCGGTATTGGATATCAAATACCGAAAACCTACAGATTTTGGTGGTGCTGTGACGATGGGATTGATGGGCCTTTCGGTGCAACTCGAAGACATCAACAAGAAAAAAACCTTCAGTCACAACAGCGGATTCAGATACCGGAATAACTCATACGTCCTCGGTACTTTGGATGAACGCGGAGACTACAACCCCACTTACCTTGATTTTCAAACTTACCTCACATGGAATCCAGATGAGCATGGCCCGTGGGAGTTCCATTTTCTTGGTAACATCAGCAGAAACCGATACAACTTCATTCCGCAAACAAGAGAGACGGATGTGGGGACGATTAATGAAGCTCTGCGATTGACCGTGTTTTTTGACGGACAAGAGAACACAGGATTTAACACCTTTTTCGGTGCCTTTTCGGCAGATCGTATTTCAGATGTCTCGAAGCTTACCTTCATAGCTTCAGCTTTTCAGACCTATGAATACGAGACCTTCGACATAAACGGACAATACTCATTGGACGAGTTAGAGCGCGATCTCGGATCAGATGGTTTTGGCGAAGTGCTCGCCAATAGAGGCGTTGGAGGGTTCTTAAACCATGCGCGAAATGATTTGGATGCTACCGTTTTCAATTTCACGCACAAAGGATCTTTGGAAGTTGGCAACAGACGTCACTTTCTTGAGTGGGGCGCTACAGCGCAGATAGAAAGTATCAACGATAGGTTAAGTGAGTGGTCGTTACTAGATAGCGCAGGATACAATCAACCCTATCCGAACGACAGCATTGGATACGAAACCCCAGGATTGGTGAATGATCAGGAAATCATCTTGACAAACGTTGTGAAAGCCACTAATGATGTTTCTTCTCTGCGCGCAATGGCATACATCCAAAACACCTGGAGCAGGAAAAATGCAAAAGGTGAAGATTGGAACTTCAATTTTGGATTGAGAGGTAACTACTGGACCTTTAATAACGAATTCGTTGGTGGACCACGCGCTCACCTTTCCTACATTCCTAAATGGCATAAAGACGGAAACGACACCTTGAAATTAAGAGATGTAGTTTTCAATCTTGCTGGTGGTTACTATTATCAACCAGCCTTTTATCGCGAGATGCGTGGCTATGACGGAACTGTAAACGCAAACATTGAAGCTCAACGTTCAATTCACGTTGTTGGTGGTGTGAACTACATTTTTACCGCCTTCGACCGTCCGTTTAAACTGGTCGGAGAGGTGTATTACAAAGGGTTAAACAACATCATTCCTTACGAAGTAGACAACGTTCGTTTGCGATATACGGCCCGCAATGAAGCCCGTGGATTTGCGACAGGTATGGACATAATGTTAAACGGAGAGTTTATACCAGGCATTCAAAGTTGGATGAGAATGTCGGTTTTACGCACTGCAGAAAACATAGACAACGACAATTACTACCAGTACATCAATTCAGATGGAGAAACAATTGTTGCAGGATTTACGAGCAATAATGTTGCTGTAGACAGCACACTTGTAGACCCAGGCTTTATACCACGTCCCACAGATCAGCGATTTAACATCAGCATGCTTTTCCAAGATGAGATGCCAAAATGGCCTGAATACAAAGTATTTGTTAGTTTATTTTTCGGGACTGGTCTGCCTTTCGGACCGCCGAATTCACCCCGTTATCTTGATGTATTGCGCACCAATTCATATCGCCGTGTAGACATCGGCTTTTCTCGCGATTTGTTCCTCAAGCCAAGCGATGAAAGAAAAATGAAATGGGTAAAATCTGGATTTATAGCGCTGGAAATATTCAATATTTTAGGCATTAACAACACCATTAATCACACGTGGATAGAAGATGTGAATGGCAGGCAGTATGGCATACCGAACTTTTTGACCGGACGTCGACTGAACGTGAAGTTCTCTTTCAACTTCTAAACTCTACCCAGCCACGATACCCCATTTCGAGCAGTGCACTTTTATCTTTCGCACTCAACCGCCTAACCTTCGGCCCGATGCCCGCAGATGACACAGATATTGTTCGCGCCCAATCTTCAGGCGTCAGTGTGCTGCGATTCATCGTTTCGAGAACAAGCACATAAAGCGATTCTACATAGCTTTCAAAAGAATCTATTCTCCTTTCTACAAGCATACCTCCTTTTCTGTTCGCCTCAATTTGGTCGTTCTCATCTATTCGAATTCCCTGCACATGAGGATTCACAATCCGATTTCCATGCTCATCGGTTTCATCAAAAATTGAAATCGGGAAGTTTGCTAAAAGGCCGCCATCAAGCATGACATCCCTGCCGTTGGCAGGTTCATCGAAAACATGTCCGTTGGTATCAACAAAAATGGCCCGGTAGTAAAAAGGAATCGCACAAGAGATGTGAACAGCATCGCGAACCAACATATCGGGATACGACTCATGCGACAGCACAACCATCGTTTGTTTGTTCAGACAAGTTGCCACGCAATACAAATCAGGATAGCCCAAGAGGTGAAGCTCTTCAAAAGTGATGTCGGCATTGTTTGTTTTCGCATAAATCGCCTCACCAAGCCATGCATTCAGCTCATCACCTTTGTACCAACCAAACTGATTCTTCAGTCGGTACAGTCCGCCAGGAAAGTAGTATTCACCATCATTGAACGATTCGAAAGACGTGTTGCTAAGTAGATCGAATATCTCGTTGGAGTTGTAGCCCAATGTCAGCAACATAGCCATAATGGCTCCCGCCGATGTCCCACCAAACTTTTCAATTTGATCGAGCTCTTGCCGTTCTTCCATTGCTTGAACCACACCTGCATAAGCGATTCCACGCATGCCGGCACCTTCAAAAATTAGCGCAGTAGTTTGAGCATAGACCGATGAGGCAAGTCCAAAAAAAACGAAAACTGAATAGAGAAGAATCTTCACGAAGCCTTTTTCATCAAAGACAAAAAAAGCTTTAAAAGTTGCATTACTTCACAATCAATCGCGTTGAACGTGCTCCATCATTCAACATGTAGACACCCGACTTCAGATTGATTGATAAACTGCCGCTGTGCTTCGACAATTGCACCAGGCGACCACTTAGATCATAGATTTGTACTTTTCCAGGCGATGAGAAGTTCAAAAGTTGTCCGCCCTCTATCGGGTTTGGATACACGCTCAACGGCTCAACTATTTCAGCAACACCCACACTGCAGCCGTCCCAAACTTCAAAATTTCCACTTATTTCGGTTTCACCTTGGTTTCCAATAACATTGAAAAACTGAAAAAATCCTGTTTGTCCGCCCACCAGCTCTATGTAAACCTGACTGCTAAACACACCCGAAGTAGTCACAGCAGAAAAAGAATAGCACCCCGGTACCAGGCAAACAGGATTGCTAATGATAGTGTTCGCACTGGTCAAAGCGATATCAGTTTCTAGGAAAATAGAATTCGTGTTCTCTTCTTCGAGTGTGATTTGAAAATTACTTCCACCTCCAGAGCCGTATACTGTTAAAATCAGCGGGAAACATTCAGTGGTTAGGTATGGTACACCAGTGTACTCAATTGAGCAAGCCAAATTGCCATAAAAATTTGTCCATAACTCCAAAGTGTAGCTTACCTCTTCTCCTTCTGCAGGCATTTCGCTCAAAATAATCCGAGAAGTTGATTCTGCGCCGAGACCGAAGAAAAGCACATTTTCTTCACCTATTTGAACACCATCTTTGAAAATACGAAAACCCGGATAATTGAATTTTTGAAATTCAGGGTTAGAAACATAGATCAGCATTTCGCTGGTATTGAACGGGTTCACCTGCAATTCTATACCGAGCAGAGAACAATCGGCTTGCGCATTGACAACGAACGATGCCAAAAACAAATACAATAAAAGTAGACTATGTTTCATAAACAATTGGTTAGAGACTGTAGTACAAAGTTAGGCCCTTTTGCCCACCTTCTATTTTCGTGCAACTATTGGTTTTCAATATTGAGACCTTGCTGCAAACGCATACCTTTACGTCATGTTCAAGAAATTGATTCATCGGCTTCAAGGATACCACCCTACTTTGGTTGGCTTGTGTGCGTTTTTGTTGTCGTTGGTTCTTCGAAATTTCCCAGAAACAACTCACCAAATCTATCGCAACCGATTGTTTTCCGGATTTCGATGGGTTCACGATGCTATTTTTGGCTACTTACCTTTTCCGATCATCACAGCCGTGTTCATTGCGGGAACTACAGTAGCCATTTATGTATTCATCACCCGACGCCATTTCTACCGTCCGTTTTACCGCCCCATTCTCAACATACTTGGAATCTTAATCACTTGGTTTTATATCACTTGGGGGTTCAATTACAGCGCAACCGATGTCAAAACCATGCTCGAGCTCGAACCAACATCTCTTTCAGCAGATCAAAAAACGCGACTACTCAATACCTCATTGGGTTTCGCGCAAGCAGCGCGGATGTTGAGTGATACCAATGCTTTTTTTCATAGCGACGCCGCAGACCTGTTGCCAGCCATACACAGCTCAGTGCGAGAAGAACTGCGAAGAATTGGTTTTGAAACACCTGGAAATGTCACCATGCGCAGAATTAGTGAAGCGGGATGGCTCAGAAGAATTGGTATTTCGGGTATTTACCTTCCTTTTTCAGGCGAAGCACATGCCGATGCATCTTACCTGCCACTGCGATCATGGTTCATTATGGCGCATGAATATTCTCATGGCTACGGCATAACGACCGAAGGCGAATGTGATTTTATAGCTTTTATGGCATTGAAAAACAGCGGAGTGCCCGAATTGGAATACGCAGCATGGTTTGAAATGGCCAATAGTGTCCGCATGCCACGATACGACAGCCTCGCATTTGATTCGCTGCCAGCGTTTTTCACAAGAGACCTCGACACCTTGCGGGCCGACATCATGAAATACCCCCCGTGGTTTGGGAATGCTGCCAATTACACCAACGACTTCTACCTGAAAATAAACGGCATAGAAGAAGGAATTGCTTCGTACAATTTATTGCCATCTTATTTTATAGCCACCGGCTACACCCAAGCCAATCAGGAATGATAGAAGACAAAAAAAGAGCGATTTAAAGTAGTCGGAACCATTTAAAACACTACCCCCGCGCCAGCGCGGAGCTGAAAAGCCCGCAGCGCAGCGAGGACTTGCAAGCGCAGAGCGACCCCGCACACGCTTCAAAAAACACAAGAAGTATGATCGGGGTGGCGCCCAAATAAGTTAAAATAACATTCGCAATCTTACACATCTAAACCCATGTTATTCATATCTTTCAGCTGTGAATGACTAGCTATGCGACTAATTTTATCAAGCTTATTGATTTTTCTAGCCTCTCAAGTATTTGCTCAGACCTATTTTTTGAATGGTACAGCAACAGACATTGGAAATGACTGCTACCGACTGACTACAGAAGCCCCAAATCAAAACGGAGCAGTTTGGTATGCCGACCAAATAGATTTGACACAACCTTTTGATTTACAGTTCAGTATGAACTTCGGGGACATCGACCCGAACGGCGCTGACGGGATAATGTTTGTCTTGCAAACCGTTGGCACGAATGCCTTGGGGCAATCAGGAGGGGGACTCGGATTTCTTGGATTTTCGCCATCTTTTGGAATTGAATTCGATACCTGGTGGAACCAAGACTATGCAGATTTGACAGGTGATCACATCGCCATGGTTTCGAACGGCGTAGTGGATCATAACAGTCCGAATTCACTCGCTGGCCCTGTGCAAGCCAGTGCGACCAGCATCAACATTGAAGACGGGCTAGACCACACAGTGCGCATTGTTTGGAATCCATTGCAGCAAGAAATGATCGTATATTTTGACTGTGACCTCAGATTGGCTCACACTATAGATTTAGCTAACGACATTTTCAACGGACAAAGTTTAGTTTATTGGGGATTTACCGCAGGTACAGGAGGTTCTTTCAACAACCAAATAGTATGTCTTTCAGAAGACATCTTATCGCCTGTACAATCTGTTACAACTTGTCCGAACGGCGCCATAACCCTCGATGCGGGCGGCGACCCCTCTGGCACTTATTTGTGGGAGCCAGCTGATTTTCTCGATGACCCAACAGCAGCGACACCCGTGTGCACGCCCCCATCAGACATCACATACACCGTTACTTTTACAGATTTGTGTGGGTTCAACACAGTGCAAAACATAGAAGTATCTGTTGTAGAAATGACTGCTACAATTGCAGGATTGGCATATATCAATTGTGCAGACCCCACCACCGTGATGAGTGGCACCAACAACTTCGGAAATCCAGCGGTTTACGAATGGACAGGCGACCCCACTATGTTTGGGGGCGCGACGAATAACAACACATGCAGCATTGTAGCAGGTGGTGACCTTACATTAACAGTTATATACAATCAAGTTTGTGAGGCAACCACCACCGTTTTCATCGATTCAGATTTTTCTCCAATCGACGTTGCAGCCATATCATCAGGCGACATCACCTGTTATGACCCTACAGCTCAACTCGTTGCCACAGTAGACGTTTCAGGCGCCACCATACAATGGTCGAGTCCGAACGGAGTATTTGGTACTCCCACCAACGCTGCTGAAACCATTGCTGATGCACCGGGGACGTACAACGTGCTAGTGACTCACCCCACCAGCGGATGTACCGATGCCGATCAAGTAATTGTTGCCAACATGGTTTACTACCCGGAAATCACAATGGGAATTCCTGACACATTAACATGTAAAAACCCTGTTGGGAGCATAACAGGCACCTTGGTAACACCAGAGAACAGCGTTTTAACGTGGACGACTATAACGGGCACATTGCTCGACGGGACAACTACTCTGGAGCCCATGTTTGCCGACACAGGCTTTTACTTTTTAACCGCCACCATACCCGAAAATGGGTGTGTTTCGAATAGTGAAGTTTTCGTAGCAGCCGATGAGAATATCTTCATTGATGTCACCAGCCTCGTTTTCCCTAACGTATTTTCGCCTAACAACGACGGTGTAAACGACAAATTTCACCCCTACTTATTGGAAGAGCCCGAGTTAGACTTGACACAATTTATGGGACACTATCAGCTATCCGTTTACAACAGATGGGGTGCACAAGTTTTTGACAGCAATAGCACACCTGTAGATTGGGATGGCAAAAACAACGGAGAAGTATTGACAGATGGCGTTTACTACTACCTAGTGGAATATGAAATTGTTTGCGACGGACTTGGTAGATTGTACAACAAAGGAGAATTTCAGGTTTTAAAGTAATACACTAGAGCAATGATCTTTTCAAAGCGAAGTTTCAGCGTTATAATTCTTCTCATGCCCGCGGCATGGATGGTAGTTGGGATGAGTGCTTGCAAAAAAGACAAAGATCAGATAGATGTTGTAGAGATTGAAAGGAAACCAACCCTGCCTCAGACCTCATTCAATTACAGTCAGATTGACCTGCCAGATCATTTTTCGAGTGGCGTTTTGAGTTTTTTCGAGAGCATACCCACCTCTAACCCAACCACCGACGCTGGTGCGACCTTGGGGCGGGTACTTTTTTATGACACCGAATTGTCGGCCGACCACACAGTGAGCTGTGCCAGTTGTCACCACCAAACGAACGCCTTTGCGGCAAACACTGCTTTGAGCGAAGGCATAGGCGGAGCCTCAACCGTAAGGAACAGCATGGCCTTGTTTAATTTACGTTATAGCCGAAGGTTTTTTTGGGATCGGCGAACCAACGGATTAGAGGCTCAGGTTTTGATACCTATAGAGCACCCAGACGAGCAAGCCTTGGATTTGGACAATGCCGTAGAGCGCATTTCTTCCATTTCGTATTATCCCCCATTGTTTGAAGCAGCCTTTGGAGATGCTGCGGTGACAAGCGATAGGATATCGAAAGCGCTGTCGCAATTCATCCGATCAATGTTATCGTACCGTTCGAAGTACGACAGCGGATTAGCGAATAATTTTGTTGATTTTACAGAACAAGAGCTCCTTGGTAAGGATTTGTTTTTCAATGGTGAGACACGTTGCAATCAGTGTCATATGACCGCATTGTTTTACACCCCGGGGTCGATGAATAACGGATTGGAGTATCCGTATACGGATTTGGGAGTTGGGGCTGTTACTGGCAACGCATCAGACAACGGCAAGTTCAAGGTTGTAACACTTCGAAATCTAAGTTATACAGCCCCCTATATGCACGACGGCCGATTTGCAACATTGGAGGAGGTTGTAAATCATTACAATGGCAATATCGTCCAACAGGCCAATTTAGATGATCGTTTGACTGTAGGATTTGTGCCTGGCGGCACGCCGATAGACCCAGGTTTGGGGGAGGCTGAAGTTGCTGCATTGGTTTCTTTTTTGCGGACTTTGGACGATGTGTTTTTCGTGAGCGACGACAAGTATTCAGACCCTTTTTGAATTATACGCATGTTTACAAATGCGGAAAGGAAATAAAGCGAAATCGTTAATAAAAAAATCACAAATAACTGTATACCAGAGACTTATTCACCATTGCTTATTGTACGTATGTTTGCAAAACGAACCCGATTTTTACGGTTTTGCAACTTTCCGTATAAATTAATTCCACTTCAAATTAATGTCTCCTAATACGCCCCAATCAACAACAAACCGCCATTAAATTAGCTCAGAAATAAACCGAAATTTGAAAATTTGCAAACTCCCGTATAATTATTTTTGTCCACCTATTTGATTTCTCACTTCTCCTTCGCAACTTCGTTCTAACAAACCCCCATGAGGAACTGCCTTCCAATAGCGCTGCCATGCGCCCGAAAGGCGAAACAAATACGGAAATCTACCCCGAAAGCCGCTGAATCGGCAACCATCTAATTGACCTCAGGTCGAAACCGGTTGAAAATTCAAAACCCCAAACAATCTTTTTCCTAGTATAAACCTCTAGCAGTTTTTCTTAATCTGCTACTTATCTATGCAAGCATGATCCATCCAAACACGGAACTACGCTTCATTAGCCCTGAAGTGGGCTACGGTGTCGTGGCGCGTGAATTCATACCCAAAGGCACTATCACTTGGGTGCTCGATGAACTTGATCGCGAGTTCACTCCCGAACAATTCAATGCCTTCGATCCAGCATACCAAGAAATTCTCGATACATACTGCTTTCGAAACAACAAAGGAAACCTCGTACTCTGCTGGGATCACGCCCGATACGTAAACCATAGCTTTAATGCCAATTGCCTCAGCACGGCGTACGACTTTGAAATCGCTATTCGTGATATAAATCCAGGTGAACAACTCACCGACGACTACGGATACCTCAATATAAACCGACCTTTCCGCGGAATTGAAGAAGGTACGAAACGAAAAACAGTATACCCCGACGACTTGGTGAGATACCATAAAGTATGGGACAAAAAAGTAATCGCTGCCTTCCCTTCAATAAATAAGGTAAACCAACCTCTGGCACACCTGCTTTCGGACGTAGAAAAAGATCGAATAACCAAAATCATAGCAGGTGAAGACCAACTTACTTCGATACTTTCATGCTACTACTCAGAGAATTTGGTAAATAACCACTATTAAAAATAAAGAGGGTTTTGTCGGTGGTGTATCGTTGACAAAACCTTCTTACTTTTTCCTCTGCTGAAATGTTTGTCGCACATTCAATACTTGACCAATGCGGCAGAGCTGACACTTCACATTAACAAGGAGTCTCTTACAAATGGAGGGCAATATGATTCTCTTCGCCCCAACGGGTCGGATGTTGAACGTCTACAACTTAAGAGCTGGAGACAATTTCATCGATCTTTCGGCATTCTCCTCTGGCATCTATCTGATGCAAATGCCCGATGGAAGCACTGTGAAGTTGATGCGAGATTAAAGAATCTCGATCTCTGTCCGCCGGTTCATGGCTCTTCCAGCCTCTGTGCCATTGCTAGCTATCGGTTTCGATTCGCCATATCCTTTCGAAATCAAACGCGATTTGTCTATGCCTTTTGAAACCAAATACGCGACCACAGCTGCTGCACGGTTTTCTGAAAGTGTCTGATTCGCCGTTTCTGAACCTACATCATCGGTGTGTCCGCTGATCTCAATCCTCAATCCAACATTCGTATCCAAAAGCGATTTCAATCGATCAAGTTCTGATTGTGACGCTGGCTTTAAAACGTATGAATCGGTGTCGAAGAAAACGTTGTTCAATACGACTTTGCTTCCAGGCTTTAACTTTTCAAGGGGAATTTCTAAGGTAAAGGGTGTAGATGCATCCTGAGCCATCAATGAAAAGTGATCGCTGTAGAACAAATAACCCGGACGAGATACGTTTAAAGCATAATCTCTGTTTGGTGGTAAACAAACCAAGAATGTACCTGTCTCAGAGTCCGAATAGGATTCAATTGCTACAAGTCCGGAAGATAGGTCAATGAGCTCAAAACGAGCTTCGAGTTTCTTGAAAGACTTTGCATCAAATACGTTTCCAGCGAGGTATGTCACGGCATTGGGTCTTACTTCTTTTGGAAGTTCAAACTGATACATGTCTAAATCTCCAAAGCCGCCTTTTCGATCAGAAGCAAAATAGGCCAGCACGCCGTCGGCAGATACGAGCAATGAATTTTCATCACCTCCTGTGTTTATGGGATAACCCAAATTTCTCGGTTCTCCCCATGTACCATCGGCTTGTTTCTTGCTCATGAAAATATCCAATCCACCAAAACCTGGATGTCCGTTCGAACTGAAATACAAGGTCTCACCATCTGGGTGTATCATCACCGATTCTTCTTCAAACATGGTATTTACTTTGCCCGGTATGCGCGTAGGTTTGCTCCAAGCGCCGTCAACCTGTATCTCAGAGAAATAAATATCTTGTTCTTGAATTCCGTTTGGACTTGATTTTCCTCTTACGAAATACAGTGTTCTGCCATCTGCTGAAAACGATGGTTGAGAATCCCAATTGAATGAGTTTACGGCTTTTACGTTCTGAGCTTTACCCCAATGTCCGCCTACTTTTCGCGATAAAAACAAATCACAACTAGCCATTCCTTCATACGGCCCCCATTGTCCGCCAGCAGCTTCACACGCCGTAAAAAACAATATCTGTCCGTCAGCTGATATGGTCGGCGCTCCTTCATTAAAAACGGTATTGATTTCACTCACGGGCGTAGCCAACTCCCATTGGTTTTCTGTTTTCTGGGCGACGTAAAAATCTTCTTGCTTTCCGCCTTTGACGCGGTTATCAGAAACCAGGCGGGTAAACAACAGTGTTCTGCCATCTGCCGTAAGGCAAGGAAAATATTCGGCAGCTTCTGTATTTACTTGTGGACCTAAATTCTTGGGTTCAAAGGGCACAGGAGAATGGATGGCTCGCGCTGCATATTGCGAACTTGCGATCATCAATGTCGCACGCTTGGTTAGATTTTCGTTTTGAGATCCATATTCTTTAAAGCTTAGGAAAGATTTTTCTGCCATGTCGTAATTTTCAGCCCTCATGCGCAATTCACCAAGGAAAAAGAAGGCATCTGGAAATTTTCGAGGATTCATGGCAGTAACCTTCTCCAAATCGGCCATTGCTGCATCAAAATTTCCCCTATCACTCGAAATCTGAGCTTTTAATAAATATGCTTCACCAAATTCAGGTGCGCGATCAATGGCTTTTGAGAGCAGATCTATCGACTCGTCGACGAGTCCCAATTCATAAGTCCGAATCGCTTCTTCAAAATATCCAATGGCCTTTTTATCATCGATGGAATATCGAAATGCGGGTTGCGCAAATGACGCTGTCACTGAAATAAAAAAGGCGAATAGGGTGAAAAAACGGATCATACTAGAAATTTAGGTGTGAAGTTATAATAATCGACGAAGACAATTACCTTGCCACGCATTACCTTCGCAAAATGGTACGGATTGGCTTGTTGAGCGATACACACGGACACATTGATGAACGCATGATTCACCATCTCAAAGATTGTGATGAGATATGGCACGCTGGCGATATAGGCACCGCAGCCGTATCGGATGCGTTGGCAGCAATAAAGCCTTACAGGGCCGTTTATGGAAATATCGATGGACATGTGCTTCGACGTATGCATCCTCTTGAACAGTATTTTGAGCTAGAAGGTTTCACTATTTTGATGACGCATATCGCAGGTAAGCCCTATGTTTATTCAAAAGGCATTCCTGAACTGATAAAACTTCGCAAACCAGACATTCTGATTTGCGGCCACTCTCACATCTTGCGCGTTGAGCGCGATAAGAAATTCAATTTCCTATATATGAATCCAGGTGCCGCGGGCTATCATGGATTTCATAAGATGCGAACCTTGCTCCGATTTAACTTAAATGCCGGAAAAATTGAAAACATGGAAGTTGTAGAGCTGGGGCCACGTACTCAGTTGATGCCTGAATAAAAAAGCCGTTCATCGCTGCGAAAAACCCCCATGATACTGTCCAATTGAGGAAAAATCGCCTCTACCATGATGACGTCATGCCTTTCCACAATGAATGGCCCAACATAAAACCCCTCTTCCGGTCGTGCTACTTCATAGCGATTGTGTGCATTGTTCAATCCTGTGAGCTTGGATAGGAGCACTTTTCGATTCAATTCCATTTCAGAAAGTGGCAAATATGCCTTTCTGAACTGATCACTCCGGTTGTCCCAGCCCTGATCATTCAGCACCGCACGAGCCGCTGCAATACGCAAATTCTGCACGCTCAGACTGTCTTCCCAAGAAATAATGCGTGCAACCAGACTCTCAGCATAATTCGAGTGACTGATAAACCGAATTCCGAATTTCTCAATGGTTGAACGGTAGCGATTTTCATAAACGCGAAATTCAGCATCGTACGCAGAAGCCGAGTCGTTGTAAGCTCGCAATCGTAGCTGTAAATCTTCGAATACCGATTCGGGAACTTTCTTGCCTCGCTTTAGTGTCGATTCCAAGTCTTCCCTCACCTTCAAGTTTTGATTGTAAAACCGAGCCCTCGATGCGTTCATCTTGTTCATGACAAAACGCATGGAGTCGAGATCGACAATCAGATCTGGGTAAGGGGTGCTATCTCTTTGCAGACATTCAGTCAGCAGATCATTGTGAAATTCTTGTAGGGAAAAGTAATTTTCGAGGACGTGGTGTTCTGCAGTCACAAGCACCAAGTGGTCATCCTTCATGCTTTGATCCAACAAAGAAAAATCAACGCTAGCGCAGGATGCCAAGGCAAAGAATAAAAACCAACGAAGATGCTGCATCAACGCAAACGATCTAATGAGCGCACCAAATCTTCATCTTGTTTGATGCTGCGATTGGCCAACCATGTAAAAGCAATTGCTGCGAAAGGAAGATAAAACCCTACGGAGTAATTGAACCCAAAACCAGCATACGTAGATGACCAGTAATTGGTATTGATGATCCACCACATGGCTGCCACAGAAAGCAGAATAAGGATATAAGACATTCTTGCAAGCTGCGTCTGACGACCCCTGTTGCGGTACTGCAAAACTGTAAACAACAACAAACCAATCGCAGAAGCAATTAAAATCACCGCTGGCATGCCATTTTGTACTTCCAAAGTTACTTCGTCTGTTACCGAATGAATCTTGTACAAATTGATTTCATACATCACAGCATTGCTGTCTTGAAAAGAAGCAATGTTGAATTCAAAAATACAGGCCATACAGGCCAGAGCAAGCAATAAATAAATGGTCTGAATGCGTTGTATCATGGTAGAGATTTGTGACAAATATACATTTTCAGACCAATCGCTGTGCTGTTAACCAACGAAGTGTTGATTAAATCAGCGAATGATGTCAGGCAGACAAAAAAAAACTGTAATATTGCGACGTCGCATCCGACATTGAGACTTCATCCTGTTTCACATCAAAAAAATTTCCGGTAGATACCTTTGCTGATGAGCACTGTGTATTCCGATTTTCGATTTAAACCCCCTTTATGTTCGACATAATTGAGCTGAATAGCAAGAAAGTTGCTGAGTTGCGTGAGATTGCTAAAGACTTGGAAATCAAGCAATTTGACAAACTAAAAAAGCAAGACCTTATTTACCAAATCCTTGATGAACAAGCTGTAAAGCCTGTTAAAGGTCAAGTGAAGGTAGAGACCCCAAAAGCAGAAGCACCTGCTAAATCAAGAAACACGAGAAAGCCTGCAGAGACTAAGACCGAAGAGATTGCCTTTCCGGAAGAAAAACCAGCAGTTGACAAGCCTCGAAATGAACGACCTGCAGACCGTGAGCGCAGAGACAATCGCGCACGAAACGACAGACAAAATGGTCCACGCGATGAGAATTCTCCACGCGAAGAAAGAGCGCCAAGAGAAGAAAGAGCACCTCGCGAAGATCGTGGTCAACGAGAAGAAAGAGCGACGCGCGAAGATCGTGGATTGAGAGAGCCTCGTGAGCCTCGTGAAGAAAGAGCACCGCGCGAAAACCGCGAACCGCGTGAAGGTCGTGACAATCGTGAACCGAGAAACAATCGCGACAACCGCGATCGTGAACCACGCGAAAACAGAGACAACCGCGAGCCGAGAGAAAACCGAGACAATCGCGAGCCGCGCGATAACCGTGAACCGAGAGAAAATCGCGACAATCGCGAACCGCGTGAACCACGCGAGCCACGCGAAAACCGTGATCAAAATGATAACCGCGAGCGCAGAGACGACCGCAACCCCAATAGAAATCAAAATCCGAACCAGAACCCAAATCAGAACCCGAATCAGAACCCGAATCAGAACCCAAATCAGCGTCGAGAAGATCAACGCGTTGGAAAAGCTGATGAGCATGGGTACAACTTCGACGGACTAATCATTGCTGAAGGTGTCCTTGAAATGATGCCTGACGGTTATGGATTTATGCGATCTTCAGATTTCAACTACTTGAACTCTCCTGACGACGTTTACGTTTCTCAATCGCAGGTAAAACTATACGGCTTGCAAACAGGTGACACCATCCGTGGTGCCGTTCGTCCGCCTAGAGAAGGTGAAAAATACTTCCCTCTCATCAAGGTAGATAAAATCAACGGAAGAGATCCTGCTTTTGTCCGCGACCGCGTACCGTTTAAATTCCTTACACCCCTCTTCCCTACTGAGCGCTTCCACTTGGCAGATAAAAACAGCAACGTATCGATGCGCATCATGGATTTGTTTGCACCAATAGGAAAAGGACAACGTGGAATGATTGTATCGCAGCCGAAGACAGGTAAAACGACCTTGTTGAAAGACGTTGCGAATGCGATTGCTAAAAACCACCCCGAAGTTTATTTGATCATTTTGCTGATTGATGAACGTCCGGAAGAAGTTACCGATATGAAACGCAGCGTAAATGCTGAAGTTATCGCCTCAACATTCGATGAGCCGGCAGACCGCCACGTGAAAATCGCAAACCTTGTTTTGGAGAAAGCGAAACGTATGGTTGAGTGCGGACACGACGTGTGCATCTTGCTTGATAGCATCACACGTTTGGCAAGAGCCTACAACACTGTATCTCCAGCATCTGGTAAAGTGCTTACTGGTGGTGTTGATGCAAATGCGCTACACAAACCGAAACGCTTCTTTGGAGCTGCTAGAAACATCGAGAATGGTGGTTCGTTGTCTATCATCGCTACTGCGCTTACAGATACCGGATCGAAAATGGACGAAGTGATCTTCGAAGAATTTAAAGGAACGGGTAACATGGAATTGCAACTAGATCGTCGGATTTCGAACCGTCGCATCTATCCTGCAATCGATATCCTCACTTCTGGAACGCGTCGTGAAGATTTGCTGCTTGAAAAAGACGTGCTACAGCGCATTTGGATTTTGAGAAAGCACTTGGCCGACATGAATCCTATTGAAGCCATGGAATTCATAAAAGACCGCATCACGAGCACGAAGAGCAACGAAGAGTTCCTCATTTCGATGAATAGCTAAGGAATGTCTGAAAACAAACTAGTTCTGCTTTGCGCTGGCCTGTGGCTTCTCGTGAAAGTGGTACTGAAATACACAGTATCCCTTGATCAAGGTGTTATGGTTGGGGTATTAATGAACCTGTTTTTCATTCTGCTCATAGCTGTTTTGTCTATCCGTAAGCACGTTATTGTTACACCAAAAAGCGAAAGCCATCTGCTCGACGACATACGTTCAACAGCGCGACCTGTTTTGAAATATGCCGTCCTCGCTGCACTGCTTATAGGTTTATACAACTACGTAATTGCCGCCGAAGAAACAGCGCAGCACGAACAAGCGTTCAGAGAGCAACTGCATGAACAATACAGCAACGTTGAATCTTACAAGGAGTTTCAACTAGCAAACCCTGCATTCACCGACGTTTCAGCCGAAGACGCAGAAGCATCAGCATTGGAAAGTTTTGAAAAGTTCAACCACCCCTTTGCTCAGGTTACTGTGTCTCTGATGGCGCTTGTATTAGCAGGATTGTTGTATGCCGGCTTTACTGCGGTAATCTGGAGAAAACTATTGGGCTAATTTAGTTGTTGTTAAAACGAACTAAAACAGCGATTCATTCGTTTAGTACCTTTGACATCAAAACCATTTGATTTGAAGCTGTTAAGATCCTTATTACTTCTTGTTGCCTTGATTCAAGGAGGTGCGCTAATCGGCCAGTTGAAGCAGCGCAACCTTCCTGAATTCGACTACAAAAAGTATCACTTCGGATTTTTGCTGAGCGTGAATAATTCTGACTTCTATTTCGACTACAAGCCTGATTACACGTTCAGTGATTCATTGTACGGCATAGACAATCAGAAGCAACAAGGTTTCAACCTCGCTTTGCTCGCTTCATATAACTTAACTCCCAACATCCGCTTTCGATTCATACCCGGATTGAGCTTTCAGGATCGTGGATTGAATTATCGCTTTTTAGCGGCTGATGGAACCCAAGAATCTCAACTTAAGCGCACAGAATCGGTTTATCTTGATTTCCCGATACTTCTAAAATTGCGGACGAATCGGGTCAACAATTTTGCAGCCTACGCGTTAATTGGAGGGAAATACAGCAAAGACATGCAGTCTCAAAAAGATGTGAATAACGCTTTAGCAGCGGATGTGATCATAAAACTGAGAGACACCGACTATTCTTTGGATGTTGGTGGAGGGTTCGACTTCTTTCTACCGTTCTTTAAACTTAGTTTAGAAATGAAGGTGGCCAATGGATTTCCAAATGTGCTCATCCAAGAAAACACAATCTATTCGAACCCCATTGAAAAACTTCGTACACGCACAGTTATCTTCTCTGTGTGTTTTGAAGGATAGTCTATATTTGGGGCATGATTTTGCCAAATAGAAATACTCCGAGGTGGTTGATTTTCACAATCGACCTAACGATTTGTTTCTTTTCACTTTCACTGGCTTACCTTCTGAGATTTGAATTCGCCCCTCCTAAATTGGAGATCGCACTGGCAATTGCTTTCCTGCCAATATTCTTGGTAGTAAGATCACTAACGTTCGTCATCTGGAAGACGTATGCCGGTATCATTCGATACACAAGCACGCAAGACTCTCAGCGCATCCTGATCACATTGTTAGCAGGTTCGGTTTTGTTTTACTCCTTGAACCTCTTCAAATTCCATTTTTTAGATGGTGTGTATTTTGTCCCCAACTCAATCATCGTCATCGACTTTCTTGCGAGTTTGTTCATTATGATTTCAAGCAGAATTGCAGTAAAAGTCCTTTATCTGGAATTGAAAAGTCCGACCCGAGCGCGATCTAACATCGTTATTTTCGGCGCTGGAGAAGCGGGTGTAATCACGCAGCAAACATTGGAAAGAGATCGCGCCGCTGGACTTGCTGTAATCGCATTTATCGATGATGACAAGAATAAGTCGGGTAAAAAGATCAATGGCGCGTCGATCTATCACAGTTCAAAAGCTGAAGAATTTTTCAGTCAGGGCAAGGTTGATCAACTGATCATTAGCATTCAAGAGTTATCACCGGAGCGCAAAGCGCAGATGATTGATCTGGCATTAAAATACAATGTGCGCGTTATGAACGTTCCACCCGTGGGCAAATGGATCAACGGTGAATTGAGTGTTCGGCAATTGCGCGAGATAAACATTGAAGATTTACTTGGAAGAACGGCTATCAAACTCAACAACCCTGCGCTAAACAATGAGTTCAGAGGCGCCCGTATTTTGGTAACTGGAGCTGCAGGAAGCATTGGCAGCGAGCTAGCTCGACAACTGATTGCACTTGAGCCCAAAGAGCTGGTTCTCCTAGACCAAGCTGAGACACCACTCTATGACTTGGAGCAAGAGTTTAGTCTGCTTCCAAACTACAAAGCTTGTCAGTTCGCTATCGCGGATGTTAGACAAAAAGACCGATTGCGACGCGCCTTTGAAAAATTCAAACCTGAATACGTTTTTCATGCAGCCGCCTATAAGCACGTTCCTTTGATGGAAGAAAATCCATCTGAAGCCATTCTCACAAATGTTTTGGGCACACGCAACCTCGCCGACTTGTCGAGCGAATTTAACGTCAAGCGCTTTGTCTTCATTTCTACCGACAAAGCCGTAAACCCGACAAGTGTCATGGGAGCGTCAAAACGGCTAGCCGAAATGTATGTTCAGGCATTGAATGGGAGCTCGAGCTGCGCCTTTATCACCACCCGATTCGGAAATGTATTGGGCTCCAATGGCTCTGTCATCCCGTTGTTTAAACGGCAAATAGAATCAGGCGGCCCATTGACCGTTACAGACCCTGAGATGACCCGCTTTTTCATGACGATACCCGAAGCGTCAGAGCTTGTGTTGGAAGCCTCAGTAATGGGCAAAGGGGGCGAAATATTCCTTTTCGACATGGGGGAAAGCGTTAAGATCATTGACCTTGCGAATAATATGATTAAGCTCTACGGGTTGGAATTGGATAGAGACATTGAAATAAAAATTACCGGACTGCGACCAGGTGAAAAAATGTACGAAGAGCTCTTCTTTTCAGGTGAAAACCACATTCCAACCCACCATAAGAAGATTTTAAAATTGGGCATGCAACCGCATGAATACAGCATTATAGGCGACGAAATCAATGCCCTAGCAGAACTATTCAGAGAGCAAGACAATGTAAAAATTGTCGCCAAAGTAAAATCGTTGGTTCCTGAGTACCGCAGTAACAATAGCACATACGAGCAGCTCGACCACAAGGCATGAAGTCAAATTTCGTACTTTTGAAAACACACAAATGATATGGCAGTAGATAAGCACATCGAAATGGCTCAGTTGCAAGCTGAGATCGGAGAATACATCGGACTGGGACAAAACAGTCTGATTTTCAACTACGAAGAGCGTCAAGGTGCGTTTATTTTGCGGCTAATCACTGTTAACCCACGTCACAATCAAAGCTTCTTATTTCATGTCTCTGAAGGCTCGTCGCAAATCGCTGCCTTAAAAGACATGTTGTCGTATGTCCGCGACTACAAAGACCGTGAAAGCTCGTACACCATCCAATGGTCGGTGAAAGGAGAGCAAATGTTGCACACCTCATATTTCAGTGCGAAGAATATTTTAGGAGCGCTCGACAAGTTTTACTACGATCGCGACCCCAACAGCATCACTGTATTCAGTGTTATGCTCAACCCTATTTCTTAATGGCCGATTCCTTTCAAACCTTAATTGCTCCGAGTGAGAGTTTGTATAAGGTGAAAGGCAGCAAACACCTTGGGTACGCCTACCCTATTTCATCTGAAGAAGACGTAAAACCGTTGATTGATGCTTTGAAGAAAGACCACTTCAATGCGCGACATCATTGTTATGCATATCGCCTTGGGGCGGATGGTGAACGTTACCGTTCTAACGACGATGGTGAACCATCAGGAACGGCTGGCAAACCTATTTTGGGCCAATTACTATCCTTCGAAATAACCAACGTGCTGATTGTAGTTGTGCGCTACTTCGGTGGGACGAAGTTGGGAACTAGTGGATTGATTGATGCCTACAAAACAGCCGCTAAAATGGCCATAGAAGAAGGCACAATCGTGGAACGAAAAGTAATGAGGACATTCGAAATTCAATTTCCTTATGCTGCTATGGGTGCTGTAATGTCGGTTTTTAAGGCACAGACATTGGAAATGCTTCACCATTCATTCGACAGCAGGTGTTACATTAAAAGTGAAACATCAAAAGAGAAGGCAGAAATCGCTGAGCAGCAACTATCTGAAATTGATCACGTTACCTTCGTTTGGGTGGTTTGACTATTTTTTTTCGCAGAAGTAAATGATTTCTTCAGGAGTAATGGCATATCGCTTTTGTAGCTCCACACCTAGCTCGCTTGCAAAATGTGATTCCGTTACAACGAACCCTGCTTTTCGCAAACGATCACCATAGTCACGTCCGAATAATCTTACGTGATCGCGTTGCCAATACAAACGTTCTCTTTCAGCAGGATTGGTGATCGACTTGTCTTCTTCCGTTTTCGGATTTGAGTAGTCGATTGGCACTTGAAAAATTCCCCACCCCCCTGGCTTCATTACCCGATAGAACTCGCGCATCACCTGGGCATCATCCTCGACGTGCTCGAGCAAATGATTTGCCATTAAGACATCAAAAGAATTGTCTTCAAATGGAATTTCGTGGACATCAAAATGGTGATCGGCCCAAGGAGAGACAAGGTCGCCTGTGACATACTCTAGGTTATTCATTTTTCTGAACAGACGCAAAAAGCAATATTCGGGAGCCATGTGCAACATTTTATGAGGCGCATTGAAAAAGTTGGTTCTCTCTTTCAAAAACAGCCATATCAAACGATGTCTTTCAAGCGACAAGCTATTCGGCGCCAGCGCATTTTCTCTAGGGGTAATTCTGCCATACGGCAAGATTTTCCGGTATGTTTTACCATTGATAGGATCTTCAATGTTGTTACCAAAGTAAAAAGGCGAAATCAGTCGCAGGCCTAGATGAGCTACTTGCTGCAGGTAGTGGCGTGGGACAAACCGCGTAACGATAGAAATAAGCGTATTCATTGGTGCGAAGATAATGCGAATGAATGAACCAAAGTGCTAAAGAACCAATAGACAAACAAAAACCCGCTTACCAAGGCAAGCGGGTTCTTTATATGTTGAAGGGAGTTCCTCTCCCTATCTGAAAAACTTATTTGATTATCACGCGGTAATTTGCACGTTGACCATCGATGGTCAGGTTCAAATTGTACACGCCAGCAGCAAGGTTTTTCACGTCTAGGGCTATGCTATTTCTTCCGAAAGAAGCAGGCACCGCTTGTGATTCAACGATTCGACCAGCATTGTCGATAAACTGAATGTTTACCATTTCATTGCGGTTCAAATCGAATTGCAGAGTCATTGCTTCATCAGCAGGGTTCGGGAAGATATTCACCTCATTCAAACCTTCGATTTCTTCAATTCCAACAACAGTAATCACAACTTCAACACGAGGAGAAGCGCAAGTGAAAGAAGGTGTTGCAACAACCCAATCGTAGAAGAAGTAGTAGTAAGTTAACGCGCTTGCACCAGTGGCAGTGCTCTGTGTAACAGAACCAAGAGTGCCAAGTGCGTAAGGGTAGTTCACTGTACCATTGTTATCATCGCGCCACAAAAATGGAGCATTGTCGTTACATCTCATACCGTAATCAGAACCAGCAGGAACGAAGAAGTCAACTTCTACAACGTTTTCTCCGGCAACCAGGTCGAACGTTCCTGAAGCGATTGAAACACCGTTTCCATCAACTACAGCGAAGGTGCGGGCACCTGCATCTTGAGCATATACCTTCACCGATTTGATAACCAAGTCTTCGAAAGCATCAAACAGCAACCAACGCGTTGAGTTGTTGTGGTAGGCTCCGTCTGCGGAGTTGTATGCAGGTTTCGCCCCATTTGCTTCTAAACCGCCGTATATAATCTGATCTTCAACCCAATAAGAAGTAGTAGAAGTCAACAAAGGCGTTTGGAAGTTATCTCCAACGTAAATTGGTTCGGTAGCCATTTCAGCATCGTACCACGCCAAGTTGTTACCTGTTGCGCTAATTACAACATCACCTGGAGCATTCAAAGTTGTTCCTGAAACAGCTGGCATATTTGGACTAGCGAAGAATTCAATGTAAACATCGTCACTCGAAGCAGTAAATCCACATGCATCAGTTACAGAAACATAATACGTACCGGTTTCAGTAACAGAAATGCTTTGAGAGTTATCTGAAGTGTTCCAAGAGTAAGAAGCACCTTGAGAAGAAATCAAATCAACGGCATAACCTTCACAACCTTGAAGTTCTCCATTAACTACAATGCTCGGCACTGTAGGGACAATGTTGGTGACACCAACGGTTGGCGCTTGGCCCACACATCCTTCTACGTCGTATATATAACACGAGTAGTTACCACCAGTTGCTACTGTAATAGATTGAGTTGTTTCACCATTCGACCAAGCGTAGCTGCTGTATCCTGCGGGAGCAGAAAGCGTAACCGACTGTCCTTCACAAAGTTGTGTAGACCCTGAAGATGTAATCGACAGACCATCTATCAGACAATCAGCTTCAAGAATTGAGTAATACTGGTTACCTTCAACGTTATCCAAAACTGTTTCGATTCCGCTTGGCCATTCGATTACTACTTGGTCGATGACATCAGAGGCACCAAGACCGAAGTGACATCCGAAAGCGGTTACGATACCGTAGCTTTCGCCGGCTCTTACTTCTCGCACTTGCACTCCCCAATCGCCGTAGATTTTCACTTTCGCACCAACCGCGTTTTTGTTTGATTGAATACCTTCAAGATCAAATACCACCCAGTTGTTATTGTTCCCATTGTTCATCCAAAGGATATCTGGGTTGCCAAAATCAGCTTCAACATATCCGTCTCCGTATGTAGCGTAAACGTCAAGAGAACCATCGCGGTTTAGATCACCAATTCCGAAGCTATGCATGGTATCACCTGAAGGGAAAAGGCCAGTCATTTCAGAGAAAGTTCCATCACCGTTGTTGTGAAAGAACTTGTTTGTTCCACCACCATAGATCAGGTCAACAAAACCATCATTATCAAAATCGGCCATTTTTGCTTGAAGGAAGAATGCATTTTGAACGAGGCCTACGGCAGAAGTCACATCATCGAAATAGCCATTGCCATCGTTCTCAAGCAACATCAAGTTCGTGCTGTGGTTTGTCACCAAACAATCGAACTTTCCATCGTTGTTATAGTCGGCCATATCAGCTGTCCATGACTGCTCATAAAATACCAATCCACGAGCGTCAGCTTGCTCAGTGTAATTTCCATTGCCATCATTTACCCAAAGTTGGTTGATACGACGTGGGTCTTGCGGATCATTGATAAATTGACGGCACTTGGCAAGGTACATATCCAAATCACCATCATCATCGAAGTCTGACCATACAGTACCATAGTTTCCGCTGTGATCTGTGTTCGGGTAGTCTGGGTGCAAGTAGTTTGTTACGTCGAACATAGACGTATTGAATTGCATAGCACCTGAACCATTGTTTCTCCAGATATGAGATGGGCCATCATCGTGACATGCGAAAAAGTCAAGAAAACCATCGTTATCGATATCGGCGCAGTTGTTTGCTTGCATGAAGATATCTCCGTTCGGCAGGGTCTCTTCTGTAAAAACACCCGGAGCTGTGATACGCACATAGTGTACACCATCGTAGGCTCCTCCGCTGATCACATCATTGTGACCATCGTTGTCCATATCACCAACGGTCATTCCCCATTGGCTGCTTCCTGAAAGGACACCGTAGTCATATTCTACCAGTCCGTTTGGCGTTTGATAGACTATGTAAAGGTGATTTGATCCATCCATGATGATGATATCATCAAAACCATCGTTGTCCATATCTGTGACACCTACAACGTTTCCAGAATGGTAGGAGCTTGGCAAAGATGCCGATGCGTTTGTGAACGATTGAGCAGAGGCACTTGCAGAAATGCCAATAAGCGCAATCAAAGAAAGGTAAAGATTTTTCATTTTTCCCTAATTGATTTTGATCCTTGAGGTTTAACAGACAAGTTTACAAAGAAAAACTCACTGACCCTAAAGACGCATATAACAATCAGGAAGTTACATTGTTTGAAAGTTGTATTCCTTCCCGACCAATAATGATTGGATTATCCTGAATACGAGCCACTTCGGGTCCATTTTCTAACTTAAGTACACCTCGTGGACAAACCGATGCACATACACCACACCCAACACAAGAAGACCGCACGATGTTTTGTCCGCGTTGCGCATAAGCCCTCACATCAATCCCCATTTCACAATGCGTAGAACAATTACCACATGAAATGCATTGTCCGCCATTTGTTGTAATTCTGAATCGCGATTTAAAGCGTTGTACCAAACCGAGATAAGCAGCGAGCGGACATCCGAATCGGCACCATACGCGGCTGCCCATCACAGGGTAAAAGCCGGTACCAATGACACCCGAGAACACCGAACCAATCAGGAAACCGTATGTTTTTTGAATATTGTATGTGTCAATTCCGGCAATTTCAGAATCACCTGAGAACCAGGTATACAGCGTAGCCGAGGTCATAATGATGGCAAAGACAAGAACGCCATGAATGAGATATCGTTCAATTTTCCATGCCTTCAGTGATTTGTCCGAAAGTTGTCGGTACGGATCGCCAAGCGTTTCAGCCAACCCACCGCAGCCGCACACCCAGCTGCAATACCATCGTTTGCCGAAGAAATAGACCATAACTGGAACCACCACAATGATCAGGATCAGGCCCCAGAACAGCATAAATATTCCGAAAGTTCCATTAGCGAGCATGGTATCGAGATTCCAACCGAAGAAAAAATCGTAATCGAGAGGCCAAATGTTTTTAAAATCTGCCGCAGGCATGTTGAAGCGAGAGAGAAGCTCCGGAATCATAAAAGCGAAGGCAATTTGAAAGAACAAGACTGAAGAAGTGCGCAATATCTGATACTTATTCCCCCTGTATTTGATGAACATGCGAATAGCCATCACCGTCATCACAGTGCAATACAGCAAGCCATACAAAAACCAGCGATCGCCGGGTTTGTTTTTGATAGCAAAGCTCAAAGGGTCGGTGATCACCGCCCAATTCGTTGTCAGATCTGGAAAGAAATACAAAACGATATAGAACGAAACAAGCCACCCAAATACGATCCAGCCAATCCAACCGCGATTGGTTGCCGCGCTGTGAAAAATACCATCGTTTTTAATTCCCGGAGGGCCAAGTAGAACAACACCAGGAAGTACAAATAGTAATCCACCCAAAGCACCCAGTCCGAAAGTTAAGAACAGCCATAGACCTGGAGAATTGCGCATTGAGCTATCAAGACCAACGGCTGATAGTTTGGCAACAAAATCATGCTTTTTATCCCAAATCACCCTGTCCCACTCCCCTGCTGCCTTGGCTTTATCATTGTGTTTATCTAGAACCACTCCCACCTGCTCAGAAAACTCAAACGCATTTGAAAAAGATTGTCCGCCAACCTCATTTATTAGCTCAGCCCCAATCAACTCAAAAGAGCGATCATCGAGCGCAGCTTTCACATCCTCGCTAGAGACCTCGTATGAACCTACGAAAAGCATAGACGTGAATATTGATATCGCCGAAACGAATAATATCAAGCCTAAAGAGCGGGCAGACAGCATCAACTTTCTCATATCTTACCAAGAATTCTGCGCCAATCTTTTTTGGCTGGTTTTAATTCTTTCCAGTATTTTTTATTGTAAAAAGCCACAATATCGGCTTCATGTCTTTTGTAGAATTCCGGATCAAAGTTTGCGTCAGCCAGATGTTCTACGGCATAATCCATCGACCGCCTTTCATTCAACCAACGATCGACCACCTCATGGCGGAGGCGTATTCCAAAGACATTAATTCCTAGGAGGATATTTTGATTATCGCAAACAAGTCTGATTAAAACATTTTTTTGTGGATGGCGCCAGAGGAAAGTGTTTTCGTCGGCAATTGCACTTGGCACATCACCATACGTTTGATATTCCACATCGAAGAATTTCGCGCTATTGAACCAATTTCCAGGTCGGTATTCTGTTCTAACACCACAAATAGATTCAGCAACAGTTTCACCCATCATTCGACCTACGTACCACACAGCTTCAATCGGTCTTCTGCCTTGAGGTGGAGTTTTAAGCTCTGCACAATCACCTATTGCGTAGACGTCAGGAATATTTGTTTGTAGGTACTGGTCGACGACGATTCCACGATTGATTTCCAATCCCGAAGAGCGAAGGAAATCGACATTTGGGCTGACGCCAACAGTTAAGCCTACAAGTTGGCAAAAAATGACCTTACCACTTTTTGTTAACACCGAACCAACCCTACCATTTCCATCGTCATTAATTTCAGCGATTTCATCTTCCAAAAACAAGTTCACATGGTGTTCAGCCATGTGGTCTTGAATCAACTTTGATTCTTCTGCAGGTAAAACATTTCCCCAAAAGTTCTTTTCGCGCACTAGGAAATACACCTCGACATTTCGAGACAAAAGCATTTCAACCAGCTCAATACCTATCAAACCACCACCTGCTACAACAGCTCTCGTAACGGTACGTTTGCTTAATGGAGTGCCTGGCGGGTCTGTATTCTCCTCTAATTTAAGAAGATCTTGATAAGAGTATAGGCCTTGTGCCCCTGCGAGATCTTGTCCTTTCCAACCGAACATATTTGGTTTCGAACCAGTAGCGAAGATGAGAACATCGTACGACAGAGATTTTCCCGAAGAAAGATGGATCGATTTCGCATCGAAAGTTACCTCGTCGACACGATCGAACACAAGATCAATTTTATTCTTCTTCCAGAACCAATCCTCATAGGGCTTTGTGTGTTCAAACTTCATGTGCCCCATGTAGACATACATCAGAGCGGTGCGAGAGAAGAAGTGCTCAGTTTCTGCTGAAATAATTGAAATACGGTAATCGCATCGCTTGCGGATGTTTCGAGCAGCGGTGACACCGGCAATTCCATTTCCAATTATAACGACGTGCTTCATTCAGATAATTATTCGGAGCGAAATTACCTTTAAGTAAAAAACTATCTATCACGAATTATTCACGGACCTAAAAAGACGGGCTTTCCCCTCCATTGATTACGATGAACGATGTGCTTTTTCGTGGTATGTTTTCACGTGCGGTCCCAGGAATATTCTGGCGTAAAGACGAATCAATGCTAGTCCGTCAACTATCAAACTAAGACTGACGCACGCAGCCAACCAAACTTGATCACCATGAATGTGACTAAAGATCAAATCTTCACCTAAGAAAGTTGTTGTTATTGGAAACCCGGCCAATCCGAGACAAGCCATCAGAAACAAGAAACCAATCTTCGGGTGTTCATAGATATGTCCTTGAAAAGCATCCAGGCGAATACCATTCTCTATCCGAGCCAAGCGAGACAAAGCTAAATAACCCAGCAGACCAGCTATTACAACCCCACTGAGATAAATTACATTCTCTTCCAAGCTGAACATTTCATTGAAAGAAACTGCCAAAGCAATCCAAAAGTGGTTTAGGAAAACCAAAATCCACGTAAGCCGTGCACTTTTTCTCTCCGTAAAAGCCTTCAAAACAAGGACAAGACCGATGAGAGAGAAAACCAGAGGCAGCACCTTTATAACAGACACCGGAACAGATGATTGATATGCCCAGAGCAGACATCCGACAATATATACTGGAATAAAATAGAGAAAAACAGATCTGCGAGATAGAAACTGAAATAGCGAACCCAGTTTTTTAGTTGGTTTCCACATATAATTGAACATCATCGAATCCAGGTTCCATTCCTTCAAACTCATGATATAAATCGAGTGTTTGATTTTCTTCGGCCAGGAATCTTCGGCGACAGCTTTAGGCGGGACATAGTTATAGAACTGCTCGCGGATCAGGTAAGTCACAACAGAAGGAGAAACCAGCAGTTGGTAAGATCTCAAGAACGCGTTTCCAGCGAAATGGATCAAAGCCAATATCTCTAAACCCAGGGCCACTTCGATAAAGATGATACCGATTTGAGAAATCGAAGAATATGCAATTTGCGCTTTGATTGACGATTGCACACGTGCCGTTTGGAAGCCAATGAACGCAGTAATCAATCCCATAAAGACAATGAGCACCCTCACAACGTATTGATTTTCCCAGAAAGGAAATGTACGAATCATCAGAAAGACACCGATATGAACAGAAAGCGCACCGTAGAAAATTGCACTTGAAGGCGTTGGACCTTCCATTGCGCGGGGCAGCCAAGAACTAAACGGGAACTGAGCTGACTTTACAGCAGCCGATAGCAAAAACATCACAGCAATGAAAACACCGAAGGCAGAATGTTCGAGAAGATGATGAGAAACCAATTCGGCATTGTTGAGTTTCAGGAACGTAATATTCTCGTGCCACAAATGATGGCTTAGCCACATGGCAAGCAGCATACCTACATCACCAATGCGATAGATAGAAAAGACCTTCACCGCATTTTTAACAGGAAGGAAACGATCACGATAGAAAGCAATCAGTAGGAAAGACGAAAGACCGAGCACTTCCCAACCAATGAACATCGTTTCTAAGTTTCCAGAAAAGATGATGATGTTGTAGCCCAAGTAGAAGAACATAATTGTATTGAAGAACCGCTTGTAGCCCGTTTCACGATGCAGGTAGTACCTTGAATAAATAGTGATCATCAGCGTCAGGATTGCACCCACCAGCAGATAAACAGCAGTTACGCGATCAAAGAACAGATCAATAAAGAATTCATACCCCTCTGTTTTGTAGAGAACGATTTCTTTGACATTGATCATTGCAGCATCGCCTAGCAGCCAGAAAAAAACATAAATCAGAGCAGAAAACAGTTGCAAACTAACCACAGCAACAGCTGCATTAGACAAGGTTACCTCCCTATGTTTAGGGATCAGTAGACTGACCAAAAACCCTAAAAAAGGCAAGAGGACAAAAACTGGAAGAAATTGTATCATGGCTTAGTTGTTCAGGGTTAAAACAGGGAGATTTTCATGTGACGACTCCAGGAGACTCATTAAGTCAGCCTCATTCCTCAGCACCTCGGTGACAGGGCAATACAGGTTGAAAGCCCCATCGGCGAAGACATGAATACCCTTGTCGTCGGGATCGATTACCGCTAGACGCACCCACTCATTGATAAACCAGTTATAGGTATCAGGATTTCTTTGGATCGTATCGAGCACCACATCAGGCTTGTGTTCAACAATGATCATTAATCGCAACGGATCATGGACTTCGATCATTTGATAAGGCAGACCGGGACGAAGGTCGCCCTCGATACCGTTTGCCACAGCGATCAATCCCATGACATTGTGCGGTAATTTAGAACCCGCTCCCAGCTTCTGGTTATCTACCCGCGAGAAATAGTATTCCAAATTAATACCACCACAAACAGGAGCCGCCGCATTCAGGATATTGAGCAAGTATTTTCCCTCAGGGTCGATTTGATAATTGTAAGAGTTCATGAACGACCTCCTATCGAGAAAAAGATTCTTCGTCAATCCACGACGTCCAACGATACAAAGTGAATTTGTCGCATGATTTAGTTCAGGTCGTGGTTCGAAGAGCGACACCGAGCGCAACTTCACCTTCTCGTGAATTTTCGTTGCATTTCCCTTGGTTTTTACCGACATAAAACGTCTTGACCTTTCCTTAGCGTTGAGATCCAGAGCATCTGCGAACATTTCTACATTTCGAGCATGTGATGCACCATTCAAAACACTCAACGAATTTTCGTCGTAAAAAGAGAATTCATCGCGTGTGGTATCGTGCAATCCCCCGACAAATTGCGTTTCATCAGGTATTGCGATTCCCCGCTCCTTCAGCTTCGCTCTCACCCCCTTGTGATTGGCCATGAAGCAAAAAACCCGCGCATTCACAGAACCAGGTCGACCACTGCAAGCTCCACAGTCATAACCCGCATAATGTGTATTGTTCACGCTGCTTGCTCCGTGACCGATAGCATACACAATCGGAGAAAAATTGTCAACCAAACCAATACTTCTTAGCACCGCTTCAATGCGATCCGACATTTCAGTAACCGTGAAACCCACCGTAAGTCCATCGACAAGAGCCGCCCCCTCCTCGTTTTCAATGGTTAGTTCAGAGAACTTATCCATGTGATTAAACGAGTAGGCTGTTGCGGGGCTAAGAGAAGGACGGAAAATTTGAAGGAACAGGCGTAAAGCCGACCAGAAACCAACCGTTTGCGAGATCAGCCAACCGAAAGCATAGTGGTGAGTTGATTTACTGAAATGGACATCCTTTTTATTCTTTGTTTTTTTCCCGACCTCTTTTATTAGAAATTTCGGTGTGATGGGTGCTGGGCAGACCTTCGTATGAAACTTCCCACCATCCGGTTGGTAATAGAATTCGATTCCAAAATGTCCGGGAGTGCCATAAGTTAAACAATTCGGCTCTAGATTTTCGATATATCGACGCAACGAGCAGATTCTATCATCGATACAGAAGAGCGCTTGAAAAGATTTCGACTCAATGTTATTCACCTCTACAGACGACTTCATACCCAGAAGCACCTGATCGAAGAACGACCATTCCATTGCTTCTTGCCACAACCTCAGGACCTCTGCTTGAGCAGATTTCGTAGAAGATTTGAACAGGTCAACAGGCTGAGAGAGGTGGCTTGAGAGCGGGGCCCAGATGTCGGAGAATTGGTGATCTAGAGCATCGATTTCGAACAAAAGTTCAAGAACGATAAGCTCTTTCAGAGTTATCCGTTTAATTACAAGAAGTGATTTCGGGTTATCTTCAATGATGGCAACCAATCCAGACCATCCAGGATGAGCGAACTGTTGGTCGAAAATATAAGCTTCGTAGAATCGTTCATCCCCAACTACAATTTTCAGTAATTCCTCCATAGAAACATGTCCGCCAAGGAACATCTTTCTTGCTCTATCAGTTTTGAACAGTGAAACATAAGATTGACGTTCAAGCTCTCTTACAGCAGTTAAAAATCCACGGCTATGAACGGGGAAGTGCCACATAGCAACACCTTGATCAAGGTAGCTATTTAGCAATCGAAAAAGATTCGTGTGGACTTGGGCATCAAGATCGATTCGATAGTGCTTCTTCCAATTCTCGCGTAATTGTCCAATCCGCTTATCGATGACAGTTTCGAAAGGTTCATCTAGCATTTTGGACTTCCAAAAATCGATTTTATCCTTTCCTTTCAGGCGACCAATTACATCGCATAGAATTTCATCCTTGATATCACCATTCGCATAGCGTTCTCTATATTCTGACACTGAGAACGACGTTTTATAACCAAAGATCTCAGACGCTTTATTTATCGCATCAAAGAATTTCAAATCTTGAAAAGCGTGCAGTGTGTTGTGGTGAACGAAATCTTTTAATGGCGATTGCGCGGGCAGATAGTGTTTTAGTTCGTGCAACAAATGTTCTTCATCGAACAGAAGACTCCTTTCCATAGAACGGTAGGAATTAAAAGTTAAACAATTGATTTAAAAGCGATTAGATGCTTTTAGAAACAAAAGACTTTTAAACTATGAAAGAGGAGGAAAAGCTTTGGTACTGACTTGTCAGAGAGTTCGAGACTAAATAAAAGCATTCCATTGATAGGAACCTTTAGAAAATCCACAAACGAATCAACAGCATGAATTGGCGTGAATATCTTTCCTGCATCGAATGCTTCGACCGACTCTTCGCTACAAGACTCGGTTTGGACTAGCAGTCCAATAACATCTTTCTCATTATCCGAATTCACAAGGCGATTAGCGGCACCTGTTTGAACAGTGATAACTGCTACAAATGCCAGAACTGAAATAATACAATTCGCAAAGGATGAAACTTTCAAAGCCAATAAATTCAGGACAAAAGTATAACACCCTGTCTGCAGTTATTTCATCATAACAGCACGTTAACAATTAAAATCTATGCACTTCAGTCTATGGTACAGAAACAAAAATTCACCTACTCTAGTTCGCACTGTACTTTAAGAAAAAACAAGTCCTTTGCTTCCGCTTCAGCGAGAGAAAATCATAACTTCTGATCCATTTCCGAGAAATTTAGCCTTCGCATGTCTATTTTAATCAAGGAGCAAACGGACATCAAATCCGCATAAGACAACGATTTTCGATTCACCAATTTCCATCAACTGCGCAATTGATTAGCCAGTCGAAAGGGTCGAGAGTTGAACTCAGAAAATGACAAATAAAAAACTCGTCCAAATACTTCTGAAGATACCTTGGAGTAACGCCTCTATGGGTTATAAAGATCTTTTCCTTCAAGGCTAAAAAGCTATCGAGGTATTCTGGGGGCATTGGCTGTTGGGCTGCTTCAACCTTTAAACTCGGGGCAAAGTTAAACCTAGAAAGCCTTTTCAGGAAGTAACGTCTTCGTTTATTCGTTAACTCAGCATCGTCCAATTCTTCTTTCCAACTATAATTTTCAAGTCCTACAATTGGCCATTTGAAATTATATCCTTGTTCGAGAACTTGAAATTTGTAGGATAAAAGAGCGACTGGCACCTTTGCTTTTTCTGGTAGTTTTTTGGTCGATTTGTGATAGCCCTTGTGATGTTTCAGGATGAGAAAATCAAAAATTTCATCGTTGATCGCACATCCATCAGTTTCAAATATACATTTTGTTGATTGCCCCAAAGCAACGCGCAATTTGTGCATTAAAAACCAAATTGACTCGTATCGTTTAGCACCAAGAATTTTCTGCATTTGACGAGCGGATATTGGTGCAGTCGACAAAGAAAGCACGCACAACGCCTTCAACCACAAGTTGATTGGTATTTTGCTGTATTTAAGAATAGTCCCACTTTTCAGAGTCGTTGGATGGTTGCATTTTTTGCATTGCCACTGCCATTTGTACTCGTACCAATAATGTGATTGACCTTTACATTTTTGGCATACGACACCTTTTTTGTCGCGGTATTTTTTGAAGAGCAGTTTGCAGTTGTATTCTGACTCGAAAAATGATTCTTGGGAAGGTGAAAGCATTGTTTGGACGTTTTAGTTTCGTCCAAGATATGTCAGAAAAGAATAGGGATTGAGGCGAGTTTGTGGAGGATAGTTGAAATTTTGTGGATAAGTGAAAATAGGGTCATAACGATCAAAAAATTATCCGTGAAGTTGCAAAATTGCAACTTCGCGGATAATTTTTTCAATTTCAATTCGCTCCTAAAACACCCCCACAATTAGCCCCAACAGAGCTTAAAAAAACCAGCACATCATCAATCGTAATCTGACCATCCTCTGTCAAATCGGCATCACCACAATCAGACGCACAACCATACGACCCCAATAGAAACAAAAAGTCACCACTGTCAACCATGCCTGAACTGTCAAAATCTGCAAAGCAAGCAGTATTATTAGAAACTGCGAAAACACTTACAGTAGAGCTGATTTCATTGGCAACAACTACAAGTCCAACACCCATCGGACTTTGATTAGTGCTTATGTAGATTATCCCTTCTGGACCGAGATCCCCCCCTGCTCCATCGATTGTCCTGCTATTATCGTAATCAACAAAAATCGGTGATTCCGGATTAGAAACGTCGTAAGTCATTACACCTCCGACTCTTTCCAATGTAATAAATGCATAAAATCTTCCACCAATCTGTGAAACAGTAACCCCCTCGGGTTCAGGCCCTTTGTTGTCTGAACGATTCTTGATTCCATTGCTCGTATTATTCGCATTGAAAAGTCCACCGAATTCAGAATCAAGCGATGTTATTCTCTCGAAATCAGAACCTGAGTCATATACTAACTCATGGGTTTCAGAGTTCCAAATACTAAATGACCTTGCTCCGAAGGCGTGTATTTCATCGAAATCTCCATCTCCATCCGTATCTCCTGAATATGGAGAGACAACCAAACGTCCGAGTAATTGATCTTTCTTCAGCAGATCACCTGACGGAAACGCAACTGGATCGAGAACATAAGAATTTGACTTTACTTGGACATCCTCATCAATAACACCATACTCCCGCTGATCACCTTCGTTAGCGGTTACGACATATGTCGTACCCCCGATCGTATAATTGGCAATTGCATCAGGCATATACATTCCCTTTAAATTCCAATTCGCTAGGAAAATTTCATCGTTTCTGTCAGAGACATCAATTACATTTTCTGGTAAACTATGATCTTTTAACCCAAAAGGAATGATGGAAACAATTTCGTTCGTAGTTAAATCAAGTTCAGCCAATGCGTTATTTTCTTGAAGAGAAACCCATGCTTTCAAACCATCCTGCGAAACAGTAATGTATTCTGGCTCCAAATCTTGAGAAACGGAAGAGTTCAATCCGAAAATTCTAACTCCTGCAGATATCAACGCTTCTTTCTGATCATTAAAGCCTTGAAAATCAATCGTTATAACATCTTCTTGACTTAGTATAGATGCATCACCGTTGATATCAATTCTTGAAACACTACCCTCTGGATCAACTACGTAATCCATTGCTGGCTCTCCCTCATTCGCTATTAATACGCTCTTGCCATCTGGTGTAAAAACAATCATATCAGGAAGCACCCCAACTTGCAGTGAGTTAATAAATTGTCCGTCGACATCAAAAAACACAACAGTTCCTGGACCATAATCAGCTCCTTGTACAGTAGCTGCTACCAAACCATTTGATACAGCCACACTCGTAGCTCCGATTCCGAAACTCGACATGTCAATGAATCCTATTTCAGTAATATTTGAAGGGTCGTGGAAGTCTAAAACATTCACTCGGGTAGCTACAGAGTTCAAAACAAATAGATGCTGACTTGATGGGTCGTAAGCAACAATTTCAGCAGAACCGCCTGCATCGACTGTATAGCTGTTTAAAAAATCCAAAGAGACCGTGTTGGAAGGAGAAATCACAAAATTCTCGTCATCTTGGATAAAGGCGAAATGTGTTTTACCGCTTCCGATGGTGCAATTGACTGGATTACTTAAGGAAAGCGTGAAAAACACTTCCGGATCATCTGAGAAATTATCCAAAATCGGAATACTCAAAACAATAACACCGCTTGAACCAGCAGCGAAATTGAGGGTTTCTCCTGCAAAGGTGAAATGGGTCTCATTCGCAGTAGAAGGATCAATTACTTCAACAGAAATTTGTGCGTCATCAGAAACCGGTTCCGAAATAGTTAACTCAATTTCGATTATACCGTTGGATTCGGAGATATTCGAAAATGATTCAACAAATGATACCTGCGATTGAGAATGCACTGTAGTCAAGAAGCTGAAAAACAGGGCGGTTAAGACAATTGAGCGCATAAGAAGTAATTTAGACTTTGGTTGGGCAAATCTAAATCACGGTCTTTCTAATTGTGTTTCTATCGTGTTACGAGTTCGTGGTGGTTTGGAATGAAATTGTTAAGTAAAGTTTAAGTGCAGTGCACTAGGTTATTGTTGTAATAAATTATGTGGGGTCAAAAATCGAGTAGTTTGAGTTCTGTCCAATAGGTCAATATTTACAATAAAAAAGCAAAATAATTCAATAAATCATTCTAAATCAATTAGTTAAGATAATAATAAAATTATACGCGAAATTGCAATTTTGCAACTTCGCGTATAATTCAATAACTCACCTTTTTTCTCGAATTCCCTCCTCCAACTGCACCACTTCATCCCCAAAATCCCCCCCCAAAAAACTCCAATCCATTGCCCCTCTTCCAACTCACCAATCACCCACAAAATGCTACTCTAAGTAACCTACCCATTAAACCAATTCAATGAAAATGGCCTTTTCGAAAATCACTTTGAACTCCTGATCTCGACGTCCATCACAGCGTGCTTACAATTAGACATTTCCCTATCTCGCTGTTCTCAGCAGCTTCTCCGCCAATCGCATGGTGTTTTCAGCAAAACGTGACCATGAATTTTCTTCTTTGTGCTTGCTAATGTTCAATCGGTATTCATCTATCTTGTTCTCTTTGAAATACTTCCGAATGGCCTCCACTAAGCTGTCAGGCTCGAAGTCTTCTATCACTTCTCCCATCCCAACTTCTGCTATGCTCTGCCGCAATCCGCCCGTATCTGTAGCGATAATGGGTAAATCGAAATGCAATGCTATGGCAGTAATCCCACTCTGTGTGGCCGACCGATAGGGCAAAATGCAAACGTCTGCCGCACTAAAAAACTGTGCTACTTCATGGTCGGGTATATACCTATTATAAAGGTGTATCCGCTCTCTATTGGGATTTCTATCTATGCTTTTCTGATACCCGTCAAATGATCCGTAACTCTCACCGGCAATAATCAGTGAATAGGTGCTGTCTAGACTCGAAAATGCTTCAATCAATAAATCCAATCCTTTGTAATCTCGAATGATCCCGAAAAACAAGAGGAGCTTCTGTCGGCTGTCGATGTCTAAATTTCGCCTTGCTTGGTCTTTCTCTAATTTGACTCCGAAATGGTTGTATACGGGGTGTGGCAACACCTCAATCGGTGGATGTTGGGGCATCAATGCGTGGATATCGTTCTTTACCGAATCACTCATGGCTATCAATCCGTCGGTTGCCGATAAAAAGTACTTGCTGAAAGGGACGTCAAAAAATCTTCGCTCGTGAGGTACTGCATTGTCGACGATTGAAATCACGGGACTCTTGATGCGACGAGCTATGAATCCGAGTGAGGGACCGAAAAAGGGCATCCAATACCTCAAGATAACTACTTCTGGATCAAATGCATCGATGGCTTTGATTGTTTTGAAATAGCTGAGTGGATTGATGGAGTCCAACACGCGATGGGCTTCTATCTTATCCGCAACGTCGTCGTCACTCACATACTGCGTTTTGCCAGGAAACAATATGCTCGGATATTGCCGCGTAAACGTAAACGCTTTTACATGGTGTTCTTTCTCTAGTTCTCGATACAATGAAGCACTGAACTGAGCTATTCCGCCTCGATACGGATAAAATGGTGAAAGAATGGCTATCCTCATGCTTGCCAAATGTGCGAAATATTTTGTTGTGGTTACTGTCTATTTGACTCTCCAAACCAAAACTCTCTTTTTTAATGCTCACCAATCATCCAAAGTTGCCAACGACTCATGCACACGTCCTTGTGCTTCATATGTGAATTAGCTTCGCACGAAAATTCTGCTATGAAAAACATTCTACTATTCTCTTTTCTTTCTCTCAGCGCTGTAGCTTTGGCTCAACCTGTAATCACGGCTGCTGATCTTACTCCTACTCCTGGAACCAACCAAATAGGAGATTCTGTAATGTTCGTCGATGTTTCTGGTATGACGGGCCCAAACCAAACTTGGGATCTCTCTGATCTCACTCCTATCGGTCCGTCTTACAATTATTCTTGGATCAACCCAAACAGCGGTCCGGGTGCGGCAAACTTCTCTGGAGCTAATGCAGCTATGACTGTGGAAATAGTTTCTTTCTACAGTAAAATTAGTAGCGATAAGTACGAAAGTGTTGGATACTATATAAATGTAGATGGCACTGAGGTCATCGAAACATACTCCAACCCTTCAACGCGATTCGGCCTGCCTCTTTCGTACAATGCGAGCGGCAACGATACCTATGCGAGTACGACTTCTTTTGGTGGATTATTTGATATCACTTCTTCTGGCAGCACAAACTGGAATGTGGTGGGATACGGGACGTTGAATTTGCCAACGGGTTCGTTCAACAATGTTCTCCTGGTGCATGTTGTCGACTCGTCTGAAGATACTCAATCTTTTGGAGGTATAGAAATATCGACAAATATTACCGATGATGTCTATTTGTTCTACAAAGCTGGATATCCTCTCCCTCTAGCGGTCTTTGAAACTATAACGATAACCGATATTACGGGTTCGGAAACCACACAAGGTGGATTGGTTTTCTCAATTACAGTTGATGTCGACGACCTTTCAAACACCAATAAAATCAGCATTTACCCGAATCCAACATCCGATGTGTTAACAGTTTCTTTCAATAATATGCAGCCATACAGGCTGGATGTCGTTTCTTTGACAGGTGAAGTGGTAAAAACAATACGTGTTAATAATCTTCAAAACGAATTGATTGATGTTTCTGACCTGTCTGAGGGGATGTATATCATCCGAGCCGTTGGCGAGAAAGGAACGATTGTTGACCGTTTTATGAAATTATAATTCTTTTGTAATTAGTCGATGGGGCCAGCAGGCGAGCTGTTTTCGTTTCCCCGGTATCAAATGCAGCCCCGTCGTTACTAATTCCACAACGCTGTTCACTATCTTTGCAGCGTGATTCAGAACAAAAAAGTCGCTTTCTACACGCTCGGTTGCAAACTGAATTTTGCAGAGAGCTCAACCATTGCTCGCAGTTTTAGCGAGGCGGGTTATGGTCGGGTAGAAATTGAACATCAACCTGATGTGGTTGTGGTTAACACATGCTCTGTTACAGACAATGCCGATAAAAAATGCAGAGCAGTCGTTCGCCGCGCTCTGGCTGGCAATCCAAACGCTTTCATTGCCATTATCGGATGTTACGCACAGCTCAAACCTGAAGAAATTGCCGCAATACCCGGGGTTGATGTCGTTTTAGGCGCAAACGAAAAATTCAACTTGCTTGCACACGTTGGCAATGGCTCGAAAAAAGAGGTGGGCACTTTCGTCCACGAGGCAATCAAAGAAACCAAGACGTTCGTCCCTTCTTTCTCTTCCGGAGATCGCACCCGAACTTTTCTAAAGGTGCAAGATGGATGCAACTATTTTTGCGCTTTCTGCACAATTCCCCTTGCTCGCGGCAGAAGCCGAAGCGCTACGGTTCAACAAACACTTTCAGAAGCCCAAAAAGCGGCAGATGAAGGCGCACGCGAAATTGTACTGACGGGTGTGAATATTGGCGATTTTGGAACAGAACACGGCGAAACACTCCTCGACCTCATCCGTGAACTCGAGCAAATTGAAGGCATTGAACGGTATCGCATCTCGTCAATTGAACCAAATTTGCTTTCTGACGATATTATCCGCTTCGTTGCAAAAAGCCAAAAATTTGTCCCACACTTTCACATCCCGCTACAAAGCGGAAATGATGAAATTCTCAAAGCAATGCGCCGCCGTTACCTCACTAGTCTGTACGCAGAAAGGGTATCGACAATTAAAACGTTAATGCCTCATGCATGCATCGGTGTTGACGTTATCGTTGGCTTTCCCGGTGAATCCGATGATCATTTTGACCAAACGTATCGCTTTCTTTCTGATCTGGATGTCTCGTACTTACATGTCTTTACTTACAGTGAACGCCCCAATACTACTGCTCTTCGTATAGAAGATGTTGTGCCTCAGGATGTAAGAGCTGAAAGAAGCAAGATGCTCCGAATTCTTTCGTTGAAAAAACGCCGTGCTTTCTATGAAGTTCACTTGCATTCAACTCGTGAGGTACTGTTCGAAGCGAGCATGGAAGATGGTAAAATGCACGGATTTACGGATAATTATATCCGTGTAGAAACTACCTTCGATGAACAACTAGTCAATAAAATTACCTCGGTATCTCTGGAAAGTATCCTACCTTCCGGCGATGTTGAAATAGCTATCCCAGCTACTATCCCTCAATAACTATGTACCCAAATCTGTATTTCGCTCTCTACGATCTGTTCGGTATAGATCTTCCTTTCCTGAAACTGATCAATAGCTTTGGGTTCATGGTGGCGCTGGCTTTCATCGCTGCTAGCATGGTGCTTTCACGTGAACTGAAAAGAAAAGAAAATGAAGGATTGCTGCAAAGTGAAAAACGTCAAATCGTGGTCGGTGAGCCGGCTTCAATAAGCGACATTATAGGAAACAGCATTCTGGGGTTTATATTCGGTTTTAAATTCGTCTACCTGGCAATCAATTCGGGAACCATCTTTCAGGGTGGTGGACTACCGCAACAACACATCTTTTCTGCGGAAGGAAGCTTTTTTTGGGGAATAATTTTAGCCGCCGCTTTCGGAACTTGGCGCTGGTATGAGGGGAAAAAAAATGCTCTCCCAAAACCGGAAACCAGAACCGTTGATTTTCATAAGTATGAATACACGGGCGCAATAACAATGTACGCAGCGTTCTTCGGTATCCTCGGAGCGAAAATGTTCCACCTGTTCGAAAACCCTGCTGAGTTTGTCGCATTCTTTAAAAATCCAACTCTCGAAGGTTTCTTGGGTGGATTAACGATTTATGGCGGACTAATCGTCGGAGCGCTAGGTGTCTATTGGTACTCCCGGAAAATCAACATTCCCTTTGTCCACCTTTGCGATGCCAATGCACCAGGACTGATGTTGGCATACGGCATCGGCAGAATGGGATGCCAAATCTCTGGCGATGGCGACTGGGGTATCCCAAACCTAAATCCAAAACCTAACTGGCTCAGCTGGCTGCCCGATTGGGCTTGGGCATACCATTACCCAAACAACGTGAATGGTGTGTTTGGCGTTCGCCCAGAAGGATACGCGGGAAAAAGAATCACTGAATCTGACCCATGGCCAATCTTCGAAGGTTATGGCACGTACATCGATCCTGCCGTTTATCCAACCCCACTCTACGAAGTAATCATGGCTCTCGCCATTTTCGCTGTGCTCTGGTACTTCCGCAAGCGGATCAAAATACCGGGTGTCCTTTTCGGCCTATACCTTACATTGAACGGATTAGAGCGCTTCTGGATAGAAAAAATTCGTGTCAATAGCACGTACGACATCTTCGGATTCGCCATCACGCAAGCAGAAATCATCTCTACAATACTGTTTTTTGGCGGTATCGCTTTGATGGTTTTTTTAACGCGCAGACATAAATCAAATGGATCCACTTCAACTAACGCAGCTGCTTAATAAGGTCATTGATCTTAGTAAAGAAGTTGGTGCTTATCTTATTTCTCAGCGCGTCAGCGCCGCGGATGTGGAACTAAAGGAGTTTAACAATCTGGTCTCATATGTAGACAAGGAAGCTGAACGGCGTTTTGTTGACGGACTGTCGGCTATTTTCCCGGAAAGCGGTTTCATTGCTGAAGAAGGCACCGGACAACGTTCAGACAATTACAATTGGATCATTGATCCACTCGACGGCACGACAAACTTTATCCACGGAATACCTGTCTTTTGTACCAGCGTCGCTCTCGAAAGAAATGGTGAAATTTTGTTGGGCGTAATTTTCGACCCGAACCACAATGAGTGCTTCGCAGCAGCTAAAAACCAAGGTGCTAGATTGAATGGAAAGGCAATTGAAGTATCAAAGTCGGAAAATCTATCGCACGCTCTCATCGCCACAGGATTCCCGTATTACGACTTCGGTAAGCAAGACGCTTATCTGAATTTATTAAAGGCGATGATGAAAGAAACTCGCGGTGTGCGCAGACTTGGCAGCGCTGCCATCGACTTGGCGTATGTAGCCTGCGGCAGATGCGAAGCTTTCTACGAATATGCCCTCCACCCATGGGATATAGCTGCGGGAATAATCATTGTTCAAGAAGCGGGTGGAACAGTTACTGGCTTCCCAGGATCAGATGATCCGCTATTTGGAACAGATATTATTGCGTCAAATACACGAATTCATAGTGCCTTAGAAACGCAGGTAATATTAAATTTTAATTGAATTTTTAATTATATGCAACTTACCTTCGGGTATCTTTGTTAGTATCTGTAATAAGAAAAACGCATTCTATTGAAACGCCTTCTGCCATTTTTGGTTTTCCTATTAATCGTTGTTTCAATGCAGGGTCAAACTTTTGTAGACCCGTGCTTTTTTAGTGTGCCTGCTTCGAGTGGATTTTCAAATTCTACCGACATTGCCAACGAACCAGCCAACGGTGCCGATATGGTGAAGTACGAAAATGGCACATGGTCAAATGCTGGTTCAGGCTCAGGATTATCAATCGAGCCTCCAGTAATTTGCGATGCCGTTAAAGCTATCTTCCTGCGATCCCAAGGTGCAAATAGTGAAGGAGTTGGCTTTCGTCTCACTGCACCGTTGAATAATGGAGGTGCGTATTTTCTGAATTTCACCTATGTAAGTCATGGCAACGGCAGCACAGGTACGTTTAGTCCAAAGGTCTACGCATGCAACACCCCAAACTTATTCATAGATGGTGTGCTTCAAGGAACCCTCCTCGGATCATTGAACCCTGCAGGCACAACGTGGTTTACAGGTAATTTCAACTTCAACGGTTCGGCAGGTGCCGCAGGTGCGACCTGGATATTTATCTATGCCGACAACGGAAGCGGGTTGATCATGAACAACTGTCAAATAGCTGCCGGTGAGTTGTCTATCGATTTGCCTAATATCACCGAGATTTGTCAAGGCGAAACCGCCACTTTGGGCGACCCTTCTCTTGCAAATGCTACTTCCATCGTATGGAATACTGGTGCAGCTTCAGCAACAATCAATGCCACTGTTAGCGGCTACTACGCTGTTTCTGCCTCAAACTCGTGCAATAGCGTTTCCGATGCCACAAATGTTATCGTATATACCGAGCCTGATCTCGTTCCTGATGGCGATACCACGCTGTGCCAAGGCAGCTCCATCGAACTGCGAACTGTTGGCTTCAACCCGATAGCTACCTGGCCAGATGGCTCAAACGACTCGCTATTTTTTGTCACCGCACCCGGACTTTATCAAGTATTGATCACTGATGAATGTGCCACAGTTCAGAGGGAGGTAAACGTTTCTCTCGACTCAATACCTGTTATCCGCCTTGGCGCCGATACTGCCCTTTGCTTCAATGAACCGCTCTCTCTAAATGCATTCATCAATTGGCCCGCTTCAACCTACCAATGGTCAACAGGTGAAACAACACCTGTAATTGCAGTTACACTCAATGAAAGTGCCGTCTATTCTGTTAGTGCTACCAACTTATGCGGTACAGGTTCCGATGCCATCTATGTTGAATACAGCTTAGAACCAGCCGATATTTTAGCTGGGACGTATGAAATTTGCTTCGGACGACAATTGATTCTTAACACTGCTGGTATAGAGGGGAAGTACGAATGGAGAGATGGAAGCACCGACTCCACCCTACCTGTCCCTTCTGAAGGCTGGTACTGGGTTACAATTGAAGATGATGATGACTGCTGGGTAATATCAGACACGACAATTGTTATAGAAATACCGTGCACATGCCCTATGTTCTTGCCGAACAGCTTCACACCAAATGACGATGGACTAAACGATGAGTTCAGACCCGTATTTACCTGTGAACCATACGATTACCAATTAGATCTGTACAATCGTTGGGGCGTGAAAATTCAAACCATTGTCGACCCTACAATTGGCTGGAATGGAAAAAGTGCTGGCGACCCTCTGGAAGATGGTGTTTATGCCTTCCGACTGTTTTACCGAGAAGTATATGACGGAATTCCAATCATCAAATTCGGACACGTTGTACTACTCCATCACGACGAATAAGGTCGCTTAAACATGCCAATACCAGCCATTCCTGCTTGCAGATAATTATGGCGTCGTTCTGCATACTTATTTTCCAACTAGCTGTTTACGAGTTATCCAAAACATTCGCGTTTGTATCTATTCCCTAGCTTCTTAGTTTTAATTGGAAAGACTCTTGACTTCGAAATTTGCTAAACATTGTACATACCGATTTGCCTTGCTATTAATCTTAAGGAATGGCAATGAACTAGTTGTTACTAGTCGACTCCGTAATTACGATGGCGTTGAATCTGCAAAAAAAAGAGGCCATCAATCGACGGCCTCTTTTAAATCAGAAAACTTGTTTTTTAGTTCACACTAACTTTCTCTATCATCAGCGCTTCACCTCTGCGAACTTGAACGTAATAAATACCAGGGGCAACACCTTCTAGATCTATTTCTAGAATGTTTCTGCTCTGCCCACTAACAAAGGTTCGAGTAAACACCGGTCTGCTAGCACTGTCATAAATCCTAACATCTACATGTTCTGTTGACGACTCCGTAAAGGCAATATTGAACGAACCACTGTTCGGGTTCGGGAATACTGCGAAGTTAGGAACACCTGGTATGATGACGGTTTTGCAAACACTGGTCTTACATACAGTTCCATCTGCTGCTGTGCGGTAAATTTTTGCACAAACCTCATAGGAGCCAGGACCAGGGAATACAAACCCAACTCCTTCACCACCTGGCAAATTAATTGGAGCTGCTAGTCCAGGGAAGTACCACCTTACCAAATCACAATCTTGGAAGATGTTTGAGGTAAGATTGAAATCATACCCGTACGACAGCGGACCACCTTGAATACATGTTATTCCCAAAGCAGCGCCTGCGAAGAACGATTCATCACAAACACATTCTGGAACAAATCCACAATCAGGAAGCACCATGCAATAAGTGAAGTTACAACAGTTCAGATATAGACCATCAGCATTCACCTCATGCAAGGTGACTGTGAAACATACTTCATCACCTGGCACGGCTGGGGCTCCAATGGTGAAGTTGATCGGACTAAATACTCCGCCCGTAGGTAGGCTTCCCAGTGAAATCACTTGGTTGTATGAACTTAAACCTGAAGAAGGATTAAATGTAATAACCGCTTCTGCTATGCTGTATGGCGCAGTATTTACTAAATCTGCATTGAATGTCCATGTACCATCAGTGTTACATTGAATGACTTCATTCTTAAAGTAACCACAATCAGGCTCACAGAACAAGCTCAACGTATCGCGACATACCACTTCACCATCATGTATCCATTTAACTTCTACCAATTGATTTGGTGCAACAGATGTCTGAATACATATCTCTGGCAACACAAAATCACCCAATGGAGCGAAATTCGAGAATCCCGTTGGCAGCAAATTAACCGATGTTCCTGTGTATGCATTCGTCGTCCATCCCGACCCCAAAGGATTGTTTATTGTAAACGTCGTTTGAGGAGACAGCACACACAAATCAATGGCATCAAAATATGAGTCGCTGAAACCATTGTGCAATACTGTTTGATAACAGCAGTCTTCGGTAGGCACTACTTCAGCTACATGCACAAATCCACATGGATCACAGAACGGAATCTCAATGCAGTAAGTTGTATCGATAGAACAACAAAGTGCATCTGGATTTAGATCAGGGTTCTCTTTGTGAGCAACAATATTGAAACAGAAAATCTCACCGCCTATATTGGTTCCATTCAATGCCACTGTGTAAGTCCCACAATCGCCTGGCATCAGCGGCGTTCCCGTTAAATCGATGGCTGAAGGTGCCAAAGTAATACCCGATGGGGATGTTGGCAAAAGACTTATATACGATACATCCCAATCCGCATCATTCGGGTTGCAGACCGTAAATTGATACAGTGTTTCAACACCATCACAGAAGATTGTATCGTTTGTGAGGTATAAACAGTCAGGTTCAACCGGACAGTTGAAAATGAGCGTATCCGGACAAATGATATCCGCATTCATGTCGTACCAATTGATGATAACCTCTTGCGGAGAGCTGGTTACGTCTGTCAAGCAAAAAGTGATCACGTTGCTCAAGTTACCAGCAGGAATGCTTCCTCCAGGTACAATGCTTGCCAATTCAATTCCACTTGGAACTACCGATTGGATTTGAAGAAGTGGATTAACATTGGAAAACGTCAATGAAGCATCCGATGAAGTCACCGACAATCCCAATAGCGGACCGAATCCATTGCTGTAAGACAACGTAGCGCAGCAAGAATCAACCTCATTCAACGTATTGATCAAGAATGAATAGTCGACCGTTAAACTGTCACAAGGATCCGCAGAACAATCAATCATATTCAAAATCAAGAGATCCGATGTATCAGTGCAGTTGAATGAATTCGTTTCTGTAACCGTGTACGTGCCACTCACCGAAACGATGATACACTGATTTGTTTCTCCAGGAATTGGCACACCATTCAGATTCCACTGATAGCTTACCATGCCAGGATCACCACAGATGGTATCTGGATCACATGCGGTATAACAACCAACTGGCACAGCACAAAAATCTGGTTTCGGGTTCACTGTTTCAGTATGTGTCGCCGAACAGCCAGAGTCAATATCCGTTACGGTCACAGTGTGATTGCCCAATTGGGTAACCACTTTGACAGGTAGATTTCCTCCACCCGACCAAGAATAGGTCCAGTTTGGTTGAGTAGGACTCACTGTCAACGTTGTTGGATCACCCTCGCAAAGGGTACCTGCCACAGAAACCGTGAAGACAGGTGAATTGGCCACCACTACCTGCACCGGCCCTGCTACTCCAGAACAACCGTAAGCATTGGTAACCTTCACATAGTATTCGTTGGACAAACTACCAGAACATGCCTGCAAAGTTTGCGAAGATCCCAGTACGGTACCCAAATCATCGTACCACTCATACATCCAACCGTCGCCATAGGTAGCTGTTAGCGTTACACATCCCGCATCACAAATGATCAATCGTCCACTGATACTTACAACCGGAAGTGGAATTTCTTGAATAGTAACAGGGTCTGTTTCATACGTACATCCAAAACCATTGGTCAAAATGACGCTGTATGTGCCGCCACCCACAGTTATAGATTGAGTTGCTTCATTGTTTGGCAACCACTGATATGTAAACCCAGGAGGAGCAGTAAGCACTGTCACATCACCTTCACAGATGTCTGTTATCGGCGCGAAAATTACCCCAGAAGGAGCTGGATTCACAGGGAAGGTTACCGAAGTCGACTTCGTGCAACCGTTCGCATCCGTTGCCACAACGGTTACTGTTGCAGATCCACCGAGAGGAACAGCAGTGTAGGTATGCGAAGGATTCGGCCCGATGAATGTTGCACCGTCTCCAAAATCCCAAGTATAGGTTACAGCATTCGCGGCAAAAGAAGAAAAATTCACAGGTTCACCAACACAAACCGTTGGCGGAGAATAATTCAACGTCGGAATGCCCACGCTGGTGATGGTAACTGGCTTTGAGATTGAAGAAACACATCCATTGCCATTCGTCACCGTCAACGTTACGTTGAATACACCTGCCGATGCATACGTGTGTGAAACAAACGTGCCAGCACCCAATGGTGTCGCATCACCAAAATTCCACGAATAGCTTGTGATGGCATTGCCCGGACCAGCGATCCAAGATGATAGATCGGTGAAATCTACAGTACCACAAGTAATGTAATCGATGTCGAAATCTACACCCAACGGAATACAAATGGAGCTGCTCACATTGATTAAACAATCAGGATCTCCTGGCACAATGTTCGGCACGGCGATGGTGAGTTGCACGTTATAGCATCCAGCATCGGTGTAAGCATGAACGGCAGGGTTACCGCCGCCAAAAGTACCATCACCAAAACTCCAGCTCACAACAGTGAAATTGCTACCAACTGCGGTAAACTGACCTTGGTTGCAGTTCGGCAATGCTAAAATGTTGCAAGTGTAAGGCTGTGATGGACAACCAATCCCACCGCAAACTGGATCTTCAATCACAATGAAAGGATCAGACCACGCCTCACAACCAGTGGTTGGATCAATAACAAAGACTTGGTAAGTATATGTCGGCACTGCAGGATTGCCCTGGAAGATATGAGTGAATGTAGATGCTGGAGATGGACCACTGGCCAAATTGCCATTGCACCACCATTCAATAATGTAAAAGCCATTGGTTGGTGTAACCATATCCACATTCGTTGGACTGCTGTAGCAAATCACAGTATTATCGCCACTTGTGATATTGGCTGTTGGCCCATCGATGTTATTGGCTGTATAGTAACCCGTAGCGGTGCATCCATTCATGTCGACCGTAGTTACTGAATAAGCACCTGCGGCAGTGATCGGAATAGATGGCGTAGCAGCCCCTCCCGGTGTCCATGAATAACTCATAAATGGCACTGTGGTTTGCAAGGTTGCTGTAACACCCGGACAAAGGTTTCCAAGCTGTTGAATAACAGGTACAACTGGCATCCAAACGAAGCCATTAAAAGGAACAATCTGAGTGACCCCGCACAAAGTAACAACAGCTTCTAAGGTAACTGGACCTTGATAGTTGTTCCATTGCACTGTTGGATTCGTTGTCCCTTGTCCGCCTATTACACTTCCCGCTATCGCTGGTGTTATTTGCCAAAAAATGTCTGCCTCCGGATCTGGTGCAGGAGAAAGCACATAACTCTCCATTGAATTGCTGCAAAGCGCACCTCCAGAAACCGACATGCCAATCGGCAAGGCTTTTTCGACAACGTTGAGTATAAATGGATCAGACTCACAATAAACAGGCGAGTATTGGATATGTGTAACTGATACCCAATGGACTCCAGGTGTTGTCCATTGAACCTCAATGGTTTGACCAAATCCCGTTATTACGCCACCAGAAGAAACACTCCAGTTATAAGCGTATCCAGGCGCTGCAGACTGAGCGGTAAAGAAGTAATTTGTATTTAAACAAATAGAAGTTTCTCCATCTATCCCTATAGGAGCTGGCACTTCAATTACACGTATCACTATGCTCTTCGATTGGTTGCAGAAAACTGAACCATCATCTGGGGTAGCTGTTACCGTGTAGTTTCCTGGTGCATTCCAATCAACATTAATGGTATTTGGTCCTGTTACCACAAATGGCAAAGCAGGAGTTATTGTCCAACTGTATGGCGTGAATGGAAAAGCAGTTGCTGTGAACGAAGTCGTAGAATTCAGACATACTGTATTCGAATAGAAATTATGGCTTAGAGAGAAAACCGGACGGATACTTACATCCAAATCAGCACTGCCGTAGCAATCGCTGCCTTCATGTTCGGGCAAACCGGCTAAGAATTCAGAATGATAATCAACGTGGATGTGTCCAACTCCTGCACTTCCCCACATCACCTCAATCAGATGTCCACCATTTGCGGATACTATCGTTCCGTTTCCAGTTAAACTCCAATTGTAAACCGTATTCACCCATTTTGGCAGCGAATATACAGATGTGGTTCCTTCACAAACAACAATCTCACCTTCTATATCCCCAACCACGGGAATGATAGGCACAGTTACAGAAGTTGGCTCTGAACAATAAGGATCTGTACAGTTTGAAACAGCCAACGTAACGGTTCCAAACGGACCTGAGCCCACGGGCCATGTTACACAAATTGTGTCATTTCCATTTCCGACAAATGTTACAGCATTGCCGTCAAAATCGTTTACAGTCCATGTGTAATCCAAACAATCTGCTGTCGTCCAGTATTTCGTAAAATCTCCTTCACACAATGTAGAAACCCACAAAATATCTGGTCCCGGCAAATCTTCAACCACGATGTCCTGAACGTATGTAGACGTACATGAACACAGCGGATTGCCTTGCTCATCGTAATTGTAACCCGTTGTTGTTAAGGTAATTGTATATGTTCCCGCAGTATTGTATTGATGTGTTACTACCTGACCGGTGCCGTAAGTTGCATCACCAAAATCCCAGTGGTACTCGTCGGCGCCTGAAGAAGCTGTGAAAGAGGCCATTTGACTAAGACAGACAACATTTGGACCTGTAAAAAAGGCCGGAGGACCGTCCATGATATCGATACAAAAGCTATAATCTGTTGGAACACCATTTGAAATCACCGTCAGTGTGATCAATCCTGGACCTGCCGGACCCCAAGTGACAATGAATTCTCCTGGGTTTATACCTATTACTCCAGACCCACCAATTGGCGCATCCCAAACCAAGATATCTAACGGAGTGTAAGGAAAAGTAAAAGTAGTATTTGAAAACTCACATACATGAATGCACTCTACATCACCTTGAGCACCGCCCCCAGCAGGGTCGGTAGAGTCTGCCAATAATGTCGACAAATCAATATTCTCACAGTCATTTGCGTTGCATTTTATGGTAATGATTGCTGTACCGTCAAAACCAACTGAACCATCTGCATTCGTTATAAAATAATACAACGAGTGATCCCCGCAACAATCGATATCGCTGTTGCCCGTAAGTCGGACATTTCCTTCTGGATCGATAAACAAACAGGGGTTGTTACCAAAAGATCCGAACATATATCCAGGGGGTAGGATATCGTTGGTCAGAACATTGAAGTCTGGGACATCTCCATCATTAAAACAATAAACATCATCGTTTATAACGATACAGTTGTCATCGAAGTAACATGTTCCATCGTCAATTGTGGCCCCGGGGTCAAAATTGCACGCATCGGGGTTTGTGCAACCGGGGTAATCTAGATTTTTGAACAGATCATTCGCTAGGATACGGTTTGAGAATGCAGTTAAGAGCATAACTACAAACACCGCGCGTGGCAGGATTTGTTTGATCATTGTTAGTAGGTTTTGGTCAAGGTGTCGCTATTCGACTTTATGAATATATTAAATTTTCTCGGATTCCTAGACCGTTTTATAAAATGTTAAAAACTAATGTTGAGATCTAACTTACGCGAAACTAAACCCGTAGTAAAGAACACATAAATTGCCGTCGATTGGATTCCAATAACTGCAAACTTCTAACATCCACCCCGTGCGGGTGAAGATGGATTTGATTGTAACAAGACCAAATAAATATTTAACACCCAATAATCGATGAGAAAATTTTACGCAACTGTCTTTTGTATGGTAGTAATGTTTGCGAGCCATGCACAAATCGTAATTAACGAATTCCAACCCGACAACGATCGAATCGAGATCAAAAACCTTGGAAACCAAACAGTGAATGTTGGGAGCTACTTCCTTTGTTCGTTCCCTATTTACACCCAAATATCGAGCATGACTATTGTTAGCGGAAGTACCATGCTGATGCCCGGTCAGCTTTTGGTTGTTACCGGACATCCGATGGAGCAGGCTGACGATGAGTTGGGATTGTACACCCTACCTCAATACACAAATTCTTCAGCAATGATTGACTATGTGGAGTGGGGATTTTCTGGCCACACCCGATCTTCGGTAGCGGTGGCAGCTGGCATTTGGTCTACCGGCGCATTTGTAGCCGCGCCAACTACGGGTCAGTCGTGGATGTACGACGGCAGCGGCAACGCACCTGCTGATTGGTTTACCGGCGCACCTACCTTTGGTGCTGAAAACGCCATTGCCTGCAATGCAGCAGCAGGAATCCTAACCCCAATCTTCAACCCAAACATTTGCTCCGCCCAGGGTAGCACTCTTCAATTTAGCGTGTCTGGAAATGCCGGTGATATTGGCATTTGGTTGGTGACAGATCTCAATGGAGACATCGTCATCTCCACCAACGTATCCACCATCGATTTCGGTGGCTTGAGCAGTGGCGAATACAACGTGCAGCATTTGTCTGGTTTTGGCACTGTCCTCAACACATTCTTAGGCGACAATATTAATGATCCCGAAGGATGTTTTGAAATTACTGAGTCAATTACCATTTCATATACGTCAATCAGTGCCGGTGGTATAGACATCGTTTCTCCAACCGTGTACTGCGTAGGTGACGGTGAAACTGATATGTTGATTCTTGCAATGATCGGACAGCAAGGGGGAAATGTATCGGTGGTGATCACAGACCTTGCAGGCGACATCGTATACGTTGGGTCTGAAGCCCCAGCTGATCTCGACACGTACGATGCCGGTGACTATCAAATTCAGTTGGTTGTGGCCGATAGCGAACTGGCAGAATTGACTGTAGGCAACAACATAAACAACCTCAGCGGATGTTTTGACGTCTCAGAATCCATCAGCTTTGAATTGATTGATGTCGCAAATTGTAGCTGCCTTGCTTTCGCAGGTAGTCTCATCGTTTCTTCTCAGTTGGTTTGCCTAAACTCCAATAGCACAAGCATTTTTTGCGATGCTATCGACATGAGTGTGTCGAATTACATGTGGGTATTGGTTGATGGAAATGGCAACGTGGTGGAATTTACAGTAGATGGTGAACTGAACTTTACGGGGTGGTCTGCTGGGACGTATGAATTGATTGGTTTGGGATACGAGCTGTTAGAAAACTTCCCTGAAATAAATGCACCCTTATCTAACGTAACCGGTTGCTTCGACTTGACAGAATCATTAACAATTGTCCTCGAAGAGCCGATTGGGGGGACATTGACAGTTTTGGGCACCGACATATTTGTCTCGGCAGATCCTCAAGTGATTTTCGACTTAGCTGACGAGATGGGAGAAGAGCTGATGTACATTATTTGTGATATTGATGATGTCATTCTAGCTGTTCAAACCTCAAACGAATATTTATTCCCAGCACTAGCAAGTTATCACATCTACGCTGTTTCATACAGCGGGACACTGAATGCAGTTTTGGGATCGAACATCGACTCCATTAGCAGCGATGGGTGCTTGGCGCTCTCTTCTATGCTCATGGTAGATATCGTTTCCAACATTGACGAATTGTCTGCCATTTCATTGAATTGTTTTCCAAATCCGGTTGAAGGGCCGATGGTAATAACTTTTGGTGAGACCCTTTCGGGATCTGTAGAAGTATTTGATTCAGTTGGAAAGATGGTATTTGTTCGGTCTATTAATTCAGATCGCCTCGTTTTGGAATTTGGAATGTTTGAGGCAGGGACATATATAGTTGTCGTTAAGAGCAAAGGCGTTGGAGTGGGACGAGAAATAATCGTTAAACAATAAGCGTATTATAGGTTTTAAAAAGCTGCCTTCGGGCGGCTTTTTTTTTGTTAAAACATTATCTTTCAATTACTTACGACTCTATAAAAATTATCCGTGTAGTTGCAAAAAAATGATTTTTTGCAACTACACGGATAATTTATTGAATCTAAAATTTACCATTTTCGAAGCCACCAAAAAGCAACTTCAAAGCACAAAACCCACTTCCAAAATGGCGTAAACTATTATCCGCCTTCTTACAATTTTGCAACTACACGGATAATATTTTCACCCAAAAAAAATCTGGGAAATCACAAGTAGCAACTCCCCAGATCAATTCCTTTAACCCCGAATCTATCGCATCAAAAGCACGGTCCCCTTCAACTCCACTCGCTTGGCTGTTGAAAAACTTCCAGCCTTAATAAAATACTGATAGACATCATTTGGAGCATAATAATCACTGCCTCTGTAATACCCACCATCCCAAATCTCTGTGATGTCGTTGCTGCGGAAAATAATGTCTCCCCATCGATTCAATATTACCAACTCAAAATCATTCGGATCAATATCTGCCCCTGTTACAAAAAACACGTCATTCACTCCGTCATTATTCGGAGTGAATGCATTCGGAGCGTAGACAACAAAAATATCATTGATGGTAATGTATGCGCTCCATACGTTCGTACAACCGTTCGCATCTATTACCGTTAATTGTGCATCGTAAATACCTCCAGCATTCGTAGGAAAGGTTACCACAGGATCTGAGTCTAAACTGGTCGCATATAAACTCGTGCCATCAAATATCTGCCAAGAATATGTTAACCCTTGTCCGATAGATAAATCAGAAAAATATATGGTCGGATCTTCTATTGTTGCTGGCTGAGGCGTGGCGGTAAAATGAGCCGTTGGTGGCGCAAAGGCCACGAGGTAATTGTTAAACACTGCCTGGTTCGTACAACCGTTGACACTCTCTACAAAAACCTCAACATCATAAATACCCGGATTCTCGAAGTAAGCATCAAAACTCACTTGGTTAGAACTGGTACCCGTCTCATAATTCCAATACAAGGTGCTCAAATCATAGGTCGACGGATCATTCAATAAAAACAGATTCACGGCCAATGGCGCACATCCACTTGTTGTATCGGCATCGATTTGTAAATTCAGCGGTGCCTCGAAAGTAACCTCCAAACAGTCTTGTACTTGTGGGGTCTCACATTGGTCTCCAAGTATCAGACATATCGTTCCTGGTGAATCTGGATCGTAGTCCAAGCTCTCCGTAAATCCAATCTGCTCTCCGCCCTGAAACCAAGCATACGTATAAGCACCAAATCCCCCGCTCGCATCAATAACGTCGAGGTTGATAAATCCTTCAGGACAAATCACCGCATCATCAATCACCTGGACCGACAACGGATCATAAATATCAGCAAACATCTCTTCTTCTTCTGAGACGCAACCTCCAGGCGCTAAGGCATACACCGAAATATTTTGTGGTGTCTGCATGTTTGATATGCTCGTTGACAATCCCTGTCCTCCGGTAGACCAAAAATATTGATAGCCCCCATTGAAATCTGTAGTACTTTCAATTTCAACTGTCAACAAACCTCCAATGCATACTGTTGTATCAGGAGAAATGGTGATGATCGGCACTGATACAAAGACATCCATTGGGGTGCTCAAATCACAATCTTCATATGTGATGGCGTAGGAATATACGCCGCTTGGATCAATAGCTGGATCGAAAATGTCGTCGGTAACATTCCCGTCAGGGTCGAGCCATACACCCCCTAAAGTTGGATTGCCTAGCAACTCTTCCATCATGCTGAATGAAGGCGCATCCGGACATAACTGAATATTCGTTGGTTGTCCAGGAAATGGCAATGATGGATCCAATGTAACCTCCATCTCATCGGTACTGGCGCAACCGGGATAGCCTACTGGATAGCCTGTGAGGGTATACGTAACCGGACCGCTCACTGTTTCCAATATGGGATTGGCTAAATATGGGTCAGACAACCCTGCGGCGGGCGACCATTGAAATAAGTATGGCATCTGATCGCCAACCAAAGTGGCTGCCAACCCGACAGGGTCACATCCAAACTCGACATCAGGTCCTGCATTGACAAAAGGCGCGATGAAGATGTTAACAGTTATTGTGGTGTCGAATGTGCATCCAAAATTATTCGTAGCAAAATAGGTATAGTCGTATGAACCTGTCTGATCAATCTCTATCTGAATAAAATCACATCCAGGATCTTGATCTATAATGAATGGTCCCTCCCACCATGTGCTATCACAATCAAAACCATAAATCGGGGTGAAGGAAAGCAAATCGCCAAATAGGTCTGGATCGAAGTTGATGCCCCAGTCGAAGATAAAGCCGTTATCTGAGCCCCAACTATCGCAAATTTCTACTTCCCAGGTTCCGTTCAACGGACATCCAACCAAATTGCTGAAGCTTTGAACGCTTTCATAAGTGCCTGACTCAATGGTCCCAGCAAAACCATTGTCTTCCCAGGTTCCATTCGTCGCTTCTGGCGACCACCAATAGTCATACCCGATGCCTGGATCCAAATCTGCGTCGTCATCTATTGGCTCTCCAGCGAAAGTTCCGCCGCCACCTTGTTGGTGGACAATTACTGACTGTCCGTTCGGACAAATGAATGTAATCGTGATATCTCCAATAAACGAGTGCTCAAAATTGATGTAAAAACTGTCGATATCATCTTGCGATTGAATCGTCTGACCCAAATCGAAATTAGAAAATGTTACCTCGTCACTGAAACATTGCGACTGATCGTCGGGAATGAACAAGGCGCCTCCTAAATCAATGTTCGGTAAATCATTCCATGGCTCGCTGATCCAAAAATTCAAACTATCTGGAGCATAAATACTGTCGGGAATATTAAAATTGACACCCAGATAATCCGAACCGCCTACACACAAATCAAAACTTGGCGATAACAGCGAAAAATCTGGATAGGTTGAAACCAAAACGGTATGATCAGGCAAATTGGCACTATTGCAATCGTTGTCGTCGGTAATCAACAACTGCACTACATACCCTCCCGGCTCACTAAACGAATGTGTTACGGTTGGCCAAGAGGTAGTATTCACCGTCCCATCGTCAAAAACCCATTGAAAAGATTGCATCTGCGCTCCGTTGGCGAAAGTTGATGCCGATGCATCGAACGTTATATTCTCGTCAGGACAAACCAACAACGGCACTATTTCTATGGTATTGATGATTGCAAAAGGGCGCTCACATGGCGGTCCACACGATATCTCAGCAGCGAAGTTCCCCACACCAGCGCCGTCACTTATAAAACGAACTGTCAAACAACCTGCTCCATTTGTACTGGTGATATCTGTAGTCTGCAAGTCTGCTCCCGTAAATACCCCCATGGATGGAGAACCTGTGTTCGGCCCGTCAAAAATTTCAATGCTGTCACCAGGCCCCAAAGCGAATACAACCCAATACAAGTTGATAATGGTTTCTGGCGCTGCAGCGCAGATGGTGATTGTTTCGTTCATGTTGTTCGAATAATCACCCGCACTCAATCCATTGTCGACCAAAAACCCACCACATTGGGTGATGTCGGCCCCGGTTATAGACATCTCCTGCGACAATGCAGCAAACGAAAAAGCGAGAAAAAAGATAGTAAAAAGTTTCTTGAGCATCATCTATGGTATACCTATGTAATACTGACAAACATTCTAGCTGATAAGTTGCATGAATGCCATTATATTTCTTCAAGCGACAAAAATGCACCCGAGATCCTCATTTCATGTTAAGATGTCATTATAAATTGTCAAAATGTCAGAAGAACACACAATGGAACGTAGCTTGTCTACCCAAGCGCCATGGTCAACATCCCCGCTGCTTGCGGGAAATAGATGCAAATAAACAAACAGTAAATTTTAAAGAAAATGCAACAAGGAAGTATCAATGTTCAAACGGAAAACATCTTTCCGATTATCAAGAAATTCCTTTATTCAGACCACGAAATATTCCTAAGGGAATTGGTTTCGAATGCCGTAGATGCCACTCAAAAACTAAAAACGCTCAAAGATGTCGGCGAAATGAAAACCGACCTTTCGAAACTGCGCGTAGAAGTTATACTCGACAAAGAAGCTGGAACGCTGACCATTCGCGACAATGGAATCGGAATGACCAGCGAAGAAGTCGAGAAATACATCAACCAAATTGCATTCTCTGGTGCCGAAGAATTTGTGCAGAAGTACAAAGATACCGACAGCAAACACGCAATCATTGGTCACTTCGGATTGGGTTTCTACAGCGCCTTCATGGTTGCATCAAATGTTGAAATCATCACGCGCTCTCAAAAGCCGAACTCAGAAGCTGTGAGATGGATGTGCGACGGCTCTCCAAACTACACAATGGAGGAAACCATTAAGAAATCGAAGGGTACTGATATCATACTGCACATCGCCGAAGACAGCAAAGAATTTCTCGAAGAGTCTAGAATCAGCGGTATTCTGAATAAATACTGCAAGTTCATGCCAGTGCCAATCGTTTTTGGAAAACGTACTGAAATGATCGATTCACCATCAGGAGAAAAAGATGAGCATGGTGAAATAAAGAAAGAAAAGAAGGAAGTTGACAATCAGATCAACAACATAGAGCCGGCATGGACGAAGAAACCAGCCGATTTGAATGAGGATGATTACATCAATTTCTACCGTGAACTGTATCCGGCAACGTTCGAAGACCCGTTGTTCAACATCCACTTGAACGTCGATTACCCGTTCAACCTCACCGGCGTGCTCTTCTTCCCGAAGCTGAAGCAGAACATGGAGATGCAGCGCAACAAAATACATTTGTATTCAAACCAGGTGTTCATCACCGATAACGTAGAGAACATCGTACCTGACTTTTTGACGCTGCTGCATGGTGTCATCGACTCACCCGACATCCCCCTCAACGTTTCTCGTTCGTATTTGCAAGAAGACGGAAATGTGAAGAAGATTTCGGCTCACATCACCAAAAAAGTAGGCGACAAATTGGGTAGCATGTTCACGGGCGACCGCGCCGATTTTGAAGCCAAGTGGGACGATATCAAGGTGTTCATAGAATATGGTATGCTCACCGACGACAAATTCTTCGATCGCGCCTTGAAATTCTGCATGTTCAAAACCGTTGCAGGCACCTACTCTACCTTCGAAGAAATGAAGGAACGTATCAAGGAAACGCAGAAGGACAAAAGCGGAAAAGTGGTGGTGTTATACGCATCCGACAAAGAAGCGCAGCACAGCCGCATAAACAAAGCTCACGATCGCGGTTATGAAGTAATCGTGATGGAGGGTCCGCTTGCCGCCCACCTGATTTCTCGCTTGGAAAATCACGACTCGGAGCTGCAGTTCAAAAGAGTAGATGCCGATATCCTCGACAAACTCATTGAACGCGATGAAGAGCTTCCAATGCTCCTTACCGAAGATCAACAGAATACGCTGAAACCGATCATAGAAGAGGTGGCCGGCTCTGAGAAATTTAAGGTTAGCTTCGCATCAATGAGCACCGATGAATCGCCATTTTTGATCACTGAAAATGAGTTCATGCGCCGCATGAAAGAGCAGCAACTTGCCGGTGGCGGGGGATTTCAGATGTTCGGAAACTTGCCCGATAGCTACAACTTGGTAGTCAATGCCAATCACCCGCTGGTAAACGAGCTCGCTAACAGCGAGGATGCAGCACAAAAAGAATCAATTCGTCAATTGACAGACTTGGCGCGATTGAGTCACGGCATCCTCAAAGGTGAAGAATTAACAACTTTCGTAGAACGCACAGTTGCAAAAATGCAACACGTTAAATAACCAATAGAATGAAATATCTTAGTATCATTATCCCTGTAGGTATCATCGCTTTGCTGCTCTTGTTCGGAGTTAGCTCTTACAATGGTATCATAACAAAAAGCGAAAATGCAACCAGCGCTTGGGCTGATGTTGAGTCGTCGTACCAACGTCGTTTCGACTTGATTCCAAACTTGGTAGAGACCGTAAAAGGTTATGCCGATTTCGAAAAAAGCACGCTGATTGCCGTTACCGAAGCTCGCGCTGCTGCCATGGGAGCTATGCGTAAGGCTGGTGAATCGGGCGATGTTGGCGAATTCCAACAAGCTAACCAAAATCTTGGCGTAGCGATGGGTCGCTTTTTTGGATACACGGAGCAATACCCTGATCTGAAAGCAAACCAAAACTTTATGGATCTGCAGTCTCAACTGGAAGGCACCGAAAACCGCATCAACGTTGCACGCGACCGCTTCAACGATGCTGTAAAAGAGTACAATGCGAAAATCAAACGTTTCCCAGGAAATCTGTTCGGTTTCGAAGCGAAAAACTACTTCGAGGCGCAAGAAGGTTCTGAACAAGCTCCAAAAGTTGACTTTAGCAACTAATGGATAAGACCGATATATACGAGGTTTTTGATGACTCAGCTCGGCAATTGCTAGTAGATGCAATTGCCGAAGCAGAGCTCAATACCAGCGGTGAGGTGCGCATCCACATCGATAAAACATGCAAGGGTTCGCACCTAGATCGCGCTGCATTTATTTTCGAAGAGCTCGAAATGCACAAAACTGCTGATAGAAATGGTGTACTTATCTATTTCGCCCTGAACGACCGTAAGTTTGCCATCATCGGTGATGTAGGAATCAATGCGAAAGTGCCAGTCAATTTCTGGGACTCGTCGCGAGACGCCATGAAGGTGCACTTCCAAAATGAAGACTATGTCGGCGGTTTGTGCGCAGGTGCGCGCATGGCAGGCGTTCAGTTGAAATCTTTTTTCCCTTATCAATCCGACGATGTCAATGAACTATCCGATGAAATATCTTTTGGCGATTAAACTCCAATTCATCGGTGTCTTGCTGTCGGTATCTGCACTGGCTCAAGGCGATTACCGTGGATTGAAGCCGAGCAACAATGTGTTTGTCTACGACTACGCCGATGTTCTGACCGATGTGGCTGAACAAAACCTCAATCGCGATTTGGTGAACTTTAAAGATTCTACCTCAAACGTGATAGTGATTGTTACACATCCCGACTTTTTTGGCGAAGCGCCATACAAATTCGCAACCGATCTCGGACAAGCTTGGGGCATTGCTGATGCTAAAAAAGACAACGGGGTTGTGGTGGCGATTAAACCCAAAGTTGGCAATCAAAAAGGCGAAGCTTTTGTTGCTGTAGGTTACGGCTTAGAAGGTGCCATCACCGATGCCCGTGCCAATCGCATTGTAGACGGTGAAATGATTCCACGTTTTAAAAACAATGATTATTACGGTGGAATAAACGCGGGAGCTCAAGTGCTCATGAAGTTGGCTTCGGGCGAAATATCTGAATATGCTGGTCCAAACAAGAAGGGCAAAAAGGAGTTTCCCCTTGTAACTTTGATCTTCATTCTGCTGATTATCTTTAGCTCTATGGGCGCCTTTGGCGTAAGAGTTTTCCGCTATGCACGTTTGAACGATATCGGATTTTGGGCTGCCTGGGTGCTGCTATCGCAAGCTAGTCGCACTCACCATGGCACATACGGACGCTTCACTGGTGGAGGCGGATTTGGCGGTGGCGGTGGCGGCGGATTTGGCGGATTTGGCGGCGGTGGCTTCGGCGGCGGTGGCGCGGGAGGAAGTTGGTAAAAACATTTGTTAAGACAAGAATGGGTTACGTAAAATGGATAGGTGGTGCTCTGGGATGGGCGTTTGGCGGACCAATTGGCGCCGCAATGGGGTTTGCCATGGGAATGATGTTCGACGATAATTCGCTATCGACAGAAGAAAAGACCTCGGGCAACTACAAGGAATCGTACAAGCAATACCGCCATCAAACAACCGGTGGCGATTTTGCGGCAAGCTTGATCATCCTCTCAGCAGAAGTGATGAAGGCCGACTTGAAAATTATGAAGTCGGAGTTGAACTATGTAAACCAGTTTTTCACGAACAACTTCGGTAAAAATGCGGCCACGGGGTATATGACGTTGTTGCAGCAACTACTTAAACAAAACAACGATGTCCAGGGGGTTTGCGAACAGATCCGCTATTTCATGGATCATTCACAAAGACTGCTGCTGCTTCAATATCTCTTTGGTATCGCTAAAGCGGATGGTGAAGTTGACCCTCGCGAAGTAAGCCTGATTGAGCGTTTGAGCAATTACCTAGGCATTTCTGATAAAGACTTCGCAGCTGTTAAGGCTTCATTCTATACCGATCGAAAAGCGCATTATGAGATACTTGAAATATCTCCTGAAGCTGACGATCAAGAGGTAAAACGCGCTTACCGTAAGATGGCTGTTAAATTCCACCCCGACAAGGTGAGGGAGTTGGGAGATGAATACCAAAAGATGGCTCAAGAAAAGTTCATCCGCGTACAAGAAGCCTACGAAGCAATCAAAAAAGAACGGGGATTCAAGTAATACCCGGTCTCAACTTGTAAAAGCTGTAAATACCCAGTCCAATAAAAACGAGGTTAGAAAGTCCCAAAACGCCGCTTTCTTGCAGCCACGATGCACTGTCTTTTCCCCAAATATCTGGCGTAGCCAATGTATAAGGTATCAGACATAAAAGCCACACCATTCCCACTACAACCTTCTCCCTTCTGTTGCTCTGAAACCAATAGCTGGCTACCAAAGCGATCAGTGGAGCAGTCCACATAAAATGCTCTGTATCGGTGTGAACCAAATTTGGTATCAAGGCGAGAATGACGCTAAACTCTACAAAGCTATTGGCATGTTTTATGTCTGCATTCGATTTCTCTTGTCTGAAATGATTCAACATCATCGCCAAAACAGCGAATCCAATCACAGCTAAAAGTCCGAATACTACAATGGTGTCGCTGGTAAATCCTCCGAAAGGAGCATAAACAGTGTTCGGACTGGCGACAAGACTGGTGTTGTGCGCTTGCATGGCTCCTAACCATTCTGGGATCAATGCCAAATTCCATCCCCAGCCTGAAAAAGGTGCTGGGACAAGCAGCAAAACAAGCATGGCCAATGCTGTATAAGCAAGCACACGAAACTCTTTTCTGAGAATGAGCCAAGGCAATACAACTATGAAGTGTGGTTTGAATAAAAGAACGGCACCTATGAGCAAACCTGCAACGAGTGGCTTCTTTTCTAGCAAGATAAATGCTGCAAAAACAGCAAGAAAAAGCAGCCAATTGACATTCCCCAACAACAATTCACGTGAGAAATGTCCGCCCAAGGTCACCCCAACAATCACCAAAACGCCTACAGCATTAACATTTACTGGAGCAACAATCTTTGTTGTCTTTCCCACTACCCACGGCAATCCAACAGCTATGGCTGCGGTTAGTAATAGGAAAAACAAGACCCTCGCCCCCATCCATCCGAAAAAATGGAATGGCGCAAATAACCAAGCGGCAAACGGGGAGTATTTGTAGAAACCCGAGCTCAAACCGAATGCCTGTTGGTATGGACTTTCGCCATTGAGTAACTTGCCACAAGCATCGTAGTAAACCTGAAAATCGAATAGATCAAATCGCCCGTTTACGAAGTTCAATACCCCATAAAGTAAAATGATTATCGACAATACGATGACATGCCTCTGATTCATGTCGCGAAGATAGTCATAGTCGCGAACTCATAGCACAATCGCCCTTGGCATGGCATTGCAGCGCTTTTGTATCTTTGCAAAAAACAAACTTTATGTTCGGAGACATGATGGAAAAGTTGCAGGCGATGCAACAATCAATGGGAGAATCAAAAGCGCGATTGGCAAATATCACCGTGGAAGGAAAAGCCGAAGGTGTGACTGTTGTGATCGACGGAAACAGAAAAGTACGCGACATCCGCATTGAAGATGCGATGCTAAATGATAAAGAAGACCTGCAAGATTTGTTGGTAGTAGCTGTAAATAAAGCCATTGAAGCTGCCGACAAAGCCAATGAAGCTGAAATGGCCGCAAAAGCACGCGACCTTCTCGGGAAATAAACAGCCACACCAATAATTTACCGCCCAACCACATTCTATCTCCCTTTTGTGGTAATCTGATATTTGTCCTTTATCTTGAGCCTGAAATAAAACCCCTGCTCAATGAAGAGGAAATCAATATTGTATTTGTTTATGGTCGCTTCGGCCATGTTTATTGCTGCCACTCCAGCACAAGCTCAAAAAAAGAAAAAAAAGAAGGATCAAACTGAACAGCCGGCAAAAACCGATAGCAAGAAGAAATCCATCGAAGAACTTACAAAGTCTTGCAAAAAGTACCCCGGACTATTTACCGTGTACCAAGATACTATAACGGGCTCTACATGGATGGAAGTCTCGGCTGATCAACTCGACAAAGAATTCATATACTTCAGTTTTGTAGAAGACGGTGTATTGGATGCAGGGTTTTTCCGCGGATCATATCAAGGCTCGAAAGTGGTAATGTTCAAACGTTATTACGAACGATTGGAAGTGTTAGAAGAGAATACAAACTTCTATTACGACGAAAACAATGCCATTTCGAAGGCGGGCAAAGCGAATATCAACACGCCTATTCTGGCTTCTGAGAAGATTGAAGGATACAGCAAAAACGATAGCGTTTTCCTTATCAACGCAGATAAGATTTTCCTCTCAGAGAATTTTCAAATGGTCAAGCCACCAAGCTCACCCGAGTTTCCGAGCATGTTGGGCTCACTCAGCAAAGACAAAACAAAGATCAATGCCATTCGTTCGTATCCTGAAAATACTGATATCTCAGTGTCATACGTATACGACAATCCTAGTCCAAGACGAGGGGGCAGCGACGCCGTTACCGATATCCGGTACATCACTGTACGCTACCAGCACAGCTTAATCGCCATGCCTGAAAACGATTTTCAAGCGCGAAAAGACGATTCTCGTTTGGGGTATTTCATGACGCAGGTAACCGATATGACCAGCTTTGATGCTGCGCCCTACCGCGACATGATTCATCGTTGGAACCTGGTGAAGAAAAACCCAGGTGCAGCACTCTCTGACCCAGTAGAACCAATTGTATGGTGGATAGAAAACACAACACCTAAGGAATTCAGAACCACCATCAAAGAAGGTGTTGAACGTTGGAACATCGCGTTTGAAAAAGCGGGATTCACCAATGCTGTGCAGGTAAAAATACAGCCCGACGATGCCGATTGGGATGCTGGCGACATACGCTACAACGTGCTGCGTTGGACGAGCTCACCAATGCCCCCTTTTGGTGGGTATGGGCCGAGTTTCGTGAATCCAAGGACAGGAGAGATTCTCGGGGCAGATATCATGCTTGAATTCTCGGCCATTCGCGGACGTCTGTTCAGAAAAGAAGTTTTTGAACTAGCAGGTTTGGCGACAGCAGAGTTATGCAAAGAAGACATCGTTGCAGACATGCATTTGTGTCAAGCCGGTGAAGCCATGAACAGAAACATGTTGTTTGGTTTATACGCCATGCGCGCTCAATCCATCGGAGATGTATCTGAAGAAGATTTTGTGAAGCAAACACTCCAGCGATTGGTTTTGCATGAAGTAGGCCATACATTGGGACTGATGCACAATATGCATGCGTCAACCATGCTCACTCCGGAAGAGATCAAGAACAAAGAAATTGTTGCCAAAAATGGAATTTCGAACTCCGTTATGGAATACCCCGCTATCAATTTCGCGCTGAACAAAGAAGAACAAACCGATTATTACGACAGCTCACCTGGCCCGTATGACAAGTGGGTAATAGAATACGGTTACTCAGAGGCATTGAACGATCCGAAACAAGAAGATGCCCGACTTGAACGCATCCTTTCCCGCTCTGCCGATCCACTGTTGTCGTTTGGAAATGATGCCGACGACATGCGTGCACCCGGAAAAGGTATCAACCCTGATGTGAACATCTACGACCTTTCAAGCGATCCGGTAGCCTACGCCGTTGAACGTTGTGAACTCGTTCGAAAAGTGATGCCGAAAATCATGGATGAGTACAGTGTAAAAGGTGAGAGCTATGAAGAACTGCGCAATGCATATTTCGCTATCACAAGTGAATACGCCATTCAACTGGGAATCATGACACGCCAGATTGGTGGTGTGAGGGTAAATCGCAGTTTGCACGGACAATCGGAAAATGCCATTCCGCTTCAGCCTGTTGCTGAAGAAGATCAGCGTGCAGCCATGAAAGCTCTTACAAAATATGCCTTTGCTCCCAATGCATTCGAAGTTCCTGATGGATTGTACAACTACCTTTTGGCGCAAAGACGTGGATTTAATCACTTCTCGGTAAGCGACGACCCTCGCATCCATGACCGCACGTTGTCTATTCAATCAATGGCCATGGCCCACCTGTTGCACCCCAACGTGCTGCGCCGGATACTCGACTCTCAAGAATATGGCAATACTTACGGACTTGATGAATACATGACCGATTTGACCGATGGGATTTTTAAGGCTGACCTTTCAAGCAAGGTAAACCCGATGCGTCAAAACCTTCAAAGCATGTATGTAGAGTCGCTGATTCGCGGCATAGATCCAAAATCACGTCAAACAAGCATCGCTGAGAACATGATTTTATTCGAGTTGAATAGAATCAAGAAAAGCATGCAGTCGGCATCGTCGCCAGACACCCTGACCAAAGCTCACCGAGCAGGTATCATCAACAAAATTGAAACCGCGCTCGATAAAAAATAGTTTTTGATTCTTTCAAAGAAAGAGGTGCTCATTGAGTGCCTCTTTTTTTTTGTAGTCGGATTCGCACAAATCATTGAGCAACCAATCTCATGACTTCCCTCCTGCTTGCACGTATTATTGATCATTACACCCATATTTTCAACCATGATGAAATCTCACACCCTCATTGCAGCGCTTTTGGTTGTCGTTTCCCAAAATCTGAACGCGCAAAGCATCACGCATGACCTTCCAAAGTCTGTTATTGAAAATGGTACGTCAATCGATCAAAGCCATTTTACCGTTTTTTATGGCGTAAATCCGGTTGTAAGCGGACAAGATATAGGGCAAACATTTACAGCCCTCGAAGACAGTGATGTTACCTCAATCAGCCTGCACGGAACCTACAGCATTTGGGCAAGCGGAGAAATAACCTGCAACGTATATGATGCTCCAGGTGGAAATCTGATTGCTGGCTCGCCAGACTTTTCAGATATTAAAAGTGTCGACGGACATTACTTTTCGTTCACAAATTTTAAAACTGAAAAGGGAAAGTCGTACTACATAGCGTTTACTTTGAATTACCTCGGACATCTTTTATATCACCATGAAGGAGAGATATACGATGGCGGAACAGCTTTTTACAATGGCACCCAGGTTGGGTCAGACATCCCATTCACCGTTGTTTATAACAACCATGATTTAGAACAAAATGCAATAACCGGTTGCACCGATGAGGCTGCCATCAATTACAATGAGAACGCCATGCATGATGATGGCACCTGCTTCTTTGATTGCATACCACCAACGGCAATATTCACCAGTGAACCATGTGAAAACGGAATATTCTCGATCGACATTGAAGTCTATGATCTTGGCAATGGTGGCCCATATTTGATTTCCAACAGTATCAACAACGAAACCATCGCTGTCGACTTTCCCGGAAAATACACCATGTCTGGCTTCAATGCTGCAACAGATGTCACCTTCATTTTTAAATCTGCCGTTTCTTCTACCTGCACCCTTCAATCGGAACCATTTGGCTGCACCTTGAGCATCGAAGAACCAGAAGACATCCGTCTAACTATGTCGCCAAATCCAGCACAAAACAGCGTCTTCATTCAATCAGATCGAAATTTACTCGCATCTGTAACTGTCATTGATCTGACTGGCAAAATAATGCTCACTTCAAGCGGGATGATACTGCCTGGTTCAGGTATGGAATTAAACACAAAACTCCTTCCAACAGGGGCGTATCTAGTGAATGTCCAAGCCGGAGAATACAGCGTAACAAAAAGACTTTTGATCAATAAGTAAATTACCGCTGGCTTCGAGTACCTATTCCGCTGGCTTCGAGTGCCTCAGCCAGCGTAAGGTAGCTCTCAAAACCGCTGCCTGAGGCTCTCGAAGGCAGCGGAAGGAGGCTTTCGAAATTAAAATCTACTTATCAAAGGCGAAAACGGCACCAACGAGCTTTTCAGAAGAAAAATCCGCATTTAATACGAGTCCGTTAGTCTGGGTGGTCGTGCCACTCACCTTCATCCCTTTGATGGCTGCCAATCGTTGTGCGTAGGTGCCACTTCCAGATGAGAGTAGTGTATTGAATTCGTTGTAATCGATGGGGTCTTTGCTAATTACAACTGCCATCTGGTCTTGATTCCCAACAGCATCCAATTCCATGCTATAATCGCTCGGAAACAATCGAGTACCTGTTATACCGCAATAAGGCGAATGCTTTGGTGTATAAGGAAACAAGACGTAGCTGCTGCCATCCGTTTCTTGTCCGAAGACATAAATATAACAAGGCAAATTATTCGTCACTTCAACTTTAAAAAGGTCACCTGCCTTCATAGGGGCTGCAGTAACAAAAAAGCCTTCCATGGCCTTTTTGAAGCCCAATTCTACTTTATCGTTTAAGGCAATCGAAACTTTCGCTTGCAGGTTGTTTCCTCTTGGGGCATCTGCATCGCCCAATGGGTCAATTCCATATGCTTCTTTCACAAAATAATCGAAGTCTTTAAACCGCACCCAAGCAACGCCCTTATTGCCCCAAGCCGTGCCCCAACTGTTCATGATTTGAAATGCACCTCCCTCTTTGTAATCGTCGTACCCAATTACACACATGGCATGTCCGCCAAAACCACTCATATTGTAATCGGCAGACTCAGGCATCCACACATCTTGTCCTTCCATGCTGCGCATGAAAGAGCCGCCAACCATCATGCCTATCACCACAGGTGCACCTTGAGAAAGGTGTTGCTTGATCGAAAGCATATCGATTTCCTTCACATTATCGCCTTTCGAAAGGCGATTAAAGCCGTGAATCTTGTATTGAGCTGCACGTCGTTTATCCTCCGCATCAGGCTTTTCACTGCACGACTGATCGTCGTATTTGAATTCCTTGTACGGCAAAACGCCTCCGTTTTGCAGCGACTTCATCGCCTCAGGCAAATACGAACCTTGGCAATTCGATAACGCGATTTGATTGTATAAATAACTCGGCGAAAATGCTGCAGCATCGCCTGTTGTGCCTGTTGCCTTTGCCTCAAGAATAGAACGCGCAGCATAGCTCGCCGCCCAAGCAACACACGAACCTTGCGCGCCTTGGTTTAATCGTGAAGGTGCATACTTCAGTAAACTATATTTCTCTGGTAGTGGGTTTTTAATATTATCGGCCAGCGGCTCAAATATTTCAGTCGCATCGTACTTCTCTGGCGACAATGTAGCTCCCGTAGAAAAAATGTTTTCAGTAACATCTTTCACAACATCGGTTATTCCACCGCCACCACCACCGCAGTTGCCACCTCCAAAAAAATAGATAGCACCAAAAATAACGGCACCAATCAGCATCAATTTCGGATTTTTCAAAAGCAATGGAAGCAATGCTCCTATAAGTCCGCTACCACCACCTGATCCTCCTCCTGATGTCGGTCTACGACCTGGGAAATTGTCTTTTCCTGATGACCTCTCTGGGTCTTTGCGCATACGAACTGGCATAGCAATAATGAACTTGGTTAAGGTTGCGAAGGTAAAGACTTCTTGTGAAGCCATTGCAATTTACAACCTTATCGATATGAGGAGAATAAATTCATTCTAATTTAACAATGGAAAGTCCTCATTTACATTAACTTGGCATGCATATGGAGCATGACAGTACTTGGAGGACATTCCAAATCATGGGGGGCAGACGTCAGGTAGACTTCTGTTCATACATCCGTGAGTTCACCGAAATCCACCCGAATACCGAGTTGCATATAGGTTGCGACAGTCAGAACTATCCCAACCATACAATTTACGTCACCACCATTGTATTTCGGTTTCCTGGCAATGGCGCACACGTGATCTATCGGAAAGAAAGGGTTCAAAAAATCAACGATTTATGGACAAAATTATGGGGTGAAACGGAGCGTTCCGTTGAAATAGCCAATGCCGTTAGGTCAGAATGCAAATGCAACATTCAACAAATAGACCTCGATTACAATTCAGACCCTGAATATGCTTCAAATAAACTTGTGAGTGCGAGCACAGGTTACATCACATCTCTCGGTTTCACGGCCAAAGCGAAGCCAAATCTCCTCATGGCTGCTTGGGCAGCAAATGTGCTTTGTCATTGAACCAAATACAAGCACTTCTGTTATTTCGGCATGAAGATTCACCGACTTACCTCAGAGCAGTTTCTGCCCATCGATCTTGAAAAAGCGTGGACGTTTTTTTCCTCGCCAGAGAATTTAAACCGTATTACGCCGGCCGACATGCATTTCGAAATCTTGTCGGGGGCTGAGGCAAAAGCATATACCGGACAATTGATCACATACAAGATTCGTCCGCTCATGAACATTCCCATGAATTGGGTAACCGAAATTACTGCGTGTGAAGATTTCATGTATTTTATCGATGAGCAGCGCTTTGGTCCGTATGCTTTTTGGCATCACCAACATCATTTCGAAAAAGTTGAAGGTGGCGTGCTCATGCGCGACATTTTACACTACGCCTTACCCGGCGGATGGTTGGGTAACATCTTCGGTGGACCCATCGTGCATCCTCGGGTGAAAGAGATCTTTAGGTACCGAGAACAAATCTTGAACGACCTTTTTCCGAAAGGTTGATTTAAGGTTGTTTTAACACATCCACAAAGAATCAGTTTAGCCAGACAAAGTTCAAGATGAAATACTTGTCTATGTCTGGCGATTTTTAAACCTTCACCGGTGGGAGGGCGGCCGGCGGCCCCGGGCACCAACAAGCAGAAAATATCAGAAATCGTCGTAGCGATTTTCGTCGTCAAAGTCGTCAAAATTGGATAAAAAAATAAAGCCACTCCATTGAGTGGCTTTACTAACCAATGATGTCCTATTGCATTTTGACTTATCCGAACGGACTTGTCTCGTGGCTTGACTTAGCTAATATGAGAACTCTTTGAGTGCATTGCAAATAATTTCTACCCAAGGTATCTATTAATCGACGAGCTGCACTTAATTGAGTTCTAACTCTAACGGACAATTGTCATATTAACCAACTTTAACCGGCCTGACCAAAACAGGCGGGATGTTTCTAAACATTCTCATGCTTGCTTACTTATTATTCTATTTATTACGCGTTGTGCTATTAACTCCAAGCATGCTTGATGTGGTTTAAAGGCCTTCCTTTCTCGATGTTAACTTTCTGAAGCACAGCAATGGCGGCGAGTTTTGACGCCATTCTTACGAGGAATCCACCAAATGTTTTTGCGTAGTTCAACTTAATTCTAAATTGATCGCAAAGTTGGGCGAA
>WGNM01000019.1 GCA_016124575.1 Cryomorphaceae bacterium
GCTTCGATGTTGTCTACAATGCCATCGCCATCCGCATCGATATCGAGTGCATCGGCAAGGCCATCGCCGTCGCTGTCTGGATTTTCTCGTGGTGTAGCTGCTGTTGCATCATCCAGTCCGTCGTTGTTGGCGTCGGTAAACCCGTCGATGAGTCCATCCCCATCGGTGTCGGTACCTCCTGCTTCAATGACATCGGCGATGCCGTCGTTATCTGAGTCAAGGTCGAAGACGTCTGGAATGCCATCGCCATCGGTGTCACCGGTTCCTTCTGCTGTGTCTGGAATACCGTCGTTGTCGTCGTCAAGGTCATTGTCATCATCAACTCCATCGTTGTCGTTATCGAAGACACAAACCACGATAGCATCAACCGTAATTTCAACTGTGTGTGTGCACCCTGGGTACGATTCGATTACTGCGAAATATAGGCCTGGGGCAGCGGGTTCAGAGATAGGATCCATGGCATCATCGAAAAAGCTGTATCCGACATAAGGCAGATCAGCAAAGACAAAGCCTTGGCAGTATGCCGTTATCGTAGTGTCGCCAGGGAGGACACAACCAGACGAGTTGATTGGCGTAGACGTTGTGCCATCAATTGGACATCCAGAAAGGTCAAAAACCCCAGGATTACTGCCATTGTTGAACGTATTTCCGGATACATTTCCTGTTCCGAAGATGAATGCTTGGTTATCGATAATGTTATCGCAGGCCAGTGAGATGCAGTTAGTAGCTGCTTGAGCGCGGAAGATGAAAACCGTGCTATCGACACCAGTCGGACTGTTATTAACAAATCCGCCTATTGTTTCATTTGCACCTGTGCCTATTCTCACGCTAATTGTTCGAGAGGCAGGGTCATATTCTGCTTCATCGTCACCAGCACCATCTGTTTTCGGTCCAAGGTTTGGGCCATAAACCACTTCGATAGAGCCAGGGACATACGTTGCATTGACCTCGATTTCATCTGAGATATACGTATTAATAGAGGGGTCAGAACCGATATTAATACCCTTCACACGGTACTCTAAAACATCGCCTGGTTCGACGTCGCCACCGTTGAGGTCATTGACAGAAACAGAGGCGCGGACATCGGGTTCATAGACATCGATTGCCATCGTAATTACGTGACTTAAAATTGTCTCTCCCCCCGTCGTTTCCCTTATTACACAAGACGTTGCCGAGTTTCCGATAAAAGATAAAGAAGAGTTATCTGGAGTAAAAATATCTGCGTCATACGAGATATTGTTAAGAATCAACGGGTTTTGGGAAGTGCTTTCAACACCCCGAATAGTGGCCGTAGAGTTGAAAATATCTTGGGTAGGATTGGTAGCGTTAGAGATGTTTTGAAAACCACTTCCCCCATTGAATTGAAGTTGGTCACCTGTCATCCCTCTATCTCCATCGTAAGAATAGACACCAATGTCAAAAGTCACAGGTCCAGAAAGAGGCGTCAGGAAGCCTGAAATAGGAATATCGACATTTGTGCTGCCCGAAACGTTTGCTATACCATCGTATACCGTAAGGTTGCGCATCGTGAGCAGGTCGTTCTTGTACACCACCACGATGTTCCATGCGCCCCATAGGTTTGACGTCCCTGTGCGGGCGTACATATCAGCTATGGTATAAACAGCCTTGTTGGGGTTGTTTTGGACAATAGACGTGATATTTTTAAAACAGTGATAAGAGACATACCCTGTAGAGTTGTTGATAAGCACATCCGCAGTCAGTTGTTGGTATGAACCATCGTCAACCTTGATCTTGATTTTATTCCTATTTGAATAGCCAGCATCAGACGAGCTGCGCTGAGCTCCCCAATAGAGGCCAGCCCAAAGCACCTCGCTGCAATCAGGAAGATTTAGACTATCGGAAGTCGAGCTAAAAGTTGACGGATCGCCATCAATATCAATATAAACCGAGTTGTGGTCGTTGTTTTGGCTATAGCTAAAGAACCCCGGGGCGGCATCGGTAGCAAGATTACCGCAGTTTGAGCCACCAGCGCCAGACCCGTTACATTGCAATATTGTATTCGATACAAAGTCGATGCTTCCTTTTTGAGTAGCGTCGAAACGTTTGGTAAATGCTGTTACAATTTGTGCATTGGCCATGCCAGCGCACATCAGGATACCAACGATTAAAGCGTATATCTTTTTCATAAACTCAGATAAAGGATCGTGTTATTGCGAGATATCAAAATCTCCGAGGAACTCTTCATTTTCTGCCGCGACGCGAACGGTATAGGCATCGGGCGGGAGTTGACTTTTAGCGACAGTGAAAATGGCACCGTACGACACCAATTCGATTTCATTCTCCATGATCACCTCACCGTTCGAATTGGTTATGCTAAATAGACCTTGGTCGTTCACGGCATTTTCAAAGGTGAATACGACAATGGTAGGAAACTCCCTCACACTGATTGGTTTCGGGGAATCACCTTGAGCACTGAGTGCATTGCAAAAAAGAAGTGCTGTGAAAAATGTAAAAGCTAGAATTGCTTTTGACACAATGGTTTTGGTTGAGACGGACATAGCAAATGGTTAAAAGCTCCGCAACTATTGTATTATGTCTGTTTTGCGGAAAACAGACATACAGGAGAGAAACCTCGCTAAAGGTCAGACAAAGATATTTTTGCTTTGCGTGGTTTATTAACACCTCGCGCGGGTTTATTAACAACCGGCTGTCGGTATAGGTGCTTTACCTGGTGGTTTTTGGGGATGGGGATAAAAAAAAACAGAGCTCAAAACATACCATAGGTTCTGTTTATCACTCTGTTTTTAGTACCCGGAGTCGGGATCGAACCGACACTCCAAAGGAACACGAGTTTGAGTCGTGCGCGTCTACCAGTTCCGCCATCCGGGCAGGATAATGTAACCTCTTGTGGTTAAACGGACGGCAAAAATACTCAAATTCCTTTAATTCATCAACATCAGAACTGAATTCTTGCAAATCGCACTTCTTTTCTTGTCCGCGCCATGACAATCAGGCTATTACCAACACGCAGATTGTACTTAGGGTTGAGAAGAGCTGTCGCTTCATTGTTTCCCTGAGGGTTGTTTCTAGATTGTTTTCCATCGGGCAGAACGGTTGCTGAAGCAACGATGTCTTTGCGATTGTTGTTGAATACTTTCAGACTAGCGGTATTGTCGGAGGTCCAGCGATCAGCATTTATCGGATTGTCGTTGAATACCAAATAGAGATCGTCGTTACTCACGGCGGCAGCGTATGAAGACCGTGTTCCGTCATCATTTACCGTTTCTTGAAATTTCGGGGTGCGCACCGACCAGCTTTCGATACCCTCGTTGTTTAAACGCACTGAAACGATGTCGCTATAATAATAGTAATACATAACTTGTTGCCTTCCCGTTGTTATGTCTGTGCGGTATTGCAAACTGTAATTGTAATTTTCTCCTGTTAAAATCACTCCCCCATCGTTTGTTAGAAAAAGGTTGTCGAAATAAACATCTTCGAGTTCTGTTTCAAATTTGTCGTTTCGGTTTTTTGAAAACTGTTTTAAGAACTCTTCTTTGAAAGGATTTAATGATTTAGCAGCAATTTGTTTCGTTTTCCCATCAATTTTAAAAAAATACGTCCCTGCAATTGAAAAATAGCGATCATTTGAGAAAAACCCTGCAATGATTAGGTTGCCATCATCTGAAATTGCATAATCAGCGCTGTGCACCCATTTCTCATCGAGGTCTACCTCAAACTCTTTGATTTTATTCTCATCGGGGTTGTAAATAGCTACTGAAAAGCCTTCGGACCTGAGCGGTTGAGTTTCTTTACGAGCTTTGATCTGTTTGGCAACTCCTGAGAGCATGTAGAGTTGTCCGTTCTTATCTACCCTGTATTCTTTATTCACAAGAAGGTCAACTGGCGCGGGGAAGTCTAGGTTTTTCTCCCAGATGGTTTCTAAGTTGACATCCACCAGACGATACGATGGTTTTCTACTGTTTTTAATTGCGAAATTCTCTATAGGATGGATGAGCAATGCGGAACTATCGGAATTCAACACATACCCGAACATCTTATCATCGGTTCTTCGTCCGCTCGGATGCTCACTCAGTAGAATAGGCCCCGAGGTGATACCGGAATCGATGGAACACCAAAACGCCCAGCTCCTCACCAGTTCTTCTTCTTTGGAATACGTGGTGGCACACGCTAGAATTTGCTGGCCAAAAAACAAAACTGCATCGAAAACGGGACGTTGACCATCGACGTTTGGGAAGTTAAAATCTCGAGACCCGCGTTGATGCATTGTTTGCAGATCAAGTTCAACTACACGTAACGACCTATCTTTTTTACTCAATTCGGAGGCAACGAAAACCTTGTCCTTTTGATCAGAAAAAATGGTCATATTTCGCTCATCACGTCCGTCTTTAATGGCCGACGACCACTTCCATTTTTGTTGGCTGAATGCAGCACCAGGCAACAGAAAGGCCAATATGATTAGCGTAAAAACGTTTTTCAATTCCTTTTAGATGATGCTTGAAGATACAAAACTTACAATTCGATAACCCTGACGGTTCAGCGTTATTGTCCGTTCAAAATATCTATTTGCTCTTGTAACAGTTGTATCTGGCTTTGCAGGGCTGCATTTGATGCCTGAAGGTCAAGTATCAATTGCAAGACATCTTGTCCTTGAACACTCAATTGGTTGCCCACTTGCAAAGTGTCAGGAACAGACACCAAACCATTGTTATACACCTGAAGCGCATCATTTCTCAGGGCTTCCGAAGATCCAATTCCAACTGTGAAAACGGCCCCTGTTTGATCGAGTAAGTTGTACTGACCGATGGCTGTTTGATTGACTTGGTCGGCTCTCGTATAGGCCCCGCTTGCAGAAGACGCTGTTCCTGAGGCGATTGTATTTGTGCCTTCGGCATGCGATGCAAATCCAGTTGCTTGAGTAAAGTAGCCTTCACTATGGGCGGCGTCGGCAAGAGCAGATGTGCTTTCGCCTTCAGCATGAGCACAGATGCCATCGGCCACCGTGTTTCGGTTTGAAGCATGCGAAAACGGACCGATTGCTTGGGATTGGTAGCCCTCGGCATGGGCGGCCGTGGCGGTAGCTGTTGATTGAAATCCTTCAGCATGCGCCGCAGTTGCTGTTGCAGTGCTTCCCTCGCCTTCAGCGTGAGAACAGATCCCAGAGGCAACCGTAAATCGGTTTTGAGAATGGCTGAAATTCCCCGAGGCCGTGGTCGAATAGCCTTCACCGTGTGCGTATAGTCCGCTTACTGACGTTTGAAATCCTTCAATTATGCTATTGGTTACGCGCAAACGTCCGTTCACCCACCCAACCGCTGTTGGTTGATTTCCTATCGTCATAACACTATCGCCAAAAAAAGAGAGTAGCAGCGAATCTTTCGCTTGCCAAGGAGTTGAAGAACCAGTTCCTCCATTTAACACTGGCACGACTTCGTCGGATTCGAACGGCTGTCCATACAATGAAACGAACTCTAAAAAATCCGGGGTAAGCACCATTTGATCACCATCGACATCAGGGTTGAACGGCAATTGTGCCGAAGCAAGGAAGGCTGTGCAAAGGAAAAAAGAAATGAAAAGAGTTGTTTTCATGAGCTCATAGTTTACCGCAAGATAAGGGTTTCGCATCAACCACTTATCTGTGTTACATTATGAAAACATGACAGTTACATCCAAGATTTGTTTATATCAGATCTTCTGGTTTGTGCTCGTAGTACACTTTGAGAATGATGCGGAAGGTAGTTCCCTTTCCAAGTTCAGACTTGCGGACGAATATTTTTCCCCCGTGGTATGATTCTATGATGCGCTTTGTGAGCGACAATCCGAGTCCCCACCCGCGTTTTTTGGTTGTGAAGCCCGGTTCAAAAACTGTTTTGTGTTTTCCTTTTGGAATTCCTTTACCGGTATCAGCGACATCGATAATCAGATTGTTTTGATCGTTGCTAATGTGCGCACTGAGGGTGCCTATACCTTCCATGGCGTCAACAGCGTTTTTAACCAAATTTTCAATCACCCAGCTAAACAGCGGCTTGTTGATTTGACTCGTTGTCATAGCCGCTTCGTTTGAGTATATAAACTCTACTTTTTTAGAGATGCGCGTCTTAAGATAGTTCATTGCCTGCTCTACCTCATCGGCAACATCTACCAATTGGAGCTCTGGTTTTGAACCTATTTTAGAAAAGCGATCTGTGACGGTGTTCAGACGGTCGAGATCTTTATTTAGTTCCGTAATTGTTGATGCTTCTACCCCCTGTGCTTCAAGAAGTGCTACCCAAGCCATGAGTGAAGAAAGCGGCGTGCCCAGTTGGTGGGCAGTTTCTTTCGCCATCCCCACCCAAACCTGGTTTTGTTCAGCTTTTCTGAACGTAGAGAAAATAAGGTATGCTGTGAGCAGGAAAACCGCGATGAGAATAAGTTGGATGACAGGGAAAAACTGCAGCTGCGTCAATACCACCGAGTCTTCGAAGTAGATGTGGTTTTTTCCACTATCAGGTAAATCGATGGTGATTGGCGCATTGGCTTGCGACATCCTCTCGATAGTATTGGCAAGTGCTTCGGGGGTGTTGATCAATGTTGAGTCGATGCGCTCTGATCGAATGACATGCGTATTGGTACTGTCGGTAAGCAACACAGGGACACTAGCCGAGTTGATCACCGTTTCAGAGATGAAAGAATTGATCAAATCTTGCATCACCCCTTTCAACTCTTTGAAGCGATAGCTTTCGTTGTAATAGATGGTGTGTCCGACCTCTTCCAACAAAATTGCTTGATTTGCTTCCGACATCGCCTTCCGCAACGAATCGATGTGGTTGGGATTGCTGTTTGGTGGGACATTGATTTGATACAGGAGTGTGTTTTTCTGATCGAAGATTAGGACAGGAATTGTTTTATTCGACCACAAATATTCTGTTACAAAAGTCAAATCCATGCCATCAGGCGGATCGTTGATGATGCGGTAGGCATTCGCGAGTCGATCTGCCTTTTCACGCTCCTCTCGTCGGAGGTCTTCAAACAACGCTTGGGTATAGTTTACCAGTTGCGCGCGCTGCTGAATGGCTTCTGACCAAAGCTTTACTTTCAGCTTTTCTTCAAGGCGGATACGATCAGCAATTTGATTTGTATACCACAACGTAATGCCTGCGATGATGAGTGCAAGAATGAGAAGGATGACCTTCCAGCGTTGTTTGTTTGAATAGAGGTTCATGCGTTGTTTCAGGAACACGTTGAACGGAAGTCAGCGCAATTAAATTGTAATTGTGGTTCGAAGATGGAGAAAATAGCGGGAGAGTTGGCAGAATGAAATATAAAAGTTGAGAAATAAAAATAGCGACCCGAAATGGAATCGCTACTTTCTTAGCTTCTGCTTAAAATTATTAAGTCAACCAAAACCGTTTTTTTCTTGTGCAGTGCTGTTACCTCTTTACGGTAGCTTTTGGTTTTGGTTACATTCTTTTCGAAAAACTTTCAATTTTGAATAGCAGCTCGGTTCTATTTACCACATCAAGCTTGGTGAAAATATTCATGAGGTGGGTTTTTACTGTATTGACGGAGATAAACAAGTCTTCTGAAATGGCCTTGTTGGTTTTACCCCTTCTAAGGGCAGCCAACACATCGTACTCCCTCTCCGACAAACCCACAGGAATGTTTTGATTCAAGAGGTCGAGGGTTAACTCTACAGATCTGTTTTGGAAAAATGTTGCTGTCGCCAACTCCAAAGCCATGATCAATTCCTCTTCTCGGAAGGGCTTTAAAAGATAGCTGGCCGGAAACGTTTCCCGCGCTTTGGCAAGGGTGCCTTTGTCGGTATGCGACGATAGAAAGCAAAACGGCTTTGAGCCTAGGGCATGAATTTTCGCCGCGAGCTCTAATCCGCGTTGTTCTTTGCCCAGGGTAATATCGAGTAGGGCGATGTCGAATGTCCCGGTGTCGATAAACTCCCATGCCTCTTCGAACTCATGAATGATTTGAGCCACCTCAAAGCCCGACGCAGATAGGCAATCGGCAATGTCTTCGGCAATCAATGGCTCATCTTCAACAATCAAAACACGAATAGCAGTCATGTCTTCAAAGATAGAGCATGAAAGCCACAATGCAGTATCGATTAAAACGAAATTCTAAAGGCAATGCCGCTTTGACATCCGCCGGTTGAGGCGAAAAGTGTGTGCTTCAGACATAACCCACTTGCAATGTAGGACAATTGACTACTTAAAAAGACCTCATCATTTTGAAACCTTTGACGTGAACCCCGTATAAGTCAGGTAAGTTCGGTTGCGATCGAACCCTTAAAAAACAAAATGATGTCCACCCTAAGACAAACAACCCGCCAATCGTTTTGGCTATTTTTTGTATTGATCTCTCTCACAGGAACCGCCCAGTTTGACACTGAGTTTTGGTTTCCTCCTATTTGGGATACAGATCAATCAGGTCATAACCAGCCATCGGAGCTGTTTATCACAACGCCTATTCCGGCTGACATTCCGGTTCATATTAGAACTGCAGATGGAACGACATTGGTGATAGATACCGTGGTGTCGTCGGGTAACCCCTTGCGGATACCGCTTACCCCATTATTGGGACAGACCAATTTACCGAACACTGTGCTCACATCCAGTGGGTTGCTGGTAACATCGGAAGCAGCCATACAATGCGTGCACAAAATATCTGGCCAGTTCAACCAGACGCTCGTTACCATGAAAGGACGAAACGGCTTGGGGACAGATTTTTGGGCTGGAAGTCAGGTACGCGTCATGAACGCCAACTACAGTCCGAATGAATACCACTTCATATCGGTCATGGCAACGGAAGACAACACCACCATCACCATGGCCACCCCATTTGATATGTTCGCCACTGGAGGAGGTACTTTGCCAAACCCGTATACCATAACCTTGAATGCGAATGAAAGTTACTTGATACGCGGGAACAACCCCATTCAACACGTAGCGGGGGCGCATGTAACCTCCGATAAAAACATTGTTGTAAACTCTGGTTCTACACACACCCGTATTTTGGCGGGCAACGCCGCCGATGGTGGTACCGACCAACTTGTGCCCACTGAATTGATGGGCGATGAATTTATTGTCGTGAAAGGAGACAACGCTGGAGTGTTCGATTACGCAATCATTGTTGCCACAGAAAACAACACCAACGTTTATGTAGATGGAAGCGGTACACCTGCTGCAACACTCAACGCTGGACAATATTACGATTACACCCTTACAGGAAGCATGGGCGCGCCTCACTATTTGCGCACCGACAAGACAGCGTATTGTTACCACTTCACAGGCGCTTCGCAAGACGACGAGGTTGGGATGTCGGCCATACCACAAATAGACTGTACCGGAAGTCGCTACATCGAGTTTTCGCTATTCGAGGTCAACACTATCAACCAAATCATGAACTTGATAGTGCCAGAATTTGCCGAGCCTACCCTTCAGGTGAATGGCGTATATTATCAAGACATACCAACAGCCATTTGGAATACTGTTCCCGGAAAGCCCGATTGGACAACCGTTTCATTGCCTCAAAGTGCTCTTCAAAGCGATAACATCATCACCTCAGAAGGTTTCTTCCATGCAGGATTCCTTACGGGCAACGGCGGAGCAACAGGCACCTACGGATTTCTTTCTGGCTTCAACGACGCTTTTGAATTCCGCGACCCAGAGTTTAACCTCCCTACAACCATTTACTCTATCGGGTCTATTTGCCAAGGAGAACAAATTGATCACTGCATGCTCATTTACAGTTGTTCAGATGATCACAACATTGTGAACTTCGAAGGAAACCAAGGAAACATCATTGTAACACCTCCCTCTCAGCCCTTTGACACTTGTTTTAGATACATCGCTCCACTGGATTTTTCAGGGCACGACACCATTACTTTTACAGTTGAAAATCGTTTCGGCTTTCAAGGAGATATTTCGGTAGTTGTCACCGTTCTCGATCCCGACACCCCAATCAACGCCGGACCCGTGCAGGAGCTTTGCTCTGTAACAACAGGCACATTGAGCGCCATTGACCCCGACCCATTGGTTACGGGAACATGGGTGCGACTTAGTGGTTCAGGAACCATCACTTCTCCAAACTCTCCAACAACAACCGTAACAGGATTGGGCTTTGGCACCAATACCTTTATGTGGAGTCAAGACTACGGCTGTCAGGTGAACAACGCCCTGACCCAAATCATCGTTTACGACGGTACAGCTCCCGCTGCCGCCGCCGGACCGGATGCCTTCTTGTGTTCTGACGACAATACTTATACTATGCTTGCCAACGACCCAGGTGTTTCGGGGACAGGGACATGGGAGATCAACCAAGGACAAGCAATAATTTTCGACATCAACGACAACAACGCCTTCACCGCTAATCTTGGCATTGGTCAAAATATCTTCGAGTGGAACATCGACAACGGACCTTGTCCGGGTGGTTCTACAGCCGACATCATGAACATTTGGGTTTTCGATGTCAATCATCCCGCTGCCACTGCCGGAGTTGATCAAGAATACTGTTCTGACCACTTTACCGAAGCCATTGTAGCCGGGACCACACCTATTTTTCCTGCTACAGGAGTATGGACCTTGGTTTCAGGTTCAGGAACCATCACTACACCAAACGCACCATCAACAACCATTACAGGTTGTGGTGTTGGAGTGAACACATTCGCATGGACCATAAACAACGGTCCGTGTGGCATACTTTCAGACACCATCGACATCATCATTTATGATGCAGGGGTGGTTGCTGCAAACGCAGGCAGCGATGCCTCTTACTGTTCACCGACCACCACGCATACCATGACCGCTACAGAGCCAAGCGGACCAGGCACGGGGACATGGACCTTGATTTCAGGGACTGGAGTGATTCTCGAGGCCAACAATGCAACGACAAGTATTTCAAATTTAGGTCTTGGTGACAACGTCTTCAGATGGACAATCGACAATGGCCCTTGCGATGCAACAGGCGCATTTGATGACATTACCATCACCATTTTCGACGCATCGACCCCAGCAGCCAATGCCGGCACCGACAAACAGTTTTGCGTTACCGGATTGAGCACCGTTACATTGGAAGCCACCGCCGTAGACTACCCCGCGCAAGGAACATGGACAGTAGTAGCTGGATCAGGTGTTTTCGACGATGCGAACGACCCATCAACTACAGCAACAGGTTTAACCATCGGGACCAACACCTTCATGTGGACGGTAGATAATGGTCCGTGTGCTGCTCCAACAAGCGATCAAATAACTGTTACCATATACAACGACGATCCCTCGCCAGCATTTGCGGGAGAAGACGTTTCATTCTGCACACCCCAATCGACCTATACCATGCAGGCAACAGCCGCATTTGCGCCTTCTGTAGGAATATGGACACTTGTTAGTGGAACAGGAACCATCTCAAACGTCAACAATCCAAACGCGAATATTTCGGGACTGGGTATCGGTGCCAACACATACCGTTGGACCATTCTCAACGGGCCCTGTCCGGGCGAACCAAACTTCGATGAAATCACCATCTTCATTTACGATGAAAATGCGCCAACAGCCGATGCTGGTGCAGATCAAGAGTTCTGCTCAAACCCAGCAGGGGTTGTAGTAGCCACAATGGATGCAAACGATTTTATTTACCCTGGTTCAGGGACGTGGACATTGGTTTCGGGATCTGGAACCATAATAGACCCAACAAACCCGAACACCCAGATCATGAGTCCGGGAATTGGTGAAAACATCTTCGCTTGGAGCATCAACAACGGGCCTTGTAGCAATGCTGTTTCAACCGATCAAGTGAGCATTTTCGTTTACGACATAACCCAAGAAGCAGCCGATGCAGGTGCAGATCAAGCCATTTGCAGCGACAACCCAACCACAACATTGGAAGGCAACAACCCCGTATTCCCTGCAACAGGGCAGTGGGTGTTGATCTCTGGACAAGGCGTGATTACCAACCCTGCTGATCCGAATACAACAGTAACCGGACTTGGTGTTGGACCAAACGTATTCAGATGGACCATCGATAACGGTCCGTGCGCCATAGCAACAACTACCGACCAGGTGACCATCACCGTATTTGAAGGCGCTATGTCTCCAGCAACTGCTGGTCCAGACCAATCTATTTGTTCAAGCACCACCACCGTTAGTTTGGCTGGTAACGTACCCGTATCACCTGCTACAGGTGTATGGTCGGTTGTTTCTGGCTCAGCAACATTTACCAATGCCGCAGCAGCCAACACCACCGTGACCGGATTATCGATTGGTATCAACACCCTGCAATGGACCGTAGACAACGGTGCGTGTTCAGGATCAACCGTCGACCAAGTCAACATCGTTGTTTTCGACACCAATATGCCAGCCGCGAATGCTGGCCCGAATCAACAATTGTGTTTGCCACAAACGAGCACCACCATGGCTGCTACAGCGCCTATTTTCCCTGCAACAGGGACATGGACCCTCGTTTCAGGAAGTGGAACCATCGACAACCCATTCTCACCAAACACCACCATCTCAGGACTGGCTGTGGGTGAAAACATTTTCCGCTGGTCGGTTACCAATGCCCCATGTTCACCTGCCAACACCATTGATCTAGTGAGCATCTTTGTATTCGACAGCGCACAAACAGTTAACGCAGGAACAGATCAGTCATTCTGTTCTCCCGTTTCGACAGCAACAATGACGGCTAACAATGCCATCTTCCCTGCTGTGGGGACATGGACACTTGTTTCAGGATCTGGAAACATTCAGAACCCAAACAACCCCACTTCGCTTATCACAGGATTGGGCATTGGCGACAACGTTTTCCAATGGTCAATCAACAACGGTCCGTGTGGCGGCTCACCCCTCACCGATACCGTGACCATCACCATTTTCAACACCAACCAAGCCGCTGCCAGTGCCGGTCCAGATCAACAGGTCTGCACCCCACTGACATCAACCACCTTGGCTGGAAACAATGCCGGATACCCAGCTACCGGTTTGTGGACAATCGTGTCGGGCAGTGCAACCATCGTTGACCCTACAAGTCCGACAACTACCATAGAAAACCTTACTGTAGGTACAGTTGTCTTGCAATGGACCATCGCCAACGGTCCGTGTTCGCCGACAACCACATTCGATACCGTAACCATCAACGTGCTCGACTCAGGCGCCTCACCGGCGGATGCTGGCCCAGATCAATCATTGTGTCTGCCCATCAGCAACACTGCAATGGCTGCCAATAGCGCCGTTTCACCTGCCATAGGCACATGGACATTGATATCGGGTGCGGGTAACATTATTTCACCGAACAACCCAACCACCACAATCAACGGTTTGGCTGTTGGTGTGAACGTCTTCAGATGGAGCATCAACAACGGAAGCTGCGGTGGAGTATCTACCGACGACGTTGTGATTACCGTATACTCCAACAACTCACCGAATGCAAACGCCGGTGTTGACCAAAACCTGTGTACCCCGCAGCTTTCAACGACCATGGCCGCCAACACACCCATTTTTCCAGCAACAGGGACATGGACATTGGTTTCGGGACAAGGAGATATCGTAAACCCGAACAGTCCGACATCTTCTATCATCAACCTTGCGGTGGGAGAGAACATCTTCCAATGGACCTTGTCGAACGGCCCTTGTGGAAACAGCTCAACATCAGACCTTGTAAGCATATTCGTTTTCGACGGAGGAGCAGCGCAGGCGAATGCAGGGGTAAATCAAATCTTATGCACCCCGTCAACAGGCACCTTCATGGCTGCTGACCCGGCAGAAGACCCTGGAACCGGTTTCTGGACATTGATTTCAGGAACAGGTAACATCATTGACCCCGCTAGTCCGACAACCGCCATCGAAGGCCTCACCATCGGAGAAAACATCTTCCAGTGGACCCTCGACTACTCAACCTGCGGCGTTCAGCAAGACCTTGTTTCAATTGTCGTTTATGACAGCACCACCCTACCCGCAAACGCCGGTGCAGACCAAGAGCTTTGTTCGCCGACAGAGACAACAATGCTCGATGCGCAAGGAGTTAACACCCCTGCTATTGGGACATGGACATTGATCAGCGGGTCAGGACAGATAACAAACGCAAACAACCCAAACACAGAGGTAACAAACCTTACCATTGGTGAAAACATCTTTGTGTGGACCATTTACAACGGAGAATGTTTGGCTGTTGAAGACCGCACAGACACCGTAAGTGTATTTGTATTTAACGAATTGCAGTTGGCGGCTGATGCCGGATTGGATCAAGAACTGTGTACCCCGAACCAAAGCACCACTTTGGAAGGAAACAATGCACTATTTCCTGCAATAGGGACATGGACATTGATTTCGGGAGCAGGAGACATCGCTGATGTGAACGACCCGACAACAACCATTTCAAACCTTGCTGTTGGAGAAAACATCTTCCAATGGACCATCGACAACGGCGCATGTTTGGGAGCAATTACCTCATCAACAGTAAGCATATTCGTTTTCGACGAAAACCAAGCCATTGCTGATGCCGGAGAAGATCAAAGCTACTGCACACCATTGAGCTCAATCAACCTAGAAGGCAATGCCCTTACTTATCCTGCATCGGGAACATGGACATTGATCTCAGGCGCAGCAACAATTGCAAGTCCGAACGACCCAAATACAGGCGTTTCAGCCCTAGGCGTTGGAGAAAACATCTTCAGATGGACCGTGTCGAACGGCCCGTGTGGAGAGCCAACAAGCGACTATGTCAGCATATTCGTTTATAGCAATTTAGCTGTAACAGCCGACGCAGGTGACGATCAAGAACTGTGCGCTCCAACATCAACCACCACGTTGACCGGAAACACACCAACAGCTCCCGCTATTGGGACATGGACCTTGATTTCAGGAGCCGGAGACATTGTTGACACCAACAACCCAACAACCACAATCAACAACCTCGATATTGGAGAAAACATCTTCGTATGGAGCATCAACAATGGAGTTTGTGCCAACGCCAACTCTACCGATACCATGACCGTATTCGTTTTTGACCTGAATGCGCCATTGGCAGATGCCGGAGCAGATCAGCAGTTGTGCACACCCGTAAATGCTACCCAGCTTGAGGGAAACACAATGCCAAATCCAGCAGTAGGAACATGGACAGTGATAAGTGGAACAGGAAACTTTGCAGATGAAAACGACCCGAACACCATGGTTTTTGGACTAAGTGTTGGCGAGAACATCTTCGCATGGGCCGTTTACAATGGCCCGTGTGACCAGAGCGGATCTTCAGACATGGTTTCAGTATTCTTGTTTGATCGCGATCAACCCGATGCCGATGCCGGTCCAGACCAACAACTATGCACCCCACAAGAGGCTACAAACCTCGCCGCCAATGAAGCCGTATTCCCCGCAAACGGATTCTGGACACTCATTGAAGGGTCTGCAACCATTGTTGATGTGACCAATCCGAACACCGCAGTTACCGACCTTGAATTAGGCGACAACGTATTTGTATGGACCATTTTGAATGGCCCGTGTTTGAACAACATCACAACCGATACCGTTACCGTATCATTGTTCGCTTTTGATGCACAAGACGCCTTTGCTGGTGTTGATCAAGAATTCTGCTTGCCAACCACAGAAACAATCTTGGAAGGAAATGCACCAAATGGCTCTCAACAAGGTACATGGACAGTAGTTGCAGGAACAGGAGTATTCGCAGATGAAAACGACTTCAACACAGCAGTTAGCGGACTAAGCCAAGGTGTAAACACCTTCGCATGGACCATCAACAACGGACCTTGTGGATTCAGTACAGATGAAGTATCGGTATTGATTTTCAACAACGACGCTCCAGAAGCCTATGCAGGAGAAGATCAATTCTGGTGTACCCCAATCAGCACAACCGTTTTGGCTGCTGACACGCCTGAAACACCTGGTACAGGGACATGGACACTACAGAGCGGAATGGGAACCATTGCCAACCCGAACAACCCGAATACCAACATCAGCGGCTTGACCATTGGAGAAAACATCTTCTGTTGGACGGTCTACAACGGGCCTTGTGAAGAACCTACTACCGATTGCGTTTCCATCTTCATTTACGATGAAAACCATCCAGAAGCCGACGCAGGAGACGACATTGAAGTGTGTTTGCCAATCAGCACCGTGTTACTTGCAGGTACACCTGCAATATTCCCTGCTTTTGGGACATGGGAGCTGTTAAGCGGACAAGGAACCATAGCAGAAGAGAACAATCCGAACAGCATTGTCAGCGGACTAGCTTTGGGTGAAAACACGTTTGTTTGGACAATAAATAACAGTCCGTGTGTTGCCGGAAACTCAAGCGACACCGTTAGTGTCTTCGTATTTGAAGAAGGCATAAACGCCGCTTTCGCGGGATCAGATCAGAGCTTCTGCTCACCAACAGACCTCACCATTTTGAGCGCCTCGCCTTTGGCTGCGCCAAATACCGGCACATGGGAAGTTGTGAGTGGCAACGCCGTAATCGTGGATCCATTTAACAACACCACAGAAGTGAATTCATTGACCGTAGGTCAGCACGACTTCGTGTGGACGGTCTACAACGGTCCGTGCACATTGGCACTGTCGGCAGATACCGTAAGCGTGTTCATTTACGACGAAACACAGCCCCCAGCCAATGGTGGCCTCAACCAAGAGCTTTGTCTGCCAACTACTACCACCATACTGCAAGGTAACCCACCATTGTTCCCAGCAACGGGTATGTGGACCCTTGTTTCAGGACAAGGTACCATAGTGACACCTGACAACTTTGAAACTCTGGTTACTGATCTCGGACAGGGCATCAACATCTTTAGCTGGACCATTACAAACGGACCTTGTGAGAATGCTGAAACATCAGCGATCGTGCAAGTGGCCGTGTTTGATGATGCCGGTGTAGTTGCCGACGCAGGAGAAGACATTGAAGTCTGCACCCCTATTAACGCCGTTACACTAAGCGCTGCAACGCCTCCATCACCGGCAACGGGGACATGGACCATCGTTTCAGGAACAGGATCACTGTCTGACATCAACGACCCAAATGCAACGTACAGCGGTTTGACAGTTGGTGAGCACATCTTGCAATGGACCATTTACAACGGACCATGTATAGAAAACAACGACTTCGACAACGTCACCATATCGGTGTTTGACGCCACATCACCTGCTGTATTTGCTGGAGATGACCAAGAATTGTGCGCCCCAGAGTCGGAGACAACACTTACCGCCACAGCGCCAATTTTCCCAGCTACAGGGACATGGCAGATCGTCTCTGGAAGCGGAAGCATTGCCGACATTCACAATCCGAACGCAACCATCACCAACCTACAAATTGGTGAAACCGTGTTGAGTTGGTTGGTGCAGAATGGGCCGTGTGGAGAAACCGCCATAGACATCGTAACCATTACCATCTTCAACCCTGCTTCGCCCGACGCAGCCGTGGGAGAAGACCAAGCGTTTTGTTCTCCATTCCCAGGTGCTACCCTAACTGGTAACCAGCCATTGGCGCCTGCTACAGGAGAGTGGACACTCGTGAGTGGTGCCGGAGAAATCACCAATACAGCACTGCCAAACACCACCGTGTTCAACCTCGGATATGGTGAAAACATCTTCGTTTGGACCATTTACAACGGCGCTTGTGCCAACAGCACAACATCAGACACCCTATCGATCTTTTTGAACGATTCAGATGTGTCGGATGCCAACGCCGGTCCAGACATTGACCTCTGTGGTTCACCACTTGAGCTGCAAATGCAAGGAAGTGAAACCATTGGAAACACCGCCGTTGGAACATGGAGCATCGTTCAAGGGGGTGGAGTATTCGAAAATCCATTCAATGAATTTACGTACATGACCGATATCTCTGTTGGGGAGAACATATACTTGTGGACAGTAGACAATGGCGATTGCGGTGTTTCATCCGACGAAGTCGTAGTAACCATTTACGACCCACAAATCCCATCAGCCTTTGCAGGAGAAAACCTTGAAATCTGTGAAGACGATTTCTTGATTTTCAACCTTCAAGGCTCCCAAGCGCCATTCCCAGCAAGTGGAATGTGGCAAATTATCGAAGGTCCAGTGGAAATCTCAGACCCATTTGATCCAAACGCTACTGTTTGGTCGTTGGGCGAACTCGACAGTCCGCTTGTGCCTGTAACGAGCAGCTTGATTTGGACTGTGACAAACGGCCCGTGTGGCGCATCTGCCGACACCGTGTCGTTCGCCCTGATTGATTGCTTGACCATAGAAATTCCAGATGGATTCTCACCAAATAGTGATGGCATCAACGATTTCTTTGAGATCCCGAATTTGTACAAGTATCCGAACAATAACATCAAAATATTCAATCGCTGGGGTGCGCTGATTTATGAAGCGGCACCTTACCAAAACGATTGGGACGGAAGGTCGTATCACCCGGCAACCATTGGCGAAGAATTGCCAGTGGGTACCTACTACTACATCCTCGATCTAGGAGATGGTGTGCTTGCACCATTTACCGGCTACATCTTCCTTAAACGATAACACCCTAGGACCATGAAAATGCAAATCAAATACCTTGTCATTTTCTGCTTAACCGCAGGATGGTTGAACATGACGGCTCAACAAGACCCAATGTTCTCACAATATATGTTCAACATGCTCACTGTGAACCCAGCGTACGCAGGAAGTGCAGACCTCACCACTGCCAACATCATTTACCGACACCAGTGGGTAGAGTTTGACGGTGCGCCGGTAACCCAAACATTGACCATGCATTCACCCTTAAAAAGGGAAAGCATCAGCGTTGGAGGCAGTTTGGTGAACGATTCACATGGGAAAATCAAGCAAACCGCCATTTTTGGAGATGTTAGCTACCGCATTTTTCTCGATAGAAGTAAAATCGCCTTCGGATTAAAAGCCGGTATAAGCTTGTTTCAGGCAGATTTGCTCAGCGTAAATACAGTATCGCCCGACGATCCTGCGTTTCAGCAGAACATCAAAAACCGCGTGCTTCCGAACTTTGGGACAGGAATTATGTGGTACAGCGACAAATCATACGTAGGACTTTCGGCGCCGCGCCTGTTGTCGAATAAACTGTTGTCTGGCAACCTGCCCGACTTCAACAACAACCGCGAACGTCAACATTTCTTTTTAACCGCTGGTACCGTGTTGGAAATCAACAACTACTTGTATTTCAAACCAACAGCAACATTTCGTGCTGTAAATGGTGCGCCGCCTTCGTTTGACTTCACAGCCAACTTTATGTTCTACGAACGATTCTGGGCAGGGGCCATGTACCGATACCAAGAGTCGATGGGCATGTTGCTACAATACGAAATCAATAACCAATTGCGCGTGGGCTATGCTTACGACTATCCGCTTATGGACATCGGAAATTACTCAATAGGCAGTCATGAGGTCATGCTCGGGGTAGATTTCGGTAAAAAAGCTGGCGCAGATATTTCGCCAAGATTTTTCTAATACTTTCACACCATGAAGTTGACAAAAACTCTCCCTGTTCTTCTGGCTGTGCTGCTCTCAGCTATTGCGATCGAAGGTTTCTCACAAAAAGGGAAGCTGCGCTTAGCCAATGATTACTTCAACGCTTTTAAATTTGAAAAGGCTGCAGAAGTATATGAGGACATTTTAAAGAAAAACCCTGAAGACATGATTGCACTTCGCGGGGCGGGCACTGCTCGTATGCGCACGTCGCATTTCGACCAGGCAGAAAATCATTTTGCGGCGCTGACTAAAATTCCAACATCAACAGACAAAGACCTCCTCGACTACGCGTATGTCCTCAAAATTCAGCGCAAATACGACGAAGCTGTAGTGGTGTATGAGAAGTACCTCAGCTATGGTCCTGATCCTTGTTTGGTTGGATATACTTACAACGACTGGGCTACACGCATCATCCGCGACAGCGCGCGATTTGAAATTCGTGAAACACAGGTAAACAGTGCCAACTCCGACTTTGCTCCCGCCTTTACTGAAAACGGAATGGTGTTCTCCAGCTCCCGGAAACAAGGAAAAGGAAAAAGGAAAATTTATGCTTGGAACGACCAATCGTACCTCAACCTCTACACCTGCGAAATCACTCCAGATTCGAACCTCACGAATGCCAAAGTGATGAAAAATCAAGCCAATAGCAGGTATCACGAAGGAACGATCACGTATGACCCTGTGCATAAAATCATGTATTTCACACGCAACAATTTCTTGAAAGGGAAGAAAAATACAGACGATGACGGCACGCTTAAATTAGGGGTTTTTTATGCCAACTACGCCGATGGGAAAATTGGAAAAGTAAAGCCCTTTCCGTTTAATGAGCCTGAGTTTAGCGTAGGACATCCCGCCATATCTGCTGATGGAAGCAAAATGTATTTTGTGAGTGATATGGAAGGTGGGTATGGTGGAACAGACATCTATGTATCGGTGAGAAACCTCGACTTTTGGTCGCCCCCTGTCAACCTCGGCCCGAAAATCAACACCCCTGGAAATGAGATGTTCCCAAGCACCGATAGCCGAGGAACCTTATACTTCGCTAGTGATTACCACCCTGGTTTAGGCGGACTCGATTTGTTTTACACCAGCCTGGAAGATAGTGCCAAGGTTAAGAACTTCGGTTACCCCATCAATTCATCGTACGACGATTTTTCGCTGATAGCATACGCTGATGGTCTTAGCGGATATTATACCTCAAACAGACCTGGCGGTATGGGAGACGACGATATTTATGCATTCGTAGTACACCCCGTTTCAACCATTGTTTGCAGCGGAAAAGTGTTCGATTTGGCGTCTGGAGATCATATACCAAACGCCACCATCATCGCTAGAGACCCCGCAACAAACAAGATTCAAGAAGTTTCCGTTGTAACCGATGAAGAAGGAAATTTTCGTGTTGAACTTCCTTTTGCTTCAACCTACGAACTTGTTGGAACCAAAGACGGATACTTCGATAAAACGGTACAAATCAACAACGACGGACGAACCGGATTTGTTGACGACGTTGAATTGTACCTCACAGCTATGGACTACGCCTCAGAAGGAACGGTTTACTTTGCCTTCGATGGTAGTCCGGTTGCTGGTGCTCAGATTACATTAAAAAGTCTTGATGGCACGGTGCTCGGCGAGAGAATTACCGATGATGACGGCGGTTATTTCTTCGGACTTGACCCAGAAAGTCAATACATCATTGAAGCCGCATTAGATAACTACCCTACACAAACCGTAGTTATTGACACGCGTGGATTGGATGCCTCTGTAATTCACTCCGACATTCGGATGTTTAACTATGAAAAAGGAGCCATTGTGCAGTTAGATAACATCTACTACAACTACGATCAGGCAACCATACGAACAGATGCTCAGCGCGATTTAGATCGCTTGGCTGGTATTCTTCGCTCAAACCCAACCATGCGCGTTGAGTTGCGATCGCATACCGACTCTCGCGGAACAGATGCTTACAACCTCCGCCTTTCTGAACGCAGAGCCAAAGCTGCTGTTGACTACCTCATCAAGAAAGGCATAGCGCCGAAACGTTTGGTGTGGAAAGGATATGGTGAAACTGAGTTGCTGAACAAATGTGTTAATGACGCTGATTGCTCTGAAACAGAACATCAAAAAAATCGACGTACAGAGTTCAAAATTCTCGATATTTAACGTGCTGAATGCATCATCAATGGTGCTTTTGGTGCCTTAACCATGAAAGTACTTTCTGCTATATTGTTATTTGTCTGCTGCTCCCTAACAACCCTTGGCAACGATAGCCTCCGGGTTGTTTTGCAGGCAATGCCTAGTGATACCAATAAGGTTTGGACATATCGTGAATTGGCTTTCTCTTTTTTAGAAACCAATCCCGATTCAGCTTTGGTATACGCGCTCAAAGGCATTGAACTGAGCCAAAAACTTTCGTTTCAGAATGGTTTAGTAAAGTCGCACTTGGTTGCCGGTTATGCGCATGAATACAAAAACAATCTCAATGAGGCTTTGAAACATCATTTTCAGGCGCTTGAGCTTTCAAAAGATGCGGGTGATGAGCAAATGACGTGCTCGATTTATAACATTCTCGGCTTTGCTTATTACTTTCAAGGTGATCTAGCAAATGCATTGACTTATTCGAGCAAGGCCGAGTTGCTTTGTGGAAAAATTGGGGATCAAGAAGCATACGGACAAGCCTTGAATAACATCGGAGTGATTTTCAAAGCCGATGGTAAATACAAAGAAGCCGGTGAAACATACCGAAAATCAATACGTGTAAAAGAATCGCAAAAAGACTCTTCTGGGCTTGCCAACTCGTGGTATAACCTCGCCCTAACAGAATCTTATCAGGGCAATGAAGCCGAAAGTATTGATGCTTTCAACAAAGCACGCGATTTGTACTACCAACTTGGTGATTCAGCAAATGTGATAAGCGTGCTTTTGGGTTACGGACAAACATTCTGTCATTTCGATAGGTATTCAGAAGCATTGGACGTGCTTTCAGAGGCGATGTCTTATGAAAAATACTTGTCGAAATCAATGCGCTATCTAATTGTATCATATTACGCCCAAGCATTGCGTTTTACCGGCCAGCCCGATGACGCGATTCGCCTCTTAAACAGCATATATCCTGATATAAAAGATAGCGATCGATATGAACTTTTAAGAATGGTTGAACTTGAAATGGCCTCGAGTTTGGTAAAACTGAAACGCTTCGAAGAAGCCATACCCCACTACGATCGCATGCTTGCTGTTACCGACACTTTAAACAACGCAGAAAAAAGAGACGTACTGCAGGAGCTGCAAACCCAATATCAAACCAAAGAAAAAGAAGCAACTATCGCCTTGCAACAGCAAGATATTGAGTTTCAAAAACGTCAAAAACTCTTTTTATCAATCGCAGTTATTCTTGCTGCCTCATTGCTCGTTTTTGCTCTTTTCTTTATCCGAAATAAAATCAGAACGAATAGGGTATTGGATTCGCAGAAAAAAGTCATTGAGGGTGCCCTGCAAGACAAAGAACTGTTGCTGCGAGAAATTCACCATCGCGTAAAAAACAATCTGCAAGTTGTTTCTAGTCTGCTTAATTTACAAAGCAGAAGCATTGAAGATGCCGACGCACAAGACGCAATGCTCGAGTCGAGAAACAGGGTGCAGGCAATGGCCTTAATTCATGAAAGTTTATACAGCCACGATGATTTGCGCGACATTCAAGCGTCAACGTACATTGAACGGCTGTGCTCAAACATCTTTAATTCGTATAAAATAGATCCAGATAAAATTGCGCTTTCTACCAAAATTGATCCGCTTAAATTGGATATTGATGAAACAGTTCCTCTCGGGTTGATCATCAATGAGCTGATTACCAACGCGGTAAAGTATGCTTTTATGGAGAATGGTGGGGCTATTCACATTGCTTTGAGTGCTCAAAACAACCTTGTTGTGTTATCTGTGGCCGACAATGGCGTGGGCTATGCAGAGGGTGCTAAGCCGGGTTTTGGCACACGACTGATTAATTCATTTGCGAAGAAATTAAAGGCGGAGGTGTCGGTGTTCAACAACAATGGAACCACGGTAACGATTATGTTTCCTTCAAAAGAAAAAAGCGCCTACCCTCAGGTATGACGCTCTTTCGTTTAGTTGGATAGCAAGCTATTATTATCCACCAAAACCCATTTTTGAATAGCCTTTTGTAGATATGGTTTCTGAAATGTTTTTCTTCACCTCAGTAACTGTTAGTTTCATTTCTTCTTTCGGATTCTTCTTGTTGGTGTTGGTCATCTCCATCATCATGCCTCCTGGGGCATCTTTTGGCATGCTTGCGTTCGACTTTTTTGAGGCGGCTGCCATGCCTGCGAAGGCTTTCGTGATTCCAAAATCCTCGTCTTTTGTCACCCAAAACACTGAGGTGCTCTCTTTGTCTTCACCAATATACTCTTCGCAGCTATAACCCAATATGGTTTTGGTTCGGCCTGTTTTGGTAAATGTAAAGTCATCGGTTTTTGAGTGCTTTTCTTCCTCTTCTTCGCTCAACAAATCACCGTTCAGGGGAATGGTCATCAACATTTTCGATTCTCCAACATCCATAAGCATCACCATTACTTTATTGCCCATGTCCATAACCATCAAACTGTTCATGCCCTCTTGCATGGTGCGGATACCAATTTCTGGATTGCTTTCAGAAAAGTACATCTGCATTTGTTGAACCGGTGACTTCTCGCCTTTCTTATCGGTCATTTCCATGTTCATGCTCACGCGGTGATCAAATTTGTAGGCATCTTTGATCTGAGCATTGCTTTGGCCTCCAAAAAGACCTCCCGATATCATGTTTTCTGCTGCTGCCTGACTCTGCTCTTCCTCGGTTTGAGGTGTTTCTTCCTTTTTCTTCTTGTCTTCTTTTGGCTTGCGCTTGAACACGCCTTCAATAGCGTCTAAACTTTTGTCGATGCCTTGGTCAATCTTGTTGTCAACACGATTGTTTGTCTTGTCTTTCGCACGATCTGTTGTCCGATCTACAATCTGAGCGCTAGAAACCTGTGTCGCCAACAGGATTGTAACTAGCCAAAAAATGCCTTTGATGTTCATAGTTGGTTATTTGATGCGACAAAATAACGTCGAAAAGCTTTGATTTCGATGCTGAACCGAGCAATTGGTTTCAATTAAGTAGCGGTTGGCAATTTTCAGGAGCCAAATAGCTGCATCAAACTGTCTTTGCGACTGCGCGAAACGGGAATCTGGGTGCCGTCGTCCATCACTACATAACCTCCACTGCCTTTCACGTATTTGGCGATGTTGTTGAGGTTGATTACGTGCGAATGGTGAACCCTGAAAAAACCTTGTCCCTCAAGCATTTCTTCTATATCTTTTAGGGTACGCGAAACCAACATGCGCCGTTTATCCGCGAAATAAACGCGGGTGTAGTTCGATTCCGACTCGCAGTGTAAAATAGAATCTGCTTTCACAAATTCCAATCCTTCAGACGATGGCAAGGCGATCTTTGAAAACCCTTTTCCATCCAATCGGCTAAACAAGATGTCGAGCTGTGCCTTCGACACCCCATGTTGACTCTTGACCTTCAAAACAGCTTTTTGAATGTCGTCACCGCTCACTGGTTTAAGCAAATAATCGATGGCTGAAAACTGAAAAGCTTTCAATGCAAACTCGTCATACGCGGTGGTGAAGATGAGTGAAAAATCAATTTTTGGTAATGACTGCAATAGCTCAAAACCATTCATCCTCGGCATCTCGATGTCGAGAAAAACCAGGTCTGGCTTCTGACTCTCGATAGCTTTTAACCCTTCTTCTGGTTGATCAAAAACGCCTATTATCTCTACCTCAGGAACGTGGCGCTCGATCTCGTATTTAAGTGTTGCCGCACAATGGCGTTCGTCGTCAATTATGATTGCTTTCATACATTTGGTTAGTCAAGCGGTATGCGAATGGTCACTTTCGTGCCGCATGGTGATCCATGAGCATCTGTTAAATCGGTAATTTCTACTTTACCTTCTTTGTTCAATTTACTCTCTAAAATATCAAGTCGGCGTCGGGTGATATCCATGCCGTAGCTTTTATCTCTGGTGGCCGATTTTGATTTCATTTCTGCTGCGGTTGCCCGCCCTACTCCGTCGTCTTCAATAACGCAAATCAGGTCGTTGCCCGACAATGCAATGTCTACTCGCAACAATCCTTCTCCTTGCTTGTGATGCAGTCCGTGCCAAATGGCATTCTCTACAAATGGCTGAATCAACATCGGCGGTATATCGATGAAGTCGGCTTGGATATCTGGTGATAATCGAAGCTCAAACCTGAACTTATCGTTAAATCGCAATGCCTCTAGTGCCACATAGAGTTGTAAACTTTCTAGTTCTGTAGACAGTGTGATGGTGTCGCTTTTCGAATTCGAGAGTATGAGGCGAATGAGTCGTCCAAACTTTGTGAGGTACTCGCTGGCCTGATCGGTTTCGTTGTTGATGATGAAGAACTTGATGCTGTTCAAGCAGTTGAACAAGAAGTGGGGGTTCATTTGAGCGCGCAATGCCGACATCTCTACTTCCGCCAAGCGCTGGTTGTATTCGGTTTGCAGTTGCGCCGTGCGGCGGATGTTGATCACGCGCAATCGAACGATGTAAATTCCAATGGCAACGATGGCGATGGCGATGAGGATGTAAAACCAGTTTTGACGGTACCAGGGTACGTCGACAATGATAGACAACAACAGCGGACTTTCCATCCACTCTCCGCTTCGCGATTGTGCCTGTATCTCGAGAATGTAATCGTTCTTTCCCAACTCACTAAACACCAAACGTGGCTCTTGCATGTAGTTCCAGGTTGCTTCTCCTACAGCTCGCCATGCATAGCGGTAATCGGTTGGTTTTGTAAATCCCAATGCCGCAAACTCTATCTCTACGGCTTCTCTATATCGGGCTTCAATCTGCTGCCCTACCAAAAAATCAACTACCTCTCCCTGGCGATATACATTTCTGACGTACATGAACGCTGGCGCGCGATGCTCATTCAATGAGTCTGGATGAAACCACGCCAGTCCATCGGTCAATCCGAGCATGATGGTGCCGTCACTCAATCGTGTGATTTCGTTGCCTACGATGTCGTTGTACATCAAGCCATCGCGCTCTGTGTATACGTTGACGGTGTTCTTTTCTGCAGGATCTATCTGCACAAGGCCGTTTCCTGTCAACCCCCAGTAATGGTTGTTGCCGTCAACCTCCATTTCGCCGATGTACAGACTTATCATGCCTTGTTCACGTCCGTAATTGGTGACGCTCCAATCGTTTAAATCAACCACCACCACACCTTGGTCTCTGGTTCCCAATGCCAAACTGGTTCCATTGCTGGTGAGCGATACCATTTCAATCCACCCCATGTCGCGTATGGCGGTACTCAAACTGTCTAGTCGCTCTACCTCAACCATGTCGGTAATGCGATACACGCCTTGGGTAGTGGCCGCCCAAATGTGGCGCGAATCTTCCACCGCAATCTCAAAAACAAGGTTGTCTTGCTTCGACTCTGGGTCACCAATCAACCACACTTGTTCAACATCTCCGGTTTTTGGGTCGTAGGTGCCAACAAGGTTGTCGTCGGTGCCAAAAAGCACTTTGTTAGCGGGACCCGGACAGATAGTATTCACAAATCCACGCGGGTCTTCATAGCCAAACCGTTCGTTAAGATCCAATCGCTTGATGGTCTTCTGATCGGGTGTGATCTCAAAGAGGTGGTTGGCCGACATGCTCCAAAATCGGTTGTCGACGACTTGCACTTCAACTCCCGACAGTCCTTTGTCGTGTCCAACAACCTGCCCCGATTGCGCAATGCGGTGCTGGTTTTTCTTGGTAGCGAGGTCCAGCATCCAATATCCGTCGCTAGATGAGGCTGAAACCAATAAGTCGTTGCCGATGTTCATGGCTTGGTTGAACTGAAAGGTGCGGCCACGTTGCTCGTCTTGTTGGAAGATGGGCGCATAGTGTATCTGCAATACTTGCGGATTATTAACGGATAGACCGGAAGCCATGGCCGCCCAAATTATGCCGCGCGAGTCAACCAATACGTCGCGAGCGCTGATGTAAAATATCGAATATGGGTCGGTGGCGCTGTGCTCATAAAAGCTGAACTTTTTGGTGGTTGTATTGAACTCTCCCAACCCTTTGTCAGCAGATATAACCCAATAACTGTCGGCTGTTTTAGGCCTCAAGCGGCGTACAACGTTCTTGTTGCCTGAGTTGGCCTGTGGGTCAAATAGGTGGTTTTCGACAAAGGTGGATGTCGCTGGATCAAACACAACAATGCCGGCTCCCCAACTGGAAAGGAATATTTTGTCGCCGTGAAAGCACAGGTGCTCGTGGGTTACGTCGACAATGAAGTCTAACCCGGGGTGTTTGTATGATTTGGTTTCGCCGCTGCTGAGGTCTGCTCGGTACAACTTATCGCTGCAGGTCCACAAGGCTCCGTCGAGACCTACTGCCAAACCCCAAGCCGACATGATGTCTTCGCTCAGCAGGGTTTGCTGTCCTGTGCGTATGTTGAGTCGATAAAGCCCCCCAGAAACGAGCACCCCTTTGCCATAGGCGACGAAAAAGGTGCTGTCGGTTTCTTGCAATAAACTGATGGCCGCCAACAGGGGCTTGTCGTCGCGGTATGCTATGGGAAATGTCTCAAAACGCTCGGTAGCGGCGCGGTACCTGAAAACGCCTCCTTTTCTCGTAGCACCTAGTAAATCTCCTTTTGGAAGCGGAATCAACTGTGTTACGTAGTTGTCTGGAATTGATCCAGCTTTGCTGCTTTTCAAAAACATCTTGAAGTTGGTGCCGTCAAATCGGTTCAGCCCTTCTTCAGTGCCAATCCAGATAAACCCAAGCGAATCTTCTGCCAAGCAGGATGTCCGTGAACTCGATAACCCTTGATCAACGGTATAGTTCACAAACCTTCCAAACAAGACGTCGTTTTGTCCGTGTGAATGGAGTGCGCTAAGAATTAGTATGCTGAAGATAAGGTTCCTCATTCTGTCCGAAATGTAACTTACTATTCAGACTGAACCAAATATGAATGAGTAGTTGGTTAAAGTCGAGGGTCGTTTGTCAAAAACCAAGTCATTCATCTTCTAAATCAAAAAACTAAAAATCCTCGTCGTCTTCAAAAAGGTCGGGCTTTTTCTCCTTCGGTGGCTTGGTCTCTTCCCAATCCAAAGTTACTTTCACATCTTTATCTGGCTTACCAGTTTGGGTGCTGTCTTTCTTTCCAAACATTTTTAGCTCGTCTTTCAAGAGGTCTTTGATGGCTTCTTTTTCAACAGACAATTCTTGCTTGCGATACTCCTTCTTGGCTTGCCGATCATATCCAAATTCAGGGTTGTCGGTTGTTCCTTTCATCGATAAGAAAAAGCGATTGCCCAGCCCGTCGTCTTCTACTTCGCCAAAATCATCCTGCCGGCGCTGCACCAAAATATCCCGCAAATACAGCCCTATGGCGTAATCTATGCGTTGATCGAACCAATGCGTGCCTGTTACAGCAATGTCCATGGCGCTGCTCTTTATGTCCATCATGGGAAAACGTATCTGGCTGTCCGAGATCTCGATGCGGTTTTCCAAAGTCGCAAATCGTATGTGCTTGAGCTTTTTCTCAAGTGCGTCGGCATTCACAAATGGCGCGATGAGTTTGTTCGATCGCATGTACTCACTGATGCTTTCCATGCTCGACAACCCTATCAATTCACCATTTTCCAATCGCAAATCGATGGTGCTCACAATCGACTCCGATATTATGGTCAAATCTGATTTCATCCGGGCTTTGAAAACAGCCTGAGCGGTGCATTTTCCGCGGACATTCTCTGCCTGAATGAAGGTCTGCCCGAAATTCTCAAACTCTTTGAATAAGGCGTTGATGTTGATACCATATATGCCGCTTTTCGCCAGCAGGTCGATCTCTCCATTGGCCCGCATCGACCCCAACAACTCCAACTGAAACTCGCCTTCTGCGGTGCGCAATGATACAGGCTTGAACAAAAATCCTGACGCATCAATCTCGGCTATGCCGTCCAAACCTGTTGCCTCAAATGACCGAAAGGTGAACTTGTCGGCATGAACGTTCAACTTCAATCGAATGTCTTCAGGAAAACTGAGCTGATAATGGTCGCTACTCGCGGATGTTGAAAGCACCGATGCCAAGTCAAAATTGCGTGAGCTACAGGTGGCTTCCACCAACATCTTTTCACCAGGAATAAGCAGCCATGCAAGGAATTGATGAAAGATTCCTGTCAACCGCAAATCGCTGCCGTTGATGCTTAACGACAAATCGTTAATGGCAGCATATCCACTATTCAAAGCAAAACTACCGTCGATGTTCTCCAAGGGGTGATCGAGGTCTGAAAATGCAGCTGTGGCATCAGAAAGTTCGATGGTGCCCGACACATCGGCGTCGCGCAAAGAGGCTGTTGTAATCTCCCAATTGGGCAACGCTCCTTTGAAATCAAGCCTCAAATTGGTGCTGCCGCCCAACTGAACGAGTGAGTCTAAATTGAAAAACCGTTGAAAGGCATCGAGCTCAATGCCGGCTTCAACATGGACATCAGCTTGCGGATTTGAAAGGTCGACTATGTTTCCCCGAACCAATATCTCCCCGCCATCTAATGATGCGTTCAACAAGGGAGTCTCTAAGGCAGTGCCCACCCTGTCGCCCTTCACCAACACAATGCCACTGATGTCTTGCAGCGCAGGTAGGTCTTCACCCCTACTGATCTCCGCGTCGTCTAACTCTACTTCTACCGTCCATGCCAAACTTCCTCCGCCTCCAGCGAGTCCGCGCAGGGTAAAACGGACATCCGCAGTGCCATCAACTTCAAAATCAGTAAGCGATTGCGTGTAATCTTTCGGTATTATCGACAACAGGTTTTGTATCGATTCGCCGCTAAACGCGGCCGATAGGTCGATGTCTACACTTTCTTTGATTTCGACAAAATGGGCTTTTCCCTCAGCCTTTGAACGGCCCAAGCTGATCGATAAGTTGTCGAAGTTGTATCTGCCTTCTGCAAGATTCAAAGTCGCTTCTGTGCCAATGGTAACCTTCTTTCCGCCTGCCCATTCTGTACCCTCTGCGACGACAAACGAACGAGCCGACTCTATTTCTCCGTCAAACGAGAGCTGCTCTCCTTCAAACTTTCCCTTTAACGTAGCCTCTGTGTTTCTTAAATCGACAATCACTTGATTTGGCTGATCGTCATACAAGAGATCCATTTCACTCAACTCAACCAATTGAATGTCGAACGCAACCTCGGTCGTGGTACCATCTTCAGTGGCTTTCCAAAAATGGTAGTTGTCGCCATTTTTGAACTTTCTTATTTTAGCCGTCCCCCCTTGTAAACCAACGTGCTTCACGGTATACTCGCCCTGTATCAAATCCCAAATGCTGAAAGAAACATTGATTTCTTGGGCGTATAACAGGGTGTCGCGCTCTTCTTGTGTGTCGTATAACAACACTCGTGATCCCTGAAGGGTAGCATTGGGAAAATCTGAAAAGATGGTATAGTCGATGGCTTCTACTTTGAGCTCGGTAAGCAGCTGCTGACCCAAACTCTCCAACGCTTTTTGCTTTATTTCTTCTTCATGAGAATAAGCCCAAATAGCAAATACAGTTGTTGCAACAAGGAAGATTCCTGCTGCCCAAAGTCCATATTTGATAACGCGTCGAAGCATATTTTTAAACCGGTGTGAAGGTAATCGAATCGCAAATGGCCTCTTTGATCTGCCTCGGTCGAAAGCAAACATCGATGTGTTAACACAACGACTTCAATCCCTACTTAGTTTTGTTTTCAATAATAAAAAGTTGACCTTTGAATCTATCTCAAAAACTCCACCAGAAATGAAGAAGCGCGAATTTTTAAAACTCACTGGTGTTGTTGGCACCGGCATCTTGGTTTCACCTCTGCTGGCTTGCAACAATGAACCAAAACCGGTTGAGAATGTAGAACCTGCGATCTTGCCAAATACGGTGTTCATTCTGCCCGAGTTGGGGTATGCTTTCACTGCGCTTGAACCAGCCGTAGATGCCATGACCATGGAAATACACCACGACAAACACCACGGTGGTTATGTAACGAAATTGAATGCGGCTCTGGGTGAAACAACAACCTTTGGGGGAATGACCATTGAACAAATACTCGCGGCCATTGGTGAAAACGATACGGCTGTGCGCAATAATGGGGGCGGACATTTCAACCACTCGCTCTTTTGGAAGGTCATCGCACCAGGTGGTGCAAACCAGCCATCCGGCGCTTTAGCCGAGGCCATAAACGCGTCTTTCGGTAGTTACGATGTTTTTGCTCAACAATTTGCAGATGCTGGCGCCAAGAGATTCGGCTCAGGATGGGCGTGGCTGTCGAAAGGTACCGATGGCAAACTGGTTGTGTCATCAACCCCAAACCAAGACAACCCCCTGATGGCCAATTTGGTAGAGGTAAAAGGAACGCCAATTCTCGGACTCGATGTGTGGGAACATGCGTACTACCTGCAGTACCAAAACCGCAGAGCAGATTATATTTCTCAAGTGATGGCCATCGTAAACTGGGACGCTGTTGCAGCAAATTTCGCAGCACTGTAATATTCACTTCCGTTTTCGTGCAAAACCAATTTTACCTGCATACCTTTGCAGCGTGAAGCACGTGCTTCTAAAAACGCTAAATATGAAAATAGAAAAAGGCACCCTGGTTGTCCTCGACTACAGCTTGTATGCAGACGGTCCTGAAGGCGAACTTATCGAAGAAACATCTGGCGATGAGCCGTTTGAATTCATCTTCGGAATGGAAGAAATGCTTCCAAAATTTGAGCAAGCTCTCGAAGGCAAAGCAGCTGGGGAAGCTTTCAAAGTAGCTATCAAGGCTGAAGATGCTTACGGATTAGAAGATCCAGAAGCTATCATCGAATTTGAAAAATCTGTCTTCATGGTTGACGGCGAACTCGACGACGAAATGTTCGAAGAGGGTGAGCTAATCCCAATGGAAGATGAAGAAGGAAACGAAGTACTTGGCGTTGTTGCTGAAGTAGGTCTTAACACGGTAACGCTCGATTTCAACCACCCGCTCGCAGGTGTTGATTTGTTCTTCGACGGCACTGTAGTTGAACTTCGCAAGCCAACACAAGACGACTTCGATCGCATGCGCGATATCGAAGAGTAAACCTTTCGTCATCTTTTACGAACGGTCGCAACATTAACGACCTTCTTTCGTTCGACTTCTACAAATCTTTGAAAAATAAACTGCAGCCGTGCAACTATTGTTTGTGCGGCTGTCTGTTATTTATCTATTGCATTTTATGAAGTACTTCATCTGGCTTTTTTGCCTTCTCTCCTTCCCGCTAGTCGCGGACGCACAAAAAAAATTCTCTGTAAGTGGGACTATCACCGATGAACAAACTGGCGAAGCACTGATTGGTGCTACGGTGTTTGTGAGCGGACTAGATCGCGGAACGGCAACCAACCTCTACGGGTTCTATTCAATTACGCTTGATGAAGGTGAATATGAATTGAAAGTGAGCTACATCGGCTACGATCTAAGGTCAATACCACTGAAGCTCAATGCACCCATTCGCCTCGATATCGAGCTCGCTCCAATGGGTTTTTTGGTGCAAGAAGCGGTTATCGAAACTGAAAATTCAGCCGAGAAAAATATCAACTCTACCGACATGAGTACGGTAACAATGCAAATGTCGGCTATCAAAAAAATTCCGGCATTTATGGGTGAGGTTGATGTTATAAAGGCCATACAATTGTTGCCTGGCGTGCAAACCGTGGGTGAAGGCACCAGCGGATTCTACGTCCGTGGTGGTGCGGTCGATCAAAACCTCATCCTCCTCGATGAATCACCAGTCTACAACGCTTCTCACCTGCTCGGATTTTTCTCTGTTTTCAACAGCGATGCCATTAAAGATGTGCAGCTTTACAAAGGGGGTATTCCTGCGCGGTATGGCGGACGTCTATCATCGGTGCTTGATATCCACATGAAAGATGGAAATTCGAAAAGCTGGCACGCCCAAGGTGGTGTCGGTACCATTGCTTCGCGTTTAACGGTGGAGGGCCCTATTGTGAAAGACAAAGGGTCGATCATGATTTCGGGTCGAAGAACTTACGCTGATCTATTTCTGAAACTAAGCAAAAACGAGGGGCTGAGAGATACGCGTTTGTACTTCTATGACCTCAATTTGAAAGCGAATTATAAGATCACCGACAACGATCGGTTGTACCTCAGCGGTTACTTTGGGCGCGATGTGTCGAGCTTCAGCGACCTTTTTGGATTTAGCTGGGGAAATAGCACCGGCACCCTTCGCTGGAACCACCTATACAATAGTCGCCTTTTCTCGAACCTGACGTTTGTATATTCCAATTTTGACTATAAAATTGAACAAAATGTAGAACAGTTCGGCTTTGTCTGGCAGTCGAAAATCAAAGATGTGTCGGCTAAACTCGATTACAACTTTTTCTTAAACCCGAACAACACTTTGCAGTTTGGTGCACAATCTACCTACCGGTCGCTTGACCCCGGTTTTGCACGTGCTAACGGCGATGCTTCGCTGCTCAATGATCAACGCATCCCTTTGAACTTCTCTTTCGAACACGGCATTTACATCAGCAATGAACAAGCATTCAACGATCGTTTCTCAGCGAACTACGGGGTGAGGTATTCCTTTTTCCAAAATGTTGGGTCTGGCACGATCTACAATTTCGATGATGCATACAACTTGACTGATTCAAATGTATACGCCAAAGGCGATGTCTTCAATACCTACGGTGGTTTCGAACCGCGCGTTGGTTTGAAATACAGCATCGATAACAAATCTTCGGTGAAGGCGAGCTATAACCGCACACGTCAATACCTCCAAATAGCCAGTAATTCCACTGCTTCCTCACCGTTGGATGTGTGGTTCTCGGCTAGCCCAAATGTGAAACCCCAAATAGCCGATCAAATAGCACTGGGGTATTTCAGAAACATCGCTGATGATGTCCTCGAGGCATCGGTAGAGGTGTACTATAAAGACATGCAAAACACCATCGACTTTGCGAATCATGCCAACCTGCTCTTAAATAAATACATTGAGGGAGAGTTGCGATTCGGACAAGCGCGATCGTATGGATTGGAATTTTTGTTGCGCAAACAAGCAGGCGATCTAACCGGTATGGTATCGTATACGCTCTCACGCAGTGAACGAAAAATTACTGCCATTGAAAAAGATTGGTATCCGAGCTTCTACGATAAAACCCACGACATGGCCTTGGTGTTGGCATATACCCTTAGCCCACGCTGGTCGGTAGCTACAAACTTCGTTTACAGCACCGGTAATGCTGTAACAATGCCTACTGGCCGTTTTGAATACCTGGGCATGGTGGTACCGGTATACTCCGATCGAAATGGCTCGCGCATGCCTGCTTATCACCGGTTGGACCTTTCTGCAACCCTGCAGCCAAAGAAAAATGCCGACCGCAAATGGCAGGGTGAATGGGTGTTCTCTGTGTACAATGCGTATTTCAGAAAGAATGCCTACACGATCAATTTCCGTCAAGATGCCAACGATCCGAATGTTACCTATGCAGAGAAAACCTATCTCTTGCCGATTGTTCCTGCTGTGACCTACAACTTCAAATTCTAAGGACATGAAAAAGATATTTCTTATCCCCGTTGCTTTGATTCTTATGCTGTCAGCTTGTACTGAACGCATCGACATTGAGTTGAATGATCAAGACACCCGCCGTTTGGTTGTTGAGGGTTGGTTTACCGATCAATTGAAACAGCACGAAGTGAAACTTACTTACACCACAAGTTACTTCGAAAACCAAGCAGCCCCGGTTGCAGCAGGCGCTGTGGTGTCCATTTCAGATGGAACCACCACATGGAACCTCGAAGAACTGGCTCCAGGGCGGTACTTTACCCCAGAAATGGCTGGAACTCCTGAACAATGGTACTACCTAAATATTGAAGTCGATGGCGAAGAATACACCGCTTCGTCGTGGATGCGTCCTGTGGCCGATGTCGACTCGCTGCATGTCCGCGTCCTCGACCCCCTCGTTGAGTATGGGTTTCCTGGAGATCCATATTACAGTGTACGCGTATGGACACAAGAGCTGCCAGGCCAGGGAGATCGCTACATGTGGCTAACGTACGTGAACAATGAGGGCATTCGCGACACACTGCGTGAGCTGACGTTTGTAGATGATGTCTTATACGACGGCGCATACGTTGAAGATGTTGAAATCGACTACCTCGAAATCGAAACCGAAGCAAATATCGGCGATACGGTGCGCATTGAACAGTTCAATATTGGCGAAGAGGCCTACGACATCTTTATCGGTATCATGAATGAAACAGATTGGAATGGTGGTCTGTTCGACGCCCCTCCAGCCAACGTTGCAACCAATATTTCAAACGGCGCTTTGGGTTTTTGGGGTGCTGCATCGGTGCGTGAAGGCTCGACAATCATCGCGGAATAAGGGTGCGTGTTTCAGCTATCAGGTTTTCTTTTGGCTATTTGCGAATTAGAAAAGGTTAATCGAAGAGAATGAGGAGGTAAACGCAAAGCGTATGCGGTGTCTCATGTGACAATTGTCGGAAGTGTCGAAATATCCGCTACAGCACCCCTTACTCACCATGCGATGTGAAGAATTCGTGATTCTGCATCATTTTTTATCGGCCGCCGTCGTTACCTTCGTACCATGTCTAAATCTCCATTCAAAACCTCACGGTCGAACTGGTCGACGTCGTTTTCCACTATCGTGGGAATGACGCTGACGCTAACCATGCTGGGTTTGCTGACCCTTCTAGCGCTGTTCGGAAATGAATGGCAACGGATGCTGCGCGAACAAGTGGTTGTTCAGGTTTTCTTGCAACAGGAAATGGATGAGCCGGGGGTCGCGAGGGTGAAGAAAATCATCGACACCGCCAAGTATACCCAAGAGGCCATGTACATCACCAGCGAACAAGCCTCGCGGCAGATGGAGGAAGAGCTGGGCGAAGAATTTATCGAGTTCCTCGGATACTTGCCCGTACCACCAAGCATCGATGTAAAATTAAAAACAGAGTTTACCTCCCTCGATAGCCTCCAGTGGATCTCTGAACAAATTGGCGCCATAGAGGGGGTGAAAGAGGTTGAATATCAACGTGTTCTACTCAGTAAACTGGAACAGAACATCCGTCGCTTGAGTCTGCCTCTCATCGTTTTTGCCGCGTTGTTACTTCTAATCGCTGTCGCTTTAATCAACAATACCATACGTCTGTCGATTTTCTCCAAGCGCTTTCTAATCAAAAGCATGCAATTGGTTGGTGCAACGCGCGCGTTCATCCGCCGTCCGTTCATCCTCAAAGGCATTTGGCTTGGCATCATCTCTGGTTTGTTGGCTTTTGGTGTTATTATAGCTTTACTCGGACTTTTCCGCCGAATCAGTGGTGAGCTTTTCGAAACCCTCGACATCCAAACCTTCGCCAAACTTTTCGGAGCAGTCATGGCTCTCGGAATTCTCATCGCGTGGATTTCAACCCACATGGCGGTTAACAAGTACATCCGCTTGCGCCAAGATCAGCTCTACTAAAGCCCTACCACATCCTGACTTTTACCTCATTTTCAACTAAACAGTTTTGGGAGTCGAACTAATTTTCTTCTGTTTTTTTGAGTAATTATTTTGATTTAACATTTTAATTGATTTACTTAACAATGTTAAACCAAAACTCAAAACCAATGAAAACTATTTTTACCCCCCCCCCCCTTCAAGTTTCAACTCGCTAATTAACAGCGGATTAACTTACGAAAAAACTACCTGTGTTCACACATTTTTTGCCTTCTTCATGCTGTGTGTATTATCACTTTTTCATCCCAATCATTCGCAAGCCCAAATGCCATTGTGGTCTGTTGGTACCCAACTTGTAGCATTTGATGGCAGCTCGACAAATGTTAGCTCTTTGCCCACTCCTGCAGCAGTTCCGGGATATCCTGCTTATTACGTTTACAACGGTGCCATTCCACAAAATCACCAACACGTGCAGTTCAATGACCAAGGTGAATTGCTTTTTTTCATTGTAGATGGGATGATTTATAATAGTGCTGGTTATTTAATCTTACCCAATGCCCAAACAACCTCAAATTTTGAGGTCTATCCCAATTTCAAAGAATGTAACGAAATAGCCATTACTGCAATACCCGGTAAGTGCAGCATGTTTCTTGTCTTTTACTCTTCCCACAATTTGGACGTGACATCCAGCGAACAATCAACCCCAAAATATTTGGTGATCGATATGCTCGAAGACAATCACTTGTGGGGGAATAGTTTTCCGCAAAAAGGAGAAGTTTTAAAAACTGAACCTGAAAGCATGTATGAATCTCGTGGACTCATGCATCTTCATTATTCGAGCTACCCTTCATCGAGTGTAATTGCTTTTGCTGGACCAAACGAAGATGATTTTAGCCATATTTTCGACCCAACGGATGGGGCTGGAAAAGAGGGGGCTATTCACTTTGATATTGCTGTAGAGCAAGAAAACACATCTTTCATCATTGCCGTGGCTGACCAGCGTGATGTAAGTTTAACTAGATTTAATTCGTCGTCTGTTTCAGCTCCAAGCATATATAATTATTCCTCGGTGGGAACCACACGCGCATCTCACGGTGAAGTTGAGTTGATTAAAACTGGCACAAGTGGTTTCCGGTTAGCTTGGACTGATTCACATGATTATGGATCTATTAACACGGATGAACAAATCATCTATTTATCCAATGTTAGTAACAGCCTTGCCATAACCAACACACAAGATATAATTCTGACGGCTGCCCTTGGGCAACAACACCATATTTCAGGCCTTGAATTTAGCCCAAGTGGACAATACCTCTACTACACGAAAAGATTTCCGCATGAAATCGGTTATATAAACACAACCTCGTTCAGTATTAATGATATCAGCAACCTCATTCCGAATACGTCTGACTATACACTAACCAAAATTGAAATTGGAGTAGACGCACCAAACAACACTCCCGTTATATATTTTGGCTCACCAAATGGTTTTGGTCAATTAAGGAATGTAAACACTCCGCAAAACTTGACATGGTCAAGTCAGTCGCCCATGAACAACGGGATTAATGGTGTGCCACTCGCCATTGATGCTTGGAATGGTAGCGCCTTGTTTTATAATCTTCACGGACAAAACGATAACATTCAGGCTGTTGCCGATGCGTTGAGCTCACAAACATGTTGCTTAGAGATGCAGAATGTTACAGGCGTGCAAGGAATGTCGGTAAACACAACCTTGGATGGCACATGGACCTATGCCAGCAACCCTTTTGGAGTGTCGTCGGGCCCTGTCCGCATTGTTGATGACCTCGTTTTTCAAACAGGCACCATCACCACCATCGACAATATGGTGTTTGAGTTCGATCAGGACGCCGATGTTATAATTGAGAAAGGCGCGAGGGTAACATTGAGAAACAACTCTTTGTGGACGGCCATTTCGTGCGCTGATAAAATGTGGCCGGGGGTCAACTTGCTTGGGACAACGAACGCACAGAACAGTATAGACCAATTTCCAACCACCGGTGGAGACCAGGGTAATTTTTTAATAGAAAACTCTACCATTGAATATGCCATGATAGGGGTCGAAGTGGGAACCACCTCGTTGACCGGAGGCGGATATTTACGCGCGACCAATAGTACCTTTCTAAACTGCAGAAACGGAGTATGGTTTCGCAAATACCACTATGAGAACACAAATGAAAACTATGTTCAGAACCTAAGCTTTTTTATTGACTGCACGTTTAAAACAGACATTAATTACAGAGAGGTTCCTGCAGCACATGCCCAATTATACGACGTTGACGGAATTAAATTCTTAGATTGTTCATTCTTGAACACCAATGCCAACAACATGCCTTGGTGGAATCGTGGAACGGGTATTCGATCATTTCGATCGAGCTTTTTGGTAGAAGGCGAAAACAATGAGTACATCCCCGCCCCTATTGAACAAGAACCTACAACGTTTTACAAGTTGCAATACGGCATACGCAGCTATGGTTTCAACAACCCTTTGGCGTTTTACAAATGCCGCAACATGGAGTTTCAGCAGTGTCTGTATGGTATCACCAACTACAATACCGACAACGTGCAAATCTACTTGAACAATTTCTTGCTGCCCGATGCTTCTGGTTATACCTCCAACAACACCATGGAGCGGGGTATTTACCTCACCAATAGCACAGGTTACACTGTAGAACAAAACGTTTTTCAAGGATTTGATGACTTTACCGTTAATGAAGACTACCCATGCGCACTCGGCATTTGGGTAGATAATAGCGGGGATGCTGCCAATGAAATACGAAACAACGACTTTGATGAAATGAAGTTGGGGACGTATGTGACGCGGAATAATCGCTATTTCATATCAGGTATAGACGAGCCTGGTGAAGGAGATGATGATGGTACAACAGACCAAACTGGCCTTCAACTTTTCTGCAACACCTACTCCAATGGCCAAACGGATATATTCCGTGACGCAAACACCTTGATGCGTCAAGACCAAGGTGGAAATCAAGGAACAACCCAAAATGGCCTGCCCTATGTAATTCTTGCTGGTAATCGCTTCAGTGCACCTGATTGCAATGGTTTCTCCAGTGATTTCGTGGTTGATCCACAGAATGTGTTCTATAATGTATATTGGTCTCATTCTGATGCCAATACCATACCTGACTGCGGTGGCACGAGCAACGTACAGGGTCCCACTTTTGGAATGGATTTGTTGACGAATTCAGAAAGCCTAGTACCATATAACGACCTAGATTGCCCCAACAGATTTGAAGTTTCAGGCGGCGGGCATAACCCTAGTAATATAGCTGTTTTGGTTGATCAATTGAATGCCGTAAAAACAGAATTGGAAACTGCACGAAACACTTACAATCAGGTTGTAGATGACAATCAGAAACAAAGTACGCTCGATGTGCTTTCGGAAGCTTTTCCACAAGAAAGCCAGTATTACAGGGACCTTCTTATCCAACGCTACCCACTAAGTAATGAAGTGTTACGCAAAATGATTGCACAGTCAGAGCGACTAAGCTCGTGGCATCTTACTGAAATATTACTTGTCAATAGCCCTTTGAATAAAGAAATACTGTTTGAAATTGAAAATTCAGATATCCTTAGTGATTTCTTTATGTCTTTCCTATACAATGCTGATAGTGGGGCAAGTTTACGTAGGTTGATGGAACAAAACATCCTTGGTCTTGCCTCTGAGCGTGATCAGCTTATTCAGGCCATTGCAAACGCCGGTTTGAATTATGAAGCGGATTCAGAAATAGAGGCTGAAAACCCACTGTATTTTCAAGAGTACTTAGATGCTCTGGCTACACAAAATGGTTCAACTGCATTGCGAATTCGCGCTGCAAATTATGCTTCTCGAGGAGCGTACTTAGCTGCATTGGAACTTATCGAAAACGAACCTTTGCTCACCTCCTATGCTGAAATCTTACAATTGGAACAAGCGGTGAATGGCGATTGGAGTTCATTGAATGAGGCACAAATTTCTTATTTGTGGAATATCTATAACACAGAATCTGACTACAGCAACAGTTTAGCACTTTCAATCCTTCAGGAAATTGGTGCCGTTGACTTCGAACCAGAACCTCGTGTGCCCATTCAATTTCGCTCATTAGAACTGGGGAACAACAAAACGGCTGATGAACTGCCTTTGCTTGGTGTATGGCCTAACCCAGCTTCTGGGTCTGCTTGGCTTCACTATCCAATAGAAGCAGACGATCATGGTACTATTCAACTTTTTGACCCGCAAGGCCGGTTGGTAGATTCGTTTCAACCAAAATCCAATGGACTGGTAGAACTTAAAGTTGATGATTATGAAAGTGGTGTCTACATCGTTCAATTGGTTGCCTTCAACAAGATTGTGGAAACAATCAAATTCACGGTGGTGAGTCGAAAATAAATTACTTAAGCACAGGTCAGGAAAATGCCTGGCCTGTGCCTAACTTTAATATGCATGAAACACCTAGCAATAACCTTTTTCGTTCTAAGCACTATTGTTGCACACGCCCAATGGCCGCAGTTCAACCGTGCTCACCCGGTGGCGTGTCAATCGCCGGCATTTAATTACACGGCTCATGGAGCCTTTGAGAATGTGTTTGTAATAGATACCCTTCCCAATTTCTACGACGGCTATTTATTGTTTGGGAGTGGGATACTTGAACACCCTGATAGTGTTGAAAATTATACCAGAACTTTCGCTGCAAAATGCAATACCAATGGCGACTTGGTTTGGTGGCGCAGATATGATGATGAAGGAATTGATCAAAATGAACAATGGTATAATTTTTTTGACGGCAATCCAGGTGGAATGATTTTAAATCACCTGGGACAAATCACTTCAATCTACACAACGTTTGTAGATTCAGATTCATTTAACGAAGAAACAAAAAATTATCTCGTAACCTTTGACATTCAAGGGGAAATACTCAGTCAGCACCTAGTAGATAGCAGTCTGGCGAACTTTTCGTTCAACGGCTTAATCGAAGATCTAACCGATTCAACATATGTCACTTACGGATGGAGACAGAGTCCTTCGGATGTAATGAACTACGTTCCTCCTAGCGCCTTTCTAATGAAAATAGACACCCTTGGTAATGAAATTTGGTTAAAGGAATACTCCAACGCTTTTTCGGTGTGGCCAGGGGGCGGCGTTGTAAAGGCCATGGATGGTGGCTTTTGGGTGACCATTGAAAAAGGAAACAATGCTTGTAGCGATGGCTTTTTTGCCAATACAGATTTGGTGGTTATTAAAACTGATGAATTCGGCAACGAGGAAGATCGAATTGTTCTAGGTGGTGTTTGTGGGAAAGAAATGGGCACCGTCTATGAATATGAACAAGATAAAATCATTCTTGCAGGAAGGATGACCCTTGAAGAAACCAATTTAGCTGGTATTCCTTACGAAGGTTTTCTTTATACTACCTTGTTAGAACAACAAGCCGATGAAACAATATCTGAAACTGGGCCAATGAAACAATATATACAGACTTTCGATGGGAATTTTGTTGATTTTCATGTCCTACCCGATGGTACTTTTTTAATTGTGAATGATGCTGGTTTTACTGAGGCAAATGGAACTGGACCAGATGGTAGAGTAATGGGCTGCTTGCTAAAACTAGACGAAAACAGAGATAGTATTTGGGCCAAAACTTATACTGTCTATGATAATGTACCTACTATTGAAAACATGCCTTTTGCGCAACATTATATTCTTGACTCAAAAACAACACCCGATGGTGGCCTTGTATGCAGTGGCTGGATTCAACAGCATGAACAAGACCCCAACCCTTTCTTACAAACCCCCTGGCTCTTCAAAGTAGACTCCCTCGGCTGCCTAGAGCCAGGTTGTCACTTGGTGAACGTAGAAGAAATCACCATAGGTCTTGAAAACACCCTCTCTGCCTACCCAAACCCAACCTCCGGACTGGCAAACATCACC
>WGNM01000007.1 GCA_016124575.1 Cryomorphaceae bacterium
AATAATAATATGAAGGGATGATAAAAAAAATCCCCACATCGTGAGGCTTTGGTGCGAGATACTGGGTTCAAACCAGTGAACCTCCCGAGGGTATTCGGGATGCTCTGAACCAGCTGATCAAATAATTATATGAAAGGATGATAAAAAAAAAGCCCCACATAGTGAGGCTTTGGTGGGAGATACTGGGTTCGAACCAGTGACCCCCTGCTTGTAAGGCAGGTGCTCTGAACCAGCTGAGCTAATCTCCCATCGTTTTGGGATGGCAAATATACAAGAATTTTAAATCAGCGCAACAAATCACTCATTTTTTTCGAGAATGGTGTTAATTTGCCTCATGCATCGGATTCTATCTTTCGCTAAATATTTAATAAGTGCCAAAGGTGTGCATGGCGCTCACAGCGACTTCGTATATAAACTCTTTTTTGATGTTTTCAATGACGACAAAGTGTTCTATGCTTTCTCCAAAATCGAGAGTAAGAGAGCGAAATTGAAAAAGATGAGTTCTGTAATTGAAGTAGTCGATTTCGGGGCGAAAGGTGACGGACAAACGGTCACAACGCGAGTTGTTTCTCAAATTGCAGCCAAATCTTTAAAACATCCGCGCTACGCGCGACTGTTGTTTCGATTGGTGAATTTCATGAACTACACCGACATCCTCGAACTTGGCACTTCATTGGGCATAACGACGCTTTACTTGAGCGCAGCTACAAAGGGTTCGGTTATTACTATCGATGCTAGCGAAGCGATATCAAAAATTGCCTCCGGCCTCAATGAGGAGCATCGAAAAATCAATTATCGGATGAACTCGTTCGATAAGGAGTTGCCAAATCTTAAAAATCAGTCTTTTGACTTCATCTTTATTGATGGTGACCACAAAGGTGAATCACTGCTGCGCTACTACGAGCTGTTGCGCCCGAGGTTAAAAGAAAACGGCTGCATCGTAGTTGACGATATCAATTGGTCGCCTGACATGTCTGCAGCTTGGAAACAGCTATGCGGAAAACCAGACATCAATTTGTCATTAGACCTTTTTGAATTGGGCATCCTTTTCTCCCGGCCAGGCATGGTGAAGCAACACCATGTAATTCGATACTAAAAAAAAAGGCTCCCTTTCAGAAGCCCTTTCATTTCAATGTTATCCCCATTGACATAAAATACCGCCCATCAAGGCCAATGTCAAAATCCAATATCCCACGTGAATGAAGATGTACTTGAAACCTCTTCGCTCAAAAAGTGCGTTTATCCCGATTACCGGCATTACGAAAAACAATGCTTCAATCACTCCGTGCAAAACACCGTGTTTAAAGGTTCTAAAGCTGCTTCCAAATTGCTCCATCAAACCATTGAGCTGCTCAAACGCGGCTCCACTTCCTTCCATTATCCCTGGCTCACCAGCAAACAATGAAAACAAGGCCGCTTGGTGGACGACAATAGGAAACATTATGAACGCTAAGAAAAAGCTGAAAACAAACGTCACTATGAAAATGACAGCCATGTTTCCTTGTTTCAATTTTTCTTCATTTACATCGGCCACACGCATCCAAGCATTTCCGAATACTTTTGGATTGTACCATATCATACCTATTAACAAAGGGACAAAGGCAGCGATTAAAACTGCAAGCATATTTGGCATCATAACATTTTGGTTTTTTGGTTGGGATAAAGTTAAGATTCCCATCGAAACAGCCATATTTTCGGAACAAGATTTGCTTAGAAAAACTCTTTTAACGAATCATTAGGAAAATCCTAATTCAGAAAAATGTACCTTTCAACTTCAAAAAACTGACGGACATGAAGAAATTGATTTTAATGTTGTGCTTGGCTATCCCAATGATTGGCTTGTCACAAACCAGAAAGACCACCCAAGAAATGGATGGCAGAGTGCCAAACGAAGCCAAAACTTATTATGGTGAAGTTTTAATCATCGATCAACAAGGACGACAAATCATCCGTGTCAATTTCGATGGTGCAACTGGCGCTGCTATTGCCGATAAAGAACTTCGCATTGAAATGGAGAACTTGAAAAAAACAAGTTTCGAAAATATCCTTCATGCGGTCAATACAGCTAGTTTGCTAGGTTGGTCAATAGGCGATTCGTTCACCATCGAAACGAAACAAGGAAAAGAAGTGCATATCCTAATGTCGAAGGAACTTGAAAAAGTTGACATGGGGAACATTAAAATTGGCGGACAAGATTCCAAAGACGCTGGGTCGAAAGTCGCACCAAAACCTACTGGTGGAACTGAAAGAAAAAAATAGGTTCACATCAAACGAATTGAAAAGTCCGCATTGCTGCGGACTTTTTTTATACCACTTCGGCAACCACGAAAACGCTGCCTCCAATAAAAATCAAGTCGCTCTTGTCTGCATAAATCCGCGCTGCTTCATAAGCCTTACGAACCGACTCAAATGCTTCACCGTGAAGTCCTTCTGCACCCGCTTTCTCTTGCAGGTCTTCAGGCGACAGCGCTCGAGGTATATCAGCAGCACAGAAATAATACAAAGCATCATTTGGAAATAAGCGAAGAATCGGAGTAATATCTTTGTCTGACGACATGCCGATCACAATATGTAATTTCTCTTTCTGAATATTTTTCAATTCCTGCATGGTCATTTGCAAGCCATCGTAGTTATGGCCGCAATCGGCTATCGTTAATGGACTTGTAGATAGCATTTGCCATCTGCCTGCGAAGCCTGTGTTCTCAGAAACGTTACCCAACCCTCTCACTACGTGCTCAGCTTGCACTTTCCAGCCTTTTTCTTGCAACACGCGCATCGTCAAAATGCAAATACGCGCATTGTCTTCTTGAAATGGTCCTTTTAAATCAAGAACGGGAACTCCTATGGTATGTTCGCGGATGGCATACAGGGCTGATGCGCTCGAACCTGCCTTGTCTTTGATAACCTGCATGGCTTCAGTTCTTAAATCACCAACCACAACCGGAATTCCTAATTTGATGATTCCCGCTTTTTCAGCAGCAATTCTCTCTATCGTATCCCCTAAAAATTGGGTGTGATCAAGTCCGATACTCGTAATAACAGACACTTCTGGTCGCACAATATTGGTAGAGTCCAATCTTCCGCCCATTCCCGTCTCTAACACCACGATCTCCACACCGATTTCTTTGAAATACCACATCGCCATGGCAAAGGTGATCTCAAAAAAACTCGGCTCCAAAGGTTCCCATGCATGCCGGTAGTTGGCAACAAAATCGATCACTGCTTCCCGCGGGATTTTCTGTCCGTTATGCCGAATTCGTTCCCGAAAATCTTTTAAATGGGGGGATGTGAAAAGCCCCGTTTCGTAGCCCGCTTCCTGCAGAATTGATGCGCACATGTTCGACACAGAACCTTTTCCGTTGGTGCCGGCTATGTGGACAAATTTCAGTTCTTTCTCTGGATTGCCAGTTAAGTCAGCTAGCGCGATGGTTGTCGACAAATCTGCCTTGTACGCCGCCGCTCCAATACGTTGAAACATAGGGAGACGACCGAACAAATACTCAAGCGTCTCTTGATAATCCATGTTATTTCAATTTAAAACGGAAAGTCATCTGGCCAGTTTGCTCAACAGGAGCGTCATCTTTGACCGTGAAAGTCGCTGTTAACGCCGCCTTTTCAGCCAACTGAAACAAGTAATTGCTGCTTGTTGTGCTTGCAGCAATATTCCGTTTGGTGCGCGTTACCTTGCCGCTTTTGTCGACATAAATATCTAAAACAACGGTTCCTTCTTCCTTCGGTGATTCCGATAATTTCGGCTCTCCTTTCATGCCTCGATCTGCCAAACTCCAATCAATTCCCTTTCCCTGTACAACGCTTTTACCTGAAATATCGCCGTTCTGATTTCCTTCATTGCCCTTGCCGTCATTCTCTCCATCAGAACCGCCGCCGCCGCCTTTATTAATTTGATTTAAAATATCATTCAAACCATTACTCACCGTAGGCTTAGGATCCTCTTTCGGCTTTTTCGGGTCCTTATTTGGCTTTGTTGAAGCGTTTACAGAAACATCAGACGTGCTTTGTGTTGCGACATCGGTTGTTGCACTCGCTTCTGCTTGCTGATTGCTCGATTCTGCCTGATCGTCTTGCGGAGTATCAGATGGATTATCCGACTCCATGTCGCCTCCGGCAGATAAATCTGATCCGAAATCGGCCATGCCTATGGCTACAAATTGCTCACCTGGCGGTGGATCCTGTATTCGAAATGCAACCAAGAAAAAGCACAAAACCAATACAGCGGTGAAGATAACGCCCGATAACACTCCAGCTATCATACGATCTTTCTTTTCGATTTCTTCTCTTTTCATAACTACTCATTTTTAGGACTGGCCCCGAGCATCACTTTCCAGTCATGCGATTTTGCCATTCCGATCATCTCAACAGTGGCTCCGGTAGGAACTTCTTTGTCGACCTGCAAGTACAGCACTTTATCTACTTGAGATTCCATGCGAATGAGCAACATGCTCTCTAACTCCTCTTTGGCAATCACCCCCCCATCAACATAATATGTCAGGTCAGGTGTTATAGACAAAGTCAACTTTGCAGTTACCGAATTCACTCCCTTGCTTTGCGGCAAATCAACATTCACGCCATTCGACGCCAGAGTTGATAGAATAATGAAAAATATCAGCAATAGAAACACAAGGTCGGTCATCGACGACATGTTTCCCTCTACACTGACTCTATTTCGTTGTCCGAGATTCATAATTCGTTATTTACCTGGTTCTTCAAGAATATCTATGAACTCAATGCTCGAAGCCTCCATTTTATGGATAACCTTAGAAACCTTGGTTACAAGGTAGTTGTATGACATGTAGGCAATGATTCCAACAATCAATCCTACAATCGTTGTGATCATCGCTTGTTTGGTTCCTGAAGAAATGTCTTCAACACGAACAGTTCCTGCCGTTTCCATATCAAGAAACACTTGAACCATACCAATTACGGTTCCTAAGAAACCAATCATCGGCGCAGCCCCTGCAATAGTTGCTAAGGTGCCCAAATTCTTCTCAAGATTGTATATCTCAAGTTTTCCAACGTTCTCGATTGAAACAGAAATATCCTTCAAGGGCTTACCAATTCTGCTAATACCCTTCTCTAACATACGTGCAATTGGCGTTTGACTCGTTGCACACAAATTCTTAGCACTGTCTAGTTTGCCATCATGAATGTAATCTTTGATCTTATTCATGAAGTCTTTCTCCTCTTTCAGAGATTTCGACACGGCCAATGACCTTTCAATAAAAATGTAGATGGCTAGCACACTCAAAACGGCAAGAGGTATCATGATGTACCATCCTCCTTCCATGAGTAACTGAAAAATAGATACTTCCACCTCTCCAGGTGCATTTGATACTGTTTCAGCAGACTCAGCCGCTCCTCCTACAGTGATCCCTTGTTGTACGGTTAATAGCAGGTTCATTTTCAACGTTTGATTTTAAACGATGAAATTAACCTTTTATGTCGCCAGCAACTAAGTCTTTTAAAAAGGTTATCAATAGCACCCTATTGATAGCGACTACAAGAAGAACATGAAGTAAAATACAGCCGCCCCTGCAAAATATCCAACAAGCGCTAAAAGGCTGATTTTCTTGGCGTACCAGATGAAATCGATTTTCTCCAATCCCATAGCAGCCACACCTGCTGCTGAACCTATGATTAAGGCACTACCTCCTGTTCCTGCACAATAAGCCAGGAACTGCCAGAACAATCCATCATGGACAAAATTCATCTCCCAAGCGCCAGAAGCCATGGCATCAGGCACGATAGGATACATACCCATGGAAGCTGCAACAAGTGGCACGTTATCAACGATTGCCGACAACACCCCAATGGCCAAATCAATAGCGAAAACGTTCGCTAAGGTTGTCTTCAACCACTCAGCCATCACTAGCAAATGTCCGACCTCTTGAAGCGCCGCTACAGCCAGCAATATCCCTAAGAAGAACAAAACACTAGACGCATCAATCTTGCGCAAAACGGCTATAACCGAAAGTTGATTCTTGTCTTCTGTATTCTTGTTCCGATGCATAACCTCGGTTACCAACCATATGATACCCAGCGACATCATCATCCCCATGAATGGAGGCAAATGCGTTACTGTTTTAAAAACTGGAACGAATAACAAACCAAGTATCCCAATGATGAAAACAAAATTTCTCTCGAAATCGGTAGTAGGATTCAAATAATGCTCGGCCCCCTCTGCCTTTCGTGGTCTTTCAACATTGCCTTTCATCAAGAATGAAGATACCAGAAGAGGTGCGATCAAACAAACCAAACTCGGAAGAAACAAATGACTTATAATGACACCCGTGCTCAATTGATTCCCTATCCACAACATGGTCGTTGTCACGTCTCCTATAGGCGACCAAGCTCCTCCCGCGTTCGCTGCAATGACGACAATCCCCGCAAAATACCACCTGGTCATTTTGTCGTTGATCAGCTTCCTTAACAAACTAATCATTACAATCGTTGTGGTAAGGTTATCGAGCGCTGCAGACAAAAAGAATGTCAGCAACCCGACAATCCATAGCAACTTCACGGTATTCGTGGTTTTTATTCTATCGGTAATAACGCTGAAACCTTCGTGGGCATCTATCAACTCCACTATGGTCATCGCTCCCAATAGGAAAAATAAAATACTGGCTATCTCTTGAAGGTGGTGCAATAAGCGAAATTCATAAAATGAGGTTTCGTGATACTCCACTCCGTCTTGCCATCCTGTAGGCTCTTTCAAGGCATTGACCATGGCCGCTGCTTCGGTGTTACTCTCTCCAACAATACTCTCCGCGGGAGTTGTGATTGCCGTGTACTCTTCGTGTGAATGCTCCGGAATCTCATGCTTGCCTCCAATTACAAAAACTGCCCAGCAGAGCGTACCTGTGAGCAAAGCAAATGCAGATTTGTCGACATGAAGTGGGTGCTCAAGAGCAATCCCAAAATAGCCAACTACAAAAATTATGAGGATTAAAATTTCCATTACATGAGTTTTTTCAAAGCGATTTCAAACGCTGTTGCTGTAATATTCTGTTTACCTGAGCTGCGTTCATACGTAGCTTTCAATGCTTTCTCTATAGTTGCTGAGGTGTCGGTGAAAATGCCTTTGTCAGACATGTCTACATCACCATTCGACATTAGATACGCAAAAACTCGGGCCATGCCGCAGTTTGCAATAAAATCAGGAATAACTGACACCCGAGTGTCTGCATACTCCGCAATCGGTCCATAGAATATTGCTGAATCAGCAAAGGGCACATTCGCTCCGCTCGCCACAACCTGCAATCCACCAGCTATCATCTTCTCTATTTGATCCTGAGCCACCAAGCGTGAAGCCGCACAAGGCAAAAACACGTCGGCACCTACCGACCAAACGTGCTCATTAACCTCATCAAAGGGCAACATCCCTTCTGCACGAAGGGCATTTCCATCTTTCCCTAAAAACAAATCTCGAACACGCTCGAAACTCATCCCGTCTTTCTCTATGAAGCCACCATTTCTGTCGATAATCCCAACTATCTTCGCTCCCTCAGAAGCTAGGTAATAAGCGGCAGCAGAACCCACGTTACCCCACCCTTGCACGATGACTTTTTTGCCTTTCAAATCGCCACCGTATATGTTGTAAAAATGACGGACAGACTCGGCTACGCCATACCCTGTAATCATGTCTGCTACGCAGTATTTTCGATCTACAGCCGGACTAAAATTCTCATCTTCTATGATCTTGATAACCCCCAGACGTAAATTTCCAATGCGCTTTACCTTTTGTGCCTCATTTGGTTGAAAATGTCCGTTGAACACCCCCTCTTGTGGATGCCAAACCCCGCAATCTTCGGTAATGGGAATAACTTCGTGTATTTCGTCAACATTGAGGTCACCACCCGTACCGTAATAGTGCTTCAACAAAGGAGTAACAGCTGCGTACCAACGCTCTAGCACTTCTTTCTTTCGCGGGTCACGTGGATCAAAATTGATTCCTGACTTGGCTCCTCCAATTTGAGGTCCTGAAACAGTAAATTTGATCTCCATGGTTTTGGCCAACGATTCTACTTCACGCTTATCCAACCCGAAACGCATCCGTGTGCCACCTCCTGCAGCACCACCTCTAAGTGAGTTGATTACAACCCAGCCGATAGCTTCGGTATAAGGATCTTTCCATTCAAAAACGATTTCGGGCTGTTTTGCCTCGTAGGCTTGCAAAAGTGATTTCATGCTAGATATAAAAACGGGTCAAAAATAGGAAATGAAATGGGTGAGTCTCATTTTAATCTGGAAAGAAATACACTACCTGCACAATGGTTACTTATAGCGCCTGTTACAGATGCGAGTACATTGATCTCTTCTCGATGCCTCAAAACACCTAGAAAGGCAAATATCATTGCTTCTTTGAAGTCGATCAGCTCATCTGATGGAACAACTACTTCCATTTGAAGACGTGTCTCGAGTTCTTTTCTCAAAAATGAATTGTGAATCCCCCCGCCTGTTACGAGCAATTTGCCTGATCTGTTTCGAAGTTCATGCTTTAGTCTGAGGACAATATGCTCGGTATATGTGCGTAATAAATCTCTTATCGGTAGTTCAACCATCAATGGCAAAACTTCTTGCTCCACCCATTCACGTCCGAGCGACTTTGGCCCTTCTTGAGCAAAAAATGGATGTCGTTCGAGTTTCTCCAACAATTCCTCATTAACATTCCCTCGGGATGTCAGCTCTCCCCCTGCATCAAAAGCAGCTCCTGTTCGACGAGCGAGATGGTTTAATACAAAATTAACAGGGCACACATCCCACGCGCGTCGCTGGCCGTCGACGCTCATCGAAATATTCGCAAAGCCACCCAAATTCAGACAAGCGGCATACTCGTGAAACAAAAGTGCATCGCCAATTGGAACCAAGGGAGCACCTTGCCCTCCTAGGGCGACATCAGACACTCGGAAATCACCTACAACATCGCATCCGCTGATTGCAGCGACAACTGCTGGATGTCCGATCTGACTGGTGACACCAATTTCCGGTCGATGAAAAATGGTATGTCCGTGCATGGATACAAAATTAACATCCCGTGAAACGGCGTTCAACCACAATCGAATCTGCTCACCCGTCCATTGCGCATACGACCTATCCAACAAAACAAAATCTTCCCCGCTCAGTTGATGTGCCGTCTGCAATCGGTCTTGCCACACCTGCGGATAAGGCACTGTGGTCGCCCTTTCGATTGTGTAATCCCACGTATCTCCCTCTGTAAACCTACATAGGGCAAGGTCTAAACCGTCGAGAGATGTCCCCGACATAACCCCCAAAACTTGATATTTCTTAGCTGTTTTCAAAGTCAATTGGCTTTTCGTAACGAATGGAGTAAATTTGCACGACCTATGCAAACGGATAGGCTTATTTTACGTTTAAATCCTCAACAATGAATTTTGAGTTAACAGAAGAGCAGATAGCCGTTAGAGATGCTGCACGTGATTTCGCACAGAATGTTTTAAAGCCGGGTGTAATTGACCGGGATGAACACCAAAAATTTCCAGTTGATGAAATCCGCCAACTAGGTGAACTGGGTTTTATGGGCATGATGGTAAGTCCACAATACGGTGGGTCAGGCATGGATACTGTTTCTTACGTGTTAGCGATGGAAGAAATATCGAAAATTGATGCCTCCGCCTCTGTTTGCATGTCTGTAAATAACTCATTGGTATGCTGGGGATTAGAAACCTTCGGATCAGAAGAGCAAAAACAAAAGTACCTTGTTCCACTTGCATCAGGACAAAAAATAGGCGCCTTTTGTCTCAGCGAACCAGAAGCAGGCTCTGATGCAACAAGCCAGAGAACTACCGCCATCGACATGGGGGATCACTACCTTTTGAATGGCACGAAGAACTGGATTACAAACGGTTCTTCAGCGTCTACATACCTTGTAATCGCACAAACGGATGTTGAAAAAGGCCACAAAGGAATCAATGCCTTCATCGTTGAAAAAGGGATGGAAGGATTCATCATCGGAGCGAAAGAAAACAAACTTGGAATTCGTGGGTCCGACACCCATACTTTGATGTTTCAAGATGTCAAGGTTCCAAAAGAAAACCGCATTGGCGAAGATGGATTCGGTTTCGGATTTGCAATGAAAACTTTGACTGGTGGACGCATCGGAATCGCTTCTCAAGCGCTCGGTATAGCAAGCGGTGCTTATGAATTGGCACTGGCCTATTCAAAAGAACGCAAAGCATTCGGAAAAGAAATCTCAAAACACCAGGCCATAGCATTCAAACTCGCAGACATGGCAACCGATATTGAAGCGGCTCGCATGTTGTGCCTGAAAGCAGCTTGGTTGAAAGACAACAAAATGTCGTACGACCAAGCCAGCTCAATGGCTAAGCTTTACGCTTCTCAAATCGCTATGAAGCACACTGTTGAAGCAGTGCAGATTCACGGTGGATATGGTTTCGTGAAAGAATACCACGTAGAACGCCTTATGAGAGATGCGAAAATCACGCAGATTTATGAAGGTACAAGCGAGGTTCAGAAAATTGTTATCTCGAGAAACCTACTCAAAGGGTAACCCCTATATTTTTCATACACACTGTTGTGTTTATTGCTTGATTGTGAAAATGATCAATGCATTGTTTGTGCGCGTATTTTTGTCTCAATGTTGATACGTCGGATCATTCCCTTGCTCATCACTCTTGCACTCGCTGCGGGAGCAGTGCTATTCTTCCTTTCAGGTGAGAAAAATGAGCATGCTCTGAACAATCCGGTACAGCGGTTGCCCGCGAATACAACCAGTATCGCGCACATTGATGATCCGGCAATCGCGCTGGGAAAATTGAAGGCTCTCGAATCTGCAAATGTGCTTGGAGAAGGATTTGATCTGTTAAAGAAAGTATTCGCCGACTCGTCTTTGCTGATGCTAAATCCCCCTTGCGCGATGTATGCAACGTCTCAAGGCTTTGTGCTGTCTGTTGGAGTTGCGAAAAACGTGTCGGCTGAAACGCTGATTAAAAAATGGTTCCCTAAAGCACAAAAAGAAACGGGTTACTGGAAATCAGATGGCCTTGCTATTTTCTCGAATGAAGAGAACATTTTCTTCACCGCAGGCTCAAGCGACTTGGTTATCAATTCCACTCCAACAGCATCAGATAGTCTGTTGATGAGCACTTTAAAACTTGCTGGACGTGCCGATTTACGAATCGCAACGCTTTTGAATGAGAATGATAATCTTCAAAACCTGCTTCATGGCGACCAAGCATCAGCCTCCGATGTCCATATCACCGCAAATGGCTTAGCATCTGAAACCGTATTACTCGGACAAAGTCAGATTGGAAATGAGTTGGCTGGACTTCCTGCTAGGTGGACAGAGATCATACCCGATAGGGTTTCGAGATTTGAAGGAATCGGATTTAAAAGTGGCGCCGATGCGTCAGACAAAGTAATTGGCTCCTTAAATAAAGCGGCGTTTAACCGACAGTTGGCTGATCTGGAAACGAAATACAATACTTCCGCAGATGAGATGCTCTATGTGTGGTGGAACGCTGGTATCGGTTTGTTCTCTGCCAGTAAATCGAAGTTTGCAGTTATCGGCACTGCCGATCCTCTATTGGCTGCTTCTGCCTTTATGAAGCTGCCAAATGCTCAATCTGAGAGCTCAAACATGGGTTTGGTAGTAACATGGGACGAATGTGAGCTTCTTAATCACCTCCTTTCTCCTTTTGCAAAGCAAGAATTCAAGGCCGCTCTGATTAACGAAGAGATCGTTCTGCTCGCATCCTCAGCAAGTGAGCTGAGTGTGGCTTCTGCCTTGCCAATTTTGAACTCCGAACATGTGCTCACCAGAGCACTTGAAAAAAACGAACACTATGTCTTCTACAATGAAACCAACGAGGGCGAATCGAATCTGCTCGGGCCTTGGTTCAAGGTGCAAAAAATTTGTGTGAGTGGAGAAAGCACCAATGGACATTTTTTCAGTTCGATTCAAAGCGGCAGCGAGGTGCATACTGCTGAAACGGCAACTCAAGTCGTATGGGAATATGCATTACCCAATGAAGCCAATCAATCGCCTGTGCTGATTCCTGATCATCGAAATGGCGGATTTTATGTTTTGGTGCAAGACAATCAAAATGTGCTGCATGCGATTTCTCAAAAGGGCACCCTGTTGTGGACGAAAGAAATTGGAGAATCCATTATTGGAAAAATCACTCCGATCGACCTGTATAAGAATGGCAAGTGGCAAATTGCATTTACTACCAAAAAGGATATCCACTGCATCGATATCCAAGGTAGAAATGTGAAGGGCTTTCCTGTTGCATCAAATCACACCATTACGTCGCCACTTTTTATTGCTGATTACGATGGCAACAGGAATTACCGCTTACTCGCGGGATGTGCGAACGGATCGATAATCAACATTCAAGGTGAGGGAATTAAAACTGCTGGTTGGCAGCATTCTCCGGCCGACGGTGCTGTGGTGCTGATGGATCACTTAAAAGTAGGAAACAAAGATTATCTATTCGCCGCAAGCGATAAAGGATCCTGCTACCTGCTCAAACGAGATGGCACCCCAAGAATGAAAACTTCGGCAACGGTCTCAGTACCTTTTGATTGCCCGAACTTCCGCTTAACGGGCGACATTTCTTCAAGCAGTATTTTATACCTCGACTCGCTGGGTCAAGTCTATGAAAGTGTTTTTGGAAAAGTGGGCTCAATTCCAAATGAATCAATCTTGAGTGGCGCTGATCAGCTAGCTCTGACCGACCTCGACAACGATCGTTTGCAAGAATTTATTATCGGCAGAAACAATGCCATTGAGTGCTATCGCACAGATGGTTCGCTGTTGTTCACTCATCCGCTCAATGGCGCTGAGTGCGATGATTTGGCGCTGTATCAGTTCGATAATCGCCAACACATCGGATTCAGTGTGCCTGCGAATGATGAGATCAACCTCATCGATCAAAATGGAAAACAACGAGCGGGATTCCCTCTAAAGGGTGGTTTTGGTTTTTCAATTCGCGACATCAATCAAGACAGCCAGTTGGAATTGATCTCCATTTCTGGCAAAAAGGTAATCTTGTGTTACAAACTCTGATCAACTGATCTGACTCCAATCTTTTCGAATTTGCATCATGTCTGCCAAGCTCAACCTGATGGCGCTGTTTTCTGGAGCCGTTAAGCTTGGGTCTCTTTCAAGCAGCTCCATCGCCAAATGTCGCGCCGTGATTAGTATCTGTTTGTCTAAAACCAAATCGGCGATAGCCAAATTCAATTCACCGCTTTGCTGGGTCCCCATCAAATCACCGGGTCCGCGCAATTCGAGATCCACTTCCGATAGCTCAAAACCATCGTTGGTCCTGCACATGGTCTCTACCCTGATCTTTGCCTCTTTGCTTATTTTCTCATCCGTCATCAATATGCAATAGCTCTGATCAGCTCCCCTGCCCACTCTGCCGCGGAGTTGATGCAATTGAGACAATCCGAAACGCTCTGCACTTTCAATAATCATGACGCTCGCGTTTGGAACGTTAACGCCAACTTCAATCACTGTGGTGGCGACTAAAATTTGCGTTTCCCCGCTGATGAATCTTTGCATCTCGTGATTTTTATCTTCACTTTTCATCTTACCATGGACAATGCTAATCTTGTAATCAGGAAGCGGAAAACTCCGAGAAATGCTTTCGTACCCATCCATCAGATCTTTGTAGTCCAATGCCTGACTCTCTTCTATTAGCGGATACACGATGTAAATCTGTCGGCCAAGTGCAATCTCTTCTTTAATAAACTTGAATACCTTCAATCGGGCACTATCCGTTCGATGCACCGTAAGAATGGGTTTTCTTCCCGGCGGCAATTCGTCGATTACAGATAAATCCAAATCGCCATACAAGGTCATGGCCAACGTTCGCGGTATAGGCGTGGCGGTCATAACCAAGATATGAGGAGGCATTTTCGCTTTGTTCCATAAACGTGCTCGCTGTGCTACTCCAAAGCGGTGCTGTTCATCTACGATGGCCAATCCCAGTTGTTTGAATTCTACTTTAGGCTCTATCAGTGCATGGGTGCCAATCAAAATATTCAATGAGCCATCCATCAGCGATGCATGAATCTCCCTTCTAGCTGCGGTTTTCGTCGACCCGGTGAGTAATGAAACAGTAACGGGTAAGAACTCCAACGATGCGGAAAAAGACTCAAAGTGCTGTTTCGCAAGGATTTCAGTAGGTGCCATTACCGCAACTTGGTATCCATTATCAATGGCCAACAAGGCGCATAGCAATGCAACTATCGTTTTGCCGCTGCCAACATCTCCTTGTAGCAATCGGTTCATGTGGTAACCGGTATTTACGTCTGATCGAATCTCTTTGATCACTCTTTTTTGAGCCTCGGTCAAGTCAAAAGCGAGGTGTTTATCGTAAAACTGATTGAACAACTCCCCCACTTTTGCAAAGCGTGCTGCCGGAACATTTCGCGTTTGTTGCAATTTCTTCTTTATCAGCATAAGCTGGATGAAGAACAACTCATCGAATTTTAATCTGTTGCGGGCTTTTTCTGCCTCCTCGAGTGAAGGAGGGAAATGGATGTGCATCAGTGCTTCTTCTCTCGAATAGAATTTCAGTTTAGATACCAATTCGGTCGATAGCGTTTCTGGAATCTGCGCCTTCAATGTGGGCAAAAGCACCTCCATCAGTTTGGAAATCCCGGTCGAATGGAGTCCTCTAGACGTCAGTTTCTCGGTCGTATTGTACACTGGTCTCAACCCCGAAGATCCTGAAAGTCGAAATTTATCTACTGTTTCTATCTCTGGATGAACAATGTTCCATGTCGACTTGAACTGGCTGATTTTGCCGTAAACGACATACTCGGTATTTGCACGTAACGAATCCTTAATCCACTTAGCTCCTTTAAACCAAACCAATTCAATCTGTCCGGTTCCATCTTCAAAAATCGCGGTGAGTCGCTTTGCTTTAGCAACTCCTACTTCCGAAACGCGGACGATTCTTCCCTTCAACTGCACCACGGCGGCATCTGAGTTCAATTCAGATACGGTATAAAATTTCGATCTATCTACATACCGAAAAGGCAGGTGATAAAGCAATTCTTTGAAGGTAAAGATGCCCAATTCTTTGCGCAAGACATCAGCCCGGGCCGGACCAACGCCTTTGAGAAATTCAATTGGGGTGTCTAATATCTGAGATGCCATTTGGACAAAAATAAAGCGATGAAATCAATTCCATCGCTTTAATCTTTTAAATGCTACGAATGCTTAGGTCAGCATTGTAACAGGATTCTCTAAATATTGTCTCACTGTTTGTAAGAAAGCCGCACCACTTGCGCCATCTACAACTCGGTGATCACAGCTAAGTGTTACCTTCATCACGTTACCTGGCACTACTTGTCCGTTTTTAACAACTGGCACCTCGCTAATCGCTCCAACAGCCATAATGCAGCTATCAGGTGGATTGATAATGGCAGTAAACTCTTCAATGCCGAACATACCCAAGTTCGAAATGGTGAACGTATTGCCCTCCCATTCTTGTGGTTGAAGCTTCTTGCTCTTCGCTTTATCTGCCAAAACTTTCACTTCATCATTGATAGACGACAAGCCTTTTGAATCAGCAAAGCGGATAACAGGTACCAGCAAACCGTCTTCAACGGCAACAGCCACTCCAATGTGCACATGTTTGTTGTAACGAATGGTATCTCCCATCCATGCTGCGTTTACCGCAGGATGTTGTTTCAATGCCAACGCCGACGCTTTAATCACCATATCGTTGAACGATACTTTAACGCCTTCTTGCGTGTTGATTGCTTTGCGCGCTGCAATGGCATTGTCCATATCTATAGACAAAGTCAAGTAGAAGTGAGGTGCTGTAAACTTGCTTTCAGCAAGGCGGCGAGCGATGGTTTTGCGCATCTGCGATACCGTAACATCTTGGAATTGTTCAACTCCATGAGCGGCTGCAGCAAATTGTTTGGTTGGGACGAAGTTTTCTACATCGCGTTTTACGATACGTCCGTTTTCTCCGCTTCCTGCAACACTTTCTATAGCTATCCCTTTGTCTTCTGCCATTTTACGAGCCAAAGGAGACGCTTTTAGCCTGCCGTTGCTTGATACTTCATGAACAGCAGCCACTGGCGCAGATTGCATTACAGGAGCAGCCACAGGCGCTGGCGCTGCAGACTGTGCAACGGGCGCAGGAGCTGAGGCTGCTTTAGGAGCTTCTGCTTCTGGAGCTGCGGAAGCTTGATTCAGCAACGCGCTAACATCTTCTCCCTTCGTACCTATGATACACAACAAGGAATCAACAGGAGCATTTCCACCTTCACCCACACCAATGTGCAGAAGGTAACCATCTTGATATGATTCGAACTCCATTGTCGCTTTGTCGGTTTCTATTTCCGCCAAAAGCTCCCCTGAAGCTACTTGATCGCCAACTTTTTTATGCCATGCTGCTACAACACCTTCTGTCATGGTGTCGCTCAATTTGGGCATTTTAATGATCTCTGCCATTTGTCAGATTCTTATTAGTCTTTTACGTAAGGATAATCCGTCTGCGTATACACGTCGATGTACAATTCTGAAGGATCTGGATAAGGAGATTCTTCAGCGAACTGAACACTTTCTTCAACCAAGGCTTTCACTTCATCTTGAATGACTGTGATTTGCTTTTCAGTTAACCACTTATTCGTTTTGATTGTTCTGAGAACAGATTCAATAGGGTCTTTCTCTTGATACTCAGCAACTTCTTCTTTGGTGCGATATTTCTGAGGATCCGACATCGAGTGTCCTTTATAACGGTATGTTTTGATATCCAACAAAGTTGGACCTTCACCTGTTCTTCCTCTTTCAGCCGCGCGAGCTATGGCTTCACTAACAGCTTCTGGACTCATTCCATCAACTGTTTCAGAAGCCATATCGTATCCCAATGCAAGCTTGGTCAAATCGGTAACGTTAGATGTACGTTCAATTGACGTACCCATAGCGTAGTTGTTATTCTCAACAATGAAAATCACAGGAAGCTTCCATGTTGCCGCCATGTTGAATGTTTCGTGAAGTGATCCCTGACGTGCAGCACCATCTCCGAAGAAACATACGGTGACATGATCTTCATTGCGGTATTTATCCGCAAATGCAATTCCAGCACCGAGAGGAATCTGTCCGCCTACAATACCATGTCCACCAAAAAGATTGTGCTCCTTATCGAACATGTGCATCGATCCGCCCTTTCCTTTCGAAGAACCCGTCGCTTTGCCATACAATTCAGCCATTACATATTTTGGGTGAACGCCAAGCGCAAGGGGATGTGCGTGATCGCGGTATGCTGTGATCACTCTGTCTGTTGGACGAATGGCGTCAACCATTCCGGCAAGTAGAGCTTCTTGACCGATGTATAAGTGACAAAACCCACCAAATTTCTGTTGGATGTACAGTTGTCCGCATTTCTCTTCAAACTTTCGCATGAGGAGCATGTCACGGTACCACTTCACATACGTTTCCTTTGGAAAGCCAGAAGCTTTAGTTGGTGTACTTTTTACACTTTTTGTTTGACGAGTCGTCTTCTTCACGGTAGATGTTGCCATGCCTTAAGAATTCCTATTAGATTACAAATATACGTACACCGAATTTAACAGGTCTTTTTTCACCTACCTTTTTTAAGATCTTTCCACGAGAATCTTCCAGGAAGTAATATTCGGGCGTCTTCAAACCGACTTACCCGCAGATTTCCAGCAGCTAGTAGCAGAACTATTTCCGACGGCTGCTGGTCACCATACTCTGCAAATACTTGTCTGCATCCACCGCAAGGTGCAATGGGCTCCCCTGTTATCTCGCCAGCTGCAGTTGCAATAGCCACTGCGATAATCTTCTGATCGGGAAATTGCGATTTGGCTGCAAACAAGGCCACACGTTCTGCGCACAGTCCAGATGGATAGGCAGCATTCTCTTGGTTCGACCCGATGATAATGTTGCCGTTTTCCAACAACACAGCTGCGCCGACTTTGAAATCTGAGTAAGGGGCATAGGCATGACCAACTGCTCTTCGAGCTTCATTCACCAAGTGTTGATCTGCCGGATCCAATTCATTGAAATCATCGTACTCGGTGAATTCAAGTTCTATTTTTCTTTTCAGCATGTTCGGGTTTATCTTTCAAACTATGTACTTAACATTTTCTTAACCAACACCTCTTTTTCTTATTTTCGCATGCATTGGATCAGGTACTGAATATACTGCAAGGATTTCAACCGATCACCCTGGAACAAATGGATAGTGTTGCCTTAATGGATAGGCACGACACTAAATATGTGCTAAACAGGCATGATTTCGAGTTGATGCTTCCCGAACTCTCTTCTGAGTATCGGGTTTTAGACGTTAACGGAAATCGTGTGTCTAAATACGTTTCACAGTATTTCGATTCTAGCAATTTCGAGTTCTATCGTTTACACCAAACGGGAAAGAAAAATCGAGTAAAGATACGAATCCGGAGATATGTGGAATCAAACATCAACTTTCTAGAGGTCAAACTAAAAAACAACAAGGGCAGGACAATTAAGCATCGGATGCCCGTTGGTGAACTTCGAAGTGTATTAACGTCGCATGATATTGCTTTCATTCGAGAACACGGCGAGCTCGATTTCGACCTTCATTCGGCCCTCATGAATAGTTTTAGCCGAATTACTTTGGTTCACAAGATAAAGCCTGAGCGTTTGACATTTGATTTGGAGTTGGCTTTTAAAAACAGCTCCGGATGCAACCTTGAGATACCAAACTTGGTTATTGCTGAGTTGAAACAAGAAAAATTCGACCGCAGCTCTCTGTTTCCGTCGCGAATGAAAGTGAATCTTTTACGGCCCGAAACAATTAGCAAATATTGCTTGGGATTAGCGCTGCTCGAATCAAACGTAAAGAAGAATGAAATAAAACAGAAGATTAAAAAACTCTCCACACTAACCGATCAAAACCTAATTTCAAAATTGATGTCTGCATGAGAACTTTCATTTACTGTATCACAGCAATCTTTGTCTGCGCAGCTTTCGTGCTTGCACCAAACGCGGCATTCAGCCAGACAATAGAAGTTCACCATGATGTTTTCGATGTTGATCACCTCATCGAACTTGGATGGAGATTGGCCCTCAATATATTCGTTATCCTTGTCCTCGTAAGATGGATATACTACCCCATTGCTAAAAGGAAGGATTTCCTCTTCACTTATGTATTGATCTCCATTTCAATCTTCCTGCTTTGTTTCTTGCTCGCAAGTGTAAAAATAGATCTTGCATTCGCACTTGGACTTTTTGCGATTTTCGGGATCATACGTTATCGCACCGACGCCATTCCTATTAAGGAAATGACTTATCTATTTATTGTGATCGGAATGTCGGTAATGAATGCTTTGTCTGCAAGCTTCTCCGTTATTGAACTTGGATTGGCAAACGGTGTGATTTTGGCAGCAACATACGGGTTAGAAAAGGTTTGGCTGCTGCGTCATGAATCTCACAAAATCGTATTGTACGAGCGCATTGACCTTATTAAAGCTGGCAACAGGGAGGCTCTGAAAGCAGATCTTGAAGAACGTACTGGAATCAAAATCAATCGTGTTGAAGTGGGCCGCATTGATTTCTTGAGAGATACAGCTTTGCTGCGGATCTACTTTTTCGAAGATGCTCAATTGCAGCATTTCGAAGAATCGAATAGCGGGGGTGATTAATTAATATCCTCAATTAAAACCACAGCATAAGCACTTACGCCCTCTTCTCGGCCTACAAAGCCCAACTGCTCGGTGGTTGTTGCTTTTACACTGACCTTGTTTTCTGAAACGCCTAAAACCTCTGCAATTTTGGCTTTCATAAGCGGTATGTGGTCTTTGATCTTTGGGCGTTGCAAACAAACTGTGGCATCTATGTTACCGAGTTCGTAGCCTTTGGCGCGGACAATCTCCATTGTTTTTGAGAGCAGAATTTTGCTGTCAATTCCTTTGTAAGTTTGATCTGTATCGGGGAAATGAAATCCAATGTCGCGTGCATCAGCAGCACCTAGAAGTGCATCGCATATAACATGCAATAAAACATCTGCATCTGAATGTCCGTATGCACCTTTTGAATGTGGTACCAATATCCCACCCAACCAAAAGTCTGTAGATTCTCTTAATTGGTGAACGTCGTACCCAAAACCTATACGGAAAGACATGAATTAACCCTCGCTTTGACTGTTCCCTTTCAATTTTTCAAACTCCAATCGAAGTGTGAAACGAAGCGTATTGGCAAGAGGGTTTTGCTGGGTTGTGCTGATCAAATAAGATAGATCGATTGCGAAGACCGTGTATCGCAAACCAGCTCCCAGAGTAATGTACTGGCGGTTACCTTTCGTGTAATGTTCGTAGAAGTACCCTGTTCTGAAAGCGAACTGCTTGTCATACCAGTATTCCATTCCACCACCAATGTTAATCTCACGAAGTTCTTCTTTCAAGATACTACCTGACTGAACCGTTACATTTCCATTGTCGTCGAATACAACATTTCCCGGTGCATCGTAAAAAGATTGAACCATGCCAGTAGCAACACCAACATTCGGGTCTTTTCCTGAAACTATTTCCGCACCATCTTCTTGGCTATACACAGGTTGTGTTGGCACCAAAAGTTTATTTGCATCAACAGTGAAAGTGAGTTCATTGTACGTATCCATCTCTAAAGTTAGAGCAGTACCCAATCTCAAATTGGTTGGAATAAAATCTTGCTGAGCAGTTTCCGTATAGCTCATCTTCGCGCCAATGTTCGAAATATTCAAACCCCAGTTCCAAACAGCATCTTTATCGCCCAATTTCACATCATCGTTCGTGTAGAACATCGAAACGTCAACCGCTACAGATCGACCTGGCCGAGAGTCTACTCCCTGAACGTTCGTAGCTCCTGTAAGGTTTGAATTGATAAATCGCGCTCCAATACCTCCTGAAAAACGATTAGACAACTTTTGAGAAAATGCCAAATCTATGCTAAACTCTGCAGGTTTAAAATCGCGTATTACTGCACCTGTTTGATCGGTAAACGTGATATTTCCAAGGGAAAAGAAACGAATTGCTCCCCCTACTGCTTGATTTTTATTCAGTTTCTGATATCCAGATAGATAAGCCAAATTCATGTCATCAACCAAAGCACGTAACCATGGAGAATAAGACATCATCACCTCAAACTCATTCTTTGCGAAAATCATTTTCGCAGGATTCCAATGTATGCTTCCCGCATCACCTGATAAGGCAACACCCGCATCACCTAAACCACCCGAACGTGAGTCAGGGCCAATCATCAAAAACGGAACCGCTGTGGTGATTGTATTCAACTGTACGTCTTGAGCTCTTTGGGCTGCCTGACTCAACTGCGCATTTACATTAAAAGCACTGAGTATGAGAGTTGTAGCTACTAAATATCTCCCTATCATGGATGAGTTATTAAATGGGTCGGCAAATATACGCATAATCGTTGTAAAAGGTTAGGTTATCGCAGGATGACCAGTTTTTCAAATTTCTCTGCTTTTTGTCCCTCCGGGGTGGTCACCTGGACACGGTAAACGTAAACACCTCTACCTATAGTATCTCCAAAATCATCTAATCCATCCCAAGCAATCGGATCGCTTCTAAATCCATCTGTGCGAACAACGCGATTCAAGGTTTTGACCATCTTACCTGAAACCGAAAATACTTGTATCTGGACATCTAAAAAAGCGCAAGCCTGGTTGTGCTCGAACATAAACTCGGTATGTGTAGTAAAAGGATTCGGGTAATTTAATACATGATCCAAGGCCAAGTTAGCACTTGAAGCAACAACAAACTCTGTATACACCTCTGATGAATTGTTATGGATGTCCCAAACCTTCAAGTTAAGTGTATGCAGTCCTTCTGATAAATCATTCAACTGATAACGAATTGCACCACTTTGATATGTGTCGAGGTCAGACTCATAAAAGTCATTCAAAACAATTGGCGAAGCACTCTCACCATCCAATATGGCCTTGATATCATGTCCGATGCCGCTGCCTACTGTATTGATCCCATTTTCATCACGCATAACGGCGTACAAAAGCGGATTTTCATTGGTAATACCTCCAAAAACAAACGTTGAATCGTTCAAATACAGATTAACATCTGGACCAACGGTATTCAACTCGGCCCCTTCTAATGCGCCACCGATGAAAAAGTCTTCCGAAAAACCATGAGCATCGAGATCTCCAGCCACAGCATAATAAGACACGCGTGCCTTTCCGAACTCGTAGTTAATGTCGCGTGGAACCACAAATGTAAATTCGAAATCACCATTTGTTACACTGGCCTTTCCTCTATAAACTATGTTCTTTGTTACCTCAAAAGTGTAAGGCTGAGCAGCACCATCATTGTTCAACGTTTGTACTACCGATTCTTTATCCCAAACTGTAGGATATACAAACCCATTCATGGTTGTCAGTTTGTTTCCTTGTTGGTCTCCAACAAACCCTTTGAATGTAACCTGCTGTAGCGATTTTAAAGTGTCGGGCTGCGCCGGATCAATGGTCACTCCGTTGATTTCAGTGGTGTAAACTTCCATCTTTGGATAGGCCATTTCAAGCGCTACGTCTCCCAGCAAACTGAAATTCCGTTTGTTACTCGAATCATTTACTTGATTGTCATTCTTGGTCGTCTCTGAAATGAAACCCAAAGTCAGCGGCTCAAAAATTTCGTCTTCAAGAGCGACATCAAAAAATGCTCTGTTCAATTGTTGGTTCGAACCACTGAAAACAATTCTTGTTGTTGTCAACATTGCTATGCATCCTCCATTTGGATTGAGGATTAGCATCTCTCCTGCCGACCTCACTTCTGGATCATCAAATCTTGCCAACTCGCATGTCGCTGTCATGAATACTGGCAAACGATTGATGTTTGTCCATTCTTGAATAGTCGTCGTATTCAATACCCGTTCGTGCGCCCAGCCTCTTTCACCTCCATGACCGATGTAGTTAACGATCAAAGAACCATTCTGCACTCTTCTTCGAATGGCCTCTTCCGCTTCAGGATAGCGCTCACCTCCTGGAGTAGAAACTTGCTGATATGCATCCATGTATATTTTGGCAACGTCATATTCATTGTAGAGGTCATATACGGTATTCGCATGTTCGTCAGAATTAACCATGTGAACCACTTCTGTTGGACCGCCATTTCCGTCCATATCATCAGTCACCAATGTTATCGTGTTTCTCCAAGCTCCAAAAGGAGATGGATTCTCATCGCCAACGCAATAGGCACCTCCATCAACGGTTGTATTGGAGGCCCTGTAAACTTTCACTTTATTCAAGTAAGCCATGGCTTCTGAAAGTGTTTCGGAAGGGATACGTCCGACACCTATTTGCATTTTATCGCCCAAGCCCTCTCCATAAATATCGTCGAGAAAACCGAAATAGTCATCGCTGACATACGAGTTCGTTGGAGAAACCGAATTTGCGCTTTGATAAGTAATAACGTAAGGAGAATTGGCTGCTAGGTTTCTGTTCTGATAAGTGCCGTCTCCAATTATTTGAAGGTATTTCGGAGCCAATGTTTCGTCACCATCCGCGCGATCGTATAACATCTTCATGAGCATCTTTATCGCTGTAGGGTCGTTTGACCCTGAAGAGAATTCATTGAATACTTGGTTGGTTGTTACAATGGCAATAGACAACCCATCATTTTCATGAATGGCTGCATATTCCTCGGCGGCGGCAACAAACCGATCATTTGTTACCACTACAAGATCGATATCATTCAATGCGTGCAAATCTTGGTTATCTATCGCTCCGATAGCTGTTGGTGTGAGGTAGTTAAAATCTGAGAAGACTATAAACTCTTTGAGTACCTCAGTAGAGACAGTAAACTCTAGGCCATTGTTTCCGGCAGGACTTGCAGAAACGATTTCAGGGCGTGTATGATCTGAAATGTCCCATATCAGGGAAGCTGGACTTGTATTGAGCAGACTGAATTTCGAAATATTTCCAACACCAACCGATGCTGGATCCCGGAACTGCATTTGACTGCCCACTTGAATCAGCTGACGGCGTGTTTGCAAACGAAAAAAGTCAAGCCACCCTTCAGCATCGGGGACACCTTTTATGAAATTAGTGACAACATTGAGCGTATTCCCAGAAGAGGGCGTGAAAGTTATTCCCGCATTGGCGATGTTAGCGATGTTGGAAGTAGCTCCGTCTGACGTCGACGAAGGTGTTAATGTTAGCTCCTCGCTCCCTATTGAGACTTCAAAGGCACTCGGCGTTCCCAATGATCGCGCAGCCACACTGGCTTCGAAATACGCAGGCTCTGAAAGTAGGTTTTGGACGCTGAAAGGATAGGTGATTGATAGCGTCAAATCAAATCGATCACCAAAAAACTCACGTCCTGATTTATTGAGATTAACATTCTCTGTTTCAATAAACTGGTGATCTGTAAAGGCATCAACGACGTTGTTCTCATTCCCTGTCTCCAATGCTGCCAGTTGCATTCTCAGCGGCTCAGGATCGTCAACACGCAAGAAATAAAAGGCTGAATCAGACCACGGATGTTTGGAATGCAAGAAACGTTGATCAACCTCATTGAAAACCCATGAATCAGGACCCTTTCCGTAAAATAATATGTAATCATTTTGATCGAAGCTTCCGTCGGATTCACCAGCTACCACGATGGCATTCTTCCTTGGATCATCATACCTTTCAATACTGTTCGAAAAAGGAAGTTGCTCTCCCCCATTGCCGTATATGTTTATGCTCTGAGGGTTTACATTCGACACATCAACACCCAGCGAAATCAAAAAGTTCCTATCTAACTTGTATACCCCATCTCTCGATAGAGCGAATTTGTACCATTGTCCTTCAGCCAATACCGAATGATCTGCCCAAGAAAGCGACCTGTTCCCCCTTGTTTTTGCACCCGTCGGGCGCATGTTCGCTGAAACCAATTTATAAAAGCGACCATTTTCTTTCCAGACGGTCAAAACCCGAACTTGCAAAATGTTTTTCAGTCGGACGTTGACTGTTCGCGATTCAAAAATCAATCCCTCGGGTGCAAGTTTTTTTTGTCTTTCGGTCAGTTGGCTTTCCAGTAATTCCGTTTTTTCGACATCAAATAATTCGATTTCAGACCCCTCGCTGAAGAAAACTTCGGTTTCCCAATGCTTCCACGGAAGTTCATCGGGCCAAATTGCATCATCGAATCCAATGCTCCCGACAGGGGGCGGAGGCACAGAAGAAACATCCTTCCAATCTATTGAAACACTTAGGGAGACGTCACGTTGCGCGATACCGGGCAGCGACAAAAGTGACATTAAAAATATGAGAGTTTTGTTCATTTTTGGTTTTTCTTCTGAGGTAGAAGCAACAAAATAAACGAACTTGAAGTTCTCTTATTGCAAGAAGAGCAGATTTGCGGTGTTTTTTTTTTGTAATATTGCTCTCTTAGGAAAGATGATGACCAAACCGATTGTGATGAAGCGACAGCTATTGTATGCCGGGATACTCCTCGGAATTGTGATGTGCATTCTGCCAGAAGCAAAAGCACAGGATCCGGAGTTCACGCAGTTTTATGCAAATCCGCTCTACCTGAATCCAGCCTTCGCTGGTACAGCTAGATGTCCGCGCCTTGTTATGAATTACCGTAACCAATGGCCAGCCTTGTCTGGAACGTTTGTTACCACCAGTGCGAGCTATGACCAACACATTGAAACCATTTCTGGTGGTTTGGGGTTGTTGGTAATGAATGACCGTGCAGGAAAAACATTGAGCACTACTTCTGTGAGCGGTATTTATTCTTACCAGCAGCCATTGAGCCGTTATTTCTCTTTGAAAGCTGGTTTCCAAGCAACTTATTTTCAAAAATCAGTAGACTGGAATCAACTTCAATTTGGAGATCAGATAGATCCACGAAATGGATTTATTTACGAAACAAAAGATATCCCACGTGGTGGAACGGTGAATAATGTCGATTTTTCTGCTGGACTTTTAGGATTCAGTGAAAAATTTTATGTTGGCATGGCAGTTCACCATTTGAACGAACCAAACGAGTCGTTGGTTGTCGGAACTAGCCGTCTACCAATGAAATGGACTGGTCACGCTGGTGCTGTAATTCCAATTGATAAACGCAGCCGTTACAGTGAATCGAACATCTCTCCAAACATTCTTTATCGTCGTCAGGGAGAATTTCAGCAACTTAATATTGGTCTTTACGTAAACAAGGGACCTGTAGTGGGCGGAATTTGGTATCGCGGTTTGGCTTTTAATACATATCGCGACGCATTTATCGTTCTAGTTGGTATTCAAACCGACGTCATCCGTTTTGGTTACAGCTATGATGTAACTGTATCGGAGCTAACCCCAGCAACTGGTGGTTCGCATGAAGTTAGTTTAGGTATTCAATTCGACTGCAGGCCAAAACGTGTGAAATTCAGGACAATATCTTGTCCGTCTTTCTAGTTAGTTATAAGCTCGCAAACAAGGAACTTTTTTGAACCTGGAAATCATGAAAAAGTTGATTAAATCATTTTCGCTCTTCGCTCCAATTGTAGCCATTCTAATTTTGGCTTCATGCTCAAAGGAGCGCTCAGGCTCTACAGGATGGGCGTACAACACACCTGTCAACGGAGGATTTGAGAAAACTCCATACTTGGAACAAGAAACCGGTCCTGGACTTGTACTCATTGAAGGTGGAACCTTCACAATGGGTCGCGTGGAAGATGACGTGGTTTTTGGTTGGGACAACATTCCTCGACGTGTAACCGTGAGTTCTTACTACATGGATGAAACCGAGGTTACGAATATTTTCTGGTTGGAATACCTTCACTGGTTAGAGCGCATCTACGGTGATAGCTACCCTGAAATCGTAAACAAAGCACTTCCTGATACATTGGTATGGCGTGAAAAAATGGAGTACAACGAACCTTACGTTGAATACTACCTGCGTCACCCTGCATTCCGCGACTACCCAGTTGTAGGTGTAAACTGGTTGCAAGCTAACGACTTCTGCGCATGGCGCACTGACCGTGTAAACGAATTGATTTTGATTCGTGAAGGTTTGCTAGTGCATAACCCAGAAGCTCAAGTAGACGAAGATCACTTCACTACGGATGCTTATTTCGCAGGTCAATATGAAGGTGAAAAGGCTGGCGACGGTCTTCCTGATTTCCGTCCAGGATCGAGCGGTTACAGAAATGTACGCATGGAAGATGGTATCCTACTTCCTCGCTACCGCCTCCCAACTGAAGCTGAGTGGGAATATGCTGCTTTGGGTCTGATAGGAAACTCATACCAAGAATTGATCACCGACCGCAAAACGTATCCTTGGAATGGACACTACGTTCGTAACGACAACAATGGTGGACGTTTTTACGGTCAAATCAACGCCAACTTCGTACGTGGAGCAGGTGACATGATGGGGGTTGCTGGTGCATTGAATGACAATGGTGATATCACTACTCCTGTTTACCAATACGCTCCAAACGATTACGGCTTGTACAACATGGCTGGTAACGTAAGCGAATGGGTAATGGATGTTTATCGTCCACTTTCTGCTCAAGACAAGTCTGAATTCCGCCCATTCCGCGGTAACGTGTATCAAACAAAAGTGCTCAACTCAGAGGGTGGCATTGATGATAAATATGACTACACCGTTTACGACATACCAGGCGTTGAATATTTCTTGACTGAATACGGCAAGCGATCAGCAGGTAAGCTAACAGATACGGATCAAAACCTGATTGACAATCTTTTGAACTACTGTACTCAAGCGAAAGAAGACTTGAAAAACCGTTTGGAAGAAGAGGCGAATCAGCGTATTCAAGATGGCATGGACTTGATTGTTTCTAGCGATTCTCCAATAGCTCCAGATTTGCGTGATGGAATTGCTGATTATATTGAGCACACACCAGGTGATTTGCGTGTACGTGACGTTACTGTTGCAGAAAACATCGATCGCAGAAACTATCGCACTGCGGATAATATAGACTATCAAGATGGTGACTTTGAAAGTTCGATTTACTTTGGACAAGAAGATTACCAAACCAACGAGAATAGAATGTACGACTGGGGTTCAACTACTTTGGTTAACAACCGTTCACGAGTGTACAAAGGTGGATCATGGAGAGACCGCGCATTTTGGGTAATACCTGGAAGCCGTCGTTTCTTGGATGAACGCCGTTCAAATTCAACTCTTGGTTTCCGTTGCGCTATGACGCGTGTTGGAAGTCCGGTTGGATTGAGTTTTGAATAATACTTCATTCATAAAATAGTATTGAAACCCTGCTTTTCGAAGCGGGGTTTCTTATTTTCGGGACATGGATATTCAGTTTCTCTACCGCCTATTTTTGTCGTCGTCTGGAGTCACTACCGATTCGCGAAACTTGCAAAAAGGGCAACTTTTTTTCGCCCTCAAGGGAGACCGATTTGATGGCAACAATTATGCTCAGGCAGCAATAGATGCTGGCTGCGTGGCTGCTATAGTAGACGACGCCACATTTGCCTCATCGGAAAACAAGAAATACCTCGTCGCAAATGCACTGCTCGCCTTACAAGAATTGGCGAGCTATCACCGTCGACAAATGCGATGTGCCGTGATAGGTTTGACAGGTAGCAATGGTAAGACGACATCGAAAGAATTGATTCGTGATGTATTGTCGACCACCTATAAAACCTATGCTACAAAAGGGAACTTGAACAACCACATTGGAGTACCTTTAAGCTTGCTGGAAATAACGAGCGATCACGACTATGCTATTATCGAAATGGGAGCGAATGCACAAAAAGAAATTGCATTTTTGAGTTCATTGTCGCTACCAGATTTTGGGTACATTACAAATATCGGCAAGGCCCATCTGGAAGGGTTTGGTGGAGAAGAAGGCGTAAAGAAAGGCAAGAAAGAACTGTTTGATCAACTTCGTACACAAGGCAAACCCGTATTTATCAATACCAATGATGCATTATTGATGGACATCTCTGAAGGTATGGATCGCATCTTGTATGGATCAGAAAATCACTTACCACTTGTTGAATATGTAACTCAAGAACCGTTTCTGACCTTTCGGTGGAAGACAAATAATTATCAATCACCCGACGTGCTGACACAATTGAAAGGTGCATATAACATTTCGAATGTAGCCATTGCCATTGCCATAGGAACACACTTCGGCGTGTCGCCAGAGCAAATCAACATCGCATTGGCGAGCTACACCCCAGAAAACAATCGCAGTCAACTAAAGAAAACTGACCGGAATGAGCTGATTTTAGACGCCTACAATGCCAATCCGACAAGTATGGAGCATGCACTCCTTTCGTTTGAACGCAGTGAGGCGAAACATAAAATCTGCATTTTGGGTGATATGTTCGAACTCGGTGATTCATCTGACCGTGAGCACCAAGCAATTGTGGAGTTGACAGAGAAACTCGGTTTAAATGCCATCTTTGTTGGCAGCCACTTTCGGCATCCTGCGCAAGCAGCCCAAAAGCATTGGTTTGCAGACACCGAAACATTGAAAGCGCACTTAACTGAAGAGCCACTTGGCGGACATCAAATATTAATCAAAGGGTCGCGCGGAATGCGGCTAGAGCAAATTGTAGACATACTGTAACGATTGGTATCTTTGCAGACAAATTACACCATATGAATTTTGTTGAAGAGCTTCGCTGGCGCGGATTATTGCACGACATCACACCCGGTGCAGAAGAATTGTTGTTGAAAGAGTCTGTTTCAGGGTACGTTGGCTTCGACCCAACTGCTGACTCTTTGCACATCGGGAATCTGGTTCCTATAATGCTTTTGGTACATTTTCAGCGAGCCGGACACAAGCCAATGGTGCTAGTTGGCGGTGCGACAGGAATGGTAGGTGACCCAAGTGGTAAGACCGCAGAGCGCCAATTGCTGGATTTGGATGCCATCAACCACAACTTGAACAGTCAGCGCAAGCAATTGGAGCAGTTTCTAGATTTTTCAGACATTCCCAATGGCGCTGTGGTTGTAAACAACTACGATTGGTTTAAAGATTACTCGTTTCTCGATTTCATTCGTGAGGTAGGAAAGTTCATTACTGTGAACTACATGATGGCCAAAGACTCAGTGAAGAAACGTTTGGAGACAGGCATGAGTTTTACAGAGTTCAGCTATCAGTTGGTTCAAGGGTATGATTTTTACCACTTGTGGAAGAACGAGAATTGCAAGATTCAAATGGGTGGATCGGACCAGTGGGGAAACATTGTGACTGGCACTGAGCTCATACGAAAAATGGGCAGTGGGGAAGCATTTGCACTGACGGCTCCATTGGTAACGAAGGCCGATGGCAGCAAGTTTGGAAAATCAGAAGGCGGCAATGTATGGCTTGATCGCTCGCGCACCAGTCCATACAAATTCTACCAATACTGGATCAACTCATCGGATGCTGACGCAACCAAATACATTCGCATTTTCACCCTCAAAACCAAAGAAGAGATAGAAGCCATTGAGGCTGAGCATGCGCTTAACCCTGGAGCTCGGAAATTGCAGAAAGAAATAGCAAATGATGTGACGCTGCGCATTCATGGTGAAGAAGGACTTCAGAACGCCATAGAAGCATCTGAAATTCTATTTGGAAAGTCAACCAAAGAGAGTTTGATGCGCTTGAGTGAAGATGATTTTACGAGCATTTTCGATGGCATTCCGACCAAAGAGATAACCAAACAGGATATTGAAGGCTTAACTATCGAAGATGCTTTGGTGGCAAAAGGCGGTTTTTTACCATCACTTTCAGAAGCGAGAAGAGCTTTGAAAGAGAATAGCATTCAAGTCAATAAAGAGAAGTTCGACGGCTCACGGGCATTGAATAGTACAGACCTTATACTTGGAAAGTACATCTTGTTGCAACGTGGCAAGAAAACCTATTATGTATTGAGTGTTAAAGATTAGTCGAGGGAGAAAAGAACAGAAACATCTTTTCCTTCTACCATAAATAGTAGCACAACGAGCGACACAGAAACCACAAGACCGATGGTGGCTTTTCCTATATCTGAGAAAAGCATGTAGCTTAACGTTTTATCTGGTTTAGGCCCCAATCTGTAGCGCATTGCTATTTCCCGTCCGGCGAGTAAGCCGAGGAAAACCCACGTGGTACTCATCGGTAATTTTGCTTCCCAAAGTCCAAGTACATTTTGCTTGAAGAGCAATAAAACAAGTCCGTACGATAAATCAATAAACGTTGCTGATCGAATGTCTGCTGTATTCGATTTAGACGTAACAATGCGTTGTATTGCCCCTCCCCTCTGATAGAAAATGACTCCCACCAGGGCTACCAACACCACAAGTGCAAAAATAAATTCTCCCAAACCAATTTGCTCTGGGCGGCCGAGATAGATGAAGATATTGGCCAAATCTTGGGTCAGCCATTGTGACCAAAGGAAGGCCGTAGAGAACCATTGAGCGGCAATCCAAAATTTCTTCGATGTCCAAAAATTCGAGGAATTGTCAAGCGGTAAATCTCTAAATTTTTTCTCAGTCAATTTCGAAATAAGCAGGTAGAATACCAAAGCGAAAGAGATTGCCACTGCGTAACCAAGAAGAGATTTAAACACCATTCCGGGCAAGCTCTTGATGGAGAAAAAAGAAAGAATAAGAAAGGTAGTAGACACAGGAATGCCTATACGTGTAATAACTAGGAGGACGATAGGTGGAAGGAGGTACCAGATTGTGAGTTTCTCGGGAATATCGATATTATCAAGGCGATCGAAGGTTACATCATTCCCACCAAGCCACTCACCCAAGCCGGAGTAACCGAGAATAAGAATGACCGCCATAATTCCACCGGCATATATCCAGAGCACCCACCACGGACGTTCTTGATTGGACGTCAAAAAAGTTCCGAGCGTCTGGATCACGTCGTTTCCTACTACAGAGTAGGCGGCTAGGGCAAAGCCCAAGATCATGATTAGGAAGTCCATCAGAAACCCGAGTCTCGATTTGCGGCGAAACTACTTCTACATGTTTAGAGTTGCAAGTAATTCATGTTAACAATGAGATATATCTTTCATTTTTCGATAAAACAACAATGGAGCCTGACAGGCTCCATTGTTATCTTGGAAATCATGAGTTAAAAGTGAACCTGGAAGAAAACCTTCAACCCTATTTAAGTAATCAAAACAGATGGGTTTGATAGTAAGACACCCGAAAGATGCAATAGGTTGCATTGCTTAGTTGATTAACAGGTTGCAGCCGCGGACATCTGAATTATCGAACCGACCTAGAACCTCAAATCCACCACCATGTTTCTTCCCCAGGTCGGAAGTAGCGATAAAGCTGCAGCTATCGATATTGGCTAGATCGATAACATTTACCCCGCCAGTTGCGCTTTCCTTTGACATAGAGAAAGGGTCATCTATCTCGCGAATGAAGACATCCATCCATGGCGGACAATGGAATAAACCATTGCCATGAGAATATGCTTGGCTAAGCAATTCGGTCATTCCATATTCACTATGAATCGCGTTTACGCCAAATGCTTCTTGGAGAATCTCATGCAGTTCAGACCGAACCAGTTCTTTTCTTCTCCCCTTCATACCCCCTGTTTCCATCACTATCAATTCTGGAAATTTCGATTGGTAGATTTCTGCCAAGTCGATTAGCGCAAAAGAAACACCGATTAGCAGCACCTTCTGCTTTGCCGCTTTGAGCTTTTCAAGGATGTTGATCAAATCGGTATGGTTATTCAAGTAGAAGCCCGACATCTCACTCTTGCTCAACCGAATCAATTCATCAACCATAAAGATTAATGAAGAACCCTTACGTTCGAGGTATGATGGCAGTAACCCAAGAATAACATAATCTTCAGGGTTTCCGTAGTGCAAGTTGAATGATTTCAAAAAACTCCAGCGATAGATATTTATGTCTTTAACAAAGTGTGTAGACACAGCATCTCCCGTTGTCCCGCTGCTTGTGAATTCGATATCGACATCACCAGAAGAGCAAACCCGTCGTTTTTTAAAAACCTCAATGGGAAGGCAGGGAATCTGATCAACAGACTGTATATCATTCACACGACAACCCAAAAGGGATAAATATTCATTGTAGACTTCACAATGATTGGCTTGATAACGAAATATTTGAATCGCCAAATCAGCGAAGTCTTCTTTGGAATTGATACCTTTCAGTTGTTGTATTAGAAGATCTCTCATTTCGAAACGTGAAAGTAATTCATTCATGAAACCAATCTTAGGATTTCTGTTGCTGATTAGTGTTTTTATTGCAGGTTGTTTGGAGCGCGCCGAATATCCAATTGAACCAGCCATCACATTCAAATCACTCGTAACCATCAACAACAGTGGTGTATTAACAATATCTTTCACTGATGGCGATGGAAATATCGGACTGTCACAAACCGACACCCTCCCTCCTTTTTGTCCAGATACCTGTGAATACTATTACAACCTATTTATGGAGTATCAAGAACTTCAAATGGGAGAATGGACAACGATTGAATTGGACCCCGCGGCCGGACAAATTCCATTTTATTACAGGGTACCTGAGGTTAGTCCGTCAGGACAAAACCCTTCATTGGTAGGAGACATTGCTATTGATTTGCCCATTTACTATCTGACAAGTTTGTACGACACGTGCAGATTTGAGATTCAATTGATAGACCGCGACTTCAATCGATCGAACATTGTTTATTCGAACACGTTCGTCAAGCCAAACTAGAATTTTCCTGCCAACCCTTCAGAAACGCTGATAATGTGATCGGCGATTTCCTCCATTGCTGTGAACGTATCGCTGTAAAAGAGTCCGCTTTCCAGAGAATACCTTCCTTTACCGACGTCTTTCAAGTGTTTGTTCCGAAGTTCATTGCGCAGCTGGTTGATTGCCTCCTCTTTAGTACGCGCCTTTTCGAGCGTAACCATTTCAGTAGAGTCATCAAGGTTTTCGAGCATCGTATCGAACGCATCTTCTAGGAGCAGACACATTCTTTTTAGATTTTGGCGTTGTTTAGGGACAAAGTACACCTTCTTCGTGTTCTTGTTCTCCAAATTCATAGCGATTTGGTAGTATATATCGCCAATTTTCTCAAGGTCATTGGCAGCAGTTAATAGTCCACGCACGCGCACACTAGTATTCGGCGACATTTCTTCTTTTGCCAGTTCAGTTAGATAGTTGGCGATTTCGATTTCATACTTATCCGTAACTTCTTCTGCAGATTTTAGTTCGTCGAGCAAAATAGAACGCTCGAGCGGATCGGTCGTATCGAGGAGTTTGGCCACACTCGCATTCATTTTAAGTGGCACCTTAGCAAATCTCGCGATCTCCTTATATGCTTCGAGCAGCGCCAATTCTGGAGTCCCCATCACACCGCTACCAATGTATTCTAACTTGAACTCCTCCTTCTTTCCTTTCGCTGGGACCAAACGGATGGCGATTTTGGCAATGACCCCAGTGAGACCTACCAGCAAAAGCGTATTAAGCAGGTTGAACGACGTGTGAAACAACGCGACCAGCACCTTATCGTACTGACTGCCCGTAACCTTAACCAGCCCGAAGAGCATTGGATTGAACACATATTGCAATCCACTGATGAAGACCGTTAGCAAAGGCAACATCCACAGCACACCAATCAAGTTAAAAATGAAGTGCGACCGAGCTGCTCGTTTGGCTTGAACGTTCGCCACAATGGCAGCTAAGTTGGCCGTTATGGTTGTTCCAATGTTCTCACCCAATACCATGGCAATCGCAAGTTCTACAGGAAGAATACCTGTTGACAAGAGTGTCAGAGTAAGCGCTATGGCTGCGCTTGAAGATTGAACTATGAGCGTTACCATGGTGCCTGTGCAGACAAACAGCAGAATCGACAAAAAGCCCATATCGAGATAACCATCTAAAAAGGCCAGTGCTTCTGGGTGTTCTCTCAAATTTGGGACAGCCCTTTGGAGCGCCTGAAGGCCTAAGAAAAGGATGGCAAAACCCACCAAGGATTCACCCGTGTTTCGCAAGTTTTCCTTCTTGAAGAAAATCAGAGGCAGCGCCAGTGCGATGATTGGCAGCGCGTAATCGGCTACGCTCAATTTCCCGAGAGCTAGGGCTATTAGCCACGCAGTAACTGTTGTACCAATGTTCGCCCCCATGATAACACCTATGGCCTCTCTCAATTGAAGCAGTCCGGCGTTAACAAAGCTCACCACCATAACAGAGGTTGCTGATGATGATTGCACAATGGAGGTAGTTAGAAATCCGGTGAAAATCGCACGGCCTTGACTTTTGGTCATCGCACCTAGGATTTTGCGCATCGACGATCCAGCGGCACGCTGAATACCTTCACTCATGATCTTCATGCCGTATATGAAGAGCCCAAGTGCCCCAATAATGGTTAGTATGTCGAAAAAGATTCCCATTTCTAAGTTGAACCAGCAAATATACTGATGTAGGGCGGCTGAGTATTCATGTAACAAATTCTTAGCATTAGAAGCCAATGTTACGTAATTGTTAAGCGTGTTATATAGCTGTTTTACAGTTATTTAGACACTGTTCAATGTTAATTTTTTATTGGAAACCTTACTTCCAGCCACCCGTATAAGGCTTTATGTTACTTTTATGTTAACTTTACATTAATATAATGTTGAAGATATGCGTGTAGTAGTTTCCCTTTTCGTCCTCATACTGTCAATATCTGGAATATCACAAGACCACATTCAAGTGGGTGAATTGTTTTGTACAGCCGACAGTATTCCATTCACAGGGCTATATCGCACATATCATCCGGATGGTACGCGCAGTGCGGTTTACACATTTGTGGCAGGCAAACTAAACAAGGGCGTGTTCTTTTACGATGAGCGTGGGATGTTGTGTATGACTGGTTTTTATACAGACAACCGACCAGATGGATTGTGGCAGAGCTGGTCAGGCAAAGGCACTGCATTATCAACAGCTCAGTATGACCAAGGAAAGAAAGTAGGAGAATGGACGATTAAAGAGACTGAAAAAGGTCCAACTTATAAGTTGATGTATGCCGACAACGAACTGATAGAAGCGCGACTGGAATAGTAGTTCAAAAAAAAGGGGGCCTCGGCCCCCTTTTATATTTTCAGCGATTTTATTCGTACTTATTCACAAACTGTACCGAACGCGCCAAGGAACTGAAGAAGGTCACCAGCGTTGATGATACCGTCTCCGTTAAGGTCTTCAGGACAAGTGAAAGAGAACGTACATGACCCATCGTCTTGAGTAGCACCTGGGGTATAGTTGTCTGCATCTGGGTAAGTACAACCTGCGCAGCTTGTGAATTCACAAGAACCGTCATCAAGCGTTGCAACCGCATCGTAGTTACAAGCTGTTGGGTTCGTACAGCCAGCAGTGTTCGTTGAGTTCACAGCACCAGGAGTACCGTAAAGAACGAAAGAACTCTGCCAGTTAGCGGCAGCTGTGTTATCCAAAGCAGGATCGATCAACTCCAAAGAAGTACAAGCACCATCAGGAGCAAAAGGCCAAGGAGTAGTATCAGCATAAGACACAGTGTCAACAATGTTACCGAAGCCATCTTCAAGCGTGATGGTAGCAGAAGTATTGCTCAAGTTACCAAATTCGTTTTGGAACACTTGGTAACCGTTACCAGCGTATGACGCAGCATTCACAGCGATGATTACATATTCACCTGCCGCGATAACTGCACCTGATGGGAACGTGAAAGTGATCGGAGAGGTGAACGTAAATCCACCAACCTGAGCATCTGTTGCACCAGCGTTGTAAAGTTCTATAAACTCCCAATCGAAGTCGTCACCTTGAGGAACACATGGGTTGTAGTGAATCTCGTTGATAACAATGGTTGGTAGCGTAAAGTAACACGACCCATCATCAATTGTAGCTAGTGCATTGTAGTTAAGAGCCAAAGCGTCAGTACAACCAGTGTACGTACATGAGCCATCATCAAAAGTTGCAGCAGCATCGTAGTTGTCTGCAGCCGGATCAGTACATCCAGGAGTGTTACCACATGAACCATCGTCGATAACCGCTAGCGGATCGAAGTTCGGGAACGCATAGTCTGTACAGCCCCAACGTTGCACATCAAGCAAGTTACGTGGCTCAAGTTTGAACGCATTGAAAGAATAGTAGTTTGGACCTGTAACAGTGTATGTAACACCCAAGTCAACAGGAGTTAGAGCGATACCAAGGTCATCGATCACTGCGTTTCCAGTACCATCGCTGATAGCCCATTCTCCGAAACCAAGGTCACTTGCAGTAACGTCAGCAGTAAGTTGGATAAGAACACCTTCCCACTGTTCGTCTGAAATATCGATTGTAGATAATAATTCAGCAGCAGGAAGCGGGTTACCGCTTGTAAGAACAATAGCAGTTGTGTTTGTAAGAAGCGTCAAGTTGAAAGACTCAGTAAGCGTACCTTCAACATCAACTTCATCGCCTAGGGCAACACCTGTACCTTGAACCCAAAGACCTGAGTACGCGCCTGTACCATCTTGAATGGTGTAAAGACCAGAAGCATAAACAGCAGTAACAACACCATTGGTAACAACGAATGTACCAGCGAGGTTTGAATCGCCGTTAGCGTCTACATCAGACTGAAGTTCGAAGATGGTGTAGTTTGTTGCAACTGGTGCAGAAGAGTTTTGAGCACCAGGAGTTCCATTCACATCGTAAGAGGCTTGCCAGTTAAGCGGATCGCTGTTATCCAAAGCTGGATCGATCAACTCAAGAGAAGAACAGTTACCGTTAGCGCTCGGCCAAGGAGCGCCTGTATCGTAAGTAACCTCATCGATTACGTTTCCGAAAGCATCTAACAAAGCATCAGTTTCACCAGAGTTACCCAATGCCCCTGTGAAAGCAAATACTTGATATCCGTTCCCTGCATATGTAGCAGGGTTTAGAGCCAAAACTACGTATTCACCAGCAGCAAGAGTTGTTCCTGTAGGGAAAGTAAACGTGATACCACTAAAAGTGAATCCTTCTACATTAACAGCAATTGCTTCAGCATTGTATAGTTCAAGGAATTCGAAATCGGCATCATCACCTTGCGCAGTGCACGGGTTGTAGTAAATTTCGTTAATTACCAAGTTTGGCAATGTGAAGTAACAAGTCCCATTGTCTGAGTTAGCAGCAGCATTGTAGTTCAAAGCAAGAGCATCGGTACAACCCTCGATAATACATGAACCATCGTCGAAAGTAGCAGCAGGATTGTAGTTAATTGCAACTGGGTTTGTACATCCAGGCACGGCATCACAAGAACCGTCGTCAATTACAGCAGCAGGATCGTAGTTCGGGAAGGCGATATTTGTACAACCCCATTTCTGAAGGTCACCAGCATTACGAGGCTGAACTTTGAAAGCGCTGAAGCTGTAGTATAAAGGACCAGTCATTGTGTAAGTATCACCAGGTGTAAGAGGTGTAGCTAAGAAAGCCAAGTCGTCACCAAGGATATCACCAGAAGTATCGTTCAAAGAGAATTCTCCGAATCCAAGATCTCCGTTCACAACATCACCGGTAACAGTTACAAGAACACCTTCCCATTGTTCTGCATTTGCAGCTAAGGTAGTAAGCGCTTCGGCGGCTGGTAATGCGTTACCAAAAGAGTTAACAGTAATCGTTGTGTTAGTAAGCAAAGTCAAGCTAAACCATTCGATGATCATACCTGAAACGGTAACATCATCACCTACGGCAACAGATGCACCTTCTACCCAAAGTCCAGAGAAAGCACCGGTACCATCTTGAATAGTGAAGAAATTGCTAGCAGGGTAAACAGCAGTTACAACACCATTGGTAGTCAAGAAATCGCCATTAAAAGTGCTTTCATTGTTTACATCAACTGAACCTTGAATGGTTGCAATGGTTTCAACAGTACCAGACGCACATGGACCTGTGCTAGCTGCACCTGGGCTGCCAGTGAGGTTACAAGAAGGCTGCCAGCTAGCTGCCAAGGTATTGTCAAGGTTTAGGTCGATCAATTCAAGTGTTGGACCGAAACCATCAGGGCTGATAGGCCATGGAGCAGCATCATCAAAGGTAACTGAGTTAACTGTGTTACCGAGGTTATCTACAATTGCCACCACTTCACCATTGTTGCTCAAGCCACCAGTGAAAGAAAACACCTGGTAACCATTGCCTGTGAAGAAAGGAGCATTTAGAGCAAGAACGATGTATTCTCCTGGAGCTATTGAAGCAGCCGGAAAGTTAAGCGTAACTCCAATCATTGCGTAACCGGTTAGGTCAACCGTTACCGCACCATTGTTATAAATTTCAACAAACTCATAGTTTGAGTCGGGATAGCCCAAAGCATCGTTTGGGTTGTAGTTGATCTCAGTGATGATCAAGTTCTGGTTTGATGGAGCAGAAGTACCTGCGCATGCGCAACTACCGTCGTAAACATCACCCGTAGTCAACGGATTGCCATCGTCACAAGAGTCGCCAGAGAAAGCACAAGAGCCATTATCGATTGTAGCAGCAACATCGTAGTTACAAGCCAACACGTTTGTACAACCAAGACAAGAGAAATCGCAAGAACCGTCGTCAACAGTTGCTAATGCATCATAGTTACAAGCGCCTGCATCGGTACAACCAGAAACTGCGTTCGCATCGAAACCAACTAGAACAAGGTCGCGAAGACGTTTTGCAGACGGGCTGTTCGCAGATGAAAAACGCAAAACAACGTTTGATCCGAGAGTAGACAAAACAGTAGGGCCCGAAGTAATGTAAGTTGAACCTGTTGGGGTTGGGGAATCAAAGGTTTGTGCAGTAAAAGTAGAACCTCCATCGTTAGACACTTCAACAGTGATTGGACCGTCGATACCTGAGCCAAATTTGGCCACCGAAAAAGTCAGCTCAACGCTACTATATGACGAAAGGTCGTAAGAAGAAGTGATTACTTGACCAGTTGTTGCTGTTACGTTTGCATAACCACCAGCAGCGGTTGAAAACGTCACATTGTTCACCGTCCAACCAGCTGGTGCTGATCCTGTGCGGAGATCTTCAGAAAAGATAGTAACCTGAGCTTGCACCGACAAAGCAGTGAAGATGGTTGCCAACACTAACCCGAAGTAGAAAAGTGGTTTTTTCATCTTAATAAATTTGATTTAGGTATGTACTTCCCATTTATTATTGGGAAGACAAAACTACAAAGTAGGGTTCAAAATCTCGTAGGATTGTTAACACTTAATAATAAGATAAAGTACCGCATCGAATCGACAAGGAATTCAAAATATCGGATAAACAAAATTTCAAGGACCTAAAACAGAGACAATTGATCAGGTAGGAGGGTGAACGACATACGGTGGTGCAGGGTAGTGCCATGCAAAGCGATAGCCTTTCTATGTTGCACTGTTGGATAACCTTTGTTTTGCTTCCAGTTATACACTGAAAACTCATGGTCTAGCTTCAGCATTAATTCATCACGATAGGTCTTCGCCAGAATACTCGCCGCCGCAATCGATTGAAAACGTCCGTCGCCTTTCACCATGCAGTCAAACGGAATTTCTCCAAAGGGTTTGAAACGATTTCCATCGATTATCAGAAACTCAGGCAGCATCTCTAACTTTTCAACAGCTCGGTGCATTGCAAGAAAAGAAGCTTGCAAGATATTTATCTCATCAATTTCAGCAGGAGAGACAATCCCAACGGCGAAGCACAGCACATTTTCTTCAATTTCCGGGCGTAACGCTTCTCTTCTACGCTCCGTTAATTTCTTCGAATCATTCAGACCGATTATAGGTTTCTCGGGGTTGAGAATAACGGCCGCAGCCACTACCGGTCCGGCCAAGCAACCACGACCAGCCTCATCGCATCCTGCTTCAAGCAGCAAACCTGAAAAATTCTCAACCAAATCCATCATCCAATGGTTTTAACAACCACCTCCCACATCCTCTCGGCAGAGAGATCCCAAGAAAAATCTTTCACTCGCGACTTGCCTTTAGCAACTAGATCTCGACACAGCTCAGGATCTTCGGCCAAAGATTTCATTCCTTTCGCCATTTCTTCAACATCATCAGGATTAACCAGCAATGCTGCATTTCCCGCCACCTCAGGAATAGCTGTCCGATTGGAACTCAGAAGCGGCACTTCGCATGCAAAAGCTTCGAGAACAGGGATTCCGAATCCTTCAAAATACGGCACAAAAGTCATTGCATGAGCCGCCCCTACTACCTCTTGCAACTCTCCTCCAGACAGGCGGCCGAGAAATTGGATTTTCTCCTTCGATTCCAATTGGCTCACTAACTCCAGCAAAAACTTATCGTCCCAAAGTGGAGCTCCAATGAGTATCATCCGGAAATCTGAATGGCTTTTTGAAAAGCTATCAAAGGCCAGAAGTAGATTTCGAATATTCTTCCGCTCATGCAGAGATCCAACATATACGAAGTAAGGATTCCCATTGCTCACCCGCATTCTGGTGGTTCTGATTTGTTCATCTGTAGGCCTTTGAAAGCTCGAATTCACAGCATTTGATATCACGTGCACCTTATCTATTGAGACATGATAACACCTTACAATATCATTGGCACTGTAGTTAGAAACCGTCACAATCGCATCTGCAGCATCTGCGAACAGCGGAGAATATTTATTATAATACCGCGCTACTGCTTTTGGAAGCCATTCAGGGTGATAGACAAAATTTAGATCGTGCATCACCACGATTTGCTTGCAAGGAGCATTTAACGAACCGATGGCGTCGGGGGAAATGAAAATATCTGGTTTGATCTTCCGCAGCATGGCAGGCAAGGCAATATTGAACCAAATAGGAAAAAGCAGCACATGGCGAGTTGGTGGCCCTAGGTGATGAAGCTTGACATTTGGGCCAAAAGCGAATATTGGAGATGGTTTACGATCAAAAATAAAGTGAAATTCAACTTCGGGGTGATTCGCTACCATTCGACGAAGGATTTCGAATGTGAACCACCCTATACCTTCAAGTTTATTCACCTGAAGAAGTCGAGTATTTACTGCAATCTTCATAATATTCAGACGCCGAAGATAAAGTAAATACCACCTTTCTTATTCGGCTTTTCTACCTTTGTCGTGCATGCAGCGAAAATTCCTCTCTAATCTAAGCATACTGCTGTTATTGAACCTTTTGGTTAAACCGTTCTACCTGCTCGTAATCGAGGCAGGTGTTCAGAACGAGTTGGGATCTGCAATTTTCGGAAATTACTCTGCCCTTTTGAGTTTGACTTTTTTGTTGAACATCTTCCTCGACATGGGAGTGAATGGTTTTACTTCGAAGACCTTGGCATCAGAAGAGTCGAGCGCCGAAAAACTGCTTTCCGGAATTTTAGGACTGCGCTTATTGATGGGCGTGGTATACTTCATACTCCTTTTCGGAACAGCGATATTAATAGGTTACCAAGGAGATGACATCACCTTGCTTTGGTATTTGGGGATAAACCAATTGTTGAGTGGAGGCGTGTTGTATTTGCGATCGATTTTAGCAGGGTTGATGGAGTTTAAGAAAGACGCTATTATTTCGATCATGGACAGAGCGCTGATTGTGATCATCCTCATACCCTTTATACTTCTCAACATCGAAGGACTGCCTCCACTATCGATACAATTCTTCATATATGCCCAAACAGTGGGCTATGCATTGACATTGCTGTTGGCGTTGTTCTTCGTTTTGCGAAAAACCGGAAGGATTCGAATTAGTTGGCAACCCACCTTCAATAGGCAGATATTAAAGAACAGCTTTCCTTATGCTTTGCTCGTATTGCTGATGATGTTTTACTACAAAACCGACAGCATCATGCTCGAGCGGATGTTGCCTGAAGGCGATTATTTTGCCGGTATTTACGCCCGTGGTTTCAGATTGTTTGAAGCTGGAAATATGATCGGATATCTATTTGCGGTATTGCTGCTACCGATTTTCTCGAAGTCTTTTGCGATGAAAAGAGCCATGGACAAAATTTTGGACCATGCATTTCGCCTAATGTTATTTGGCAGCACCATTGCCTTGTTTTGTTCATGGTTTTGGGCAGAAACCATTTTGAATTTGATTTATACCGAAGACATTTTGCCATCGATTGGTCCTTTTCAGGTGCTCATGACCTCCTTTTTCTTTTTGATGTTAGGACATTTATGGAGCACATTGTTGACGGCGCATGGCAGTTTGAAATCGCTGAACATGATTGCTATAGTTGCCGTTGTGGTGAATATTATTTTGAACTTCACCTTGATTCCCGAGTACACCGCTTTGGGATCGGCAGTTGCCAGTTTAATCACCCAAGCTTTGGCGGTAACCCTTCAGTGGTTGATTGCAATTAAGCGAACGGGCGTCAGACTGTCAACTCCCACCATCCGCTCGGGACTGGTATTTGTTGTAATAAGTGGGGTTTCTGCATGGGGGTTGACAATAATTCCAGTCAATCCGCTGTTAAGCATGGTAGCATTTCCAATTCTCGCATTTATCATTGCTTGGTTTTTAGGCATATTTAGGTATGCGCATCTAAAAGCGATCTTGCAGGAAAAGGATTGAGCATTGTATTACTTTAGCCAAAATTTTTAGAAAAATAATGTCGGATCAGGAAAACAACTCGTCTAACGGCAACATGGATTCTACCAATCTACTGGTATTCATGTTTAATTGGCGCTGGCAACTCATCGCTATTTGTTTCGCAGCAGCAGTCATTTCAGCCATTGCTTCATTCGTGATAGAAGAAAAATTCAAGTCGAACGTCGTTATGTTCGCTGCCACTCAGCACTCTATTGGCGAGCAGTTTTATGAAGAAACCAAGAAGAATGACTTGTTGGAATTTGGGGAAAAGGAAGACGCAGAACGCCTGCTTCAAATCTTGAATTCCGACCGCATTCGATCAAAGATTATTTCACGCTTCGATTTGTGGGTTCATTACGAAATCGAACCGTCAGAAGCAGGCGCCAATACGCTGATGCAGAAAGAGTATGAAAGCAACGTATCATCGCGAATGACCCGATTTGGTTCGATTGAAATCGAGGTTTTAGACAAGAACAATGAAAAAGCAAGAGACATGGCAAACGCCATCGCTTTTTTGGCAGATTCTGTTGCCAATGAGATTCGTAACAACCGCGCGATGGATGCATTTAAATATGCTGAAGAATCTTTGAATCAGGTAAAAAATGAGATCACCACTATGGAAGATTCGCTTGGGGTTTTGCACAACTTGGGCGTTTTTGATTACGACACTCAAATTGAAGGATTGAATGAGCAATACGGCACTGCCATAGTAAAAGGCGAGCCATCACGCGCGCAGCAGATCAAAGAGCAAATGGAGAACATATCGCTGTATGCCAATGCTTTCAATAAGCTCACAACCTTGTTAGAAGCGGCTTATGACCGTGAAGCCATTTTGAAAAAACGTTACGACCTTATGAAGATTGATGCTACATCGCAGTTGTCGTCGACATTCGTTGTAGACTACGCGGCTGCATCAGACAAAAAAGCTTACCCTGTTCGCTGGTTGATCGTAGCCATGAGCACCGCATCAGCATTTGTTTTCTCAGTGATCTTTATTCTTCTGATTGAGAATATCCGTCGCTTGAAACTGACAGGTGAGATTTCATGACCTTGAGTCGGAACATATCTATTTTACTTGCTGGTATTGGTTTTGCGGTTTGTCAGGCTGTAGCCATTTCCTTCGAATTCTATTTCCTTGCCTTGTTACCGGTGGTTTTGGGAGTGATTTGGACGGCATTGTTCCGCATGGATATGCTTCTGATGTTCATTGTAATGAGTGTTCCGGCGAGTATCAATTTAGAATCTTTGGAAATCGGAGGTGTTGGGTTTTACCTACCAACCGAGCCCTTGCTCTTCGGTGTTCTCGTGATATTCATATTCAAGTTATTACTCGGAAACTCCATCGACAAACGCATACTTGTCCACCCGATTAGTTTTGTAATCTACCTCATGTTGGCATGGATATTTCTCACATCGATCACAAGTGAATTCCCCGTTGTTTCTTTCAAATTTCTGCTGGCGCGGATGTGGTTTGTTGCAGGCTTCTATTTCTTGATGGTGCATCTTTTCAAGAAGTTCAGTAATTTCAAGCTAATCAACATGCTCTATCTGTTTCCCTTGTTTATTATCATTATATACACGGTCAGCAGGCATGCGGGTTATGGATTTGACAAAACAGCTGGCCATTGGGTCATGGAACCATTTTTCAAAGACCATACTTCTTACGGAGCCGTGTTGGCGATGTATTTCCCTATTTTGGTATCGCTTATCATTCACCGTAAGGTCAACCCGCTTCTTCGTGTGTTTTTGATTATAGGCTTTGTTGTACTCACCGCGGGTATTATTCTTTCATATACACGGGCAGCTTGGGTAAGTTTAGTTGTTGCAGGTGGATTGTTTGCTTTGATGTTGCTGCGCATCAAACTGCGGACAATGATTATTGCTTTTGCGGGAATAGCGTCGTTTGTTTGGATTGCACAAGACGACCTACTGATCTCGCTTGAGCGAAACGACCAAGATTCATCTGATGATTTAGCAGAGCACGTCGAATCGATTTCAAACGTATCTAGTGACGCATCAAATTTGGAACGACTTAACAGGTGGGAATGTGCGCTGGCAATGTTTGAGGAACGACCTTTCGTGGGATGGGGCCCTGGCACCTATCAATTTGTTTACGCACCTTTTCAGCGAAGCAACAGCCTGACCATAATCAGCACCAACAATGCCGATGGAGGAAACGCTCATAGCGAATATTTGGGTCCATTGGCCGAGCAAGGTGTCCCCGGTACAGTAATTTTTATCATTCTTATTTTGGCTGTCAGCAGTTTGGCCTTTCGCCTTGCGTACACCTTGCCAAGTTATGAGTTGAAGAGCATCGTTTTCTCTAGCTACCTCGGTTGGGTTACCTATATAATACACGGCGTATTGAATAACTATTTAGATACCGACAAAGCCAGCATGCCTTTCTGGAGTTTTATAGCAGCGTTGGTTGCGATCGATATTTTCTATAGAGAAGACGCCATTAGACAAGAAATTGTTCAGTAAAATTTACAGGTGAGCAGCGCAGTGTCATCAACATAAGGCACATCACCACGGAAAAGGTTGAACGCGTTCAAAATTTTAACGTTGATTTCTTCTGCCGGAAGGTGTTGATTTTCTTTACTGATTTGACTCAATCGAGGAGTACCGAATTCTTCTTCGCTTACGTTTTCTTGCTCCACCAATCCATCGGTATAACATATAAGCAAGGTATTCTCTGCAAGTGTCATGGTTCCTTTTTGGATATGTGGCAATTCGTCAAACATTCCCAAACCGATTGTCCCCATTGAAAGCAAATCTAAGCCGCCAGCAGGGTGCACCAAAACAGGTGGATTGTGTCCGCAATTTATATACTCCAAAACACGAGTCGACCTATCGAACGTCCCTATAAAAAGCGTGATATACTTCTCCCCCATTGCACTTTTCATTACACGCTCATTGAGCAACTTCACGACTTCTTCGAGCGGTAAGTTGAGGTAATTGAAAAACGACATCAGATAGGCTTGAAAGTTCGCCATTAGGAAAGCTGCCGACACTCCTTTTCCAGACACATCGGCCATACAAAACATCACGCGGTTGCTATCGAGCTCAATAAAATCGTAATAATCGCCTCCAACTTGTAGGTGTGGCTTGTAGATAGCAGACACATCGTATCGATCATCTTTCGGGAGCATGTCTGGAACGAGCATGCTTTGCATTTCGGCAGCCAATTCAAGCTCTTTGCTTATTCGCACCTGACGTAGATTCTCTTCTGCAAGGCGTTTGTTTTGGATGGCGACAAGAACAATGTTGGTGATTGTTTGAATGAACTTCATGTGTTTGATCACAGGACTTGTTCCGCGCTTGTTTTCCTCAACATCTCCAACAAGCAAGAATGCAATAGGCACATCGTTATTGTTTATTGGAATCACAATATCGAACGACATCATTTCACCTGTTGATGAAAGACTGAGTCCCATATTTTGGGTCGCATTAAATACCCCCGCATCTTCTATGTCGGGTGGTGCGCCATTCAGCCCAAAATGCAGCATCGACTGCCATTTGCCTTGATGACAATAAAGAATCAACTTTTCGATACCCAAAGAACCTTCAAGCGTAACGCGATACAGCCCAAGCAAACCATCCACGTCGAAATCACTATTGATGGCATGGGTTATTTCCAGCAGAGCGTTGAGCTTAAAATCATTTAACGCCTTTCTTGATGGCTTCTTTCTAGAATCTGTCATTCAGTTGACCGGCTATTACCGGAGTTTTTCGAGAATTTGCGGGATTTTCCGAATCATTGCAAGTTCACGGAATTTATGTCGTGCTTCTTCAGCAGGACTGCCAAAGTAGGTTATTCCAGGCTCCAAATCTTTCGTCACTCCGCTTTGTCCGAGAACAACCGCACCTTTACCTATTGTAACATCGCTTGGCACACCAACTTGACCCCATAGAATAACATTGTCTTCTATTTGAACACAACCGGCTATACCCACTTGAGCGGCAAAGAGGCAGTTGCTTCCGATGATGGTGTCGTGACCTACGTGCACTTGATTATCAAGTTTCGACCCCGACCCGATTGTGGTTACTGCTGAAACTCCCCGATCGATGGTGCACAACGCTCCGATTTCTACTTTGTCTCCAATAAATATCCCACCGCAGGTGTGCATTTTATCGTAGCCTTCAGGACGGCGTTTGTAGTAAAAAGCATCGCCACCAACTACTGCGTTCGCATGAATGATACAGTCGTCGCCAATCACGACATCGTCGCCAATCACGGCGCCTGCATTGATAATTGTACGTTCACCTATCGAAACTCGGTTTCCGATAACTGCGCGATCATGAATAAGTGCTGAATCAGAAATCGAAGTTTCAGCACCCAAATTGCCTTTTGAAAAAACCGAAGGTCGGAAGTAGCGCGTCAGCTTGTTATAATCTCGAAAAGGATCATCTGAGACGAGGAGGCCTTTTCCTGGCGGACATTCCACATCCTTATTGATAAGCACTGTAGTAGCAGCACAGGCAAGTGCTTTGTCGTAGTACTTTGGATGATCTACAAAAACAAGATCACCGTTTTCAACCCGGTGTATTTCATTGATTCCCAGTACCTGATGGTCTGGATCTCCAATAAAGCGGACATCAAGTAGTTTAGCGATATCGGCCAAACTCCAGGCAATTGGGAATTTCATGATTATTTTTTAAGACGTTCAGTATATTCTCCAGTACGGGTGTCTACCTTGATTCTATCGCCTGTATCAACAAACAAAGGGACGCGCAATTCAACACCTAGGTCGATGGTAGCTGGTTTCATTGTATTGGTTGCAGTATCACCTTTGATACCCGGTTCAGTGTACACAATTTCAGCTTCGATATGCGTAGGTAATTCACAAGAAAGAGGCAACTCTTCTTCTGCATGAAACATGATCATACACACCAATCCATCTTTTAAAAATTGGGGTGCATTGATGATGTGTTCCTTTATTGCAATTTGCTCATAGGTATCAGCATCCATGAAGTGATAGCCCTCTTCATCTTTAAAAAGGAACTGATAGTTTCGCGTCTCTATGCGCACAGGTTCGATTTTCGCGCTCGCGTTGAAGGTATTATCAACCACACGGCCTGTGTTTAAATTTTTCAGTTTGGTGCGGACAAAAGCTGCCCCTTTACCTGGTTTAACGTGCAGAAATTCAACAACCTGCCATAGGTCACCGTTAAATTTGATACACAATCCGTTGCGGATTTCTGATGTACTTGCCATTACTTTTTCATTGAATGACCGCAAAAATAGTGAATCTTCGTCACAGGCGGACGCGCAATTGGACGCGTATTTCAGATCGTGCATTTCCATCGATCGCTTCCAATCCAGAGTTCACTGAATTTCTATCGGTATAAAGCCATCTCGCATACCTTACCCAGAGGTCAACACCGCGTCTGAGATGCCACTTCGTCATTGCATAAACGCGCGAACCCGTACCTGAATAAGCAGGAATACTAAAGAAATAGAGCACATCGTTCTCATAAGCATACAAGCGAGAATTGTATGAATCGGTATTAAACAGCGCGTACCGCATGGAGAACGTAAATGGAGAACCGATTTTTTTGAACAAGACATCTTGATAGAGCATAAAACCCTTCTCGGCAGCTTGACCCTCATGTTGGTACCTAATCCACTCGGCACGCGTTTTAAGCTGCAGATTCAAATGAGGCTTGTACGAAAAGTGAATTCTAAAATTCTCCTGCGTCCATGGATTTGTGTAATCTATTGGCTGATCAGTTTGCGGACTGTTTTTGTCTTTGCTTCTGAAGCGCCAACGGACATAGTACTCGCTCGTTTTGTTTGGTTTATGGCTCAGTTGAGCGAGGTATTCGTATCCTGACGTTGGTTGATCAGCTTGATACGAAAGCCAAGGAAACGTGAAATAATCGGCATAGCCAGTGATTGTCCACTTACGAACAGGCTTGAAATCTATAGCTATATATGTCCCCTTCTCATTCGTAGGAGATGATCTCTCAGCGAAGACATTTGCGTAAAGATTCTGATAATTGCGTTGGAAATTTCTGTTGACAATGGCAACCGTCAATCGCTGATCCAGTGCCATAAGCACACCATTGAGCGTTGCCCATCCACCATTTTGCGACATCGCCGTTTCGCCGAAGAAATTCATGTTGCGCACAATCAAATTATAGTTAACTCCACCAACTGCATTGCGATTGGAGTTGAATTCAAACTGATTGTATATCTGCAAATTCCTATCAAGTTCAGCGCCCCATTGTGAGGCCATGTAGGTTGCTCCAATTGTCAACTTGCGCGAGCGATACGAAAGGTTACCACCCATTTGTTGTTCGCGAATAACCTTTCTATCGGCTAGTTCATTGAGTGTTCGGTGAAGACCCGACTGCTGAAAAGACGATATACTGACCCGAATTTCGGTGTCTGTTGAATCAATCTGAGTAACATTTGCGTCAATCAATTTGTTAGAATACAGCACCGTAAGTTCGGTTTTACCTTTCCCTAAAGTAATGGCACCACCCCTCAAAAATAGATTTTCACCCACTGCCGTGTACGGCCTTATTCCCAGTCCATTTCTTTTTACTGAAGCAATGAACGGCGACTTCCCAAATCCGAGGCCCGACCACAGCGTTAAACCTTGTCCGAACTGCGCTTGAAAATCTCCAACTACAAATTTCCTCAGCCATCCTTTTTCCTCGTAGTAGACATGTCCGCTGTAAAAATCGAACCCCCTCTTTTGCGTACCTTTAAAGAACTCCTCTCCTGGATCTTTCTCTGCTGTCATACCAATGCTCAGATTGTTCTTGTATCGGAAACGGTATCGTGCATAGATTCGATCTGGGGAACCGAGGTATCTTCTATTGGGGTTTTCGGCATACTCAGCATCCGAAATGGGAGCGTAACCAGCTTGATCCTCTAATATCCGCGAATAGCGAAGAAAAAGATCATGCTCCCCCTCTTTCATGACTTCTTTGAACGTCCATTTCGTCGCCTCAATCGGCGGATAAACCGTAACAAAAGGGAGTACTTGATAGATGGTGTATTGATCCCAGCCCTTGACCGCTTGCAGCTCAAATAATTCACGAAGCTCTCCAAATCTATTTATATGAGCCAGCAGGTTCATGATTTGGGCATCTGAAAGCAAGTACAACTGCCGAAGTTCATTTGCATCAGCTTGATTCAGGTTGATAGGGCGCTCCATATAGGTACTCAACACATCGAAAAGTGTGGTAAAATCAAGATCTGCACCTTCGTCGAGGTTTTCTACGATGGCTTCGATTCTTTGCTCGATGACCTGCTGTCGGATCACATCTTCATCTTCATCCTGCGCAGCAGCGGAGAAAGAAAAAAAGACCAGCACTATAATTAAAAATCGCTTAGCGGCCATTGTAAGTGAGTCCTAATTGTGGGGAAAAGCCTAGCACCTGATGGTACGAAGAGGCAATATCGATCTGAAAACCTTTAAATCGGTAACCGGCGCCAAAAGAGAAAAGCGAATTACCACCTGACACACCTGCTCTAACAAAAATATCATTTACCACCATGTATTCTAGTCCGGCGCCTACAATCACATCATAATCAATGCTTTTATCGAGCTGCGCTGTAAGTAATACACGTTCTGAAAACCGATAATTGCCACCGAACCTAAGAACAGCAGGAATTCGTTCATCATTAAACTCAGCAAGTTGCACCCGAATTGGATTGAAGATGTGAGCTGCCAGCGAAATATTATCGTTAACCTTATATAGCACCCCACCTTCCCATGTCAGTTTGCCCGTTGAGCCATACCCATTTCCAAGAGCAACTTGCAGGTAATCGATTTGGACACCAATGTTGAAATTTTCGCTTAGTTTGCGGGCATAGCCGAATCCAAGTTTCTGTTCGCGGTAAGCTGAGTAGCCGTAACGAGAGAAGTTCAATCCAAAAACCCCATCGCCTATTGCTTTAGCGATGACCAAGTTCGCCGAGCTCAACTCGCTAACCAAGAAACGGTTATCATAAGACACCCCTGCGGCAAAACCATTGATGCCTATCATGGCTGCTTGGTTCTGCATAGATGCCCAGACACCATTTAACGTCAATGAAGCCCCACCCATAGCCCGAGCCTGAGCGCCTGAAGCGATTGGATCGCCAGTGGCAGCGGCAATTAGGGTAGACACGGAAAAGGTCAAAAGACAAATCAACTTCCTCATGGGTCGGGAAATTAGTAAAAATGAGAGTGCCAAAGTTCAGTCATCTGACTTAATTAATTCAATGGTAACCAGAAAAATCATGAAAATGTAAAAATCCATGACCCGAATATTAGGTTATGAATTAGAAAAATATTTATCTTCGCAGCCCCAAATCAAGTTAAGCGGGTGTGGTGAAATTGGTAGACACGCCAGACTTAGGATCTGGTGCCGCAAGGTGTGTGGGTTCGAGTCCCTCCACCCGCACGAAAAGAAAAGAGGGCCAACGCCGAAATGGCACTGGCTCTCTTTTAATTTACAAGTAAATCGTAGACACGGAATCCCGTATTCAAACAAATCAGTATGGAAATTACTCCAAAGCAGATCGATGATCTGAACATCCACCTCACGGTGAAACTGGGAAAAGAAGATTATCAGGACGTTTATGAACAGGCACTAAAAAAGTACCGCAAGCAAGTGAACATGCCAGGTTTCCGCAAAGGGAATGTGCCAATGTCGCTTGTCCAACGTCAATACGGGAAATCAATTCTCGCGGAGGAAATCAACCGCATTCTAAATGACGGATTGTACAACCACATACAAACCAACAAGTTGTCGATCTTAGGCAACCCACTGCCTGTTGATACAGAAACACCGGAGGGCGATTGGGACAATCCTGACACCTTTGAATTTCAGTATGAAATCGGCTTGGCGCCAGAAATCGATTTGAACAACGTAATCAAAAATCCGCCGGTGCGATTTGTTGTCAAGGCAGACGATAAGATGCTCGACGAGCATGTTGATGACTTGAGTCGTCGACACGGCAAACTTGAAGTGCGCGAGATTAGTGAAGAGCAAGACTTGGTAATTGCCAAACTTTCACAGCTTGATGAAGATGGCAATATCTTGGAGGGTGGGATTGAAAGCGAAACTACCTTCCCTATCGACATTATAGAAGATGCTGATTTCAAGAAAAAGCTAATTGGATTGAAAGCAGGCGATGAATTCGCTGCTGACCCTATGAGCTTTTCTGAAGATCACGACACAGTGGCGAACCGTTTGGGAATTACGCATGAACAATTGCACCATATTAAAGGCGATTTCCGAGTTCATGTAAAAGAGATAAAGAGAATGATTCCGCATGAAGTGAATCAGTCTTTGTTCGACAAAGTGTTCGGCGAAAACGAAGTAACAGACATCGAAAGCTTCCGCTCTAAGTTGGCAGAGCAATTGGAAAAGATGTTTGAGCGCGATACCGAGTTCCTTTTCAAACGTCAGTTTTCAGAAGGCATTCTCGACAATCTCGACACTCCACTTCCAGATGCATTTTTGAAGCGTTGGATTCAGATGACCAACGACAAGCCAATTACGGAAGAACAGATAAAACAAGAATACAGCGGTTACTCACGTCATTTGCGTTGGCAGCTCATCGAAGGTATCGTGATGCGTGAAAATGAAATCCGCATTACAGAAGACGATATCCAGCAGCAAGCCAAGGGAATGATCGGAGCGCAATACGCGCAATATGGCATTCCATTGGAGGGGGAAATCCTCGACAACTTGGCGAAAAACTCATTGGCCGATCGCAAAGAACGTCAGCGCGTTATCGACATTCTTCAAGAGAACCGTGTAATTGAGGCATTGACATCGAAAGTAAACCCTGCAGAACAGCAGATTTCTTACGACGAGTTCTTGACTGTCGCCAGAGAAAATAAAATGTGATAACTCTGTTAGTTCTTTCATATTGTTAACTTTTGACCGAGCGAAATACATTGTACATTTCGGCTCATAAGAACATTAACATGATTCATCGCAAAGAATTTACCAAATACGCCGTGCACAATCACGGTATTAGCAGTCATTTTCTTGACGATTACGTCTCGAACGTATACGGAACGGAAAACATGACCCGGACAGTTATCGAAGAACGCAATCTTCCTTTCCGTGAAGTAGATGTATTCTCTCGCCTCATGGCAGACAGAATTATCTTCTTAGGAACCGCTATTGATGATTACATCGCCAATATCGTTCAGGCACAATTGCTGTTTTTAGAGTCGGCTGATGCTACCAAAGACATTCAGATTTACATCAACTCTCCTGGAGGAAGTGTATATGCTGGATTGGGCATTTACGACACGATGCAGTACATCCGTCCTGATGTCGCTACCATTTGCACAGGAATGGCTGCTTCTATGGGAGCTGTTTTGTTAACCGCAGGAGCGGCTGGCAAACGAACAGGCCTCAAGCACTCGCGTGTAATGATTCACCAGCCGTTGGGTGGTGCACGTGGTCAAGCATCAGACATCGAAATTACTGCTCGTGAAATTCAGAAATTGAAGCAGGAGTTGTATCAAATCATTGCCAATCACTCAGGACAAACCTATGAGAAGATTTGGGAAGACAGTGATCGTGACTACTGGATGAAAGCCGATGAAGCGAAAGCTTACGGAATGATTGATGAAGTCTTGGAGAAAAAATAAGACGTGATTCAATTTCTTTCACCACCTGTATTTTAAGTACCTTTGAAAGTCGTGTTCGCACGGCTTTCTTTTTTGTCTTTCGAGACCTATTTATTAATTGCAACATGGCTGAAAAAGAAGTGAGTTGTTCCTTTTGTGGAAGGAAAAAACATGAAGTCAACATCCTCATTGCGGGGGTGACCGGACATATCTGCGACCACTGTGTGAGTCAGGCAGAAAACATTGTTAAAGAAGAACTTGCTGAGAACAAAAAAACGCAAGCAGATTCTGCTTTAACACTTCAAAAACCAAAAGACATTAAACGCTTTTTGGATGAGTACGTGATCGGACAAGACGAGGCAAAGAAAGTGCTTAGTGTTGCCGTTTATAATCACTACAAACGTCTGCTTCAACCATTTAACAAAGAAACAGAAGATGTCGAAATAGAAAAGTCGAACATCATTCTTGTTGGAGAAACAGGCACCGGAAAAACCCTTTTGGCGAAAACAATTGCCAAAATGCTGAATGTCCCCTTCTGCATCGCCGATGCTACCATCCTCACTGAAGCAGGATACGTAGGTGAAGACGTAGAAAGCGTTCTTTCTCGTCTGCTACAAGCTGCTGATTACGATGTTACAGCTGCTGAACGCGGCATTGTGTTTATAGACGAAATCGATAAGATTGCGCGTAAAAGCGACAATCCTTCAATCACACGCGACGTGAGTGGAGAAGGTGTTCAACAAGCCCTCCTAAAACTACTCGAAGGTTCGCAAGTAAACGTCCCACCGCAAGGTGGAAGAAAACACCCAGAGCAAAAGCTCATCTCCGTAAACACAAAAAATATTCTCTTCATTTGCGGCGGTGCATTTGACGGTATCAAGCAGATTATCGGACGCAGAACCAAGACCACGGCGATAGGGTACAGCGGCGCGGCGACTGAGAAAATCGAAGAACAAGACATCCTCAAATTCGTTTCCCCAACAGATTTGAAGTCTTTCGGTTTGATTCCCGAACTCATTGGCCGATTCCCAGTGATCAGCCACCTCGAATCACTCGATGCTGAATCGCTTCGACGCATTCTCACCGAACCAAAAAATGCGTTGGTGAAACAATATGTGAAACTCTTCGAGATGGACCACGTGAAACTAAGTTTCGATAAAAAAGTGCTCGATTTCATTGTGGAGAAAGCGGTGGAATATAAACTTGGCGCGCGCGGACTGCGTTCTATTTGTGAAGCACTTATGACCGATGCCATGTTCGAACTGCCAAGCAGTGAAGGGGAACACGAATTTAAAGTGACCCTGCAATATGCTCAAGAGAAATTTAGCAAGTCTAAAATTAGCCAACTCAAAGTGGCCTGAAAATGAAACTGTTCGCAAAATTGTGAATTAATTGTGAATAACCCAAAGGACTAAAAAGGGCAATTCCGTCGATAGGTACTTAACTTCACAACGCGAATAACGATTTTTACATGATTTCTTAATGAGCTGCCGTTTCTATTACGAAACGGCAGTTTGTTTTCTACCCCATCGCAAGTGAGCTCAACGACTGAAAAACCAGACATAGTAGAAACCCCACTAATGAAGCAATACAACAGTATCAAGGCGAAACACCCTGATGCCTTGTTGCTGTTTCGAGTAGGAGACTTCTACGAAACCTTTGGTGCCGACGCTGTGAAAGCTTCTCAGGTGCTTGGCATTGTTTTAACGAAACGCAAAAATGGTGCTGCTGCCTATGTAGAACTTGCAGGATTTCCTCACCACTCCCTCGATACGTACTTGCCTCGATTGGTTCGTGCAGGAAACCGCGTAGCGATCTGCGATCAACTCGAAGATCCCAAAGCAACCAAAACCATCGTAAAAAGAGGAGTGACCGAATTGGTTACTCCAGGAGTATCGATGAACGACAAGGTACTCGAAGTAAAATCAAACAACTTCTTAGCTGCTGTAGCCATTGGCGACAAAAAATCAGACGCGGGAGTTTCGTTTTTAGATATCTCTACAGGTGAGTTCTTTGTCGCAGAAGGCTCAATAAGTTACATCGACAAACTGCTGCAGAGCTTTCGACCGAGTGAGGTGCTTTATCCACGTAATCGTGATGCAGACTTCTTTGAGTCTTTTGGTGATCAGTTCTATTCATATCGCCTTGATGATTGGGTGTTTACTCAAGACTTCGGACGTGAATCATTGTTGAAACACTTCCAAACCGGGTCGCTGAAAGGATTTGGTATTGATGACTTGAATCTGGGCATCATCGCTGCTGGTGCAGCCCTGCACTACTTGGGAGAAACAAAGCACAAAGACACTGCCCACATCCGTTCAATAAGCCGAGTGGCTGAAGATTCGTATGTGTGGCTCGACAAGTTCACAATACGCAACCTCGAACTTATTCACTCGCCGCATCCGGATGCAACTACACTGATAAATGTTCTCGATCATACAATCAGTCCGATGGGCAGTCGCATGCTCAAACGCTGGTTGATACTGCCTCTGCGCGACATCCGAGAAATCGATGCTCGTCTGAATGTGGTTACTCATTTTGTAGCCAATGAAGCCGAAATTGGCGCCATCGCAGAAGAGATGAAGTCGATTGGAGACCTTGAAAGGCTAATTTCAAAAGCAGCGACTTCACGCATCAATCCACGCGAAATGGTGCAGTTGCGTGACGCTCTGGCAGCCATTGAACCCATCCGCGAATACTGCTTGAATAACGGCCCGAAAGAGCTGAAACACCTTGGCGACCAATTGAACCCTTGCGTTGTAATTCGCGACCGGATAACCAAAGAAATAAAAGACGATGCCCCGATGGCCATTCACAAAGGGGGAGTCATCAACGATGGTGTAGATGCTGAACTTGATGACTTGCGGACAATCGCATTCCACGGCAAAGACATGCTGATGGCCATTCAGCAGCGCGAGATCGAAAACACAGGAATTACTTCCCTAAAAGTTTCGTACAACAATGTCTTTGGATACTACATCGAAGTGCGCAATATGCACAAAGACAAAGTGCCTGAAACGTGGATTCGCAAGCAAACATTAACCCAAGCAGAGCGCTACATCACCGAGGAATTGAAAATTCTCGAAGGAAAAATTCTAACCGCGGAAGATAAAATCGGCGAAATCGAACAACAGGTTTTCATCCGCTTGGTGAACGAACTTGCAGGTTACCTGGCCCCGATTCAACTCAATGCCCAAATAATAGCACGCATCGACTGCCTTGTCGGTTTCGCGCGTACAGCGCGGAAATACAACTACTGCCGCCCTGAACTGCTCGACAATACTATTCTCGACATCAAAGGAGGCCGACATCCTGTGATTGAACAGCACCTGCCTCTGGGTGAATCGTATGTCGATAACGATGTCCAACTCGATAACGACACCCAACAAATCATCATGATCACGGGCCCTAACATGTCGGGTAAATCAGCATTGCTTCGTCAAACCGCGCTGATTACCCTGATGGCTCAGATGGGTAGCTATGTACCGGCCAAATCAGCTGCCATTGGTGTGGTAGATAAGATTTTTACACGCGTAGGTGCATCAGACAATATCTCAAGCGGAGAATCGACGTTCATGGTAGAGATGAATGAAACAGCATCGATACTCAACAATGTTACCGATCGCAGTTTGGTATTGCTAGATGAAATCGGACGTGGTACAAGCACGTACGATGGTATTTCAATTGCTTGGGCCATAGCTGAATTCTTGCATGAGAACAATAAGTCGCTCGCAAAAACACTGTTTGCTACACACTACCATGAGTTGAATGAAATGGCAGGTATTTTTCCGCGTATTCACAACTACAATGTATCTGTTCGAGAAGTGGGCGGCAAGGTAATCTTCCTGAGAAAGTTGGCTCCAGGAGGCAGCAATCACAGCTTTGGTATTCACGTAGCGCGTTTAGCAGGCATGCCTCCGCGGGTTATCAAACGCGCCGAAGAAGTGCTTAAACAATTGGAGCATTCGCATGCTTCTGAGCTGTCAAACAAAACCAAAGAAATAGCGCAAGATCAGGTGCAGCTAAGCTTCTTCCAACTCGACGACCCCGTTTTGAGCAGTGTGAAAGATGAGATTTTGGCTACCGACATCAACACCCTAACTCCTGTGGAGGCGCTGATGAAACTCAATGAAATCAAAAAAATGGTCATGGGGCGCTCATAGCGCAGCAAGCAAGAGTTTTAGGCTTTTCCAAGGTAGCGAAAAGGCTTCTCCGATAATCTCATTTGTCAATGTACCATTGAACAGATAAACACCATTTCTCAATCCGTCATGACGCTTGATTGAATTGGTACATCCACCATCACTCCCTATCGAAAGTAATATTGGAGCAAAGATATTGCTCAGCGCATAGCTGGCTGTTCTCGACACACGCGAAGCTACGTTTGGCACACAATAGTGCACTACTCCAAACTCCTTGTAAATTGGATTTTCATGATTTGCCACCCGAGAAGTCTCAAAGCACCCACCTTGATCAATGCTTATGTCGACAATAACCGACCCATACTTCATGTTGCTCACCATTTCTGAAGTAACAACGCAGGGTGTCCGCCCGAACGGTGCGCGCAATGCACCAATGGCGACGTCGGCATTTTGAAGTGCAGCCCTCAGCGCTTCTGGTTGAAAGGTTGATGTCCACATGCGATACCCAAGGTCGTTTTGCAGTCGACGCAACTTGTAAATACTGTTGTCAAAAACCTTCACACTTGCGCCCAAACCCAAGGCTGCGCGCGCAGCAAATTCACCCACTGCACCAGCGCCGAGAATTACCACCTCTGTAGGACGCACTCCACTGATACCGCCGAACATCAGACCTTGGCCCTTGTTCACATTGCTCAAATACTCCGCAGCAATCAAAACTGACGTATTGCCTGCTATCTCGCCCATGGCGCGAACGACAGGAAAAATGCCCGTTTCATCTTTTATGTAATCCCATGCAATGGCTGTGATTTTTTTCGCCATCATGATTTTTAGTGAATCGACAGGTTGAACCGTAAGCTGCAGTGCTGAAAACAATGTTTGCTTACCAGGCATCATCTCCACCTCTTCCATAGAGGGAGGGGCCACCTTCAAAAGAATATGACTTTGGAATATTTCTTTTCTATCGTAAACGATTCGTGCTCCCGCCTCGCTGTAGTCGCGATCTTGAAAACTCGCCTCTTTACCAGCATTCGTCTCAACAAGTACTTCATGTCCGTTGCCCACCAATACAGCAACCGCCTCAGGAACCAATGCCACACGCTTTTCTTGAAACGATGTTTCACGAGGTATGCCAATTGTCAAACGCTCATTTCGCTTACCGATTTCGAGCATTTCTTCTTGTGGCAACAATGCTGCTTCATGTGCTAAGGCACGAATGGCTTCCTTCTTCTGATCCATGAGACGACACAAATTTGTACGTTAAGTGAAGGTACAAAATCACACAAAAGACTCGACCACGATCTCACGTTGGTTATTCACTACTTTAATATGGATATTTATTCCGTTCTCAGGCATGAGAAAACCCAAGCGCTCAGGCCACTCCACCAAACACAAGCCTCCTCCATCAAAATATTCCTCAATGCCAATATCCAAAGCCTCTTCAGGCGATTCCAAACGATACAAATCAAAGTGAAACACCCGCTTACCAGAAGATGTTTGGTATTCGTTGACAAGAGAAAAAGTCGGACTGCTTACTTCGTCTTCCACACCTATTGCGCGACAAAACGATTTAATTAGTGTTGTTTTTCCGCTTCCCATTTCACCGAAAAAGAGAACCACTCCACTTTCTGGCAGGAGTTTTTTCAGCGTTTCAGCGCAAACGTCGACATCGGCTAGCGTTTCAGCAACGATTTTCATGTTATCGCGGCGAGAGCGTTACGAATGGAATCAAGACCTCCTCCATCGAAACACCACCGTGTTGGAAAGTGTTTCTGTAGTAGTTGACGAAATGATTGTAGTTATTCGGATAAACGAAGAAATCTTTTCCCGTGGCGAAGACATAATGCGTACTCATGTTCATTTTCGGCAAGTAGGCTTTGTCGGGATTCGTTACTGCGAAAACCTCGCGTGCGTTGTAGTCGAGATTTCTACCTGCCTTGTATCTCAAGTTTGTATTGGTATTGCGGTCTCCAACCACTTTTATCGGGTTCTCAACCTTCACTGTTCCATGATCGGTGGTGATGATCAGTTTTGCACCCATTGCGACAGCGCGGCGCAGCATTTCTTGCAGCGGACTATGATCAAACCATGATTGGGTGATTGAGCGGTATGCCGAGCTATCGTCAGCCAGTTCTTTGATAACTTCCATCTCCGTGCGAGCGTGCGAAAGCATATCAACGAAGTTGTACACGATCACATTCAGCTTGTTCCCTTTCAGTTCATGAAAAGAATCTAGCAATCGCTTTCCAGCATTGAGATTCGTCACCTTATTGTACGAGTGTTTCACATTCAAACCGTTGCGTTTTAGATTGGCTTCTAAAAACTCAGCTTCGTACATGTTCTTTCCACCTTCATCATCTTCATTTTTCCAGTATTTCGGAAAAAGCCGTTCCATTTCACTCGGTAGCAATCCAGAAAACAGCGCATTTCGCGCATATTGCGTCGCGGTTGGCAGAATGCTGTAGTACATCGATTCTTCATCGAGTCGGCAGAACTCATTCAACTTTGGCTGAATTACCTTCCACTGATCAAATCTTAGGTTATCTATCACAATCAAGAAAACTGGGGTATCTCCCGTTTGCTCAATGATCGGGCGTATCTTGTTTTTAAAAAGCGTATGACTCATGGTTGGCGCTGCCCCATCCCCTTGCAACCAATCGATGTAGTTTTCTTTTATGAAGCGCATGAATTGATCATTGGCCTCATTTTGCTGCATATCAAACACTTCCATCATTCCTTTGTCTTCAGAATTTTCCAATTCCAAATCCCAGAAAATCAGCTTTTTGTATAGGTCAGCCCAATCAGCGGCATCCATGTTCGACATCATGCGCATACCGATTTCTCGAAACTCACGCTGGTAGTCAGACGTCGTTTTCTCGCTTACCAACCTCGTCTTGTCAAGGTTCTTCTTTACAGAGAGTAGAATTTGATTCGGGTTCACTGGCTTTATCAGATAATCACTGATTTTACTACCAATGGCCTCTTCCATGATGTGTTCTTCTTCACTCTTGGTGATCATGATAATTGGCAAAGAAGAATCCAATTCCTTGATTTTCTGCAAGGTCTCCAAGCCTGAAAGTCCGGGCATATTCTCATCGAGAAATACAATATCGAAGTAATGTTCATCAACGAGCTCAACAGCTTCGGCTCCATTGTTCACGGCAGTAACCTCGTATCCTTTTTGTTCAAGGAATAAAACGTGAGGTTTTAAGAGATCTATCTCGTCATCGGCCCAGAGAATGCGTACTTTCGACATAAGGTTGTTTGTTTGTATGTTCACGGTCTCGATTCCATATCTTTGGCGAGACACTGCAAAGAAACGGAAAGAAGACGCATTTCTTGTCTGAAACTGTAATTGAAGCTAAAAGGTGGCTCTAAATAAACGTAAAATACTCAACGACCCTGTTTATGGGTTCATCGCTCTTCGATACGAGCGACTGTTGGATCTTATAGACCATCCTTATTTTCAGCGCCTGCGGCGGATATCCCAACTTGGACTGTCTTCTCTTGTTTACCCTGGTGCTACGCACAACCGTTACCACCACGCCATTGGCGCTGTGCATTTGATGCAGAATGCCATTGATGAAATCCGTTGGAAGGGACATGAAATAAGCGATCAGGAGGCCGAGGCGGTTTGCATGGCAATTCTTTTGCATGACATCGGACATGGTCCGTTTAGCCATGCGCTTGAGCACACCATCGTGCAAGGTGTGAACCACGAGTCAATCTCTGTTTTTATCATGAACCTCATCAACGAGGAGATGAATGGCGCGTTAAATCTTACGATCGAAATTTTCAACGACCACTACCACAAGCGTTTTTTGCATCAGCTTGTATCGTCGCAATTGGATATGGACCGCTTAGACTACCTCAGTCGTGATAGTTTTTACTCCGGTGTTACGGAAGGCAAAATTGGCTCGGAGCGCATCATTAAGATGCTAAACGTTGTCGACGACACCCTGGTAATCGAAGAAAAAGGAATCTACTCAATCGAAAAATTCATCGTCGCTCGCAGACTCATGTATTGGCAAGTTTACCTGCACAAAACCGTTCTTTCAGCCGAATTCATGCTGGTGAATGTCTTAAAGCGTGCGAAAGAACTGGTCAAAAACCAACAATCTGTTTTTGCCTCGCCGGCGCTCAAGCTTTTCCTTGAAAACGATTTTCAGCATCAAGATTTTTTAGCGGATGCCGCTGTGTTGGCTGCCTTTTGTGATCTCGACGATTACGATATTCTGGGTGCCATTAAAGTTTGGCAAAAGCATGACGACCGCGTGCTGTCAGAATTGTGCACACGGTTGATCAATCGCGACTTGTTCAAGATAGCCCTGCGCAAAGAAGCCTATTCTCAAGACGAAGTGAAAAAAGTCATCAAGCGGGTTGCTGCTCAATTGAAATTGACCGAGCACGAAGCAAGCTATTTCGTGATTCACGAAACCGTCAACAACAGAGCGTATGACTCATCAGACAGCCCCATTCTTGTTTTGATGAAAAACGGTGAATTGCTGGATGTTGCCAAAGCGTCAGACCACCTCAATCTATCGGCTTTAGCCATCAAGGTTGAGAAACACTTCTTAGCTTTTCCGAGCTACTAATTAAATTGTGATTTCTTCCATGTTCGAGTCGTACATGTGGTACTCCAAGAACTGAAGAGATGAATTTGCTTCCAAGGTTATCTTCATTGAAAACTGCTTATTCCATTTTCCAATGATCGTTTTAAACCACCATCCTTTGGTAAGATAAGCTTCAACCATTGGGTGAACCAACAGCGTCAATGCTTTGTGCTTTCCTTCATCGGAAACAAACCGAAGGTTGTTTTCAAGGGTGTCGGTGAAAAGAATTGGTGCTTCTACGACTCCTTTTCCATCGCAAGACGGACATTTCTCATGCGTCTTGATGTTGGTGACTTCACGTACGCGTTGACGTGTGATTTCAACAACTCCGAATCTGCTTGGGGGAAGAATATTGTGACGCGCTTTGTCGTCTTTCATCGCCTCTTTCAAGGCTTCGTACAACTGCTTTTGGTTTGCCTTATCACTCATATCGATGAAATCGATACAGATAATACCCCCCATATCACGCAGACGTAGGATGCGAGCGATCTCTTTGGCACATTCCAGGTTTGTAGCTAGCGCATTTTCCTCCTGGTTCTTCACCCCGCCTTTTCTTCCGCCGCTATTCACATCGATAACGTGCATCGCCTCGGTGTGTTCAATAATCAAGTAAGCACCACTTTTCAGGTTCACTTGTTTACCGAAAATCGATTTGATCTGCTTGTGAATGGAGAAGGCGTCGAACAAATCGTTCGATTTCATGTACTTCACAACCGCTTCTTTTTCAGGAGCTATGGTTCTTAAGTAGTGCTTCACCTCTCCTGCAACACTTTCGTCGTTGCAATAGATCGCAGAGAAATTAGGATTCAGAATGTCGCGGAGCAGCGCATTGGTTTTCGCCAATTCACCGAGCACTTTGGCTGGAACCTTCTTGTTCGACTTGAGATTCTCGTAGAGTTTTGTCCAACGTGTTACCTGCTCTTCTAAGTCGGCATGCAATTCAGCAGCTCCCTTGTTTTCGGCAACTGTCCGCACTATCACCCCAAAGTTGGGTGGTTTAATGCTTTGCATCAACCGGCGCAAACGGGTACGTTCTGCCTCGTTGGTGATGCGTTGCGACATCGAAATTTTGTTAGAAAAAGGCACAAGCACGATGTAACGACCAGGGATCGTAATCTCCGACGTAAGGCGAGGCCCCTTTGCCGATATCGGCTCTTTGGCAACCTGCACGAGGATTTGTTGGCTGCTAGACACCTCATCCTTGATCTTACCTCCCTTATCAATGTCGGGTAGATTCTTGAAATCAGCGAGGTCAGCAGACTCTTGCTTGCCAGTAAGTATACGGCGTGTATACAACTTCAGCGAAGAGAACTGAGGACCGAGATCTAGGTAATGCAAAAACGCGTCGCGTTCGTATCCTACGTCTACGAATGCAGCGTTTAGGCTCGGCAAAACCTTGCGGACTTTTCCGAGATACAGATCACCAACAGCATATTCTTGATTGGCGTGCTCACGGTGCAACTCAACAAGAGTTTTATCATGCAGCAAGGCAATCTCAACACCATCGCGGGTTGAATTTATGACTAGTTCGATGTTCACGAAAACGTAATTCTAAAGCAACTTTCGAACAGAAAATAAGAAGAAAGGGGACCCGCATTGGGTCGACCCGACTTATTTCTTCTTCTTGTGTCTGTTCTTACGAAGCCTCTTCTTGCGTTTGTGTGTCGCCATCTTATGGCGCTTTCTTTTTTTACCGCTTGGCATATAATTACTTATTATTCGATTCTATTACACTTATAAATTCTTCCACTTTCATCGACACTGTTGTGTCGGGAGCATAAGGAAGATACTCCTTGTAGTAGTTCAACGCATTCTGCGCATCACCCATCTCTTCATAGCTTCTCGCAACGAAAAACAAACCATTGATGTACGAACTATCAAGTCCGACGCATGTGGTAAGCAATTCAACTGCTTCAGCATAGCTACTGTCTTCTACAGCCATTATCCCCATCTGCCAATATGGCTCTGGGTTGTTCGGATTCAAACGTCTTACCGTCTCAAACCGACCTCTTGCTTTGTCTCGTTGTCCTGATTCTAAACTGAAATAACCCAACCACAGTTGCGCTGTTTCAATCGTACTATCACGTTCAACGATTTCACGCAACTTCATAATGCCTTGCATTGCTTCGGCAGAAGAGGCGCTGTTTTGGACAAGCTGAACAGCTGCGGCGACTTCCATTTCAATATCTGAAACAGGAGCTACTGCTTCTTCAAGTTTACCTTTCGGCACCCTTGGTAATACCATGAAAAGAACTACCAACCCGATGGCCAGAATTACCAATATTAGTTTTCCTGACCCCGACTTCATTATTTAACAGCTACTTTTTTCTTCACTCCATCAACAAAAGTCTTTGCAGGCTTAAATGATGGAATGTGGTGCGCAGGAATAACAATCGTAGTATTCTTAAGAATGTTACGGCCTGTTTTCTGAGCACGCTTCTTCACTATGAAGCTACCAAAACCACGAAGATAAACGTTCTCTCCACCTTCGAGAGACCCCTTAATGGTCTTCATAAAAGCTTCTACAGCCGTTTGTACGTCTGCTTTCTCGATGCCAGTTTTATCAGCAATCTCGGTCACAATATCTGCCTTCGTCATTATTTCAAAATTTTCCGGGTTCAAAAAATGGGGCTGCAAAGATAGCTGTATTTCGCTGAAAACTAAAATGCTGTCGTTCGTTTTTTAACATTTGTATCCGATTAGGGTTATTAAAACATGGAAAAAACCACCGAAAATCTACTGGTTTGGTATGCCAAACACAAGAGAAACCTCCCCTGGAGAGAGTCCACAAACCCATACCAGATATGGCTTTCCGAGATAATCCTCCAGCAAACAAGAGTCGACCAAGGCACCGCATACTACCTTCGATTTATTTCTGCATTTCCTACCGTTTTTGACCTCGCAAAAGCCGATGAAGAGTCTGTTTTGAAACTTTGGCAAGGACTCGGGTACTATTCGAGAGCAAGAAATTTGCGTTTTGCGGCTCAAATGGTGGTTGAGAAGTTCAACGGACAATTCCCAGCATCCTATGACCTGCTTTTGACATTGAAAGGAGTTGGCCCCTATACCGCCGCTGCAATTGCTTCTATCGCATTCAATGTACCTGTACCTGTTGTCGATGGCAACGTGTTTCGTGTTATTTCACGCCTTATGGCCAGCGACCTGCCCATTGATCGTCCGTCAGGACTGAAATTCACGCGAGAGCAGATGCTTCAAATGATTCCAGCACATGAGCCTGGCAACTTTAATCAAGCAGTGATGGAACTCGGCGCTATGGTCTGTAAACCTGTCAATCCCGACTGCAATGGTTGTCCGATTCAAACCCAATGCCTTGCCCACGCTTCTAAATCCACCTCAAACCTGCCCGTCAAGGCTGGCAAGCAAAAAGTCACACCCCTCAACATCCGCTATGCGATGGTAATTTTCAAAGATCAAATCGTGGTGAGGCTGAGAAGTGAAAAAGGCATCTGGCAGGGATTGTACGACTTTCCTGAATTGAATTTCAAACAAGATGAAATGGGATGTCTGCAAGAAGCGGAAACACTCTTCGGGACAAAAATGACCTTACTTAAGCGCAGTTCGACATTTACACATTTGCTTTCACATCGAAGAATATCAGCCGATGTCTGTGTTTTTCATGCGGAGCAAGTGCCGATAACAAGTGCCGACTGCCAACTAATTGCCTTGTCTGCCCTTGCCACTTTGCCCGTGCCACGCCTAATCGAAAAAATGCTTCCACTTGCGGAGAACTTAATATAACAACTTCGCCGCGTATTGTTGTATATTTGCAGAACTATGGCTGGCATAAACAAAGTTATTCTACTTGGCAACCTCGGTAAAGACCCAGAGGTTCGCTACTTGCAAAACGGTACTGCTGTTTGTTCATTTTCTTTGGCAACATCAGAGAACTATACCGACAAAACTTCAGGCGAACGCAAAACCATTACTGAATGGCACAACGTCGTTTTGTGGAGAAAACTGGCTGAAACAGCAGAGAAATTCCTTCACAAAGGATCTCAAGTCTACATAGAAGGTAAAATCAGAACGCGATCTTGGGATGATGAGGCGGGACAAAAACGCTACACCACCGAGGTTGTTGGTGATGTGATGCAATTGTTGGGAAGACCTGAATCGAATGATCAGGGAGGCTCACATCATGCTGCACCTGCTGCTGCAAGTCGTCAAGAGACGAGCTATTCGGCAGAAACGCAGGGAGATGATGATCTTCCATTCTAACCAACTCTTATAACCGGTGGACCCTGCCAGTATACCCCTGAATTTTCTCCTCTCTGAGCTAGCATCTGTTGCATTCTGGTTTCCAGCCTTGCTAATGCTCCTCCTTTTGGTGGCCAGTGCCTTGGTTTCTGGTTCTGAAGTAGCTTTCTTTTCACTCGGCCCCGCTGACCTTGTGGCATTGCGCGATGAAGAAAATCCCTCTTCAAAACGGATCATGAATTTGTTAGAAAGTCCGGACATTGAAAGTGGCCCGCGCAATCTGCTCGCTACAATTTTGGTGTTGAACAATCTCATCAACATCGTTATCATTCTTCTTTCTACAACTGTTACTGAGGCGCTCATCCCGAAAGGAAGCATCACCCCTACTGCTGAATTCGCAATCAACGTTGTTGGGGTGACCTTTCTCTTAGTGCTTTTCGGTGAAGTGATTCCTAAAGTATACGCTACCAATTACAACTTGCAATTGGCACGCATCATGGCTGCACCCATCCAAGTGTGCCAGAAAATATTCTACCCAATCTGGAAAATCCTTGTCGAAATTGGCAACCTCATCAACCGCAAATTCAAACGGTCATCGTCAACAAACATCTCCATGGAAGAGTTGGAGCATGCTTTGGAATTGACCGATAACCATGAGCGAACCGATGAAGAAAAAAAGATCTTGGAAGGCATTGTGAGCTTTGGATCAAAAGATGTGAAACAGATCATGACGCCCCGTATGGATGTTTCTGCCTTTTCTGTGGATGAAACTTGGCCCGACATACTTCATGCTGTGCTTGAAACAGGTTATTCCAGAATTCCAATTTTCAAAGGATCCGTCGATGAAATCGTTGGTGTTTTGTATATCAAAGACCTTCTTTCTCACTTCGATGCTGAAACATTCGCGTGGCAGGAAATTCTGCGCGCACCATTTTTCGTCCCTGCCAACAAAAAAATAGACGACCTACTCCGCGAATTTCAAGAGCGGAAAACACACCTCGCTGTGGTAGTTGATGAGTATGGCGGAACCAGTGGAATCGTTTCTCTAGAAGATGTTATTGAAGAAATTGTCGGAGAAATCACCGATGAGTTCGACGAAGAAGACCTGATTTTTTCACGCATCGATGACTTCAACGTTGTCTTTGAAGGCAAGACGCCGCTCATTGATATGTACCGTGTGATGGATATCGATGGAGAGGCTTTTGAATTAGCTAAAGCAGATAGCGACACCCTAGCAGGTTTCGTTGTCGAGTTGGCTGGCAAAATACCTTTGAAAGGTGAACGTTTTCATTTTGACACTTATACCTTTACGGTAGAAGCCTCAGACAAACGTAGAGTAAAACGCATTAAAGTAACCATCGAAAACAATGAGAACAGCACTCCTGATCCTCTTTAGTGCGCTCACATTGGTGGGTTGTGATGAAAACTATGTTGCCAAGCCCCGCGGATATTTCCGCATCGCTTTGCCAGATAGAAATTATGTCGCCTACGAGGCTCCGTGCAACACAACCTTCGACATCCCCTCATTTACCAAGATAGAAGTCATCAATCAATCGGCCGACTCGTGCTGGTACAACTTGTATTTCCCGCGATACAAAGCCCGTATCCATTGCACTTATTTGCACACAAGTGGATCACTGACTCCGCTTATTGAAGATGCCTATAATTTTGCTTTTAAGCACGAATCAAAGGCAAATGCCATTCGAAGAATTGAGTTCAAAAGCGACTCGTCTTCCAATTTCGGGATGCTTTATGAACTAACAGGTGATGTTGCATCGCCTCTTCAATTTTTTGTCTCCGATAGCGTTTCTCACTTCCTGCGCGGATCGCTTTACTTCAACCACAGAAGCAACGCAGATTCAGTGCAACCTGTGGTTGATTACTTCAAAACCGACATTGAACACCTAATGCAAACCATTCAATGGGCCAACTAGAAAGGGCACTGGTGCTAGACATAGGAAATACCCGAATCAAATACGGTGGCTTCGAACTCGGCGAATTGACGATTAACGCAACTTTGGAACAAAAAAATGTTGATGCGTTGTTAGATATCACGCGTGCCTTTCAACCTTCACATATCCTCGTCTCAGGCAGTGGCAAAATCCCTACTGTGCTGAATTCTTTAAAAGACCATGGCGAAGTTTTTTTTGCTGATGCAGACATCCAGTTGCCCATTGGAAGTAGTTACGACAAACAATCGAAGCCCGGCATAGACCGTATTGCAAACGCTTGTGCGTTGAATAAAATGTTTTCAGGACAGAACGCTTTGGCAATCGATATGGGGACATGTGTTACGTACGACTTATTAAGAGATGGCGTTTTTAAAGGAGGCATTATCGCACCTGGCTTGCAGATGCGCGCCCGAGCCATGCATGAATTTACAGCAGCACTGCCACTGGTAGAGATTCCACAGAAGGCAATATTTTCAGGCAATTCTACGTTGGGCTGCTTGCAAAGCGGTGTGTTGAACGGATGGACCAAAGAAATTGAAGGGTGTATCGAGACATTTAAAAATAACTTTTCCGACCTGCAAATCGTCTTAACCGGCGGAGATACAATCTATTTTGCTCCCCCATTAAAAAGTTACATTTTTGCAGACCCGTTTTTGACCCTGCGTGGTCTGTACCAAATTTTGTTATTCAATGCGCGCTAAGCTCATCATATTCTTTTCGTTGATTGCCTTCGTTTCTAACGGACAGTTAAACAGCTTGTCGCCATACTCTCTTTTTGGCATTGGCGACCTATACCGCACAGGGTCGGTTGCTACACAAGGACTTGGTGGGGTAAGCAGCACCTGGAATGACCCATATATCTTAAACGCAGAGAACCCTTCTACCCTAGGAAGTTTGTTTAACACCAATTTCCAAACAGGACTCCGATTGCAGTCGCTTAGGATTACCGAAGGCAACCAGTCTCAAACCTTGAATGCTGGTAACATCGATCAATTCAATTTCGCATTTAAAAAAGCGAAATCAAATACAGGGTATCTATTCGGACTATCGCCATTTAGCACAAGTGGTTATTCGATAACCAAGGAAGAAGAAATAGAAGGAATTGGAAATGCCGCTTTCAAATACGATGGGAGTGGTGGAATTAGTAAGATCTACTTAGGTGCTGGTCACAAGGTAGACATGTATAAGTATCATTACTTTAATGATAAAAATGGAAACGTATACGATAGTTTGCGCGTTGTCCAAAGAAGCGTAAGTTTTGGAGGCAAAGTGAATTATGTATTTGGGAACATAAAGAACGTACGCGCTATCGACATCGCCGATGTAACTTTTGTCGACACCCGAAGCACAAAAACGACAAGGATCTACGACTTTCTTTTTGATCTCGGCGTGCATTACGAGCAGGATCTGCGGACGCGCTATGGTTCAGATAAGCGATTGAATACGCGCACCTTCATTCAAGTCGGCGCTGTTTATACGCCAAAAATGAAGATGCAAATCGAGCTCAACGAACTTATGGAAAGCACCGTGACAAGTTCGGGCGTTGTTTTACCTATTGATAGCTCGTCAAATGTAACATCCACAGGTTCGTTCATGATGCCTCAAAACGTGAGGTTCGGTGTAGCTTTGCATCATCACAACAAAAACGGACGACAATTTGCGCTTGCAATGGATATGAACCAGCGGAATTGGAGCGAATTGAACAATTCGGATGTTGAACTTGTTGGCCAATTGAAAGATTCTAGAGAATATTCACTCGGTTTCCAATTTACACCAAAGCCGATTGAAGACGCGAAGAACATGTTTTCTCGTTCGAACTATCGTCTTGGAGCACGTTTGACGCCTACTTATGTTAGCGTTCAAGATGAACAAATAACTGAGCAAGCAATATCAGCGGGATTGACCATACCTTTGTTGAGTTCCCGATCAGCGAGTAAAATACATTTTGGCATGGAAATTGGCTCAAGGGGCAAGAACGAAGGAAATATGATTCGTGAAGACTTTACCAATTTCTACATTGGCTTTTCACTTTCACCTTTTTACAAGAACGCTTGGTTTGTACAACGGAAATACGAGTAAAATTTAATTACGATGAAAAAAATTACAGGACTACTAACTTCTCTTCTCATGATGTCGGCACTGCTCGTAGGTGCTCAAGAAGATAAATACGGAGATACCGAAGAGCAGCAATTGCGCTGCAAAGAAGCTTTGAGTGTTTACAAAAGCTTCAAAACTCAGAAGAACTACCACGATGCTTACCTCGCTTGGCAAGGTGCATGCAAAGAATGCCCGCCCGACGTCAGTGAAAACATGTATGTTGACGGCGTTCGCTTCGTGAAAGAAGAAATGAAAACCAACAAAGACAAAGTGCGCAAAGCTGCGCTTGTTGACTCTTTGATGGCGTTATACGACAAAAGAATGGAGCTCTATCCTGAAACCAAGAAAGAGCCGTTGAATAGATGCAGTATTTTGGGTTACAAAGCTGGTGACTACTACAAATACTTCAGCGACGACGTTTCAGGAGCATTTGCAATGTTCAAAGAGTCTTTTGATTGTTCGAAAGAAAACAGCTCTGCAGCAACCATCAGCGGTTACTACCTCACTTTGTTCTACATGTTTAAGGATGGAGATCCTGCAACACGTGGACAATACCTAAGCAGTCTGTTAACCGATTACCTGACCATTCAAGATTACATCGACGCCAGTGTGGTAAGAGAAACCGATGCAAACGTTGTAGAAGGCTATGAGAAAGCCCGCAACAACGTAGATGAAATCTTTGTCCAGATTGCATCATGCGACGACATGGTTCCCGTTTTGGAGCAAAAAGTAAAAGATGCACCCGACGATTTCGAGTTGAAGAAAAAAGTGCTTCGCCTCCTAAACAAGAAAGAATGTACAGAAAACGCATTGTTCTTGCCTGTAACTGAAGCGGTGCATGACAAAGAGCCTAGTGCAGAATCTGCATACGGACTTGGAATTGGATATGCGAAAAAGAGTGAATACTCAAAAGCGCTGGGATACTTCGAACAAGCAGTGGATCTGTGTGGCGATTGCTCGAATAAAGAGACATACCTATTGAAAGCCGGACAAGTAGCATCAGCGGTGAAGAACTCTTCAAAAGCCAAGTCTTATGCAAACCGCGTATTGCAAAAGAACCCAAACAGTGGAGAAGCATACATGCTCATTGGTGATGCCGTAGCTGGTTCATCTTCACAGTGCGACGACGGGAAAATTGGCGCTCGCGCAATGTTCTGGCTTGCTGCCGACTATTACGCGAAGGCGAAAAGTGTTGACGGCAGTGTTTCAGAACTGGCAAACAAGAAAATTGCCAATATGAAAGCGCAATTTCCTTCAAAAGAAGACTGTTTTACATATGGATTGAAAGAAGGTGAAAGTTTCACAACCTGCACAGGAGAAACGACCACCGTTCGAGCCAGACAATGATTCGCGGGCTAAACGATATTTTGAAAAAGAGCATTCCGGCAAGTTTACTTGTCGGAATGCTCTTTTCTTGTTCCAACGATATCGAAGAAATAAAAGCCCTCACCGATGAACGCGAAATCGCTACCCAAACAATAATAGACGGCACCTTTTTCTATACCGAAAATGGTAAATTATCGAACAAACTCGAGGCTGCTAAGCTAGATCGATTTGAAGGTGAAGACGGACATCTTGAAGTTTCAGGAGGGTTTACCCTAACCATGTACGACTCATTGGAGCAGATAGAAGCAACGTTACGTGCCGAAAACGGCACCTTTTACGAAATCTTAAATCGCCTGGAAGCCAGAGAAAAAGTTGTCCTTGAAAACAATGACGGAAACCGATTGGATACAGAAGAGTTGATTTGGCTGCAAGACAGCGATAAGGTTTACACCGATAAATTTGTCGTCATCACCACAGAAGAAGCCATTATAAAAGGCAAAGGTTTAATTTCAGACACACGCTTCCGAAAACGACAGATTAAAGAGGTTACTGGAATAATTTACGTAGACGATCCGAATAAAAAAGACACACTCAATGGATTTTGAAAAAGCCATACGATTGCATAAAACAGTTGAAATATTTTGGCTGATTGTGCTCATACTTTCAGTGCTTGCAACCATTTATTTCAGCTACACCGAAGGTATTGCTGAAAACAAATTCATGGTCGTAGTGCCTGTTTTAGCAGCCCTTTGGTACCTGTTCAGACGTGGATTTAGAAAGCGACTTGAACGACAGTACAAAGAACAGCAAGGAGATCAATAAAAATGGGTAACTTTGACCCACACATTTCTTACATCCTGAATGGACTACGATAGTTGGCTGATAATTCTCCTCTCACTTGCTTTCTCGGCATTCTTTTCAGGAATGGAGATCGCGTTCGTTACGGCGAATAAGCTAAAAATAGAGCTAGATCTCAAACAGGGTAGATTCTCTGCACGCGTACTTAGCATCTTTCTTCATAAACCGAAACTGTTTATTGCCACAATGCTTGTAGGTAATAACCTCGCTTTGGTATTTTATGGTATCGAATTCGGTAAGATGCTCGCTTCATTGATTTTTGGTGTTGAAGATTGGAACGAAGCAGAAAACCCTATAACTGCTCTTACAACACAGACCATCATCTCCACCTTTGTCATCCTGCTTACAGCAGAATTTCTCCCGAAATCAATTTTCCGTATCAACCCGAACTTTTGGTTAAACGCATTTGCCGTTCCCCTGGCAGCCGTCTATTACATCTTGCTTATCCCCTCTTGGTTCATCACGTCCTTGAGTAAAGGATTCATTAAATATATCCTCCGGGCTGAAACATCGAGCGAACGCGCTTCCTTTGGCGCGGTTGACCTCGACCACTATCTCAAAGAAATAACCCAGAACATGCATCCCGATCAGGAACTGGAGCATGAAATACAAATTCTTCAAAACGCCCTCGACTTCTCGCAGCTCAAAGCACGAGATTGTTTGATTCCGCGGAAAGAAGTCATTGCACTCGACGTTGAAGAGCCAGTTCAGATATTGCGCGATCTGTTTCTTGAAACAAACCTTTCTAAAGTGGTTATCTATCGCGGCACCATTGACAACATCATCGGATACGTCCATGTCCGCGATATCTTCAAAAGCCCTGAATCAATCAAAAGTATCTTAATGCCAGCCATCATCATTCCTGAACCGATGGCTGCAAATGAAGTCCTCGAATTCTTCATTAAGAAAAAACGGAACCTCGCTATTGTTGTCGATGAATACGGCGGAACAAGCGGCATTATCACCATAGAAGATATCGTTGAAGAAATTTTCGGCGATATTGACGACGAACACGACACCGAAGAACTGATTGAACAACAAATAGATGAGGGACATTTTCAGTTTTCTGCCCGATTGGAAATCGATTACCTCAATCAAGAATTTGGTTTGGATTTGCCAGAACACGACGATTACGACACCTTAGGTGGAATGATCATACACCATACGCAACAAATTCCACAGCTTCACGACGTAGTTTCAATAGGAAAATACACCTGTAGAATGCTGCGAGTCAGCACTTCCAGGGTAGAATTGGTAGATCTTCGCACGAACGACAATTAGTTTTTTTCATAAGTCGTTAAGTCTCCGTATATTCGCGGTCTCAAAAAATTAACAGTACTACTATGGCGGTGCTCGAAAAGATTCGGTCAGTACAATGGCTTTTGTTTGTTGCCTTGATTCTATTAGGAATCGGCATGTTGGGATTCCTTATCCCTTACGACGCTGTGTTAGCTTTGTTTAATCAAGGTGGCAATCGTGCGGTTGGTGAAATTGGTGGTGCTAGCATTAGCGCAACCGAATACCAAATGGCTCTCCAGACACGGAGAGACCTTTTCAATTATGCGAACAACCAAAGCCTTGAAAGCGAGGTTTGGAACGACATGATTGAGCAGTACTTGCTTGAAGACGATTACAAAGCGCTCGGCTTGGATTTGAAACAAGGTGAATTTGATGAGATCCGCTTCGGAGATCAAATTTCCCCTTACATCCAACGTACATTCTACGGTCAAGGAGTTACACCTGAGCAAAAAGATCAGTGGAAACAAACCTTCGCTGGAATGTTTGCGCAAGATCCTGCGAAATACGAAGGCTATGCCCTCGTAATTAAGCAGAAACGTTTGCGTGAGAAATACGACATGCTTGTAAACAAGGGTATTTATGCAAATAGCCTTGAAGCGAAGTATGAGTATTTGAGCGGACAAGAGAAAGTGAATATCAAGTATGTATTGAAGAAATACACCGACATTCCGGATAGCACAATTGAGCTTTCTGACAGCGATGTCCGTGGGTTTTACAATCGTCACAAAAACGATAAGCAGTATGTTCAATTGAACAGCCGCGATATTGAGTACATCAATTTCGCCGTTGCTCCTTCACAAGCAGACATTGACGCCATCAACACTGAGTTGGGCACATTGGCTGCAGATTGGAAAGTAGCTGCTGACGATTCAGTTTTTGCAGCTTCTAAATCAGCGTCAGGACGTTATGTGGTTGAGACTGTTCGTCAGTCTGACTCGAACACTGAAATGCAGAAGAAAATGTTCAGCGATTCAATCGGAACAATTGTAGGTCCGTACGATGAAAATGGCTTTTCGAAATTGGTGAAGCTTGTTGATCGCAAGAGCGTTGCTGACTCAACTGCAAAGTGTCGTCATATACTTTTGAAATCTAGCGGGAAAAATGACCCTGCAGAAATTGCTACTTTGAACGCTAAAGCGGATAGTTTAAAAGCGCTTTTGAAAGGTGGTGCTTCATTTGAAGATTTGGTAAATCGCTTTAGCGATGATCCAGGTTCGAAAGCAACAGGAGGGGTTTATGACTTCTTCCCACGCGGACAAATGGTGAAGCCTTTTGAAGATTTCTGTTTTAACAGTAATATCGGTGCCATTGGCAATGTTGAAACTACTTACGGTGTCCACCTTGTGGAAGTACTGGATCAACGTTGGAAAGTAACCGAGGCTAGCATCGCAGTTATCGATCGCCAGATCAAGCCTTCTTCAACTACAATGAAAGAAATTTACCGCGCTGCGAGTGAGTTTTCTATCAACTACAGCGACTACGAGAGCTTTAAAACTGCTGCCGACACAATGGGTTATGCCATTGTTGAAGCCAAAGGGATTCGTCCGGGAGCTACCGTATTGGCCGGCGGCTTGCGCAACCCATTTGAAGTGGTAAACTGGTCGTTCAAAGCGGAGAAAGGAGAAATCAGCAACCCTATGTCTGTTGACGGTGGTTATGTTGTTGCAGCCCTTACCAAAACTCTTCAACCAGGTGTTCCTCCTTTCGAAAATGTGGAAGAACAAATGAAAGAAGCGGCTATGAAAGAAGCAAAAGCGAAGACATACATCAAGATGATGTCTGAAGGTGCTGACCTTGCTGCTGTAGCTGCCTCTGTTGGTGAAACAGTTAAAACTGCCGCTAACGTTACCCTTAAGAACGCCACCATTACTGGATCAGGAACCGGACAGGAGCCTAAAGTAGCTGGTTTGGCTTTCGCTATCCCGTCAGGCAATATGTCTACACCTATTCAAGGTGAGGCTGGTATTTGGGTAATTGCGCCAGAAGGAGCAATTCAAGAAGCACCTGCGAAAGACAACTTCTTTGAAGAACAAGATCAAGTAACTAGCCGCGCTCGTGGTGGTGTTGCTGCACGTTTGTTCACTGCAGTAAAAGAAGGTGCGGAGTTGGAAGACAATCGTGAAGGACAATAAGTCTGACACATTTGAATATTGAAAAAGGGAGCTATGAGCTCCCTTTTTTGTTGTTCGTTACTTCTTGGTGATGCACTGTAAGTTGTTCGGGCCCGCAGTGCTGTACATTTGATGATTAAACCAAGGCTAAAACTCAGCGTTGATTCATCAGTACTTCACCAAACGTTCAATAAAAATATTATTTCCTGAATAGATCCTTATAAGGAACAAACCAGCAGCCCAGTCATCAGTGGAGATATGCATATCATTGCTGGTCATATCAGAAAACTGGTAACTTTTAATCAATCTCCCTTCCAAATCTAGAATTTCAACTCTTTCAAAAAACTGATCTGGATCAACCAATGCTAATCGGAACTCTGAGTTAGTCGGGTTAGGATAGACAATGAAAGCACCTGAAATACCATCAGGGAGATTTCTGCAATCAAATTCGTTAATAACCTTGTATTGTTGAGAATTATCAAGAACGTTGACTATCCTTGCGCTAGTAGTGAAATAATTATCAATCAAACACTCTCCAAAATGCATGTTGATGTTTAAAGATTCGTTTGACCATAATACTTCCCCTGATTCGTTAAATATGAAGAGCAATACTCCAAGTTCACTATTCGTGTTACTCAAGGTAGTATATACAAATTCATATTCGTCATCTGAGTTAAAAAAGTGATTCGACACAGATCTGAGATAAGGGGCGCCGACGTCTTCAAATTCAAAAGGAAAGAAAATAGTTTTATAATGCTCGAAGTAGCCGTTTTCATTAGGAACATATAGTTCTAAATTGATTTCGGACATAGTAGTATAGTTCTCTTCTACAAGCACCTCTTCATTAGGCCCGCTCTGAAATCTGGTAGACGCCCCATATCCATCAGCACACAATTCAAAACCGGGTAGTCTGTATCATTTATAGTCCAAGGTCTCAACAGCTACAAGGATGTCGTTCACGCCATTCATTGCTTCAAATCTGAAGTCCCCTTCGAATGCAAACAAAACCTCCCCTGTTTCATTTATTATTTTACCTCCCTCGTATGGAAAATTACTATGCACGAAGATTTCAATTCCGTCATCTTGATCGTAAAAGAATCGAGAAACTTCCTCTATAGTTCCAACACCACCTGCACCACCTCCAGGGATATACTCAACTATTTCAAGGTTTGATGATAATCGAACCAATTGTGTGTTGTATTTACCAAAATACCTTGTCCCTATCTCATCTGAAATAAATTTCACTTGGGTGATGCCATTTGTGCCCATAGGAAAAGTGCCAACTTGGCTGTAGGCTACACATCCATTTTGTTTATACAGAATAAGCCTTGAACCACCTGAATGTAGTTTACCCCAGAAAAAATCATTCATTGTGTTATACTGGAAAATCTGTTCTTCCGTGCTATACATTTCAACACTTGTCCCTTGGAAATCCTCAAAATGGACAACCAAGTGAAGGTCACTTGAGTCTGGAGTCATGTAGCGGACAATTTGCATTTTTCGTACTTCTCCAAAATTAAATGGGGTATCAATAGGGAAAGAATCTCTTATTGTATAGTCTTTATTGAAAATATAAAACATCTCTGTATCATTTCGAAACCCTCCCCATGCAGGCTCTTCGTCTGGAATATCAAGCAATCTAAGATCCGAGCAATTGTGAAAGGTGCCGATTAGTTCAATATTATCTTGAGCTTTAACCAAAACCATAAAACACACAAAAGAAAGCAGCATTAGAATAATTCTGGGCATGGGGTCGTTCGCTTTATGTTTATTCTTGGATAATTTTTCAATCCATTATTTACTAAGATTACAATTTATGCACCCAATTCCCCAACCCATTATTTATGAATATTGAAGTCTTACTGCAGCCATTCAATCACATGATCGCTTCAAAACGCTCATTTAATCAACAACGACGAATCGCCATAGGACAAAAACCGATAGTCTGTCTCTAAAGCATGATCGTAAACTTTTTTCCAATCATCACCGATGAGGGCAGACACCAGAAACAGCAGCGTACTTTTCGGCATGTGGAAATTGGTGAACAGACCTGTGATGGATTTTACTTCGTAGCCAGGAGAGATCATGATGGCTGTTTTAAACCGACATCCATCCCATTGCTGTGATTCAACTTGTTGAGCAAGAAACACCATCGCATCTTCGAAACAAGCGAAGGGGTCAGGAAAATTGTATGCATCGGTTTGCAGCACTTCATGTTGAGGGGTTTTAGAATGAAACCACTTCACCGCTATCCACCTCAGGCTTTCGAGCGTGCGCAAAGAAGTAGTGCCAACAGCAAAACGGGCAGTTTTAAGAGATAGACTTTTGATTGTCGATAGCGGCACAATGCACTCCTCTTCATGCATGGTATGATCGGCGATACTGTTTTGGGTAACCGGCTTAAACGTTCCTGCGCTCACATGCAAAGTTACTGGCACCAATTCAGCTTGCATGGCAGTAATTATTTCAGGAGTAAAATGCAGTCCGGCAGTTGGCGCAGCCACACTACCCGGCTGTTTCGCATAGGTTGTTTGATACCTCAAAACATCATCATCATCAGCCTCTCGCAGCATGTAAGGCGGCAGAGGGATGTTACCAACGACATCGATTAGTTCAGCGAAAGAGGCCTCTGACGACCACGTCAAACGAATCAAGAACTTCTCTTCATCTCGGTTCACACGTTCAGCAGCTATCGTAACACCCTCGTGAGTTAGCTTTACAACCCCTTCTTTCCACTTTTTCGCCCCGCCAACCATGCACAACCACAGCGACTCAGAGCGATGGCTCATGGCCTCTTCGACCGACACATTGAACGGTTGCAGCAAGAAAATCTGCACCTTCCCTCCTGTTTCCTTTTCAAGGAAAAGACGAGCGTGGATCACCCGTGTATCGTTCACCACCAATTGTGCATTTTGCGGCACTGCTGATACGACATCGCTAAAGTTCAGATCGGAGATAGCACCTGACTTATAGATCAGAAGTTTAGCGCCTTCACGTGACGCTGCCGGGCGATCGGGAATTCTGTCAGCTGGCAAATCATAGTCGAAATCGCTCGCTGCGCAATGTAACTGCTTCATGCGGCAAAGGTAAGATAGCGAGATAAAAAAACAGCCCCGAACGTTTTCGGAGCTGTCTTAAACCTTAACTAAAACTAACTATACTATTGAAGATGATTCAGAACGAATCACCAACTTTGTGGTACAAAAATCATAATAGATACCGACGTATCTGCAAAAACCCCACCACTATTCACACTTTTTTGCAATTAATTGTCTGAAAGTGTAAATCCGGTAGATTGGTCACCCTCTGATTTCAAATCCATAACGCTAGCAATCAACGCTATAGCATCTGAAGCAGTGAAATTGGTGAAGTCGCCACTAATTTCACGGGACGTATCTTTCAAGTTCAAAGTAATGCGTATCTGATGTTTTCTTTCAAGTTCAGAGACCACGCGTGTGAGATCGGCATTAACGAAGACCAGGTCTCCGCTGAGCCAAGCTGGAGCATCGGCATTGAACTCAAAAGGTTCTGCCAAATTTCCATCTCGCAATTTCGTTGCTAGTCCGCGTGTCAATAGATGCTCTTGGCTGTTAGCAGCAACACGCACTTTACCTGTGTAGCAATCAACATGGAATTGATTGTTTTCAGCGTAAACATTGAAAGAAGTACCCAACACTGAAACATCACCTTGAGATGTATGCACAGTGAACGTGCTACCTTTTTTCACTTCAAACATGGCCTCACCGTTTAGCGACAATGAGCGTTCAGCCTTCCATTCGCTAGCATCGTACATTAGTTCGCTGCCCTCGTTCATGCGGACAACAGATCCATCTGGGAGGACATAGTCCATCCGTTGCGCTGCAACGACCTTTACCTCATCTGACGAAAATGCAAACCAAGCAGCGAAAGCTACCATCGCAATGGACGCAGCTGCGATCCAACTTGTATAACTTCTGCGCATGCTTACAACTTTCGTTTCCGCATTTCGGTTGCGCAGACTAAGTTTTTCCCAAGCCTCTTCTTCCGTGAACTTGAATTGGACATCCCAGTTCTTTAGAATTTTATTTAAATCTTTCTCGTTCATTGACATCTGTCTTCGACCAAATTTCGGTCATTATACAAGCGTACTAGCGATCACCCTACTTGCAACCGCTCATATTTCTATTATTTCTATCTCAATGATAGATCTCGTTGCTGCACCAAAAAACCCTGCACCCCCTTCAACATTATCGAACTCATTGTTAACACGTTGATCCAGCGCATCAAAAGCTGAAAAGAACAACGCATCGTAGTTTGCATCGATGGTTATAATGGAAAGCGTGTGAATTCCGTAATACGTAAAATCAACATCATACAACGTTGTTCCTTGACCGGGCACTGGCAAACGGTATTGCGCAGAGAACAAACCACTAGGGACAGTGAATGGAATCACAGCACCGCCCGGTGGCTCATCGAGGGTAAGAACGTGCGAAAAACCCGGCTGTTGTGTCCACAAAACCGAGAAAACAGGCTGACCTAGGCTCAATTCATCAACAGGAATTGTGGAAGCACTCACACTCACTATTTCTGTTTCATCAGGAACCGCAGCAGAAGCCGTTGCTCGTTTCGTTTTATACTCAACCCGAATGGAAACAGTAGTATTGGGCAGCACATCGAGCACACCAGCTTCATCGTAGTACGAACCCGGGGATGTAGGATCTGGGGAAAGTTCGACCTCCACACCTTGTGCAGAAAGAAACACATTTGCATCAACAATGGGCTCACCTGTTTTCACTCCATTCAGCGTCGTTAGGTAATTAACACGGACATTTTTCACCGGTTCATTGGCGATGATGAGAGCATATACAGCAAGCTCCGTTTCAGCCAAATCGTCGACATTCACACCTTTGCAGCTTAAGAGCAGGAAGACCAAACAATATGTGAGACATCTTACCATTCGAGAGAGAGATTTATAGAAGGCAGCACACCGAGGAATACAAGGTCACGTGTCCCTATGACAACATTATCGCTTTGAGTTCCCGACACATAATAGTAGCGATTTTTGACATTCACTCGGTTGTAGACATTGAAAATACCTGCTCCGAGGCTCAAATCGTACTTTCCCGTTTGCCATTTTCGCTTCGCGGATAGATCGAGGCGGTGGTAAGCAGGAAGTCTGGCCTCATTTATCTGACCAAAAGCAGGGAAAGTTCGCACCTCGCCATTGACCAAAGGAATAGAATATGTGCCGTAGACAGGAGTATATGGCAAGCCATCGGCGTAAATGAATACCGCGCCCACATCCCATTTCCGAGCGTGGAAAGTGTACACCAATTTCAACTCATTTCGCCGATCATATCGCGCCAAGATGGGAGCATCCAACAATTCGCTGAACGTATTTTCAGCCTTACTGAACGTGTAAGCCAACCAGCCAGCGTGCTTTCCTGATGACTTCGAGAGCATGAATTCAACACCTTTGGAAGTAGCAGTTCCTACCAGAATATTGTTCTCAACAGCGTTTACAGCCAGCGAAGGATAGCGCAGGGCATCGTCGACAGCGCCATTGAAAAATTTCAGGAAACCCTCTGCGGCAAACTTGAAAACCCCGATAGAAAAACTTGCTCCCAGGCTAAACTGATCAACCTTGAGTACGGGCAGGGTATCACCATCTACCAAGCGCCATTCATCGGTGGTGTTTAAGAGTAAATCTTGTTGTCGGACATTGCGGATGAATTGAAAATTCCTCCCGTAACCTCCCGTAAAGCGCACCTTGTTAGAAACAGGTAACGTAGCCCGAATGCGAGGTTCAACAAATACACCGCTCACATTCGAAAAACGAGAAACCCGCCCACCAGCGTTTATAGAAAGCTGCGAAAACGCCCATTCATCTTGTCCGAAAACCGCCAGAAGATTGGCACTTTTCTCATTTCTCAAAGCTGTCCCATCACTATCGAGTTGTGCATTGGCGACATTGTACTGCGTAACATTCATCCCTACCGTGAAGCGGTGGTTTTTGAGAATTTTTTCCAATTCAAATCGGCCCGAGGCATCACGAATTTCAGAATCCCGGTCGAAGAAAAGTGTATCAACCGCACCGATCAGCAAGTTTTGTGAAGCATCATAACCGAAAAGTTCACTGTTGAAGCCAGAAACACCAGCTGAAAAGGTCGATCTTAAAGTTGGCGACCACTGCCTGTTCCACGTAAATCCAACGCCTGTTGACCCCCAAGTGCTGCGATCGTTATAGCCAAGGACATACCTATCGTCGGCAGAATTTTCAGACGTGTTCAACTCGAGGCGATCGTTACCCGAATAGAAAGCCAAACTGAGTTTATCACCCTGAAGAGACTCCCACCCCACCTTAAAAGAGAAATCGAAAAAACGGAAATTCGGGGCAGCTTCGAACGCATTATTCGAAGGGTTTTGAAGAGACGAAATGCTGTTATTGAAGACATTCGTAAAAAGCGTGTTGAAGGTTGGCGACACCAATACATCGGTAAAAGAGCGGCGGAGGGAAAGCATCATCGATGCACGTTTCGCGAGAATAGGTGTTTCTACCCGCGCTGAAAAGCTAATTGGAGAGAAATCGAGTTTGACTGATGGGCGTAGCAAATTTCCTTGTTTACCCGTTATTTCCAGCACCGAAGAAGCCCTTCCACCCAAGCGAGCATCGAGCACCCCCTTGTTGAGCTGCATATGCTTTACGCTATTGGCGTTGATTGCCGAAAAGATTCCGAAAAAATGGTCCAAATAATAGATCGTGAACCCATCGAACAAGATCAGATTCTCATCCGCGGCGCCGCCGCGAACATGAAAAGCACCTGAATTTTCGAGAGCTCCCCCCACCCCTGGCATCAGTTGGAAGAGGCGAATGGGGTCGGGCTCACCCAAGTTGGGGATTGTGCTGGCCAATTCGACATCGATGATGGAGGACGTTGGATCGAGGCCTGGCAAAAGCGGCTTATCCTGCACCACTTCAACAGTAGCCACCGGAAGTACCGCATTGTTTCGATGCAGCAGCACCTCTACATTTTCGAGGTTTTCATCTGGCGCCAGCCTTATTCTTTCGCTACTAAAGCCTATGTATGACACCTCGAGCAGGCATGTATCGGCTTTTACATTGAGGATAGTAAAATAGCCCTCATTGTTTGCATACGCCCCCACCTTTTGGTTCACAACTGCCACCGATGCGAAAGGCAGTGGTTCGAGCGAAATGGCGTCTAGTATGCGGCCGTGCACCGTGATGTCAAACCGAGTAGGCGATTTCGCCTCCACCTCCAATCTTTTAGGCGCAATCACCACACTTTCACCGAACTCTTTGGCTTCATAACCGATTGGGTTGAGCCAAGAAAACAAAAGGTCATTTAGACGGATTGAGTCGACATCTGCCGAGACGTCGAATCCGCGCAGCGCCTTGCTATCGTATGCAAAAGAGACATCGGATGACTTCTCAATTTGCCGCAATGCCTTGTAAACAGCGATATTGGATTCATGGAACGACACCTTCTTATCGAGTGATTGTCCGTGAGATAGAAAAACCCCCACGCAAGCAACGATCGAAAGCAGCAGCGACCTCATCAAATATCTACATTGAGCTGTTCTCGTATAATCTGAAGAGCCTTACTCATCCTTTTTTCCACTGCTTTTACAGAAATACCTAGTCGATCAGCTATTTCGCGGTACTTCATGTCTTCGATACGATTCATTAAAAACACCTCACGGGCACCCTCGGGAATGGCAGCAAGAACCTTTTGGAGACGGACATCGAACTCCTGCATTTCAATCATGTAAACCGCATCTTTCACGTCTTGTGTAGGTTGCTTTTGGTTTTGAAATTTGAATTGAAGTTGTCGGCGCTTCATCTGATTGATCATCAGATTGTTTGCGATCGTGTACAGGTACGATTTAATTGTCTTTCGATCAATCTTTGCACGATTTTCCCAAAGTTTGACGAACGTATCTTGAGCGATATCTTCAGCGAACTCCTCATCACTGGATTTGTAGTAGATAAAATACCGAATTGATTTATAGTAATCTTTAAACGCAGAGCGATATTCCTCTTCAGTAAGTGGGACATCGTTTTGGTTAGAGGCGAAAAGATTAAAAATCACAGGCAGGAGTTGAGGTCTCGAAAATAAACAAAAAACGAAGGCCACTTCACATTCAATGAAATGTAGTGACACAAAGGTTGAAAAGCCACAATCCCTTCACTGCGGGTGTCGTCCGTTCGCAACTTACATAAACCCTTTCACCACAAAGGATTACATATTAACGCAATCGACGTACTAATTTAACTCCTTCAAGTTTCGTCACATGAAGAATTACACCTTGTTTCTCATCCTCTTTTCCACAATGTTGTTTGGCAGTCACAGTGCTATTGCACAGATGGTTGATGGCTTGTGGCATGGTTACCTGCGACCACCTGGCGCATCCATCGTACTTACCTTGGATCTTCAAGACGGCGACGACATAACCGGACTGATGCGAATCAACAATTCTGAACAGGGCATGGCATTCAGCAGTTGTGAAAAAGACGGAGACCGCTTGATTTTGCGCATTTCAGATTTAAATATCGAATTGAATTTGAAACTAGTCGACGAGATGATGACGGGAACCTTTGCGCAAGAAGGTCAAAGTCTCGACATTTCATTTGGCAGAGAGGCACTTGAAGAAGAAGTAGTTCGCCGCAGTCAAGACCCCATTGCGCCCTTCCCATATCGCACAGAAGAAGTTGAGATAGCGCTTGAAGATCACATCTTGGCGGGCACCATGTTCATGCCTGAAGGAGAAGTAAAAACCTTGGCCATATTTATAACAGGCTCAGGACCGCAGAATCGCGATGAAGAAATTTTAGGGCACAAACCCTTTTTGGTTATCGCCGATGATTTAGCGCACGCGGGCATAGCGACATTGCGGTGCGACGATCGCGGTGTGGGAGAGTCAACAGGTGATTTTTCGAGCGCTACCAGCGCAGATTTTGCAAGTGATGTGTCGGCCATTGTGGATTTCGCGAGAAGGCAAACGCCACTTAGCGCGGCAAAAGTTGGACTGATTGGACACAGTGAGGGAGGAATTGTAGCAGCGATGGTGGCATCGCAGGGAGGCATTGATTTTGTGATTTCGCTTGCCGGACCAGGAGTAATTGGATCGCAGTTGCTTACCACCCAACAACGCGACATCATGATGTCGCAAGGCTACACATACGACGATGCAGTGGCTTATTCAGATCGGATTACCAGCATCACCAACATCATCATTTCCGCCCCTGACGGTGCCGATTTGGATGCCATGATCGATGGAGCGTATGACGCATTGCGAAAAGACGGAAGTTTCAGTGAAGAATTGATTTCAGCAGAAAAGAAACAACTCATCACTTCCTTGAAAGGACCATGGATGCGTTATTTCATGAATCTTGACCCAGCACCTTATTGGGAAAAAGTTAGTTGTCCGACCCTCGCCATGAACGGCGACAAAGACCTACAAGTAGCACATGGCGCCAACCTTCGCAGCATAGGCTTTGCAATGCGACGCGGAGGGAACAAGCAGTTTACATCGAAAACATTGATGAACCACAACCATCTATTTCAAGAAACAAGCACAGGCAGCCTGTCGGAATATGGCGAATTGGATCAAACAATATCACCAGAAGCACTGCGAACCATTCGAGAATGGTTGTTGGCATTGAAATGATGGCAATAACGCAACCGACGAATAGAAAAGAGGTACACAGTGTTATCTTCGGCAGAGAATAAAAGGACATGAGTTCAGACATAGCAGATAAGAAAAGTCCGTTTTGGACCGTACAAATTACAGGCTGGACCATCTTCATGGTGTTGGTAGTAGGTGTTTTGTTGACAAACGAAAAAGTGCATTGGACGACCGTTGTGTCATCAACCAGCAACGTTTTGATCGGCTTCATTGTGACCAGTTTATTCCGTCACTTCATCCGTTTGCGTGAGTGGGCCAATCGGAATTTACGTCGCTTGTGGTTACCCCTTCTCATGGGTTGTTTGACCAGTGCATTGATATGGACCACAGCCACTGTTGGTGTCCATTTCAGTTTGGGATCCTATACTCCAGAGCACAAGGCCGACATGACCACCATTACCTTTTTGATCGCTTTGTTGAACAACTACTTCATCGTCATATTATGGAGTTTATTGTACTTCGCTTATCACTTTTTTGAGATTGGGCAGACAGCGCGTATTGCACGGTACAAATCAGAAGCAGCGGCTCGGGATGCGCAATTGAATACCTTAAAAGGACAGATCAACCCCCACTTTATGTTCAATAGTTTGAACAACATACGCGCATTGATGTTGGAGGATGTTCCTCGTGCCCGAGAGATGGTTACCAAGTTATCGGAGTTATTGCGTTACAGCATGATGCATACAGAAGACAAAGAAGTGACCTTGAAAGAAGAGATCTCAGTTGTTGTCGATTTTCTTGAACTTTGCAAGATACAGTACGAGCACCGCTTGAACTATGAGATCACCATTGATCCCGAGACAGAGAGCGTCAGAATACCACCGATGATTATCCAGATACTTGTAGAAAACAGCGTAAAGCACGGTATCAGCAGTCGATTGGAGGGAGGAAACATATGGGTTGCCGCCCACAGAGATGGCGACAAATTGGTTATAGAAGTTAGTAATTCAGGCGATTGGGTGCATGCCACAGAGCGCAAAGTAGAGAACAGCGGGATAGGATTACCGAACATCAGAAGACGATTGCAACTTATATACGGCGAGGCAGCCGCAATGCTTTTAAGACAAGAAGAAACGCGCGTAGTAGCGCGGATAACCATACCTGTTTAAAATGGAAAAGATCACTGCATTAATAATAGAAGACTCTCGCTTAGCGCGATTGGAGTTGAAGAACATGCTTGAACAGCATCCAGAAATTGAGATTATTGGAGAAGCCGACAATGCAGCAGACGGAGAAAAATTGATTGTTAGTTTGGCTCCTGAGCTTTTGTTTTTGGACATCCACATGCCCGGAAAGAATGGGTTTGAGCTGCTTGAGTCGCTCGACAACATACCCGAAGTAATTTTCACCACCGCCTACGACGAGTACGCCATTAAATCGTTCGAGTACAACGCCCTCGACTACCTCTTAAAGCCGCTTAAGGCCGACCGGTTGGCCAAAGCCATCGAAAAAGTACGACAGCATTTAGGTACCGATGAAGAGCAAGATGGCAAAGAGCGAGAGATTAAAGAAGGCATTTTGGATGCCTCGAAAAAAGTTTTCGTGAAAGACGGCGAAAAATGTTGGCTTGTCCGTTTGGGTGATATTCGCTTGTTCGAAGTATGCGGCAACTATTCCCGTGTGTTTTTCGACAACCACAAACCCCTGATTTTAAGATCATTGAATCAACTGGAAGAGCGATTGGACGAGAACACCTTTTTTAGAGCGAACCGCCAGCAGATCATCAACCTGGAGTGTATAGAAAAGGTTGATAGCTGGTTCAATGGACGATTGAAGATCACCTTGAAAGGAGGAACAGAAGTAGAGATATCTCGTCGACAGGCTGTGCGATTCAAAGAGTTATTGAGTTTGTAACCTTAAATCAGATTGCACATTAAATCGGTAAACGAATTTGTACATTTGCAGCGCGTAAGCCCACCTTGAAATTCTGTAATGACCAGAAGTGAACATGAGAAAAGAACGCTCTTTAGTAATTGGTGCTGCCGGCCAAATCGGCATTGAACTCGTTATCAAGTTAAAAGAAATGTACGGCGCCGAAAACGTTATCGCCGCTGATATTCGTCCGCCCCATGCAGAAGAAGTTGCCGACGTTCATTTCGAACACCTCAACATACTCAACCACGAGCAACTTGAAAGCATACTCGAGAAGCACAAAGTAGACGTTGTTTATCAGTTAGCGGCCTTGCTATCAGCGAGTGCCGAGAAGCAACCTGATTTGGCGTGGGACTTGAACATGAATGGTTTGTTCCATATTTTGAATGCCGCGCGCAAAGGATTGGTAAAGCGTGTTTTTTGGCCATCATCAATAGCTGTTTTTGGACCTACTACCCCTTCGGTTGGCACACCGCAGATTACTGTTTGCGAGCCGAACACCATATATGGTATATCAAAACTAGCCGGAGAACGCTGGTGTGAGTATTACCACGCCAAATTTGGAGTCGACGTCCGCAGCTTGCGCTACCCCGGCTTGATAGGCCACCGCAGCTTACCTGGTGGCGGGACAACCGACTATGCGGTAGACATATTCTACAAAGCATTGGAGCGAGGCAGTTACGAATCGTTTTTATCTGCCGACACCCGATTGCCGATGATGTATATAGAAGAAGCGATACGCGCCACTATTGAATTGATGGAAGCACCGGCGGAGAAAATCAAGATCCGCTCATCGTATAACCTCTCAGGCATTGATTTCACCCCATTGGAACTGGCTGAAGCAATAAAGAAAGACATTTCTGATTTTACCATCAGCTACGCCCCTGATTTCCGTCAGAAAATTGCTGACAGCTGGCCACAAAGCATTGATGACAGCGTTGCACAGAGCGACTGGGGTTGGAAGACCGAGCAAACAGTTGACGATTTGGTGAGCATCATGCTGACTGAATTGCGAAAAAAAAAACTGATTTCTGAAACTTCCCACAATTGATCACGTATGATTGAGCACGAGCAATCGTGTTTAACCTAACTGTGATGAAAATCATCAATACCACCAGAAAGAACTTTTTACTGTTAACGCTCCTGTTTTTATCAGTTGTTGCCACAGCGGCAGGCGACGGATTGAACGTAGTTGACAGCAATGGCCAGCGTCAAGGATACTGGATAATCAAAGGTTACATGGCCGATGATCCCGCTTACAATCCGAATGCTACTGTAGAAGAAGGAACGTATAAGAACAACCTCAAAGAAGGAGTTTGGAAACGCTTTTACCCTAATGGAAAGCTCAGAAGCGAAATTACTTACGAAGCCAACCGACCGAACGGAAAGTATTCGATCTATTATGACACAGGTGTGCTGGAAGAAGGCGGCACCTGGAATCGCAACAAAAACGTAGGTGAATTCAAAAGGTTCCATGCCAATGGTAACATGCAGCAAGATTTCTTCTTCGCTGATAGCGGCAAGCGGAACGGCGTGCAGCGGTACTTTCATGAAAACGGACAACTCGCATTGGAAGTTAACATCCTCAACGGAAAAGAAGAGGGAGAGATGCGCCGGTACAACGAAAAAGGAAAGTTGATAGAGGTTAAAGTGCTCAACGACGGTGTTTTAAAGCCTGGCAGCATACGCACTTACGAGAAGACCCCTGTTGAAATCAAAGCAGAAAAGCAGCCACAAGCTATAACATCCGCCGGTGGAGGCGCTAAAGACACCCCAAACAATGCATTTACGTTTGAGCCTAACGGTTACAACATACTTTATAACGAGACCCAGCAAGTAACCCAGATCGGACAGTTCAACAACGGCCGACTTTGGGAAGGCAAGTGGTACCGCTACAACCAAGATGGCATACTCGTGAGAATTGAGATGTATCGCAACGGCAAGTACATTGGTACTGGCGTTTTAGAGACCGACGAATAACAACTACATATACCTAAACAGAAGGAGCCACCAAATTTGGTGGCTCTTTCATTTTCTATTTACCGTAGAATCAAGCGAATTTATTTTCTTTGCACTTATGCAGACACAACGATTTTTGGAGCATCCCTTGAGCATTTACAATAGCTTGAGTAGAGAAAAGAAAGTTTTTGAGCCCTTGAACAGTCCATTTGTTGGAATGTACGTTTGTGGCCCTACCGTATACAGCAACGTGCACCTCGGCAACGTACGCACGTTTTTGACATTCGACATCGTATATAGATACCTCACCTTTTTAGGTTATCAAGTGCGCTATGTGCGGAACATTACCGACGTAGGTCACCTTGTAGACGATGCGGATGAGGGCGAAGACAAGATTGCGAAAAAGGCACGGCTAGACAACCTTGAGCCCATGGAAGTGGTGCAAAAATACACCAACGACTTTCACGATGTCATGCGGATGTTTAACATCCTTCCTCCATCGATTGAACCAACAGCTACCGGACATATCATTGAGCAAATTGAGATGATTAAAAAAATCATCGACAACGGATATGCGTATGAAGTAAATGGCAGCGTGTATTTCGATGTCCGCAAACTGAATGAAACCCACGGCTACGGCCAATTGTCGGGTAGAAAAATAGAAGAATTGATCAGCAACACCCGCAGTTTAGACGGGCAGGAAGAGAAGCGCGACGGGTTGGACTTTGCCTTGTGGAAAAAAGCCGACAAGACACACCTCATGAAGTGGCCGTCGCCATGGAGTGAAGGTTTTCCAGGATGGCACCTTGAGTGTTCAGCCATGAGCACCAAGTATTTGGGTAACCAATTCGATATTCACGGCGGCGGGATGGACCTTAAGTTTCCGCACCACGAATGTGAGATTGCGCAGAATGTAGGGGCTACCGGACATGAGCCAGTGCGTTATTGGATGCATGGAAACATGCTAACAGTGAACGGACGTAAGATGGCCAAATCGGAAGGAAACGGTTTTACACCTGAGGAGCTTATAACAGGAAATCATAAGCTTTTGGACAAAGGGTATAGCGCGATGACCGTTCGTTTTTTCATGTTGCAAGGACATTACGCGAGCACCTTGGATTTTAGTAATGAAGCATTGCAAGCTGCGGAGAAAGGCTATAAGAAGATGATGACCGCATTCGAGTCTATCGCCAAAATTACGCCCGCTGCCACCAGCAGTGAAGATATAAGCACACTGCACAGCAAATGCATGCAGGCCATGAGCGACGACTTCAACACCCCCATTTTGATATCGGTGTTGTTTGAAGGCGTGAAGGTTATCAATTCGGCAATGGCCGGACAGGTTACCTTGACCGAGGCAGACATTGTCGCGTTAAAGGAATTATACCAATCGTTTTTATTTCACGTTCTTGGGTTTACTGCAGAGGAAAGTGCCGACAACCAGAGTGGCATTGCCGATGGAGTGATGCAGATTTTATTGAACCTACGTGATGAAGCCAAAGCGAATAAAAACTGGAGCGTAGCAGATCAGATTCGTGACCAATTGGCAGCGAGAAATATCATTATTAAAGATGCCAAAGAAGGCACCACTTGGACTTATGAAGCTTAAACTTACCGCTCTTGCGATGATGCTTGTGTTGTTTTCTTGTACTGAAGACAAGCCATCAAGTCAGCCTACGCAGCAAAAACCCGTTGTGGTAACGCCTAATTTTTCAGGCGACACAGCCTACAAATTTGTTGCTGAGCAGGTAGCTTTTGGACCCCGAGTGCCCAACACAGCCGCCCACGCCAATTGCGCAGCGTATTTGACAGAAACGTTAAAAGGCTATGGCGCCGATGTTATTGTGCAAGAAGCAATAGTAACCGCTTTCGACGGTAAAGCTTTGAACATGAAAAACATCATAGGGCAATTTTCACCAGAGAAGAAAAACCGAGTGATGCTCTACGCACACTGGGATACTCGTCCGTTCGCCGACAAAGACAGCACACGCCAAAACGAACCCATTGACGGAGCTAACGACGGAGGATCGGGCGTTGGTGTGTTGCTAGAAATCGCCAGGTTGATGCATGCTCAACCTACCAATGTAGGAGTAGACATCATTTTTTTCGATGCAGAAGATTACGGTGCACCTGAAGGAGTAGAAACGGGAGACTACACCGATTGGTGTTTGGGCTCACAATACTGGGCAGAGCACAAGCACGTACCGAACTACCGCGCCAAGTATGGAATATTGCTCGATATGGTTGGGTCATCGGATGCAGTGTTTAACAGAGAAGGCACCTCAATGGCTACCTCACCCATGGTGGTAGACAAAGTATGGCGTACGGCTCAAAAGCTCGGTTATGGTGGGTATTTTAAGGATACTGTAACACCGCAAACCGTTGATGACAACTACTTTGTTACCGTAATGGGTGGTGTACCTTCAGCCAACATCGTGCAGTATCACGTGGATGTATTGACTATGGGTTATGGGTTTTTTCACCACACCCACAAAGACAACATGGATATTATAGATCCGAATACCTTGAAAGCGGTCGGGCAGACGGTTGCCGACTGCATTTATCAGGACTGATTATTTTAGGTTTAAGGAAACAGCTTCATTCAAAGCTATAGACAGAGCATCGAAATGTTCTATGGAAGGATTTTGGGGCATCACAATGTGTCGCACCAACTTCAATCCGCGATCTTCGAGCAAGGGCAGATCTTTCGGCATACGATGTCCTTTCATGAAACCCACATCGATCCCCTCCTTCTTCTTATTGAAAAAACAAACCACACCGTTGCATTCAAAGTAAGGCACACCATAGTTCCAGTTAGCGATCATCCCCGGATGGGTTGACATCACAAGTGAAATCATAGTTGATGCTACCTCTTGAAAGTCGACATCGAGTTTGAAAAGCCAATTGTCTATTTTGGGATGCATGTTATTAACGGTGCAATGAGGATACAAAAGTGAAGTTATCAATTTATCGTCGCAACAACCTTGTAGTTTTGATATTTTGAATCAACCTTTTACGTTCAAAATCCAAATATTGGCAATCGATATTGTAGCCAGACCAAATACGCTTGTGACGACCGATTTATGATTAAAACTGCTGGAATATTTGCTTGTGTGCTGTTGCTATCCTTGACCGTTTGCGGACAAGAAGTTGCAGTGCGTCAGGATGTTTTGGAGGTTTATTTGGCAAAAGACTACAAACGGGTAGTTGATATGGCTGATAGCATCTTATTTGTTGACGACGTTGAGCGCAACGAAGAAAACGGTTTGCGATACTACAAAGCCCTGTCGCAAGAGCGATTGGAAAAACCCGTTCAAGCTGTTCAGAATTATCTGCGCATCATTGAGAACAGCTTAGACATCTCGTTATTGAGCAAAGTACACAACAGAGTTGGAGAGATCTATTTCGATCAAAAAAGCTATGCTCAAGCATTGGAGCACTATGCCAAAGCATTGGGGTATTATGAGAAGACCGGCAATGTAGAAGCTGCAGACAACGTCCGTTTCAAGACAGCCGTCATTCATTTGAATAGACACGACGACGATTTAGCCAGCAATTTATTGCATCAACTATTGAAGAGCGACCGACTTGACCCCATGAGAGTAGGACTTGTAAAGGAGAAGCTAGGGCAAGTGTACTATCATATGGCAGAGTTTGATTCATGCCGCATGTTTTTAGATCAGGCCAATGCGTTGTATGAGGAGCACGACATGATTTCAGAATTGTTGCAAAACAAAGAATTCATCGTGCAGTCGTTTTACGACGAAGGCCTTTATGACGAAGCCAGTGCCGCTGCTCTTTTGGCAGCAGATGCGGCTATCAAGCATGGAGAGCAGGGGGCGGCAGCGATATTTCTTATGAAGACATCTGAGCTTTATGAAAACAAGCGCGATTTACGTCAAGCCATTGTTTATCAGGAGATGGCCGTTGGACTATCGGAGACACTCGCCGTGCAAACACGCTTAGAGATGCAGTTGTACCTGGCAACATTGTACAGCCAAACAGAGCAAGATGCCGACGCCCTGTTGATATTCCACGACGCCAGTCAGCTTGCACAAAGTGAAGATGAAATTGTTTGGGTTGAGAAGATTGAACGCAAGCAGTCTGACTTCTTCCTAAACCGCAAGAATTATCAAGAAGCGTACATGCACCTGCGCATAGCAGACAGTTTACGAAAGACCAATCACTCAGCAGAGATACGCGCGTTGAAACGTGAGTTCAAGCTCAACAGCACTTTTGAGGAAGACAGTTTTGTAACCCAAGCCGTTGAGAAAGCGGAGAGCAACAGCAACATGGCTGTTTTAAGGCTTCGCAACATACTCATTATCGGCACCATATTCTCAGTTGTCTTTATGGTCTTGCTTTACCGAGAATTCGTCCACAAACGAAAAGTAAGCAAAGTTCTTGAGTGGAAAGTATACCGCAGAACCCGCGAATTGCGCCGGGCAAACAAAGAGCTGAACACATACATCTACAAATCGTCTCACGATTTGCGGACACCGTTGACGAGCATCAAGAGCTTATTGCGCTTGCTTGAGAAAGAAGATCACAATGCAGGAACCAAGAAGTACTTGGGATTGATACAATCGTGTACGGATCAGATGGACGACATATTGGTAAACCTATCGCATGCCGTTGATTATAAAAAAGTAGATGTAAAAGTAGAGCAGATAGACTTCAACAAGTTGCGCTATCAATTGTTGGAAAAAGAATTGATCAATGCGCACTCCATCTCTATTGAATGGGTAATACAGGAGAAAGCGCCATTCTTCTGCGATTACAAACTGTTGAAAGTGATCTTACAACAAACCATCAACAACAGCATTTCGTACCGTCGCAATACGCCTCAAGATTTCTGCCGAATCACCATTGTGAGTGATCATGATGGCGCTACCTTGACCGTTGAAGATAACGGATTGGGCATTTCAGATAAAGTCCGCGACAACGTATTCGATATGTTTGTGAAGGGCACGAACAAATCTACCGGCGCGGGATTGGGACTTTATCTTGTCCGCATTGCAGGAGACAAGATCCGCGCTAAGATACAGTTAGACAGCACCGAAAACGAAGGTAGCAAGTTCACCTTCGTCATCCCGAATCTCAACTAACCGAGCTAAATTGTTTGAGGAAGCGTAGATCGTTTTCGAAGAACATCCGCAAGTCACCAATTTGGTATCGTTGCATCGCGATACGCTCTATTCCCATCCCGAAGGCGAAGCCAGAATACACTTTCGAATCGATTCCTGAAGCTTCTAGAACTGCAGGGTCAACCATTCCGCAGCCCAATACCTCTAGCCAACCCGTACCTTTCGTGATGCGGTGATCAACTTCAGTTTCCAATCCCCAATAGACGTCCATTTCAGCGCTTGGCTCTGTGAAAGGGAAGTATGAAGGGCGGAGGCGGATTTCAGCTTTTCCGAAAAACTCTTTGGCGAAGTATAGAAGCGTCTGTTTCAGATCTGCGAAAGAAACATCTTTATCTATGTATAAGCCCTCGATTTGGTGAAACGCGCAGTGAGATCGTGAAGAAACAGCCTCATTTCTGAATACACGTCCGGGCATTACAATGCGAATAGGCGGTTGGCGGCGTTCCATTTCTCTCACCTGTACAGAAGACGTGTGCGTGCGAAGCAAACGGTCTTCCCCTTCCACAAAGAACGTGTCTTGCATGTCGCGCGCCGGGTGTTCAGGAGGAAAGTTCAGACCACTGAAAACGTGCCAGTCATCCTCCACTTCCGGACCTTCACAAACTGTAAACCCGATACGTGAAAAGATGTCGAGAATCTCACGACGCACAATAGATATCGGGTGACGAGACCCGAGAGGAAGGTCACCTGCTGGGCGTGTGAGGTCGGCACCAGATGATGTCGCAACTGCTTGATCATCGCCTTTGGCACCCTCTATTTTCTGTTGAATTTCATTTTTGAGCGTGTTCAACAACACCCCCACTTCCCGCTTCATTTCATTGGGAACAGCTTTAAACTCCTCCGTCAAATCTTTGAGGACACCTTTTCGTCCCAAATAATGAATACGAAAAGCTTCAGCCGCATCAGCATTGGTAACCGATTGCGCTTCAACTTCTGAGAGTAGCTGTTGAATTTTCTCTATCATTTCTTTACGCGCTCCATTTTCATGATGACATCTTCTACAGGTCGGTCACCTGGCATGGTGCGCACGGCACCGATGGAATCTACGATAGATAGGCCTTCGATGATTTGGCCGAACACCGTGTATTCACCATCCAAATGTGGTGTACCACCTTGTGTTTTGAAGAACTCAAGGTCTTCAGGCGAATAATGAAACTGATTGGTACTGTCTTTACCGTAGTTTCGACGCATTTCGAGATTAAGCAGCATGGCCTCTTGCACAGGAGCACCTTGAACGATGTAGAATTGAGATCCCGAAGAAGCGCGTTTTGGGTTCACCTGGTCGCCTTGACGAGCAGCCGCAAGGGCTCCCTTCTTGTGGGTGAAAGCATTGTTGAACTCGGCAGGAACAGTATATCCAGGACCACCTGCACCTAGTCGAGCGTTTGGAGCAGCGCCTCGTGAATCTGGGTCACCCCCTTGGATCATAAAGTTTTTGATAACGCGATGGAAGATCAAATCGTTGTAGTAACCCTCGTCTACCAATTTCAAAAAATTATCTCTGTGTTGTGGAGTTTCATCGAATAACTCTACAATCATATCACCAAATTTCGTGGTGATTTTCACATGTGCATTGCTGTTATCTGGCATATCTTTTATTGTTTCTTTCGTCACCTGACTGTCTTCTTGAGGCAAATTTTCAAGCGGAGTGCTCTTTGGCTGACATCCTGTAGAACTTCCAAGAATTACATAACTTAAAGCTCCGATTATGAGAAGAATTGGTGATTTCATCAGATTTTTTTTGTTTTTTTGTAGTTGCCGCAAACAGCGGTGTGCAAAATTAAGATTTTCGGACCATGAAAAAAAGTCATTTGTTACGTTCTGCAGCAGTTATTGTCACATTGTTGGCAACAACGGTTTCTTGCAATAAAGTTGACGAGACAATTGCGACCATAGAGGTGCGCAATTCTTTTGGAAGTCCTGTAGCTGGTGCTTCTGTCCGCTTGTACGCAGTTGGCTCTACTGACACCGATAACATTGGAGAAATTAGATTCGACACCACTCAAGTAACCAATGGTTCTGGGAAAGTATCTTTCAACTTTTCCGATTTTTATAAGCGTGGTCAGGCTGGTTTTGCTGTTTTAGACATCGCTGCTGAAAAAGGTTCTTTGATTGGTGAGGGCATCATTAAAATCGAAGAAGAGAAAACCAATGAAGAAATTGTGGTTATTGAGTAACCAAAAAATGATATAAAGCAAAAAGGCGATCAGTGATGATCGCTTTTTTTTTTGCATACAGTTAATTCTAATCGTTAACACAAAAACGCTTTCTCCTGAAATGAATTTCGAACTTGAAACTTGTTGAACGTTTTGAGAATCGACACGAGTGACAGCTAGCAATAAAAAAATGAAATTCAGACATCGAAAATAAATACCCATGACTTGTGCCTGAAGCCCTCAAAATAGGACTTCGTTTTATCTCCATAAAAACACCCAAAAACGCGCAACTACAAAGTTCTCGGCATCATCCGCAAAGTGCCTATTGACAAGCATTTTATACTTTTGTACCTTCGCAAAGCTCGGTTTGGATGGGCGGGGGCGGGCGGGACCCGCGAGGGTCAAACCATTGATTTTCATCGAATTATTTTACTAGCACCATTTTACTTCCTGTTTATCGAGCCCTTGTATTTCAAGCGTAGCAAAGTACCATTCATCAAACCTGTAGACTTTAATTAATTGGAAATACATTAGATAAAGGAGAACTGCGTTAGTCGCCATGTGCAACGTCTATCAACAAACTGATACTACCTTACCCTATCTCTCCTATTTCTTTGAAGTAAGAAACAATGGCTCTTTTGATCAATCGCTCTTGCTCGACAGCTTCGAGATGAGGCAAGTGTTCTAGTCTATCGAAATGTGGCCACCCATCATCATCGCGCCCCTCATATCTGTAATATCCATAGGGCTCAAGCAAGGTACAAATGGCCACATGCATCAAGTCTACTTTCTCATCTTTCTTGAATTTGAGAAACCCCTTACCGAGTTCTTGCACCCCAATGATATAGAGTATTCCCTGGAGGTCGATGTCTTCGCCAAACTGACGCTCAATGCGCTTTTGAACTTCTAGCCACTCTTTTTCGAACTGATAATCCATACCCTTTGTTACAATGAAATTGTTAATAACTCCAGAAAACTGTTGAATAACCCTAGATCTTTAATTATAAATTCGTTAAGGATCCAACTATTACAACTATTCAGATGATAATACGAACGCACCTTTTGTGTGTATTACTCTGGTTGAGTGCCTATCAATTGAATGCTCAAGAGAGTTTTCGTGATTGTTTAGACGCCACCTTACAAAAGTCCAAAGATGAGAACATTTGTCATTATATGCGCAACAGTCGCGCTGGGGATGACGGATTAACTTATGTGGAAATCGAGTATCTGTCTGGTAATGTTAAAATGACAGGTAGTTATCGCGACAGTTTGTTTGTGATTGAGGAGGGATATTTCAAGTATTTTTATCGCAACGGACAACTCGAGTCTGAGGGTTTTTATGAGAACGGACGGAAGTCGGGGACTTGGAAGCGTTACTTATTTGACGGCACTGCACGTCCCGACCGCATCTATCCTCCACTTAATGAACACCGCTCAGTAGAAAAACCAGCTTCTTTCCCTACTGGATATGAGGGCTTTTCGCGGTTCATCACCGACTATATCACCTACCCAGAAGCAGCCCTGAAAAAAGGCTTAAGCGCCGATGTCAAAGCCTCATTTATCGTTTCTGAAACGGGTGAAATTACCGACATTGAGATTTTAGAGAGCTCGCACTATTTCTTCGATCGAGCTGTTTTAGAATGTTTGTATCAGATGCCTGATTGGTTGCCCGCCGAGCGAAATGGCATCGCGACAAAAAGCACGTTCATTCTGCCGTTGTATTTTAAAATATCTGATGGCTATGCCGCAATAGGCATTAACGACTAAGAGATTGCTGGTCGGCAATCTCTTCGATACTCAAAACGTTATCTGAAACTATTCAGGAATCACCAACAAAGGTGTCTTGGTGTGCATGGCCAGCGTGCGTGAAACACTCTTGTGGAATATTCTTTCAAACAACCCATAGTCGCGACGCACCATGATCAGCAAATCGATGTCTCCGGTATTCAAATAGTTGTCTAACCCACTTGAAACATTATCTGAAACAACGTGCACCACTTCCGGCGACAGACCGCCAAGTTGAAAACCCAAATCAGACTTACTCGAACCACTGACAACCTTCTCATTCACGTGCACTGCTTCAAAAGATGCCATTGTAAGCTGCGCGAAACGGCCGATGTGATTTGTTGCCGTGCCATCCAATGGTTGAAAATCGGTAGCCAGCGCAATTCTTTTCGGTTGTTTGCACGCTGTACCTTCGGGAATGATAATCAGCGGCACTTTGGTGCTACGCATTGCATTTGCAGTATTACTGCCAATTATTTTCTTGTGTAAATCGTCGGAGCCATTGGTGCCCATCACCACATAATCGAACTGCTCTTTTCTGTTCATCGTGCGTATGACATCATTCAGAGCCCCTTCTTTCACCTCGCCTCGCAGGTTGGTAATATTCTGTGCGCTTATTTTCAGTTCTGAAATCAAATCATGCATCGATCTTTCGGCATCTTCTCGCAACAAATCTTCAATACTTACGAGCATACCTGTTCCTGTGTGCGGAATTTGCCATGTGTTCAAAATCACCAATTCAGGGTTGTGAGCACCGAAAAGACACACCGCATACTCTAAAGCCGTTCGTGAGTTGGGACTAAAATCTGTGGGGATAAGAATTTTCATCTGGCGAATCTGGTATTATTGATTAGATTGGGAAGATGGTTCATTTAACCTCTTTGACAACTTCAATACGCTGACTGAGTACTGAACGAGAACTGTGATTGGCAACGTCTTCAGCAATGCTCTGACGAAAGAAATGCGCTAAACCAGTTCGTCCGTGTGTTTCAATTAACAACAAATCAGCATCCAATTCATCAGCCATGGCATGAATGCCTTTTTCGACCATCAAATCGTTGTAGATATGAAACTCTGGTTCTTTGAGCCCTGCTTTAGCTGCAAAATCGCTCATCAAACCCCGTGTGTAATGTGTGCCTTCAAAATTGGCAGGAGTAATGACCTTGACCAAATGAATTTTCGCATTGAAAAGGTCAGCAAAGTCTTTCAGTTTACGGAAAGACTCAACCGACTCTTCGAAGAAATTAGAAGCGAAGACAACATTCTTCGGATTGAAATCGGTAATCCTTTCTTTGATGGTTAGCACCGGACAATAGGCAGTGCGGATTATTTTTTCAGTATTCGAACCCACAAGGAATTCTTGTGCACCCGAAGAACCGCGAGAACCCATGACGATGAGATCGATCTCGAACTCTCTGGCTTTTTCGGTAATGGTGTCGTATACATTCTCCCACTGCAACACTTCTGCTACCTCCACCCCTTCAAAAAATGGTTGATTGATGAGCTTTTCAAACTCTTGCTTCGCTCGCTTCAAAAGGAAAATACCTTCCATTGTATCGGGAACCTCGCTGAAACTATCGTTCCTGGAGTAAGAAGGCATATCAATTGCGTGCAATAAGAACACACGTGCGCCTGTTTTTTTCGCAATGCCCGCAGCTACCTCAGCAGCATAATAGGCAAATTCTGAAAAGTCTGTTGGTACAAGTATACGTTTCATGGCGAAGTATTTAAGGGGGTGAAAATTCCGAAATCGGGAAAAAATTATACCTGACGTCTATTAAAAGAAAAACTGACAATTGTCAGTTCTACATCCATTTCGTCAAAAACTGATTGAATTCTACTCTCAAATCAGCGAATAGCTTTTCCATTGTGGTCATGCGGTCAGCCAATCCGGAATGGTATGTATGATAAGACTTCGTAGCTGCTAAAGGGTTTTCTTCAACTTCTTTCACGATCTTGTTTTCATGCAGCTTGATGTCGTGTTCCAAAATATCGATCACCTCACGCTCACGAATAAATCGGTTTTGAAACTGTTCAACACCCTGGCGTTCTTCAACACTACTGTTTTTCATGCTCACCTCAGCAAGGCGATTTGTGAGCACAACCAACTCATCTTTGTAGAAATCCAATTGTTTGAACCACGCCATGTGATCTGCATGTAACACATCTATATGCGTACGTTCTTCTGGGGCAATTTTATCTTTGTTCATCTTGATGTTTTATTTATTCTATTAATATTCTTCAGTGTTGATGCGGCTTAGCGCCCAATCGTCGGTACGTGTGGTCTCCAACCATAGCTTTCCTGATTGACGAAAGACCTGAACGTGCATACCCGACTTCTCAAAAATCGACTCTACCTGCTCAACTGTCATTTCAGGATCAATGAATAGCGACAACGGCGCCTTGACCCATCGCGACAAACTTTCATTATCATCGATCATTTGAGACGCGGGAGACCCTTTGCCTTTCGCGTGCGATGACTCAAACAAGCGCAGCGACAAACGCGGAAATTCCAAGTGAAACTGAGCTCTTAAAGACCCAACAGTTGTTTCAGGATTGATTACAATGTTCATGGCGTTTCGATTTTTTCATTTCCAATTTTGAAAATTGGTGAACGAAAGGTTCTATGCAAAGATGGGAGCACCTCTGCAGGAAATTCATGAACTAGATTAGGGGGATGACTGATATGCGTCAGTTAAATCATTGATGCATACAAATCGTAAATACTATCTGCTATTTCGACTGACCCGAGTACTTTTTGAGGATGTCAGGACGACAGATAAGGATGGAACGGCCATGGACTTCGATGCTACCATCTTCTTTGAAGTCTGAAAGGGTGCGAATGAGCGACTCAGTGGCAGTGCCCACCATTGCTGCTAGGTCGTCGCGGGAGATCCGTATTTCAGCACCACTGCCGTAACGCTCGTGCAACTCAAGCAGGGCTGTTGCTGTGCGCTCTCGCACGGGAGCATATGCCAATTGAAGCAGTTTTTCCTCTTTGTCGTGCACGTTACCAGCAAGCATCTTAATGAAACGCGCCGCCACATCTCTGTTCGACTCTATGAGGGTGAGGAAATCGGCTTTGGGAACGAGTAAGGCCTCAGCTTTTTCGAGCGCGATGGCTGTTTCTTTGTGGTCGGAACCTTCGAGAATAGACATAAACCCGAAGAACTCACCTGCACTGAAAAGTCCGACCACCAGCTCTTTACCATAATGGTCAGACTTGATGATTTTCACCTTACCGCTTTTCAGGAAGAACAAATAGTTTGGGGTATCGCCTTCACGGAAAACGATTTCTTTGGGAGCAAACTCGCGTGAGCGGCGGTCTTTCGCAAGGTCTTCGAGAGCCAGCAACCCCCTGGCATCGTTTAGGAAAGATTCAACCCCTGCTTCAAGAGCGTTGTAATCTTTTTTTACTGCATCACTTTTTTTGATCCGACTTTCGATCGCGTTGAGCAGTTCCATTTCTTCATAAGGCTTGGTAAGATAGTCGTCAGCACCCAGATTCATGCCTTTTCGCATCTCACTCAATTCAGCCTTCGCTGTGAGAAAGATAAATGGAATGGCCGCTGTTTTCGGGTCTTTCCCCAAGTAATAGAGCACACCATAACCATCCAATTCGGGCATCATGATATCGCAAATTATCAGGTCAGGCAATTCAGCTTTCGCCTTTTCGACGCCCACTTTACCGTTTTCTGCTGTTACTACCTCATAATTTGCGAGCTCAAGTATTTCGGCTGTGTTCTCGCGCATTTCAAGGTTATCTTCAATCAACAATATCTTCTTCATGCTCAATTGTTTTAGGTAAACTGACAGTGAACGTTGTGCCTGTTTCGGGGGAGCTCACAAAACGAATTTCTCCTTTCAGTAAATCTACATATCTCTTTACAATGTGCAAACCCAGTCCGGTACCCTGAATATTAAAGGCGTTGGTAGCCCTAAAAAATCTTCCGAAAAGATGCTCTTGCTCTTTTTGAGGTATCCCAATTCCACTGTCGCTAACGGAGATTTCAACGAACTCTTTCGCATCGTTGCAGCCAATAACCACCTCGCTATTTTCAGGTGAGTACTTCAAGGCGTTTGAAATCAAGTTGATCATGACATTTCGCACCATCTGTTCATCTGCATGGATGATGCAATTCTCATGAACGTTGAAAAGGATGTTTTGTCCTGGTTTCTTCAATCCTTCGATTTCTTCTATGAGATCGATGATGAGCACTCGGATATCGAAGCTTTTGACATTCAAATGCACCAACCCTTCTTCGAGTTTGTCGAGCGATAAGAAATCATTCAAAATCGCTGTTAAATTTTGTACGCTGGCGCGGATGCGATTGAGGTGTTTCTCTCTGCGCTGTTCTTCTTCTATTACCTGCGCTTTCTTCAAGAGATTCACACTCGATAATATGGTGCTTAGCGGAGTCCTGAACTCATGCGATGCCATGCTCACGAAGCGCGACTTGAGTTCATTGAGGTCGCGTTCTTTTTCGAGCGCAAGCTGCATATTGCGCTGAGCGATTTTCTGGTCGGTGATGTTTTGCTCTACAAGGAGAATCTGTGAAATAACATCATTGCTGTCGAGCAATCCCACAGCATTTAACTTATAAGTCAGCCCACGTGTTTCAATCTCAAAACTGCTGTCGTGTCCTTCAAAAACTTTCTTTAATCGACCCCCAATTTCATCTCTCACATCTTCGGGCAAACGGTTCAAATAACTCGTCCCCACGAGCGCTTCACTGCTTAATTTGTAGCGAAATAGTTCTTGTCCTTCAGCGAATACATAGTTCAAATCGCGGTCGAAAACGTTGATGGTACCATTCGGGAAATTCCGCGAAATGGTGCGATAAAGCAGCTGACTCTCTTTCAGTTTCTCGGTGCGCTCCTCAACCATGCTTTCAAGCGATTGATTTAGCTTGCCGAGCTTTTCTTTCGCCTCTTTTCGTTCGGTAATATCGGTTACCAAAGCCACGACCAGCGTCTCATCATCCTGCTTTAAATGATTCAAGCTGATTTCTACAGGAAACTCTGATGCGTCTTTTCGAATGGCACAAAGATCCATATCCTGACCCATTGAGCGCTTGCGCGGTGCTTTGTTGTAATCGTTGCGCTCTCCCACATGTTTGTGCCGCAAATTCATGGGTATTAAGACTTCAACAGCTTGGCCAATTAACTCATCTGACTCATAACCAAACATCTCCTCAAGGCGGCGGTTGGCTACCAAAATCTGTCCAGATCTATTGGCTACCAACAGTCCTTCAGATGCCGAATCAAACAACAGTCGTCCGGCACCATCCTTCAGAATTTCAATAAGCATATCCTGTTTCACGTGGTAGAAATCTATCTGCAAAGGTGCACATTTCAAATTAAACAAGCGGCCCTGAACACACGCCGACATCCGTAGAAAACAAAGCATCAACATCCACGCTGCGAGCGTGCGAAAAAATGATGATAAAAAGCAGAATCTTACCCACTTGAAACCTGTATAAACGCGGGAGAAATTAGTACCTTAGCCGCTTCAAAAATTTTCCAATGAAAATTTCATACGCTTGGCTAAAAGAGCTGTTTAATCACGGTTTGACGCCAGAACATACAAGTAAAATACTCACTGCAACAGGTTTAGAAGTTGAAGGTGTGGAGTTGATTGAGTCAGTTCCCGGTGGAATGATCGGACTCGTGGTAGGAGAAGTTGTGACCCGAGAAAAGCACCCAAATGCTGATCGATTGAGCGTTACAACTGTGAATATTGGCGGCGATGAATTGTTGCCGATTGTGTGTGGTGCGGCGAATGTAGCTGCCGGACAAAAAGTAATTGTTGCCACCGTTGGAGCCATGCTGTACCCTACATCTGGCGAGCCTTTTCAAATCAAAAAGGGAAAAATTCGCGGTGAAGATTCTCATGGGATGATATGTGCTGAAGATGAAATCGGACTGGGGACATCGCACGATGGGATAATGGTTTTGGACCCTGTCGCGAAGCCAGGAACGCCACTTGCGGAATATTTCAATATCGAAAGCGATTACTGCTTGGAGATTGGACTGACACCAAACCGTACAGACGCGATGTCGCACCTCGGCGTAGCCCGCGATTTGCGCGCTGCATCAATGCACAGTGAAGCGGAGTCTATAGACAACGTTCCTGATTTGAAAATGCCTGATGTGTCTGCATTTAAATCCGCTACAAATCAAGGTACAGCAATCGCCGTTGATGCTCCCGACGCGTGCATACGCTACATGGGAATAAATTTACAGGGCGTAACCGTGGCTGAATCGCCAGATTGGCTCAAACAACGATTGCGTTGCATTGGTGTGAAGCCGATAAACAATATTGTAGACATCACAAACTACGTTTTGCATGAAGTGGGGCAGCCTTTGCACGCTTTCGACGCTGCGAAAATTGGCGGTAACAAGGTTGTTGTAAGAAAGGCAAAGGATGGTGAGAAATTTACCACGCTTGATGGCATTGAACGCACCTTGGACAGTAGCGACTTGATGATTTGTGATGAGCAAAAACCGATGTGTATTGCTGGTGTATTTGGCGGACAACACAGCGGAATTTCGGATCAAACAACAGATGTTTTCATTGAAAGCGCAGTCTTCGATCCTGTTTTTGTCCGCAAAACAGCCCGCCGCCATTTGTTGCACACCGATGCTTCTTACCGTTTTGAGCGCGGCGTAGACCCTACTTTAACACCTTATGCACTTCAAAGAGCGGCGCTTTTAATGGTAGAAATAGCTGGAGGAACAATATCTTCTTCGGTAACCGACTTTTACCCTACCCCATTGGAAAAAGCGCGCATTGAGGTGAACATGAAATCGTTGAACACCTTCATTGGCAAGACCTTCGAATCGAGCAAAGTAGAAGCCGTTTTGAAATCACTCGATTTTGCGATTGTTTCTAGCAACGCTGACCTGTTGGTGGTAGATGCGCCCTTGTACCGTCTTGATGTTACCCGACAAGCCGACGTGGCCGAAGAGCTTTTGCGCATTGTTGGCTACGACAGCATTGAGATACCTACCCAGGTGCATGCTTCGATGTCGTACCGCCAACGTCCGGATGCTGAGCATGAAATGCAGCGCGTGGCCGACATGCTGGTGGCCCGCGGATACACCGAATCGATGTCGAACTCGCTCACCAAATCACACTACAACACCCTCATCGATAGAGAAGATTTGAGTGAAAAGACGGCAGTGAAGATCAAGAACCCGCTGAGTGGTGATTTGGGGCAGCTTCGTCAGACATTGCTTTACCAAGCATTGGAGATGGTTGAGCGGAATATGAATCAGCGCAATAGCGACATACGATCTTTTGAATTCGGCCGTATTTACCACGAAGAAGAAGGCAACATTGTAGAACGTGGAAGGTTGGCTTTGTGGGCGTGTGGATATGACGGGCCAGAAAGTTGGGAGCAGCCACAGCGTCAAAGCACATTCTACACCCTGCGCAGTGGCGTGGATGCGGTGATGGCGAAACTCGGACTTCAAAAAATGGTTAGTGAGCAGCCCTACAACCACCCGTTTTACACCGATAGCATTGCACTGATGGCTGGCAAAAAACAAGTTGGCCACATGGGTGTTTTGTCGGCGCAAATGATCAAAGCCTTCGACATAAAGCAAGGAGTGATTTACGGTGAACTTGACTGGGATGCGCTGATGCAACTCACAGCCAAGGCAACTGTTGTATTTGCAGATTTGCCGCGTTTCCCTGGCGTGCGAAGAGATTTATCGCTTTTGATAGACACCGGGGTGACGTTCAAAACCATTCGCGACATCGCACTAAAAACAGAGACCAGTATTTTGCGGGAAGTGGGGTTGTTTGACGTGTATGAAGGGAAGAACCTAGAGGCAGGGAAGAAAAGCTATGCCGTTTCATTTGCTTTGCAAGACGATAAAGGCACCTTGACAGACAAGCGGATAGATAAGACTATGGAGCGCATACAACAAGCGCTTGAGCAAGAAGTTGGGGCACGTTTGAGATCATAAATCGCGTATGAAGACAAGCACACGTTCATGGTTGTATACATTGATGTTCCCATCGGTGTACGCTGCTGCGCGCTTGTTTTTCAGACGATTTAAAGTGATTGGTTCAGATAACTTCCCAAAAGGAAAAAAACCCGCAATCGTGGTTTCTAACCACCAAAATGCGTTGATGGATCCTTTGATTTGCTGCCTAACTGCTCCAAAACAAATGCACTTCCTAACACGAGCAGATGTGTTCAAAACACCCATGTCGAGAAAGTGCGTTCTGGAATTGAACATGATGCCCGTGTATCGCACACACGACAAAGTCGACGATATGGGCGGGTTGAACAAAGTAACTTTCGACGTTGCCATTGAACGTCTGCACAACGGCGCCGCTGTTGGCATATACCCTGAAGGCAATCACGGCAACAAGAAAACGCTTCGTCCGTTCAAAAAAGGATTGGCACGCCTGCTTGAATCAGCAGGTCACCAGTATGCTGATTTGAAATCGCTCGAAATTGTTGCTGTAGGCATTGACTACAGCAATTACAACAATGCACGCACAGATACGACGGTTGTTTTCAGCAAGCCATTTCGCGTTGACGACATTCTATTTTCTGACATGGAAGCCCCTGTTCGTTACCGACTGGTAATGGAAAGGATCAGACAAAAATTATCGGAAGTTATGATTGACCATTCGGTGGGTCAATATTACACCCTGCGATTGGCAGAGGCGCTGCTGACAGAAAAAACAGCGTGGGAGGAGAAGAAGCTTGTGCTAGACACCATCCGCGACAGCGATAAAATAACCGAAAAACAAGAACAAGAAATCAAGGCCATCGAACATTTGCTCAGTGAAAACGAACTTGAGCAGATAGACTGGGTAAGATTTTCACGCAATGACAAGCCGAACGTTTTGGTGACCGTGATTGCTGTATTGATAGCACTGCCTAGTTTGATCATAAATAGCTTGCCGTGGCAAATAATCTTGGGGCTTACCAAAAAAGCAGTGAAGGACCCGCATTTCAATAGCACATTTAAATTGGTGTTTAGTTGGATTTTGTTTCCATTATGGGCTTTTCTCGTTGCCTTTTTGCTGCATAAAATCACTGGATATCACTACCTTATGGCATTTGCAGCAGTTGTGGTGAGTGGCATCGTTTCTCTTCCATTTTTGGATATCATTGCCCTGCGAAAAAGGCACCAACGAGCGAAGAAACTCGCGAACACCTCAGCAGAAAATTACGCCATTTGGAAAGGCCACGCGGAACAAATGGAGACTATAATTAAAGCCATATGACATACAGAATCAACGGATTTCAGCATATCGGAGTAGCGGTAAAAGACATGGATAGCTCCCTGCGTTTCTACCGTAAGTTTTTTGGTTTGGACATCCCTTTTTTCGACAGTGTAGCGGCAGCGCCGCTGATGAAAGTGTACACACGGAATGAAGTCATCACCAAGCGTGCATCGATGATTTTAAATTTAAAAGGCGGGTGTGCCATGGAAGTTATCCGCGCCACCAGTTTTGAACCCAAAGGTCCTGTTTTCGAGCCTCAGCTAGGTGATCACGGCATTTTCGTTGTCCAAATCAAGACTCCTGATATATACAAAAGCCACAAATTTTGCTTAGCTGCTCCTGAAGTTACACCTACCGATATTACAGAACGTGCCACAGGAGAGAAGACCTTTTTTATAAAAGACCTCGACGGAAATAATTTTCAGTATGTAGAAGGTGGCGATTGGTACACCAATACAGAGCACCATTCTGGCGGCGTATCGGGCTGCACCATTGGCGTGTCAGACGTAGAAAAATCAATCGCATTGTACCGCGACATTTTAGGGTTCGACAAAGTTGTGCTCGATGAGATCGGAAATTTTGCTGACTTCAGCGCATTGTCTGGAGGTGATCAGAAAGTGCGCCGTGTGGTATTGACCCAAAGCAACATTGGCGGAGGCTTTGGGAAAGTATCGGCACAAACAACCATTGAACTTGTGCAGTCGCTCGCAAGAACGGGGCGTATGATTTTCGATGAGCGCATTTGGGCTGACCTTGGTTTCGTTCACCTCGGACTGGATGTCCGCGGCATGAAACCCCTCGGCAAAGTACTAGCAGACCAAGGATTTGGATTTACCTGTGATAGCAACGACGCCCTCGATATGGGAAACACCAAAGTCCACTGCACCTACATCGACGATCCTGATAAGACCTGGCTTGAGATGATCGAAGTCCACAAAGTGCCTATCATAGAAAAATGGGGCATCTATTTGAACGTTGAAAAACGTCCGGCCGGCAAGCCCCTGCCCGATTTCATGTTAAAAGCACTGCGATTTAGCCGCATCAAAGACTAATTTGAATGTTTGTAGGTATCGGTAAGAAAGTCTTAACTTTCGCTTAACCTCGCAGCGGTAGCTTTGCAATGGATTTAAAGAGTGCCCAATATGGACAATAGCAAGATACTTCTGGTAGACGATGAGCAAGACATTCTGGACCTCATCAGGTACAATTTGGAGAAGGAAGATTTCACCGTTTTCACCGCTTCAAATGGCAGAGAAGGGATTGAGATAGCGAAGAAAGAACTACCGGATTTGATTTTACTGGATGTGATGATGCCTGAGATGGATGGCATGGAGGCATGCACTGAAATACGCACGATTCCTGAACTAGCGGGTGTTATCATTGCTTTTCTCACTGCACGCAGCGAAGATTACTCTCAAATAGCAGGTTTCGACGCTGGCGCGGATGATTACATAACGAAGCCGATCAAACCTCGAGTTTTGGTATCGCGAGTGAAGGCTTTGCTTCGTCGGACTTCTGGCAAAGAAGAAACGAATTCGTCGGCAAATAGCAGCGGCATCGTGATCGATAAAGACAGGTACATTGTTTTCAAAGAAGGCGTAGAACTGTCATTACCGAAAAAAGAATTTGAGCTACTGAGTCTTCTCATGTCACAACCGGGAAGGGTATTCACACGTGAACTAATACTCTCTAGTGTTTGGGGCAACGATGTTATTGTTGGTGATCGCACTATTGACGTTCACATTCGTAAATTGCGTGAAAAATTGGGTGATTCCAATTTCAAAACCGTCAAAGGGGTCGGTTACAAATTTGATGATTAATGTCCATTCAGACGCCGCGTGATGTCGCACTCAGAACCTCGCTCATCATCACGCTATTACTTGTCATCTTGCTTGCAGGCGGGTATATTTTCTACACCCTTTTGCCTGTTTGGCTATGGATTCCACTCGGCGCTCTTGTAACGTTCGCTGGAACGTATGGTGTGGTTTACTGGTCTACCGAAAAGTTCATCTACCAGAAGGTCAAGATCATTTACAAAACCATTCACCGCTTCAAAAGTCAGCGCGACAAACGTCGTGAGATAAACATGAAAGAAGATGTGATGACCAAGGTGAACACCGAGGTGATGACATGGGCAGAAGACCGCATCAAAGAGATTACCGATTTGAAGGAGGCTGATTCTTTTCGGAGAGATTTCATCGGCAACCTTGCCCACGAGCTGAAAACGCCCATCTTTAATATTCAAGGATACATCCTCACCCTTTTGGAAGGCGCGTTGGAAGACCCAACCAACAACAGGAAGTTTTTAATGAAAGCTGCCAAAAACGTCGACCGTATAACAGCTCTCATTGAAGACCTTGATTCAATTCATAAAATCGAAAGTTCACGCTACGAGCTCAACACCTCACGTTTTAACATGGTTGAATTGGCAACCGAAATCGTTGAATCGATGGAGCAAAAAGGAAAGCGCAACGGCATTACGGTGAAGCTCAAAAATCCGAACGAAAGGCCAATTTTCGTAAAAGCCGACAAACCAAAAATTGAGCAAGTACTCATTAACCTCCTCGTCAACTCCATCAATTATGGCAAAGAAGGTGGTGAAACGTTGGTGCGCTTTTACGACATGGAAGACACGTTGCTTATAGAGGTTGCCGACAACGGAATTGGTATTGCACCCGATCACCTATCGCGCATTTTCGAACGCTTCTACCGCGTTGATAAGTCGAGATCCCGACATGCTGGCGGCTCTGGTTTGGGACTATCGATTGTGAAACACATCATCGACGCTCATGATCAAACCATCAATGTGCGTAGCTCTCCAGACATGGGGTCAACCTTTTCTTTTACCCTACAAAAGGACTGAGAAACCAGGCCGAACGAAAGGATTGCTCTTCTTCTCATGGCCTATCGTGGTTTCTGGCCCATGTCCGCAATAAACCACCGTTTCATCCGGCAAAGCATACATCTTTTCTTGAATCGAATGAACCAATTGTTTGGCATCGCAGCCTGGCAAATCGGTGCGGCCAATGGATCCAAGAAAAAGGACGTCTCCCGCGAATACAACACCTGCACTTTCGAGGTACAGCGCGATATGTCCGGGTGCATGACCTGGAACCAAGAGCACTTGAAACTTCATGTCTCCCAGTGCAAACATATCGCCTTCCTTTAAAAAGGCGGTGGGCTTCGGCGATGGATCGTAATTGATACCAAACATTTCAGCCGATCGTGTTGCCGTGAGCAAGGTTTGCATCGCATCCAGATGCATAATCGGTTTCAAACCCCATTTATCATATACAAATGCATTGCCCAACACGTGGTCGATGTGACAGTGCGTGTTGATCAGAGCAACGGGTGTGAGCTCATTGGCATCTAAAAAAGCAACCAATTCTTGTTGCTCATATCGGTTGCTCATTCCCGGGTCAATGATCACACATTCATTGGCCCCGTTCCAGACTACAAATGTGTTTTCTGAAAAAGGATTGAAGGTAAACTCCTGGATGAAATCATTCATATCAAATCGTTTTATCATCTGTCTGCACACAATGTTCAGGCTTTTTGGCGAGGCAGCCCTTTCACGCGCGATTTATCGAACTAATTTTGGCATTCCTTAAAACTTTACCATTTCCTTAATCGTTATATTTACCCTTTCAGCCAATACATGAGTAAAAAGTTTCACGTTCTTACCCTCTTGCTGATGCTTATCAGCTTGAATGGCTTGTCCCAATTTTATGTCGGGTCGAACCAGGAATTTGGAAAGAACCGTGTGCAATATCGTGACTTCTTTTGGCAATATTACCCTGCTGATCGGTTTGAAGTCTATTATTACCAAGGAGGTAAAGACCTCGCTGAATACACCGTTCGCAGCGTGCAAGCCAATCTCGCACAACTTGAAGATCGTTTCGATTTCCAACTTACTGAGAAGCTGCAGATTGTGCTGTACAATAAGCAAAGCGAATTCAGACAAAGCAATATCGGAATCACAGGCGACGATGTGTACAACATCGGTGGCGCTGCGCGGATAGTGGGTTCGAAGCTGTTTTTATACTTCGAAGGAGACTACCTGCAATTTGAGAATATGCTACGCGAAAACCTTTCACGCGTGATCTTCAGCCAAATGATGTACGGTGGCGATTGGAAACAAGTCATCAAAAACAATACGCTGCTGAGCATCCCGAAATGGTATGAAGATGGACTCTTATCGTACGTTGCCAACCCACTAGACCCGCAAATCATGGCGCGCATCAACGATGGCGTAATTCACAAAAAATACAGAAGGTTCAATCGTTTGGAAGGGGAAGATGCGAGGGCCGGCGGACACGCCATGTGGAAATACATTGCCGATGTTTATGGCGAGAACGTCATTCCAAACATCTTGTATATGACGCGCATCAGCAAAAATATCGAAAGCGGTTTCCTGTACGTCTTGGGTGTCAGTTTGAGCTCTCTCGCTGATGAATTTCAAATATATTACGAGCAGCAAGTAAACCAATACGGTTCAGGTAAAGAGAATCCGGCGTTTAAGCCGTTTTTGAAAGATGCTGCCCTCGCTGAAAAGGTAGCCCAAATGTCGGATCCCGAACAAGCGAAATGGAAAGAAGAAAACTGGAAACGCCGAATGGGTCAACTGCCCATCAAAGCAAAGAGAAAATACGAATACTCGCAGTTCAAAGCCAGTCCGGATGGTAGATATGTAGCTTTTGCCACCCATGAGCAAGGACAATATAAAGTATGGCTGCACGACAAAACGACACGAAAAACCAAGCGGATAGCCAAGAAAGACCACCGTTTGGACCGCATTCAAGACAACACGTATCCGATGTTGACTTGGCACCCTACTTCGAAAATTCTGACCTATGTTTTTGAGGCCAAGGGACGGGTTTTCCTCGCGAATTACAACCTTGAAGAGAAGAAAAACTTAGAAAGAGAGCTGTTTCGCATTGATAAAGTGGTAGACCTCGCCTATTCGGCGGATGGTAGAAAAATGGTATTCTCTGGGGTGAAAGAAGGACGTAGCGACTTGTACCTCTTTCCCATTGTAGGCAATACCCCAGAGCAAATCACTTTCGATATTTACGATGATCTCTATCCGCGATTTTTGAGCGATGGAAATAGCATTATTTTTTCGTCTAACCGACCCGATGACACCCTGCGTACGAATGTCCCTAATGCCCCTTTCGACCGCAATCTTGACGTTTATCTGCTGCACCTGAACTCTCGGAAATTGGAGAGCGTAACCAACACTCCCGATGCCAATGAGATTTTTCCTTTTGAATACGATGCCAAGCATTACACCTTTGTAAAAGAAACCAACGACAAGCGCGACCGGTACATTGCATCTATCGACAGCACCATCGCACGCATCGACACATCGGTGCACTACCGTTATTTTACGGTGAGCAGCCAGCTCACAAACTTCGCTGATACACCGCTTGAATACGACTTCAATCCGAAAACTGGAAAATGGAGTTTGATATTCTACGAAAATGGAAAAGCAGCGTATTATGAGGGCGACATCAGCACCGATCGCATTACACGCGTGGGAGAAGGAAAGAAAGATAAAAGCCAAAGCAGTTTTTCAGGCGGTGAATACTTATATATCGAAAGCTTTGAAGAACCGGGCGAAGTAGACATCGATAACTATCGTTTTGAAGACGATAAAGACGAAGTTGCTTATGAGAAGGAAACGGTAACCATTACCAACAAGCCTGTAACTGCTGCCGTAGACACCACCAAAAAAGAATTCATACTCCCGAAACCACGCAATTATCGCTTGAATTTCGCGACCGACTATGTCGTAAGTCAGATTGACAACACCTTCAACAACCGGTTTTATCAACCGTATACCTCGCCTACTTCGATGTTCCCAGGTATAAGCGGACTGATCAAAATCGGAATCAGCGATTTGTTCGAAGACTACAAAGTGGTGGGTGGTTTCCGCCTTTCAGGAAGTCTGCAAAACAACGATTACGGAGCTTACTTCGAAGACCTATCAGGGCGAATCGACCGCCGCTATCAGTTTCAACGCCAGGCCACACGCCGCATTGTAGACCAGGTGTCTATCATTCAAGTGCACACCCACTCGTTTGAATACCAGTTTAAATACCCGTTTCACGAATTGTTGAGCATGCGGGCATCGTTGATATACCGTCAAGATCGCTCTGTTTTTCTCAGCACCGACCCTACGAACCTTTCGCGCGCCAATCGCTTCAACCACAACATCGGAGCTCGCTTGGAATACGTTTTCGACAACACCCTCTCAAAAGGATTAAACTTGTACAACGGTACGCGCTATAAATTTTGGGGTGAATACTATGTTGACCCGCTGAACCGACAGTCGGATTTGAGTGTGGTAGGTATGGACATCCGCCACTACCAGCGTATTCATCGCAATATGATTTTAGCACTGCGTATGTCGGCAAGCACCAGTTTAGGCGCCAAGCGATTGGTTTACTATTTGGGCGGTGTCGACAACTGGTTGTTCCAACGTGTGAACAACGATACCCCGATTGCAACCGATCAGAATTATGCGTTTCAAACCCTCGCCGCACCGATGCGTGGATTTTGGGTGAACACCCGAAATGGAAATTCTTTCGCATTGTTGAATGCTGAATTACGCTGGCCAGTATTCAAGTATTTGCTGAACAAACCAATCAAATCTGACTTTGTAGAGAACTTCCAAATTGTTGGATTTTCGGATGTTGGTAGCGCATGGACAGGTCTTACACCATATTCCGACGACAACCGATTCAATCAAGTTGTTGTTGAACAAAACCCGATTACGGTTACTGTAAAAAGCAATCGCGAACCGATTGTTACCAGCTATGGATTCGGTCTGCGCTCTCGCTTGTTGGGTTATTTTGTCCGCGCTGATTGGGCATGGGGCATCGACGATGGACAAATACAGCCGCGGGTGTTCCACCTATCATTGGCAATGGATTTTTAATGCTCCCACGTGCTTTTGTAATTGCTTCTTGCGATCAAAAGCATAAACTTGTAGTCTAAAGCAACACCATGGAGACTTCTCAACTTATTATACTCATACTGATAGGCATCGTGGCAGGCATTATGAGTGGTTTTATCGGCATTGGTGGGGGCGTTATCATTGTCCCTGCACTCATCTACTTCCTCGGATTGACTCAGTTTCAAGCTCAAGGCACAAGCCTGGCCATCATGCTGCCTCCAGTGGGAATCATGGCTTTTTTGAACTATTACAAAGCCGACAATGTAAACCTGAAATACGCAGCCGTAATAGCCATCACCTTTATTATTGGTGGGTATTTGGGTTCGAAAATCGCATTGCGGATGTCGCCCATGCACGTGAGACTCGTATTTGGTGTTATCATGTTATACGTGTCAGGCCGGCTGATCTGGACTTCCATTCAAGGCATCATCAACAATGGTTAAAAAAGAAACTATCTCCGCCCTCGCGGCGCAATATCACGAGCGTGTTCGCGGCATCCGTCGGCATCTACATCAACACCCTGAACTGTCGTTTGAAGAACACGAAACCGCTAAATATATCGCTGAGCAGCTAACTGCGTTGAACATACCGTTCACAACGGGCGTCGCGGGAACAGGTCTCACGGCTGAAATAACAGGTGAGCTTCCTAGTGATAAATTTATCGCCCTCCGGGCGGATATTGATGCCCTGCCCATCCATGAAAAAAACGATGTGCCGTATGCCTCTTCCAATCCAGGGGTGATGCATGCCTGTGGACACGATGTCCACACCTCTTCAATGCTCGGCGCACTCGCTATTTTAAGAGATACAAAGTCTGAATGGGGTGGGAAAATACGCGTGTTGTTTCAACCTGGAGAAGAACTGTTGCCGGGTGGCGCTTCGTTGATGATCGCAGCCGGCGCACTCGATAATCCTCGTCCGGCAGGAATCATCGGGCAACACGTATTCCCTGAACTACCAGCCGGAAAGGTGGGCTTCAAGCCGGGCATGTACATGGCCTCTGCCGATGAGATATACATTACTGTGCATGGCAAAGGCGGACATGCGGCATTGCCAACGCGGTTCACCGACCCTATTTTGGCAGCATCGCACATGGTAGTTGCTTTGCAACAGGTCGTGAGCAGAAAAGCTTCTCCAGAATTGCCTACCGTGCTTTCCTTTGGAAAAATGAATGCCAATGGCGCCAACAACGTAATTCCTGAAACAGTAACGCTTGAAGGCACCTTGCGCACCTTCGATGAGACCTGGAGGTACGAAGCACATAAATGGATTGAGAAAATTGCTACCGATACATGTTCAGCCAGCGGATGCACGGTAGATGTAGACATTCGGGTTGGCTACCCCTTTTTGGTGAACGACGAAGAGATGACCGCACGAGCGAAGCAGTTTGCACAGGAGTATCTCGGTGCCGACAACGTTGTAGACCTCGGCCTGCGCATGACAGCCGAAGATTTTTCGTATTACTCGCAGATGATGCCTGGCTGTTTTTACCGATTGGGCACAGCAGGAAACGATGGAAGCCATACATCGGGGTTGCATACACCAACCTTCGACATTGAAGAAACAGCCTTGGAGACCAGCATAGGATTGATGGCCTGGCTAGCGATAAACGAACTGCAGAGTTAGTTTGCTACTTCACTCATGAATTTGATGCGCATCAAACGCAGCTCATCTTCAGTGTAGTCGCCATCGAATTCTTTTACTGCTGATTCCAGTGAATCGGTTTCAGCTTCCATGAAATATTCGAAGATATCGCCTTGTGAATCCTCATCCAACAGTTCATCGAGGTAGTAATCGATGTTTATTTTGGTTCCTGAAGCCACAATGGTTTCAATCTCTTCTATCAACTCCCCTAGCTCTTTTCCGAGCGCTTTCGCGATGTCTTCAAGAGGCAGTTTCCGATCGATGTTTTGAATGATGTTCACCTTCGCTCCCGACTTGTTGACGATGGTTTTCACCGTCATGTCTTGCGCACGGTCAATATCATTCTCTTCTACATGCTTTTTAATCATGGCGATGAACGGTTGTCCGAACTTCATCGCTTTCCCTCTGCCGACTCCGCTTATCATCGTCAGCTCATCGATGCTGATAGGATAATGGGTTGCGATTTCTTCCAAAGAAGGATCCTGGAAAACAACATAAGGCGGCACCGATTTCTCTTTTGCTACCTTTTTGCGGAGATCGCGCAGCATGGCGAGCAAATCTTGATCGAGGGCTCCCGCTCCGTTTTGACGGTTGTTTGAAACAACAGTGTCTTTGTCATCAACATCACTGAAGTCGCGCTCTTGAATGAGCATGATCTCGTGCGGCGACTTCAAGAAAGCTAGTCCCTTTTCAGTCACACGCAGCGTGCCGTACGATTCTATTTCTTTCTTCAAATATCCATTCACCACCGATTGGCGGGTAACGGCATGCCAGAACTTGTCGTCTTTTGCTGAACCAGCCTCCCAGTATGCCGACTCATTGCCACGGTAGGTTTGCACCTCCGAAGTCATTTTACCAGTCAACACGTTCACGATGTAGGCGCTTTTGTGTACCTCGCCACCGTCGAGAACTGTTTTGAGCAAAACCTGAATGAATTTGCTTCCCTCATAGCGCTCACGCGGAAAACGACTGTTGTCGTCCATCTCTGCACCGGGGCCATTTACCTCATCAAAGTCTTCACCGAAATAATGCAATATGAACTTCCTGCGCGACATAGACGTCTCAGCATAGGCAACGATTTCGTTTATCAACTGCATACCAATCTCTTGCTCAGCGATGGGCTTGCCGTGTAAAAATTTCTCGAGCTTTTCGATGTCTTTGTAACTGTAAAAAGCAATGCACACCCCTTCACCGCCATCACGTCCGGCTCTTCCCGTTTCTTGGTAATAGCTTTCGATGGATTTTGGCATGTCGTAGTGAATCACAAAACGGACATCTGGCTTGTCGATACCCATTCCGAAAGCGATGGTAGCCACAATGATGTCGACATCCTGCATCAAGAACTGGTCTTGCACGCGAGAACGCTGATTGCCATCCATACCCGCGTGGTATGGCAAAGCTTTCACACCGTTTACTTGCAGCGTTTGTGCTATCTCTTCAACCTTCTTTCGCGATAAACAGTAGATGATTCCGCTTTTACCTTCGTTTTGACGGACGTATTGAATGATTTGCTTGACGGCTTCTTTTTTCGGACGTACTTCGTAGTATAGGTTCGCCCGATTGAACGACGACTTGTAGAGTCGAGCATCGGTCATCCCCAAGTTTTTCTGTATGTCTTGCTGAACCTTTGGCGTTGCTGTAGCAGTAAGTGCGATGATCGGCACATCGGATATTTGCTGTATGATGCTTTTCAGACGACGGTATTCCGGACGGAAATCGTGACCCCATTCAGATATACAATGCGCTTCATCGATAGCTACGAAAGATATTTTTACCGAATGCAGAAAGTTGACATTCTCCTCTTTTGTGAGCGATTCAGGAGCAACGTATAGCAACTTCGTTTTACCCGCAGTTACATCGTCTTTCACACGCTGAATATCGCTTTTGTTAAGTGAAGAGTTCAAAAAATGAGCAACGCCCTCTTCTTCACTAAAACCCCGAATGGCATCAACCTGATTCTTCATCAATGCAATAAGAGGAGATACAACAATTGCTGTTCCCTCACTCATTAAAGCTGGCAGCTGATAGCACATCGACTTACCACCGCCGGTTGGCATAATAACGAATGTGTCTTGTCCTGCTAAGACCGATTTCACAATCGCTTCTTGTTCTCCTTTGAATCCGTCAAAACCAAAGAACTTCTTTAAGGCCTCTTTCGGCTCAAGTTCTATTGCCGTCATTTGAATTTCGTACTTTTGTGTCCGTTAATATAACAATTTTCAAAGTGCAAATTGCATAAAATGCACTTTTGCGAAATCTCCTACAATCTTGCCAGACAAAACATCCATCATACAATCAGCGCAACGAACCATCCAGCTAGAAGCTGCAGCGGTAGCGCATCTGACAAACTACCTGAACGAAGATTTCACTAGGGTGGTAGAGCAAATACTCTCCTCAAACGGAAGAGTGGTATTCACTGGTATAGGGAAGAGTGCAAATATCGCAAATAAACTCGTAGCAACCTTCAATTCTACAGGAACTCCTGCACTTTTTATGCATGCGGCAGATGCCATTCATGGCGACTTGGGCATTGTACAGCATGACGACGTGGTGATTTGCATCTCAAAAAGCGGTAACTCGCCTGAAATCAAGGCATTGGCACCACTTGTAAAAAGCATGGGAAACACCTTGGTCGGCATGGTCGGAAATCTCGAATCTTTTTTGGCGCAACAAGCCGACTTGGTGATCAACACCACGGTAGAAAAAGAAGCTTGTCCGAACAACCTCGCACCTACAACCTCCACCACAGCGCAACTGGCAATGGGCGACGCCATCGCGATTTGTCTGATGGAAGCCCGTGGTTTTACTGCGCGCGATTTCGCAAAATATCACCCGGGAGGAGCACTTGGAAAGAAGCTGTACCTAACTTTGGGCGACCTGCTTCAACCCCTCGACCATCCGCGAGTGAGCGAAAAAACACCAATAAAAAATGTCATCATTGAAATTTCTGCAAAACGCCGCGGTGCTACTGCAGTGGTTGAAAACGATGAACTTGTAGGCGTGATAACCGATGGCGACATACGTCGGATGTTGGAAAACAACCTCGATTTGGGGACTACCGTGGCTTCCGACATCATGAACCCAAATCCGAAAACGCTCAGCGCCGATGAACTGGCCGTAGATGCATTCCACGTGATGGAAAGCAATAGCATAACACAAATTGTGGTTCTACGCGACGGACGCTACGCGGGAATCGTACATTTGCACGACATTTTGAGAGAAGGGATTTTTTAAAACGATAGCATGTCTGAAGAAAATGAAATGAGTTTCCTCGAGCACCTCGAGGAGTTAAGGTTCATCTTGATGCGCTCTGTGATCGCCATTTCAGTGGTAGCAATAGTGATTTTCGTTTTCAAAGATTTCGTTTTCGAAACCATCATCTTCGGTCCGCGCAGCACCGATTTCGTTTCGTATCGTTTGTGGTGCGACCTATCGCATGCAATCGGATTGGGAGACCAATTGTGCATCAAGTCTATCGATTACGACATCATCAACACCACCCTCATCGGGAAATTTACAGCCCACATTCTGGTATCCATCATCGGTGGTTTTATCGTCGCCTTTCCTTACGTGTTCTACCAATTCTGGTCGTTCATTAAGCCGGGCCTAAAACTCAATGAAGTAAAGGCAGTGCGCGGCATCAGCTTCTTCACAGCACTGCTGTTCTTCGCAGGTGTCTTTTTTGGCTACTACGTCATCGCCCCGCTTTCGCTGCAATTCCTCGGAAACTATAAATTGGCCGACGTGGAGTCGAAAATCACCATCATGTCGTACATGAAAACCGTGGCTTCGATTACCCTCGCTGCCGGACTCCTTTTCCAACTTCCAATAGTGATCTATTTCTTATCGAAAATCGGATTGGTGACACCAGCAGGACTGAAGGGCTACCGCAAACACGCGCTGGTAGCCATATTGGTGGTTTCAGCCATCATCACACCGCCCGATATCACCAGCCAAGTGCTCGTGGCATTGCCAGTACTCATGCTCTATGAATTGAGCATCTTCATCAGCCGACGTGTGGAGAAAAATAGACTTGCTAAAGGTTAACAACATTTCAGCGTGGACAATACACCATTGCTACGTAGTGAACTTTCACCTCCAATATTCGTACATTCGTAAACACCCGCAAGGTACCTCGAACACGTGCAATTACGACTTTTTCATATCATCACCGGCCTACTTGCCTTTTGTGCCTTAACCTCTGTTAATGAGGTCTTTGCGCAAAAAACTGTCGTGAGCGGACGGGTGATAGATGCCGACACAGGCGAAGGGATGCCGTATGTAAATATTCTCTTCATTGGCACAAAAACAGGTACCAACACCGACCTCGATGGGTACTATCGAATTGAAACGTATTATGCCAGCGATAGCTTAAGGGCTTCGTTTATAGGTTACGACAGCCAAACCAAAAAGGTGAAACGCGATGTCGCGCAAACAATCAATTTCTCGCTCGGACAAGGTAGCATACAACTCGAAGAAGCCGTTGTAAGAGCGGTAGACATCGAAAATCCGGCACATCCCATCGTGCGAGGTATTCTCAGGAACAAAGACATCAACAACCGAGAAAAGCTAGATGCCTATGAATACGAGCTTTACAACAAAGTAGAGTTCGACCTCAATAACATCACCGAAGAATTCAGGAGCAGAAAAATCTGGCGGGCGTTCGATTTCGTATTCGATAACATCGATAGCACAGAGTCGAAAATCTATCTGCCCGTTTTCATGACTGAAAGCATCTCGAATTTCTACTATCGGAAAAATCCGAAAACAGAAAAAGAAGTCATTCATGCCACCAAAGTATCCGGGGTAGAAAACAGCAGTGTGTCGCAATTCCTGGGTGATATGTACCAGAATGTAAACATCTACGACAACAACATCATCATCTTCGGAAAAAGCTTCGTTAGTCCGATCAGCAACTCAGGCTTTGCCTTTTACCGGTATTACTTGATGGACAGTACCTACATCGACAACAAATGGTGCTACCAGATAAAATTTCAACCAAAAAGAAAGCAAGAGCTGACCTTCGATGGAGAGTTTTGGGTGAACGATACGACGTACGCCATCAAACAAATTGTGGCTACCATTGCTGAAGACGCCAACATCAACTTCATTCATGAAATGAAGGTGGAACAAGAATACAACGAGGTAGAAAACGAAGTTTGGATGCTCACCAAAGACCAGTTGCTCATCGACTTTAACCTCGCTGAGAAAACAATGGGCTTTTACGGAAGAAAAACCACGACCTACAAAGACTTTACGATCAACGCCCCGCGGGTTGATGAGTTTTATCAAGGCATCTCCGACGTTGTTGTCGATGAACGGGCTGCTGAAAAAGAAGAGTCTTTCTGGGATGAAGCACGCCACATTGAACTCACCGAAAACGAAAAAGCCGTGTACAACATGGTTGATTCAATCAAAAACATACCGCAATTCCGCACCGTTGCCGACGTCGTCAACCTCCTGGTAAACGGATACTACGTTCGCGGGAACTTTGAATTTGGACCTTATTTTACAACGTATAGTTTTAACCCTGTAGAAGGACATCGTTTCAGGCTCGGAGGGCGCACCAGTAACGACTTTTCAAAGCGTGTGATGATAGAAGGTTATAGCGCTTATGGGGTGCGTGATGATCGCTTCAAATTCGGCGGAGCTGTAACCTGGATGCTCAGCAAACAACCGCGAATGGTGTTTAACATCAACGGTAAGCACGATGTGGAGCAGTTGGGACAAGCCCCAGGGGCGTTTCGAACAGACAACGTTTTGGCGAGTATATTTCGACGCAACCCTGCAAACAAACTCACAGATGTTATTCAAGCAGAAGCCTCGCTAGATCGAGAATGGTTTTATGGCTTCAGCAACAAAGTCATCTTTACACACCGCATCTTGTCGCCACTCGGTGCTTTGGAGTACGACCGTTACGACGATCTGCGGCAGCTTAGTCCGGTCGACAACCTCACCACAACCGAAATTACCCTCTACACCCGCTTCGCCTACAAGGAGAAATACCTCTCGGGTGAGTTTGAACGTGTGAGCTTGGGCACGCGATACCCTGTTATTGAAGCCGCTTATTCAATGGGCGTGAAAGGACTCTTGGGGGCAGATTACGACTATCACAAATTGCTATTCCGCATCCGCGACCGTGTCCGCTTCGGTCCGTTTGGTTACGCCCGTTTAGGACTCGAAGCTGGGAAAATTTGGGGTGCACTGCCCTATCCACTACTGCAATTGCACCAAGGTAACGAAACCTTCTTTTACGACGAAACAGCCTACAATGCCATGAATTTCTTCGAATTTGTGAGCGATGAATGGGTAGCTGCATCGATATCTTATCATGCTGAAGGACTCTTCCTGAACAAGATCCCACTCATGCGGAAACTAAAGTGGAGAGAAGTAGCATCCGCCAAAGGCGTAGTTGGAAACTTTAATTCAGCCAACGAAGCCGAACTGGTGCGACCTCCTGAAACGTACGTCCTCACCAAACCCTATGTAGAAGCTGCTCTGGGCATTGAGAACATTTTCAAGATATTCCGCATAGATGCCTTGTGGCGCCTATCGTACCTCGATCACGACAACATCGTGAAATTCGGAATACGCGCAAAGTTCCAGTTCGATTTCTAATGTCCCAACAAGGCAAAGGAATTTTTGGCTAATTTTCAGCCCATATCTATTCACATGGAAGACCAAACAACCTACAAAGCCAATCATGTAGGAAACCGAATTCGAAAAATTCGTGAGTTGAAAAATTTCACTCAAGAGCAAGTAGCCGAAAAGTTAGGGATGACCATTTCGGGTTATAGCCGCATAGAACGCGAAGAAGTTTCGGTTTCGGTAGATAAATTGGAAAGAATTGCTCAGATTTTGGGTGTTTCTACCGTCGATATCTCAAGTTTCGATGCCAGTGTGTTTTTCAACAACTACGGCAGTGCAGAAGGACAAAGTTTCTCGATGCATAAAGATGTGGAAGCGTGGAAAAAATTGGAATTTCAGTACCAAAGTCAAATCAAACAGCTCGAATCGCAAGTAGAGTACCTCCGAAAGCAAAACGACACCCTCATCAGCAAACTGGGAAAGTAAGTTCGTTGTGAAATATCAACGCTTCGTTTTCGTTTCGTACCTTTGAAACCATGGAGCTACGCGCCGAAAATATCGTCAAACGCTACGGAAAACGCCTTGTTGTGAAAGGTGTCTCTTTCAATGTAAAACAAGGTGAAATAGTTGGACTTCTTGGGCCAAATGGCGCAGGGAAAACAACCTCGTTTTACATGATAACAGGACTGATTCGTCCGAATGAAGGACATGTTTTCATCGACGATAAAGAAATTACGACTGAACCAATGTACCGCAGAGCACAACTCGGGGTAGGTTACCTGCCGCAAGAAGCTTCGGTGTTCAGAAAGTTAAGTGTAGAAGATAACATCATGGCCATTCTCGAAATGACCAAGTTGAACAAGGATGATCGCAAAGCACGACTGGAGCAGCTGCTCGATGAATTCGGACTGCAACACGTTCGCACCAACCGCGGAGATTATCTTTCGGGTGGTGAACGCCGACGCACTGAAATAGCACGTGCGCTAGCAACCAACCCTAGCTTTATTCTCCTCGATGAACCGTTCGCTGGTGTTGACCCGATTGCCGTTGAAGACATTCAAAAAATCATTGCGCAGCTCAAAAAGAAAAACATTGGCATCTTAATTACCGATCACAATGTGCAAGAAACATTGTCGATTACCGATCGGGCATACCTCCTTTTTGAAGGAAACATCTTAAAAGCAGGCACAGCCGAAGAACTTGCAGCCGACGAACAGGTGCGCAAGGTGTATCTCGGACAAAATTTTGAGCTTAGGAAACAGAAGATATTTGATTGAGCGCAGCAACCTGGGTAAGTCGAGCCAAGTATTTCCCGAGAATATCGAATTCTAAATTCACTTTGTCTCCCACTTTCAATGTGTGAAAACACGTGTTCTCCCATGTGTATGGAATGATGGCAACACTGAAAGAATCAAGCGTTGATTCAACCACAGTTAAACTTGTCCCATTCAAACAAATGGATCCTTTCGGCACAGTCACTAAGCCATCGGCGGCAGCCATTTTACCATCGTAAGCAATGCCCACTTCCCAGCTACCATCTTTGTCTTCAATACGCGTTACAACACCCACGGTATCTACATGGCCTTGAACGATATGTCCGTCTAACCGCCCTCCCAAAACCATGCACCGCTCCAAATTGATCACATCGCCTTCTTTCCAATCAACCAGACTGGTGCGCACCAATGTTTCTTCAATGGCCGTTACCACATACTCATCGCCCTCAATGGCCACTACGGTTAAACATGTGCCGTTGTGAGCTACGCTCTGGTCGACCTTTAACTCTGAAGTAATGGAAGATGATAACGTGATGTGCAAATTGGTACCGTCGGCCACTATGGCTTTCACGGTGCCTAAAGTTTCAATAATTCCTGTGAACATGTTTTCTATTCCTGAACCGGATTTTTACCGTCAGACAACTGGATGGTACCCGAGAATTTCTCCGGAACTAGTCCCGTCAGACGAATGGTGTTGGCTGTAACAGTGTAAAAGTAAGTACCGTCAGTGCATACCTGCCCTGTGGTATCATCGGTGCCATCCCAGCCGATGGCTGGATCTGAAGTCTTAAACACCAAACCACCCCACCGGTTAAACACCTGAAAATCAACACTTTCAATGAACCGATATGGATAAGGAATGAATACGTCATTTACCCCGTCATTGTTCGGTGTGAAGATGTTTGGAAGTAGGTAAATCGGACAGTTGTCGACACAAAAGATATCAGACAAAACACTCTCATTTCGACGCAGGTTGCCGTCGGGACCCTCAAGCAACGAATCGAGCGCAGTTACGGCATAACAACCAGCTATTGAACCAATTTCACCGTCTTCATTGAATACAAAAACGGTATCATTTGCAAAGTCGAACTCAGCATATAGCACCAAATCTTCACCTTCTACCGGCGCATAGTAAAGCCTGTAGCCCATTACATCATCGGCGCAACTGTTGTTCGGATTCGTCCACACTATTAGCACCGTTTCGCTCTCACAATCGCCGTCAACCGTTATTTCAGGAGCGCATGGCGGTGTAAGATCGTATGGCTTGCCACAAGCAATTTGACTGTCGTTGATCAATGGATCAACCACGCCCGGTGTACCATATGTGCCTATCGCCCTCACGAACCAGCAATAGGTAACGTTGTTTACCAAGCCCGTATCGGTGAACATGGCTTCTGTGGCTGTTCCAACAAGGTTGAACGCACCGCCGCCCGGTTCTTGACGGTATACCTCATACGTCTCATTCGTCCACGGCACTTCGTGATTCATGATCAAGGTCATCTGGTTGTCGTCGGGAATTAGCTCAAGAAATACCGATGATGCGAATGAACTAAACGATACCAACTCACCACCTGACCAGAAAGTAACGCGGTAGTTGTTTGGTGTATCTAGTGTATTCAATCCGACATGCGTGTACAGCGTATCTTCGTTTATTAATTCTACCTGATCTGGTGTGCTGAAAATTACGTTTGCAGCCCCAGAATAGTCAGCACCGTGCAACAGTTCATAGTGATATGGCCCCGGGAAAATTTCCGTATCCAAATCAACCGGAGGCGACCAAGCAACATACACTTCACCGTTTGCAGCATCAGTAGCAACCACGCTTACGTTTGTGATTACAGGCTGGTCTTTTCGAATTTCTGCGCATACCTCCTCAGAAGTGTACGACTCAGCACCATCAGGAAAACGCGTCACCACGCGGTAGCAATAGGTGCCGCCAAAAAACAACCCTTGCGAGTCTACATAGGTCGTATCTCCCAAACCGTTCACAGTACCTATCAATTGATAACCAGTATACTCGGGCAAACCTAGCTCGCATTGACTTGGCTCAAAATCGAAAGGTCCGTTGCGTCTATAGACATCATACCTGCATTGTGCGCGTTCTGCAGGAGTAAATTGGTCGAGGCACACGTTCGGATTCCATGCAACGGTTATCTGGCTTCCTAGGGCCTCAGCGTTGAGGTTTTCCACCGGAGGACCAACCACCGTGATAAATACGACTTCAATATCGGTTAGCGATACCTGATTGCCCAGATCTTCGGCTTTGAAAAGTACCTGATAAGGCGCTGAGCGGATTTCAGTACATTCAGGTAACCACGCGAAAGTACCTGTTCCATTGTTCAGATCTTGAAAAGTCGCTGTATGCATGACCTCCGTGAACGGACCGCCAACAGCACTGAGATCGATGGGGTCTCCATCAGGATCAAAAGCTGAAACAGAAAGATTAAAATCCGAATTGGCCTCTATGCATGTATCTGCAATGGCCGTAATTTCAGGTGGATTGTTGGTGCACAACAACACATTGATCTGCATGTCGCGAATCACATGTCCCACCTTCATCAGCGCGCCATTCACCATGCGCCACTCTTCAATCTTAATCCCCACATTGTATTCTCCTACCACTTGTGGTGTTACCCATGTCAGGTCGCCGGTAACAGGGTCGATTTCGAAGATATCGTTGTTCGGACTGTAGAATTGAGGGAATATGAAACCCGGAATGGGGTCGCAGCCAACACCATCTTCGTTGTAGTCGCCACCCATTGAAGGTACCAAACTATAAACGAGTATATCGCCATCGGGGTCGTACGCACCGGGGTTATGAATCCAATTCTTAAACACACACGCTTGCTCCTTCGCCGGATTCAATAGCACCACCGAGTTGTTATGTCCGCTTTGCGGCGTAATAATCAACTGCGAAGCAATACAGAAAATCTGATCTACTGAGTTTTCTATGTTCAACACACCGCTGTTGCGATTGGGGTCTTCAACAGAAAGGTCGAAAATTCCCGGTCCGCCATAGGTATGCGTTCCTACATACGTGTTGATTTGCGCATCCAACCCCCCTAAAAAAGTGATGCCTGTGCGCTCAAGACTATCAAGTTCAGCCCCAATGGGAACGTCGCCCCAATTGATTTTCAGATATGTTCTATCTGCAATAACCGATGTCTTTGTGCACGTGGTGATGGTAACTTCATAGGTTAAACCGCTCACATGTCGGTACGTAATCTCCCCTGCCCTGTTGTGGGTAGCAAATGCGGAAACAAAGAATCCACAAATCATGAACGCTATAAGGAGAAATCTCACCATGAAAAGCAAACAACTAAAGTACGCACAAACGGCTGAATACCCTCAAACAACAAGTTACTTTTTCGATTGTTTTAACATGTCTACACAACATCTCATTTCGCACTAAAAGCAGAGTGCATTAAAAAACATACTTAAACCGTAACTTCGCATCCTTAATTCTATGATATGAGACCTCAACTCGTTTTATCGAACAAGGCCACAAAGGGTACGCAAATTTATCTTGCACACGGCAAGGATGCTACCACCAAACTAAGTGTGTCTGCTCAGGTAAAGAAAGCCATAAAAGACAGCAAGCAAATCACCTACCTATCGCGTGAAGACGGTGTAGACTTCCTTGTCTGCTTGCCAGAATACTCCGAAAAAAGCAACGATCGCGAAACTTTGCGCAACATCGGCTCTGCCCTTCAAAATGTGTTGCTGAAAGAGAAAATCGATGCGATAACCATTGTCAACGACGTTGCACCGTGGGATGCGATGTCTTGTCTGCTCGAAGGATTGATGTTGAGCTCTTACCAGTACCTCGAGTTGTTTTCAGACAGCGAAAAGCGCCAACATCCGCTGCAAAGCGTGAAAGTGGTCGATAAAAGCATTGACGCCTCAGCGTTTGAAGACTTGAAACACGTGATCGACAGTGTATGTTGGTCGCGCGATATGGTCAACAAGCCGCTCTCACACCTCACGGCAGTCCAGTTTTCTGCTGAAATGGAGGCGATGGGCAAAGAAGTCGGATTAAAGACTGAGGTTTTCAATAAGAAGAAAATCGAAGCGCTGAAAATGGGCGGACTATTGGCCGTGAACAAAGGAAGCATCGATCCACCGACTTTTACAATACTCGAATGGAAACCTAAAAATGCCACCAATAAAAAACCAATTGTTTTGGTTGGCAAAGGCGTGGTGTACGACACCGGTGGTTTGAGCTTGAAGCCTACTCCTGCGAGCATGGATTTTATGAAGAGCGACATGGCAGGAGCTGCCGCTATAGCCGGCACTATTCGCGCCATCGCTGCGCAAAAATTGTCTGTGCACATTATTGCTTTGATACCGGCTACCGACAACCGTCCGGGTGGCAATGCCATCACCCCAGGTGATGTAATTACCATGTTCGATGGTACGACAGTAGAAGTAAAAAATACCGACGCAGAAGGCCGCTTGCTTTTGGGCGATGCTTTGGCGTATGCGAAAAAATTCAAACCCCAGTTGGTACTCGACGCGGCTACCTTAACGGGTGCTGCAGTGCGGGCCATTGGCACGTATGCTACAGCTACCATGGGCACTGCCGACGATGCTACTTTCCATAAGCTGGAAGAAGCCGCTTATAGCACCTATGAGCGCACCGTGCGTTTTCCGCTTTGGAGTGAATATGGCGATGAAATCAAATCCGACATTGCCGACCTATCGAATTTAGGCAAGGGAGAAGGCGGTCAGATTTCAGCAGGAAAATTCCTGGAGCATTTCACCGACTATCCGTGGATACATTTGGACATTGCAGGGCCCGCGTTTTTGCATGGTGCAAGCACGTATCGGACAAAAGGTGGCACCGGAGTGGGTGTTCGGATGTTGGTTGAATTCATTAAACGTGTAACTGCACAATGAAAGATAAAAACACCATTAAGGCCGCAATAACCATTGGAGACCCCAATGGTGTAGGCATTGAAACCATCTTGAAAGTTTTCGCCGATGCGCGCATGAACGAGATTGTGACGCCCATTATTTATGGCAACACCGACCTCTTGCGCTTTCACCGAAAAGTGCTGGATATGCCAGATGTCCGACTAAATACAGCTAAAAACGCCGACGACGCCAACCCAAAAACCATCAACGTAGTTAACGTGTGGGACGAAAAGTGGGAGCCGAATTTGGGTGTCGCCGCCAAAGATGCCGGAGGATATGCTTTCAAAAGCTTGGAGGCTGCCACATCCGACCTTGCGTCGAATAAAGTGGATGTCCTGATCACTTCGCCGATTAACAAAGACACCATACAAAACGACAACTTCAACTTCCCAGGACACACAGAGTACCTCGCAAAGATGAGCAACGTCGACGAATCGCTGATGTTCCTCGTAAGCGACGGAATGCGGATTGGTGTGGCGACAGGACATGTCCCTTTGAAAGAAGTGTCGGGCATTTTAACCAAAGAACTGATCGTTCGCAAGCTGCGCATCATGAACGAGAGTTTGATGCGCGACTTTGGCATCGTTCGTCCGAAAATTGCCGTTTTGGGCTTGAACCCACATGCTGGCGATAACGGCTTGCTGGGCAGTGAAGAGCAAGACATCATTTTACCAGCCATACGCAGCGTAGAAGGAAGCATTATGGCCATGGGACCTTATGGGGCAGATGGCTTTTTTGGCACCGCCCAATACAAACATTTCGATGCCGTTTTGGCCATGTACCACGACCAAGGGTTGGCACCTTTCAAGGCTTTGGCATTTGATAGCGGGGTTAATTTTACCGCCGGTTTGCCGATTGTGCGGACAAGTCCGGACCATGGCACCGCATACGACATCGCCGGAAAAGGCCTGGCCAGCGAAGATTCACTGCGTGCCGCCATCTTTTTAGCTTGCGATGTTTACAAGCAGCGCAAGGAATTTAGAGAGATGACAGCCAATCCGTTACAACAACAAAAAGAGAAAGCAAGGTAAACTTTTGTACTTCAAAGGTTTTTATTATCTTTGCCCTCCAATTTTTCGGGCGTATGGCTACTTTATCACCTTATAAGATTCCGTTTTTGGGATTGAGTGTTGGGTTCCACACGTACGAATTTGAGTTAGATGATTCGTTCTTTGCAGCGTATGAGTTCTCAGAAATCACGCATGCTGATATACAGATAGACCTCGAGTTAGAGAAACAAAGCACCATGATGGTACTGAAATTCGAACTCGGAGGCGTTGTAGAAACAGAATGTGCGCGATGTGGTGATCCACTTGAGATTGAAATTGAGCACAGTGATCGATTGGTCGTCAAATTTGGCGATACGACGGGCACGAGCGATGACGACATTCTTGAAATCAGTACTTCTGAGCACTTATTGGATTTAAGTCAGTACTTGTACGAGTATGCACACCTTGCTTTACCAAGCAGAAGTGTACACGAAGACGAGGAAGACTGCAATCCTGACGCTTTGGATTTGTTAGATGACCTCGGTGTTGATGACGATCCAGACGAACCACTTGACCCAAGATGGGATGCACTAAAAGATTTGAAATAAAAAGAGCACACGATGGCACATCCTAAGCGAAAGCAGTCGAAAGCGCGTACCGCGAAACGTCGCACCCACTATAAGGCGGAAGCTCCGAACGTAGCGACATGTCCAACAACCGGACAAGCACATCTTTTTCACCACGCACACTGGTACGACGGTAAGTTGTACTACAAAGGTAAAGTGGTGATGGAGAAAGAAGCGTAAGGTTTTTTTACCTCCACCATTTCAGGAGCCCTCGGCTCCTTTTTTTGTTTAACACTATGTCAAGCAGGAAGTTTCTCGTTCAAAAGATTAACTTAGCAGCCTGTTTATATTTTGAAGCAAGCAAGGACTTATGGCCGGAATCACCGCAGCTATTACGGCAATTCAAGGGTATGTACCCGAAGATCTGCTAACAAATGCCGACTTAGAAAAAATGGTCGACACAACCGACGAGTGGATACGCTCTCGCACGGGCATTTCTGAGCGACATATTTTGAAAGGAGCCGATAAAGGGACATCCGACATGGCTGTAGAAGCTGTGAAGGGCCTTTTAGCGAAACGCGGCATTGGCGCCGATGAAATCGATTTGTTGATATGCGCTACGGTAACTCCCGACATGCTGTTCCCGGCAACTGCCAATATCATTTGCGACAAAATAGGCGCTAAAAACGCATGGGGCTACGACCTCGGTGCTGCATGTTCTGGATTTTTGTTCGCTCTTGCTACCGGTTCGAAGTTCATTGAATCGGGAACACACAAGAAAGTAGTTATCGTTGGTGCCGATAAAATGTCGTCGATTGTCGACTACACCGACCGTACCACCTGTGTCATCTTCGGCGATGGTGCTGGAGCCGTTTTGCTCGAACCATCAACTGACGGCATGGGCATTCAAGATAGCATACTAAGAACCGACGGATCTGGACGCCAGTACTTGCATCAAAAAGCAGGCGGTTCGCTTCGTCCGGCTTCTCACGACACGGTTGATCGCAAAGAGCATTTTATCTTTCAAGACGGACAACCCGTTTTCAAAGCAGCCGTTACCAACATGGCCGATGTGTCAGCCGAGATCATGGCACGCAATCAATTAACTTCAGATGACGTCCAATGGTTGGTACCACACCAAGCAAATTTGCGTATTATTGACGCCACGGCACGCCGCATGGGATTGTCGGAAGAGAAAGTAATGATTAATATTCAGCGTTACGGAAACACCACTTCTGGCACCATTCCACTGTGTTTATGGGAATGGGAGCCACGGTTGAAAAAGGGTGACAACATCATTCTTTCAGCTTTTGGGGGTGGATTTACGTGGGGTGCCATATATTTGAAGTGGGCTTACAACCCAGCATAACCAAAATTAGAGTTCTAACTTTTCATAAATCAATAAATCCTTCAGGCATGAACCTTACCGAGATTCAGGATCTGATCAAATTCGTCGCCAAATCCGGAGTGACTGAAGTTGAAATCGAAAAGAAAGATTTCAAGATCACTATAAAAGCAGAAAATCTGCGTAAAGGCCGGGGTGTAGAGCCTCAGCCAGTTTATCAAGCTATGCCAATGGCCATGCCTGCAGCGCAAATGCCAGCACCGACTGCTCCTGCTCCTGCAGCAGCACCAGCGCCAGCAGCAGCACCAGCGCCAGTAGCTGAAAACAAAAACTACATCGAGATAAAATCGCCGATGATAGGAACCTTCTACCGCAAACCGTCACCGGATAAGCCGTTGTTTGTGGAAGTGGGAGACACCATCAAACCTGGCGATGTGCTTTGTATCATTGAAGCTATGAAGCTCTTCAACGAAATTGAAGCTGAGATTAACGGAAAAGTGGTGAAAATTTTGGTCGACGATAACTCGCCGATCGAATACGACCAGCCTCTATTCCTTGTTGATCCGTCGTGATCACTCACCTAAACGAGAACCGCATGTTCAAAAAAATATTGATCGCGAACCGAGGTGAAATTGCCCTTCGGGTGATTCGCACATGCAAAGAGATGGGCATCGCCACGGTGGCCGTATACTCTAAAGCCGATGCCGAAAGTCTACACGTCCGCTTTGCCGACGAAGCCGTATGCATAGGCCCTGCAGCCAGCCGCGACTCCTATTTGAAAATTCCGAATATCATCGCCGCTGCGGAAATAACCAACGCCGATGCCATACACCCTGGCTATGGTTTCTTGTCTGAGAACGCCCAGTTCTCCCGCATTTGCCAAGAAAATAATATCAAATTTATTGGTGCTAGTCCGGAAAACATCGACGCCATGGGCGACAAAGCATCGGCCAAACAAACCATGCGCGATGCCGGTGTACCCACCATTCCGGGTTCTGACGGGTTGCTAGAAAGTTTGGAACACGCCATTAAAACAGCGCACGAAATAAAGTACCCTATCATGATGAAAGCCACCGCCGGTGGTGGTGGTAAGGGTATGCGCGTTTGTCATAACGACGACGATCTAACCGATGCATGGGAAACCACCCGTCGTGAAGCCGCCGCCGCGTTTGGCAACGACGGGATGTACATGGAAAAGTTCATTGTTGAACCTCGCCACATCGAGATTCAAATTGCGTGCGACCAAACAGGAAAAGCATGTCACCTCTCTGAACGCGATTGCTCTATTCAACGTCGCCACCAAAAACTTGTTGAGGAAACACCATCGCCATACATGACCGATGAGTTGCGCGAACAAATGGGCTCGGCAGCCATTCGCGCAGCAGAAGCGGTGAAATACGAAGGCGTTGGTACAATTGAATTCTTGGTCGACGCCGACCGTAACTTCTACTTTATGGAGATGAACACCCGCATTCAGGTGGAACATACCATTACTGAAGAGGTGATCAACTACGATTTGATCAAAGAACAGATCAAACTAGCTGCGGGCGACCCCATTAGCGGACGTAACTACTATCCGAAGATGCATGCCATTCAGTGCCGCATCAATGCCGAAGATCCTTTTAAAGGTTTTGTGCCTAGTCCGGGTTTGATTACTGATTATCATGCACCGGGCGGACATGGCATACGGGTAGATACGCACGCCTATGCTGGCTACCGCGTGCCACCATTCTACGATTCGCTTATCTCAAAGCTGATTGCAGTGGCACAAACACGCGAAGAAGCCATTAAAAAAATGCAACGTGCCCTCGATGAGTATATCATTGAAGGAATTAAAACCACCATTCCTTTCCATCAGAAACTGATGAAGGATGAACAATTTAAAAGCGGGAACTTCACCACGAAGTTCATGGACACTTTCGAATTGTGATAAAACATTAGGGCCGGTACTTCCGGCCCTTTTTTTGTCTTGTAACTGAAGGATTACGACACCACCAAGCTTCTTGACCTGTTGCCGATGACTACCGAATAAATACCTGGCTGGACATTGGTTAAATCAATGGTAATCGTGCCATCTAAGAGCTTTCCGCTTAGCACCAATCGACCTGTTAAGTCGAATACCGTGAATTGATCAGATAATTTCGAATTGATAGTAACAAAGCCATAGGTAGGGTTGGGGTAAAGTTCAATCACTTCAAGTTGCTCGGCTACTGGATTCTCAACTTCGACAAACAATTCAGAACAGTCGTTCAAATGCTGATCGAAATAAGCTTGCACATTCGGTACATCTTGGTAGAGATTAGAAACCGATTCAATATTGTTGGTGGAATCGGCATTTTCTGTATACACAATACCGAAATGATGACAAGTGGTCTCTCCAACAAGTAAGGAAGTGGATTGAGAAGACGATATTGTTCTTCTATCCCCTCCCGGGAATCCCTCAGAAACATAACTCCACGCATTGCCTCCACCCAACCATGGCGCAGTTGGAAAAGCATAATTGGTGGGCACGGGTGGTAGATCAAAGTCATTGTAACCATCACCTCCGTACATTAAAGGAGTGCCATCTTTCCAAGTTGATCTCATGTAATTATAAGCATGTGCTGAGGTTGTATGATCACCTGTTACTCCCGAACCAGCATTTGGATTCATGGCACTAGCCATTTGGGAATTTAGATAAACCAAACCACAAGCAGGTACTATATTCGTTATACCCGGAATAGAAACTGCAGGATCATCTACCACATCACTGTTGTATCCATAAACGAAATTAAACGCAGGTGCAGATCCAACATAATCGTCAGAAGAATGTCCAATATCAAAATCAGAGAAAAATCCCAACCGGAAATCGTCATAATTCAAACTCGAGTGGTTAGAGACGATCAATCTGACGAACAGCGTTCTATTGGCAGCATCAACCTCGGATTCAACAAAATATAGAGTGACGACCAATTGAACACCTTTCAACTCACCAACATCTCCAATTGAGTTCAAGATCCAGGTAGTGGATTCTTCGCCTGAGACATCAGGATATTCTCCAAGCGTTGGTTCATAAAGACCATTTCCATTGCTATCCACAAAAGGTGCAATTCCCGCCGACTCCCCATTGGCGATATTCCCGTGCGCTGGCCAACTAGAAAACGCATGTGGAACTTGGTAGCCAGGATTATCGAAGGAATTGATATGATACTCGATCTCCTCTCTGCTTACAGGCCAAGTTTGAAAGTACTTATTGGCGTATGACCTGTTTCGACTAGCCGATACCGGACCAAAATTAAATTCATTCCGATCACTTTGGGAATAAAAATACTTCTGGGCTGATGCCAAAGTATCTGATCCTGAAAGAGCACTTAGCCACGGACCAATGGAGTATACCATACTGAAGTAAGGAATTGAATATTCAGTATAAGTAAGTTCAACTGACCTGTTCAAAGCATCCGACAAAATGGTTGGAGCTAACATGTGAGAGCACCTTATCCGACTATTCATTATACTTCCATCTACTACGCCGTCTTCACGTCGATAAATATTGTACCCAGCACCGGGCGATGCACTCTCAGATACATCACCAAAAAAATACTCCTCCTCTTGAAATGTTATTTTACCTGATACTCCTAAGGCGTGAAAATTCTTCCATGCACCATCTTCGAACTTAAATGACGAACCAATTCCTGCAAAAGGCATCCCACTTCCAACTATAAAAGAATCGTCGAGGTTTACTAAATAAAGAGGATTTCCGTATGGAAAAGTTGGGAGGAAATTGATGTATTCTTCAAAATAAGAAAGTAAACAAATATTCGACAAGGGTGTTCCGTCTGCCGCCTGATCGAATCGGCCAATAAATACAAAGTCACCATTGATTTCGTACATGCGCGTCACAAAATCATTGACCCCAATACCCACCTGATGCCACTCATTTCCATCGAACTTGGCTAAATAGGCAATTTCATTTCCGTTGATTTCAGTAAACTCACCACACGCATATAGTTGATTGTTAAACACTTGCAAATCCAGAATCCGTCCGTTGAAATCTCCCAGCGAACTCCAATCTGCTCCGTTATAACTTGCGATTTTTGATATAACATCTTGTCCAAAATCTACCTCTGTTCCTGCGGCAACCAACCCACCTTCCCAATTTTCTATGGCTAGAATTCGAGCGTTTACAATATCAGTATCCACAACGGTTTCCCAACTTTCTCCATCGAAAACAGAAAAAATACTTCCTTCATTCAAATTTGCTCCACCTGCATACAATTTACCATTGTAAACTTCCAAGTCGGCAACATAAAACATATCTAACTCATTGGAGAAGTCACCAAAAGCGGTTCCATCCCACACCACAACGCCTCCATTAAACGTTTGGTTTTCAACAGAACTCGGCTTGCCACCAAAAAACAGTTTGCCATCATATTCAATCGCATCGAAGTGCACACCGGTGGCACCTATACCATCCATCAAAGCCCCATAATCAATTAACACAGGCACAAGCCGCTGTCCATTAACTAAAGCACTTAAAAGGACAAAAGACATGGTAATAAAAGCTCTCATAGCACTCAAATTTAATGTCTGTTGCATTTCTTAACAACAAATAATGCTTTATCTAATTGAAATACAATAAAAATTGATGAATAAGTAGACATTAATTACATGTCTATGTAATCAATTGAATGGGGCTTTGATGTTATTCAAAAGCAACGTTTGGTGATTATACAACACCTTTTATTCTCCGCATAGTATGCGGAGAATAAAGAGGTTAATCTCCGCACGGTTGCAAACTTAGTTGGCGTTATCGGTGGTGCTTCCAATCGATCCAACTACTCAAACCCGTCTTGAACATTATTTCGCTTTAAAGTTAGCAACGATTGGTTGAGAGAAGGGGGGAATGATGCTCATGAAGTCATTTGAAGGTGAAGGAATTTAGGTACTCACTAAAAAATTTGACCTTCTTTACATCATTCGAAGAGAATAAAAAGGGACTAACATCGGCAGCCATTTCATCCATATCCAACAACTTACATTTAGCAGATATTAGATCTTTCAATTCTTGAGTTGATTGCACATCTAGTTTATTTTTGAGGTACGTCAACCTCGGCGAGACATCCATCCCCATAAGAAAAACCAGGTCGTAAAAGTCCCTTCCTTTGTTTCGAGGTCGGTTTAAAATAGCGTAGCATTTTTGAGCCATGAGCAAGTCGATAGGGGTCGTTCGAATACGAGAGAAAATATCAAACCGATTGAGAACCACCCATTCAGGATCGAAATCGAAGTTTTGTGCTTCTGTATCTAACTGAATAAGAATACGTTCTTCATAATGACCGGAAAGGCCTTGTTCAAATAATAGCTTTGGAAATTTGAGGTAACAGTGGTAAGCTCCTCGGGTTACCTGATTGGTTTCTACTTCATATCCCTCTTTTGAAAGATTGTCTTTTATATTGTCTGATACCTCAGCAAATGCCTGTTCACTCAAACCAAAATTATCGAAATCGAGATCTTCAGAAAAACGCTGGTTTCCATGGACAAGTCGCAAGCAGGTACCGCCAAGAAACGACAGTTTTTCAGCATGCGGGCCATCAAACACGATTTCAAGAATTTTACACTGGAGATACTCCCGTAGTATAAAGCGCTTGAAAACCCGGAGTGGCTCAGGATAGTACTGCATTAATGAGTTAATATCCAGCATCGATATTGCAAGTTAAAAGGTTCGACTTTGCAGCCAATTTAGGAGAGTTGAAAAGGCTCACATAAGCTTGTAGTTTATGGAAATCCAATTGAGACAAGGCGATTTGATTCCACCGCAACGACTGTACATCTGTCGCAATCGAAACATCAGGGTTCAAGTATAAGTAGTCCAAGATTGCCTTTTCAGGCGAAGCCATGCGAAATGAGCCTTTTTCATAAGGATGAATATCATATCCAAAAAACAACTCTGCCTTAACGGTGTGGTAGTTCAAACGTGCGAAAGGCGTATTGAAGGTGCTCGTTTTTCGTGTCGATACCGACTCCACGGTATATACTCCTTCAGGAATTATACCGTGCCAACTTAAAGCCGATTCAAGTGAGACATAAGAGGGTTCATAGACTTTATTCGCCACAACAAAGAGGTCCTGCTCTTTGTTAGCTTGTGCAGCAAACGCATAGAAACCGTTACGCAATCGAATGATGTACCCCTTTTTTTGCCAATGCACCAAGTTACGTGTATCAAAATTTGGATACAATTTTTTAATCTCTGAAACCGAGATCACGGGATCATTTGCGAAAGACTGTCGGAACCGCTCGTACATTCAATTCTATTTATTCGTAAATATACGAAATAACAGAAACGAATTACACAGATTTAGCGCTTACAACGCACGATCAATGTCATTTTTCTAGCACAACTAAAGGTTCTGATATTCCTGTCAATAACCGATGAATCGTACACCCGTACACCCACAAAGGTGATGTTTGATAATTCTGCACTTACCTCACGCACCAGCGATGCAGCACCTAACCGCGCCGCACCGTAGATATCGACGGAGGTTTGGGAGAGGTGGGTGGTGGTGGACATGGTTTGGGTGAAATGCGCCTGCGGCGTAACTAAGATAGGAGGTTTTTGTGAGGGATGTGAAGCTGAAGTTGTCTAGACAAACCCGACCGCTACAAACTCGACAGGAGTAATGCGACAATTGAGCTATTTAAGACGTTAGCTTATTTGTGTGCCAGCAATTCATCATACCTTCGCCACTGGCGTCCCCTTCAATCCTTCACTAACCAACCATCCGATAAACTTGGCAAAAGGTTCAATATTTTCTTCTACACTGGCAGTTTCCAATGCATTCATATAGGCTTCCCTTTCTTCTACCGGAATTACTGTCCAGGGATATCCACCTGAGGCCAGCATTGCATTCATCAGGAAACGTCCCATTCGGCCATTGCCATCCATGTAGGGATGAATGAACACAAAAATAAAGTGCCCCAATACTGACCGCACGGCAGCATTTTCTTCTTTTCGCAACAGTTCAAACAATTCCGGAATAGCATCCCTTACGGCATCTTTGTTCAAAGGAACATGCATAGATCCTCCGATATAAATCTGGTCATTTCGGTACCCGGCCAGATCAGAGGCTTTCAAAATACCGGATGTAACACTTGGTGCAAACAGCTCCCGGTACCAATCCCCATGATCATCATCTACAACTTTCCCGGGATTCTCATTATTGAGTATGAGTTTGATACTTTCACGTACCCGTTGAGAAGCCAACCAATACCCACGGGCAGCCATGGCATCTCGTTGCCTGCGGTCCGCTTCATTTTCTTTCGGGTCCCATTCACCGCTTCGCACCCGTTCAATGAGTTCTACAGTAACTCGGTACCGTTCTATTGATAAGGAGTGATAAGCATCCGTCACATAGATGTCTTCCACCTCCTTCATGTATTTAGCACGATCCTCAGGCAATCCCGGAGCATCCGGAAAATTCTGAATCACTATCTCACGCATTTTGTGCCACATCAATCGAATGCGGTTTACATAAGGAGATTTGTCTCTTATTGATAATTCAACAGCAGGTTTATCCTCGAACGGATCATTTTCGCGCACATCATAACCGACCTTTTGCATGGTCTTTACAATCTCATCTGCTATTTTGTCGCGACCAATATTTCTAAAAGCTCCGGCCAGTCTTCCCGCAATTGTTGAGTGTCCACCATCCAGTAACAAACCAAGAATCTTAGATGCATCCGGCACCATGGCCAATGCAGTGCGCACATCTGTGGTATTACCTGTAAAAACAGCAGGAGAACAATTCACAAGGGAGGAGGCCAACGTCAACATGCGCACACCTTCATGCTCAATGATCTCGGCCTTCTCAGGTAAAGTAGATTTCATGGTGAACAAAGATGTTCCATGAGGTAGAGCTGTAATTGAATTGGTTCCATTTGTTGCCCGGATGATCAATTGATGAGGTACTGTTTGATTACCGGCATGAAGCAGTAAAGATTGCTCAGCTGAGATACAATAAGAATCCCCATATCGGTCAGTCAGGTAACGCGCACAAAAATTCCAGTAATTAGCATACCATGAAGTACTGTCTCCTTGTTGCTCATCCGGAGGAACAACAATATACCAACCCTGTATGATCTGCCGGATAAATCCATTATCACTCAACCGTTCACGATTAATACGGCTCAGCTCTGAAGTTTTGATAACCGTATTCCCCTGATCCTGTAGCTTCTTTAAAGCTTCAAGTGCCTGTGCCAGTTTTTCCTGTGGTGTTGCCATAGTTTAACGTTACAACCTATTCGTGCACATATTATATTTTTGTGTTGTGCTTATATTATGTTTTTATGTTGTGCAAATATTATACTTTTATGCTATAACTACAAATAACAAGCAATTAAAGAAGTTGATTTGTCTTTTTTACTTAATCCCACGGCGAACTCTTGCATCTACTCACGCTCTTTGAGTGCTTCAAATACCATTTTCGTTTAGAAGGCAGTGGTAAACCATCTTCGTGTTCGTTTCATCGTACAGAAATTCAATCGGTTTCAAATTCCTGTCTAAATTTTTCAGGCCACTGCAGTAGGAGGTTTTTGTGAGGGATGTGAAGTTGAAGTTGGCTAAACAAAGCCGACCGGTTCATTTGAGATTCCCAATTTAGTTGATTTTTGGATTGTCTGAAATTTGGGGGAGCGGACACCCGGACTTGCGGGGCTTCTACATTTTATCGTTTGTCACTTCTTGGATATTATGTACAAGGCTTTTTCTGAAGGGCAATAAATCAATAAACACACTCCAATAGGATAGGCGCTTATGTAGCTATAATAGTTACCTGCTTGACTTAACGGGTCTTTTCTTTGAAATTCTCGTGGACAGTCACTCTTTGATAAATTACTTGAATACGCAATGTCAAAATGATACAGTCCCTTTTCCTTTGGTATTGGTGTTTGCTTCCAATATGAGAGTTTCGTATTAGTTAAATTATTGGATTCAAAAACATTTTCAAATTTCGGAAAGTTGCCTTTTAAACTCGACTCTTGTAAACCATCTATTTCATATTGATAAAAGTCAAAAAAAGCCCCATCAGTACTCAACCCTATTAAATCCTTATAACAATTCAAACTTGCATTAAAATCAGAAGAGCTAAATAGATTTCTCTTAAAGTCTTTCCTAATCAAAACATCATCGTTTTTCAAGCTAAAATAAAGCACCACAGTAATGCCTGCTATTAATAGAGCTACTATGATATAAATCCACTTGGTTCTCATTGCCTGCTATTTAACTGGAACTGTGGAGACTCCATAACCATGAATATCAAAATCCTCTCCTTTTCCGGAAGGCTTTCCTACCCAAGTAGCAAAATCACGCATTTTTCTGCCATCGTAATCAAAATTATACCTATCCATAACTAAACCATTTGGACTCACATTTGGATTAATGTACCCTAATTTGACCGAGCCTGTTTTAGGATCTAGCAACGTCATATCAAGTGTCCCAAAAACTTTTCCTGTGTTACTCATACCCCAAATAAAATTCTTTGAGTAAAAACCATCTGAATTGAAATCCTCTGTTGTAACTCCTGGTAAATCAATATTAGCTGAATTAACGAATAAATGTTCTCCCGTGCCACCTTGCCAATGCTTATCAGCTATCTCTTTCGTTAGAATAAAATCAGAAGAATAGTCTATTCTATCCGGCAAACTGTTATAATGATTCAGGAAGCTTCCGAAGAAACCATTATTAGCAAAACTCATTGCCTGCTCCATAGACATATTATCCAAAGTGTTTCCTTTTTCCATTGCGTCTTCATGGGACATGCCTTGCTCGAAGTCATACTTATCCATTATGATTGCATCACCTTCTAATCCATTCTCGTCAGTACCTAAAAACTCGCTAGTCTCTTTATCATAAATTGGATTGTCTAAAGCACCTGTCGGGTCAACTCTGTTTATCGGATTGTTCTGCACGAAATTATACGGTGATACCCAACTACGCATATGAGCCAGTGGATCCACCCCCAAAAACCGGCCAATGTCGCTGTCGTAAAAGCGGGCGCCGCGGTAATCCCAATCGGTTTCTGAATCGCGGGGGTGCTGTGTGGTCAGGTAACGTTCGCTTTCTTGTGTGAACGCTCGCAAGACCTTCCCGAATGGATAGTAATCGTGCATGCTCACTACGTCAAATTGATGGTCGGCTGCGGTGCGCGACGTGGCGTCTTTAAACGTTACACGCGTGTTACCGAGGCATTGTCCCGCTCGTGCGGGATGGTTTGATAGTTCATACTGCTTAAACCCCAACCAACGCTCATGCACTGCAGGCTCTCCTGGCAGTTGGCTCAACCAATAGTTGGCCGATGCAATGCGCTGATCAATAACCGATGAATCGTACACCTGTGCACCCACAAAGGTGATGTTTGATAATTCTGCACTTACCTCACGCACCAGCGATGCAGCACCTAACCGCGCCGCATTGTAGATATCGACGAAGGTTTGGGTGAGGTGGGTGGTGATGGTGGACATGGTTTGGGTGTAATGCGTTAAAGGGTTACCTGCTGCATCTCGAATGTAGTATGTTTTTGTCCAAAATGTTTCATTTTTTGGGGTTATTCCATCTTTCGGAATCAAAATTTTCGCTTGGCGGTTGCCGAGAGGGTCGTATTCGAAGAGGATGGTACCCCCGGAAATAAGCTCGCTATATGTTTGATATTTAGTGTATTACGCGAATTTGATTTTGTTGAATTATTCAATTTTTGATGGCGTTGTTTTTAGGGAGTGACTTGGGATTTGTAAGAATTGTTGAATCTTTTAGAATCGCTTTACAAAGAAAGGTATGGATCTGTTGATGTAATTCAATTGGTTCAGTTTCCCCGACCACCGCAGCTTATAAGATCAGTTGAAAAATGTAATTTACATTTTCGTTCTCAAATTTGGTAGTTCTTCTTCTAGCGTATCCATTTGACACCATTCCCGGAACGCCCGGAGTTTATTGTAGTTTTCTACTTGTTTGCTTGATCCGATTTCTTGAAATAACTCAATTCTTATCTGCCCACTATCTAACTCTTCAATCTCTCTAAGGTTTGGGAATGCCGAAACTTTTTCTTTCGGAATGAAATGGAAAAAGCCCTTTCCTAAGTACATTATTGGTGCTGCCATCAGTCGCATGCCAATGAACTCAGTCCATCTACCTGCATTTTGCTTGATGTCAATTTCCTCGCAACTAAAGGCCTCATTCCATACCTTTTTTAAATGGACATGTGAAAATTTAAAAATCTCATATTGTTGAACGGATTTGGTATTTTCCCATCCGACAAAATCCTTATCGTAAATGTAGCACGCGTTAAAGCCTTCTATTTTTAGTAATAATTTGAGAAGGGTCGATTCTATTTGTTTTTCGGCCAAGTAAAAATGCATGGAATCATAGGTTTGATTATGCGGACTCCAATACCAAAACTTATCTCCACTGAATTTTTTGTCATCACCAACTTCAACAGAAATGATTTCTTCAGAATCATTTATATATTCAATTACCTTTTCTTCAGAGTATTGGAAAGTGTCACGATGGTCGGGAATAATTTTACATGATTGTGGAGTAAATCCTAATTTACTTGAAATAATTTCAATAAGCATTTCTTTCGAAACGCATCCTTTGTTGTAAAATACAGATGTTGCTATCATCATTGTTTAAAACTCAGTTACTTTAATATTCACGTTGCCTAATTTGAAGCCTATCCTAAAACTAGCTACGGTTAAAAGTACTAATTTCGAGAAGCATGAAGAAGTCAAGATTTACAGAGAGCCAGATTGTTTCGATTTTGGCATAGCACGAGAAAGGTCACCGTGTAGCCGATATTTGTCGAGAGCATGGAATCAGCCAACCGACCTTCTACCAATGGCAGCGCAAGTGCGGCGGCATGGAGGTCAGTGAGCTCAAACGTCTCAAGGAGATGGAGGCTGAACTAAGTCAATTCAGCGCATCTTCGCCGACCTTACTTTGCAGAACCGGATTCTGAAAGAAGTCATCGAAAAAAAGCTTTAAGGCCAAGCACTAGAAATTTTGAGCATCAAAGCTCAAGGAAATTGACTCATTCCTTGGCCCTGAGCAATGTATTGTGGCGAAATCGAACAACCGATGTGTGAACAATAAATCTAAATCACCTCCAGGGGGCACTGAAACGTACAAGTCAACCACATTATAAGACCATTTTTCTTGCAGTACAGTATCTCCTTTCAATCTGTGTGATGAATGACCGTACAAAATAAAACCACCGTCTTTCAGTGGTATATGAAGTGTATCCAATGAATTATTCTTAACATTAACCGAATACACCCCCAAAACTAATATCGTATCATTTTCAAAATGATAAACATTTAAAACAGATGTTTCAATTTCGTCAATCTTATCATTAGGAATATCTCGACAACTCAAGAAACTAAACAGAATGAACATGACCCGGCAAATAGTGCTTCCACTCATTTTCTGTATCTTGTTGCATAGTTTATAAATCCGCAATGGCATGGACTGTTGGACTTAAATGATTGAATATACTTTTGAACGAATTCGCTATCAAAGGGCAAGAGTTTTTGCCATGTTTCGACATTGGATCGAGTTAAATTTACCAAGGATCCCTTCATCATTAAATTCAATGTATGATTTTTATAACCTTCTTCGTCACCACGAGTAGGCAGACCCACATTATGGTTTGCTCGTTCTGTTAATTGATGTATTACTTCGTGTACTGCTATTGTCGCTGCAATTGCCTCAAAGCTTATGTCTACGTCTTTTGATTTTTTAAAGGTTTGTCTGATCGCGATCAATGTAACATAATTCTCATAGGTATCGAAATTTATCCTACTGTTCCCCATGTCCCCGTCGTTCCGATAATGAGTATATTCTTGAAATCTAATCACAGCATCCGTCGGATCAAATTGACCATTTTTGTACATTTCTTCTGCCATATCCTCAGAGATAATTTGAACACTTAAATTCAAATCGTTTTTTGAAAGCACTACTTCCATCTCTTGCTTGAATTCATTCATTTGTTCAGGGGTGACCTCTTCTTCATCCTTCCATGTGGATGCGAAAATATAGACGGTGGTATCTGCACCAGAGAAATCAATTAAATAAATGGGATTGTTTGCAAATGCAGCATATGAGCTTTCATGATACTTAACCACCGGATCTACATTCCACCTTCTACCAAGTCTACTATCATACTGCCAGAACTCCGCCGTATAGCTATTCCCGTCTCCAGCCACCTCATCATCTCCCTCCATTCCATTAAACCCATACCTATACTCCCCCTCACTAAAACTCCTCCCCGGCATACCCGCCCCAAACGGGTAGTAGTCGGTAAGCGATGTGATGCGCGGGGTGTAGTGCACTGCGCCATCAAAATGGGTGGATTTAGCGTCGGAGAGGGTGGCGGTTACATTGCCGAGGTGGTTTGATAGTTCATACTGCTTATACCCCAACCAACGCGCATGCACTGCAGGCTCTCCCGGCAGTTGGCTCAACCAATAGTTGGCCGATGCAATGCGATGATCAATAACCGATGAATCGTACACCTGTACACCCACAAAGGTGATGTTTGATAATTCTGCACTTACCTCACGCACCAGCGATGCAGCACCTAACCGCGCCGCACCGTAGATATCGACGGAGGTTTGGGTGAGGTGGGCGGTGGTGTTGGACATGGTTTGGGTGTAATGCGCCTGCGGCGAACCTAAGGTAGTGGGTTTTTGTGAGGGATGGTTTAGTTCATTCAGGTAATTTTTAGGGCAATTGGGTAAAAGTCTTCGCACTACCAAAGGCTTTTCACTCGCAACTTGGTATAATTAACCCGCTAATTTTTTCAAGAATCAGAATATGGTTTGCTGTGGGGTTGCGATACACTCCCCCCATTGCCTTGGTTTCACCTTATGCAAAGGTATAAAGGTGTCTAAACAAAGTTATTCAAAGTAGCCTTTGTCGCTTGATCGCATCAAGACTTTCACGGTTCATTTCAGATACATTGGGCTCAAAAAGATTCATTAGCCAATCAAAATTTTCTTCAATGAAGTGAGACTTTTCTAAAATCCCCATGTATTGAATTTGTGACTCAGGAGAACGAAGTTTTCTAACAATTGGAAGATTGAACCATTCGCCTTCCATTGAATACCCAATATCAATAAATGGTTTCCCATGCTCTGAAATTATTTTTACACATAAGTTGCCTTTTCTGAGGATGACCCAACCTGAAGTTGGACCCAGAAATTTACTTGAAATTATTTCTAAGTCTTTTTCCATGACCAAGAAAGAAAAGTAATCCATAATGTATTTCAGAATTATCATATAGCTTCATTTAAATTTAGCGTATTACTTCGGAATTAATTGCTGCATAGCATCATCAGTCCACTTGTATCCGTTTCTAAGCAGGTATTTAACTTCTTCTGACAAGGTTGAACCTTCACGAATATCTTTGTAAGGACGAGAGATATCAACGACATCTCTATGCTTAATTATATCATCCAACCATCTTTTATTCGCCCCCCACATGTCATGACCTTGCTTCACAAGTTCATCCCAAAGATCGTCTTCAAAATGAAACAATCTATCGCCAGGCTTGGCAGCCTTCCAATATTCATCATCCATACTTCCAATTACCGCACGACCTGATCGTTTTACTCCGTGACGCAGGAGATCTAAAGGATCAATAACAATTTGGATTCCTGCTGCTTCTTCTAAAGCTATTTGACCAATTTCTTCAAACACATACGCCCAACCAACAATGTCAGCAATAATAAGCCCTGAAACTATCAGACCCGCACCCCCTACACTATAGACAAATAATTCTGTAGCTTCTTTGGAGTCCATACCAATATCTTGCGAATGAAACTGAACCCATTGATCTAAACCTTTATCCCAGAAATGATATTCTAGTGGAGATAGATCATCATTCGCAGCTGGGTAGGTCACTGAGACGTACATTGTTTCCGCCCCATGAAAATAAGCTGAATTGCTATGAATACCTTCAGTTTCATAAATTATTGTGCGCTCGAGATCTCCAAACCAAGCCAACTCCAAGTCAGGTCGAGCAACCCAGTAAAGTTCAGGTTTAGTAGGTTCCAAACCTTCTAGCTCTATCATGTCAATGACTCGATTACCACTAAATGAATAAGGAGCATAAAATGGATATTTTGCAGCCAGCGGATCAACCGCAAAAAACCTCCCAATCCTCGCATCATGCATTCTGTATTTGTAGTTGATGGAGTTTCCTTTACCCTTAATCTCATCATCAGTCTCTTGCCCCTGAAACCCATACCTATACTCCCCCTCACTAAAACTCCTCCCCGGCATGGCCGCACCAAACGGGTAGTAGTCGGTAAGCGATGTTATGCGCGGGGTGTAGTGCACTGCACCATCAAATTGGGTGGATTTAGCGTCGGAGAGGGTGGCGGTGACATTGCCTAAATGATTGCTTAGTTCATACTGCTTATACCCCAACCAACGCTCATGCACTGCAGGCTCTCCGGGCAGTTGGCTCAACCAATAGTTGGCCGATGCAATGCGCTGATCAATAACCGGTGAATCGTACACCGGTACACCCACAAACGTGATGTTTGATAATTCTGCACCTACCTCACGCACCAGCGATGCAGCACCTAACCGCGCCGCACCGTAGATATCGACGGAGGTTTGGGTGAGGTGGGTGGTGGTGTTGGACATGGTTTGGGTGTAATGCGCCTGCGGCGTATCTAAGGTAGTGGGTTTTTGTGAGGGATGTGAAGTTGTCTAAAAAATCCTGACCGATTGACTAGGAACCAAACAGTTCCAAAGAATCAATATTTTAAACCTCTAATTTTAAGAAAATATACTTTGAAAACACCGCTCAACTTATGGCACATTATTCCATGTCCTCAATCACTCTGAAATAGGCCTTTTGAATTCTAATTTCCCGAAGTCCCAAAATTCTACGAATACAGGTATTCCTGACACATTGAAAACAACCCAAATTCCGTTTTTTACGTCATTTTCATATTGGCCCTCTACAGCAACAATTCCATTCGGATGATATTCAACATAACTTCCATTCTTTATACTGTTTACCCCATATTCGATTACAAGATAACGGCCTGAACCATCAGTGTGTTCTAAATAATTCTCATTTTTACTACAAATCGTTTTCAGTTCTGTTCGGGATTTTATAGAATCATTTGGGTAAAACTCCACATTGAACTTTCTGATTCTTTCATTGAATTTATCCATGTGAAATGAATTATCAAAGTTGATGGTAGTATCTATAGCAACTTCACAATTTGAATTTTCATTTTGCGCACGGCCATACGACAGATGCGACAGAAAACAAACAACAAAAACCCATCTCACGTATTTCTTGGTAATCATCTATTTTAAGGTGTTTAATGTTCCAGATGGAGTTTGAAGAGGTAGTAGAGGAGGCCTTGGAATCATTGGTCTAACTCCGAAATTTAGACTCCAATTTGCAGCAGAAATCGCTCCAAATGCAGTCCCTCCCCACATAGCCCCACCTGATTGTGTTGGATTCTGAACAATAATCATACCGTTACCTTGCAACCGCCCTGAACCTTGCTGAGAGGCAATCAAAGCTAGATCTGAAACTATGGCAAAATCTACATTTCCAAAAGTAGTCGATAATCCTCCTGGACCTGAAACAGCTGTCATTGCAACAGCGTTCGCTGCCGCGGTCCCGTCAGTTATGATAAGAAGCTTGGTGGTATTGTTCGCCATAACAGGTGATATCCCTAATCCTGGCATATTCGGATTTTGAATTGCGTTGCTTACAGCATTAGTCAATCCCGCCACATTAGTCACATTCCCGGCTCCAGGATCGGTTATGGTTCCAGCGTCAAATTGATTCGGCAATGTTGCATTCCACCCAGTTCCAGAACCAGGAGCAGGATTTGTAGTAGTTATTCCATTAAATTGCCCAGCGGTCCCGTTTAGGGTATTAGCTATTGAATTGAATTCCATTTCAGCTTGCATCATTCGGGAACTTTGGCCATCGACTGGTGGAGTCGAATTAACATTCGGATTGGTAACATTACCAGTACCTTCTACATTGTAATTGAGGACTTGAGTTGACTCAATTGGAGTTCCTGAATTAGATGGATCATTTGAAGTTGTTAAACCAACACCAACCGTAACACCATCGACGCGCTTGTCAGAATAAGTTACAGCCTCTAAACCTTCAAGTTCAACCATATGAATTAGCTTATTCTCACTAAATGCATATGGACTATTCCACGGATAATCAGGCGCCAGCGGATCAATACTAAAAAACCTCCCAATCCGCGCATCATGCATTCTGTATTTATAATTGATGGAGTTTCCTTCGCCCTTGATCTCGTCATCAGTCTCTTGCCCCTGAAACCCATACCTATACTCCCCCTCACTAAAACTCCTCCCCGGCATGGCTGCCCCAAACGGGTAGTAGTCGGTAAGCGATGTGATGCGCGAGGTGTAGTGCACTGCGCCATCAAAATGGGTGGATATAGCGTCGGAGAGGGTGGCGGTTACGTTACCCAAGACTTGTCCCGCTCGTGCGGGATGATTGCTTAGTTCATACTGCTTATACCCCAACCAACGCATATGCATTGCAGGCTCTCCTGGCAATTGGCTCAAGGCATAGTTGGCCGATGCGATGCGCTGATCAATAACCGATGAATCGTACACCTGTACACCCACAAACGTGATGTTTGATAATTCTGCACTTACCTCACGCACCAGCGATGCAGCACCTAACCGCGCCGCACCGTAGATATCGACGGAGGTTTGGGTGAGGTGGGTGGTGGTGGTGGGCATGGTTTGGGTGTAATGCGTTAAGGGGTTACCTGCTGCATCTCGAATGTAGTATGTTTTTGTCCAAAATGTTTCATTTTTTGGCGTCATTCCATCTTTCGGAATCAAAATTTTAGCTTGGCGGTTGCCGAGGGGGTCGTATTCGAAGAGGATATCTCGTTTATCCCCATTGTTGAACGTTCTTAGAAAAAAGTTTTCTGTTCTTATTGGAGACGAAAGTTTTTAATTATTTCAGTAAGACAATGAATATAAGGGTTTATTTTCCCCTATATTTACGTAATTTCGTAAGGAAACAAGCGTTTCGGTGTATAAATATATCTTATTAGATATGGAAACGGGTAAAATAATAGCGAGTTTAAGAGACGCCAAAGGCTGGTCACAGACCGATTTGGCAAATAATAGCGGAGTGTCGCGTGTTATGATTGGCAAATATGAACGGGGCGAAGCTGTGCCGTCTATTGATGCTGCTAAAAAAATTGCTGATGCCTTTGAGGTGTCTTTGGATTATTTGGTAGGGGAAGGACAAAATGCCAAGTTCGACAAAAAAACGGTGCAGCGGTTACAGGATATTGAAGCCCTGAACCCAACGATAAAGGATAAACTATTCTTTTTGATTGATACGGTAATCAGAGACACAAACGCCCAAAAAGCTTATATGCAATGAAAACACAATTTGTAACAGACGATCACGGTAAAAAACTCGCTGTCATTCTTCCTATCAAAGAGTACAATAAAATGGTGGATGATTTGGAAGAACTGGAAGATATTAAACTCTATGATGCAGCAAAAAAGGGCAAGCAGGAGTTTATAGATGCCGAAGAGGCTTTCAACGAGATTGAGAAAAAACGCGAACAAAAACAAAAATGAGGTACAAAGTTCGTGTAGAGCGTAAAGCTCAAAAAAAGCTTTCCAAAATTCCGGAACCCTATTATTCTAATCTCAAAACTTCCATATTGAATTTAGGGAACAACCCACGCCCGCAAGGTTGTAAAAAGTTAAAAGGCAGGGACGGTTATCGTATCCGTGTCGCAGATTACCGCGTTATTTATGAGATCCAGGACAGTATCCTTTTGGTGGATGTGATTGACCTTGGACACAGAAAAGAAATTTATTGAAAAAGCCCAGGCGATCAGCTTGGGCTTTGGTTTTTTACTGATTATTTATTGGATAACTATGTTCATCATCCAATTTCACTTCATCCAATATCCTGACTACTCTGAATGAATTATAGCGCGTTAACGATAGAAGGAATTAAAATGCTCAGTTTTACCTCGCCTTTCACATCCTTCAAATGATGGACAATATTTTTCATTATATTTGATTTAATTGACGACTTTTCAATGAAGGTAATAATTGACATATCGGATAACGACTCAGAATTCGCTCTACGCGTATTAAAAAGTTTGTCGTTTGTGAAAGGCGCCAAGCCTCTCTCAAAGGGGGTTAAAGAACTTTGGGATGATCTCAATGCTGCTGCTGAAGAAGTTCGATTGCATAAAAAGGGTAAACTAAAACTCAAAACTGCCCAAGAATTGCTTGATGAGCTATGATATTATACCCACCCGTCGTTTCGCCAAAGAGCTGAAACGATTGGTAAAGAAGTATCCTTCACTAAAAGCAGACTTTTCATCTTTGATTTCAACGCTTCAGGAAAATCCACGCGAAGGTGTTTCAATTACAAAAGACTGTTTCAAGATTCGTCTTGCCATTGCAAGCAAAAGAAAAGGCAAGTCAGGCGGCGCCAGGGTAATAACATACGCATACGTGCAGACTGAAACAGTTTACCTCCTAACGGTTTATGACAAAGGCGAAAAAGGCAATATAACTGCCAGTGAGTTGAAATTAATGATTGAAAGTTTAGACCTCGATAGATAAGAAGTTTCTTTCCATGACGTCTTCAGTGGGTGCATAGACTTATTGAAGGTAGTAGGTTTTTGCGAGGGATGTTTAGTTGAAGTTGACTAAACAAACCTGACCACTTCAACATTTAGGGCTAGTCCTTCTTCCCAATCGAACGAATAATATTCGTAGTTGAAAAGCCTTCAACAAGGGGAATGGAGGCCACTTCGCCGCCTCGGGCACGCACAATATCAGATCCTACCATGTACGTTTTTGCTTTCAGGTCGGTTTCATGCGGATCGTAATCGCCTCCTTTTACCAAGACATCGGGTTGCAAGGCGGTGATGAGCTCGAACGGGGTCGACTCATCGAAAATAACCACTGCATCAACACTTCTCAAAGCTGCCAATACTCCTGCACGGGCATGCTCAGGATTGATGGGCCGTTCAGGGCCTTTGGATAACGCGCGGACACTGGCATCGTTGTTCAGACCTACGATCAACCGATCACCCAAACCAGCAGCCGCTGTGAGGTATGTTACATGTCCCAAATGCAAAATATCGAAAACGCCGTTGGTGAATACGATGCGCTCACCACGAGAGCGCCACTCCGACATCCGCTTTAGCGCCGATGATAAAGTGAAATCATGCATGGCCTTTCATCTTGCGGTCTTTGCGAATGCGGTAAAACATAAGCGCTAAATACCCAATTCCTCCAGTAACTATTATCATAACCGTTTGGGTTAGCCACATGACGTTGGCAACGGCAAAGCCAATGGCGCCTGATAAACCAAGGGCGATAAAAGCCAATTTAACGGCCCAATGGTAGGCCCCTATGCCGCCAGGTGCTGGCAACACCATTCCAAACCCTCCCGCTACCATAACAAACAAGGCTTCTAAAAGGGTGAGCTGACTGCTGCCTTCCATGCTTTTGAAAATGGCATAGGCCATGGCGAAATACATGGTCCAAATAAACAAGGTGTGGAAGATAAAGGCTCCTTTGCGGCGCATCTTCAATACGCTCTTCAACCCTTCTCCTACCCCTTTTAAAAACTCTTTGGCCTTTTGAAAAAGCGCTGTTTGGATGATGCGCTTGCGGAAAACAACTAACAATAACAATATCGATATGCCGATAATTCCTGCGATCATGAGTTTGTTGCCTCCCGCTGCTGCTTCACCCCCACCCGCTGAGCTAAGCAGTCGGGAAAAAGCGTCGAGGTTGCCCAAAACGGCTACCGACATGAATAAAAACAACATGACAAAATCTACCACCCGCTCAGAAATCACGGTACCAAACAGCTTGTCTACCGGTATGTCGTCGGTTTGATTGAGTGCTGCACACCGCGCCAGTTCTCCACTGCGTGGGACAAATGTGTTGGCGAAGTACGCGAAGGCTACAGCATGCACGCTCCTCCAATTGCTGGGCCTATAACCCAATGGCTCGAGCAAAACGATCCACCGCAAGCCGCGGCTGACGATGGCGAGATAACCCAACACGAAGGATAAGACGATGCCGGGTATGGAGGCTTTCGACATGTCGTCTTTCAAGGCTTGGGTGCGGTCGATGCCGCTGAGCACTACGCTCGCGCCTTCGGTGGCTTGGCTTTGAAGTTGGTATTGTCCTTCGCTCAGAAAGACGCTTGTTACTTTTCGTGTGAGCTCACCTTCGATGACCACAGCGCTGTTGCTGCTAATGCGATACGAACTGCCATTCTCGGCAGATAGCTCAACGCGATGCAGACCTTCCTCATTGGTCTCTAAACCACTGCCAACCTCGAAAGTTGCTGTGGTTGATTCTACCACCAAAGAACCTCTTGTGATATCCAAACTAGCGAGGTAGAAAAGAACTACCCCGATGGATAAAAACAGCAGGTATTTGATGATGTTGCGAATCAATTAAGCAAGGAGTTTATTGGTGGCTGTGTCGGGAAATACGACAACAGGTTTGTAGGTCTGGGCTTCGGCGCGATCCATCCACGCGTAGGAGATAACGATAACGACATCGCCAACTGCTGCTCTGCGCGCTGCAGGGCCGTTGAGGCAAATGTGTCCTGAATTCCGCTCACCGCGAATAACATACGTTTCTAGTCGCTCACCGTTGTTGAGGTTCACCACTTGCACGCGTTCACCTTCGAGCAGGTCGGCAGCTTCCATCAATGCTTCATCAATGGTGATGCTACCTATGTAGTTCAAATCTGCTTGCGTGATGGTTACACGGTGCAGTTTCGATTTCATGATTTGTAAAAACATGTGGCAAAATTACACAATTGATTGTGAAGCAACAGCAAATCAGTTCGTGATCACGCGAATTTCCGTCCTGCGGTTCATGGCATGCTCCTCTTCCTGACATTCAACACCATCTGCACAATGGTTTAGAAGCTTTTCTTCGCCGTAGCCTTTGGTCGACATTCTTTCAGCCTCGATGCCGTTGGCATGCAGATATGCCACTGCGCTGTTGGCGCGTTTCATGGATAGATCTAAGTTGTATTCGCTTTCACCTCGCGCGTCGGTGTGGCTGGAAAGCTCAATGGCAATGCGGGGATTGTTTTTGAGAATCTGTCCCAAATCGTCGAGTTGACGCTTGGCCTCGGCGGTGAGGTAGCTGCTATTGAGCTCGTAATAGATGTTTTGAATGATGAAAACGTCGTTTTTCCGAATGACAATCGGATTTCCGTTTTCGTCGTTCAAGTTCACGCGGTCTTCGGCGTTGATGCGCTCATAAATGGCCTTTCCGTTTTCAATGGGTATGGCCACCTCTTGGCCTTTGTCGATGATGACCATGCGCAATGCTTCACTATCTGCATCGAGTTTGAAGGTGTAGGTAGCGTCTGGCGATAGCTCGTCGAACCTGAATTTTCCTAAATCGGTGGTATAGGCGAGTGCCATGACTTGTCCGCTTTCATCCAAAATAGAGATGGTTTCTCCGTCACCAATATCACCCGGTGTCTCTTCGAAAACTTGTCCTTCAATGGCGATGTTCAGCAACGATGATTTGTCTTCGTTATCAACAAACTGCAAGGGCTCCAAATCTTCCATTGGTAGCAATTCGAGGAGGTACCAGCCATTTTTTCCGGGTGAAAAAACCATGATTCGCTTGCCTTGGTCGTCGAGAATGTAGAGCAGACTTTTCGCTAAAACTTCAGCGGGAGCGTCTTCAAACTTCACTTTGTAGCTTTTCTTGGGCTCTAGATCTCCGAGTACAAAGGCGCCATCGTTGCCTGTTGAGCTGAAAAGTATGCGCTCATTCAAATCGTTGTACATGCTTACGGTTGCAAATTCAACGGGCGTACCAGCGCATTCAAGCAAGGCTGTTAATCCGGTTAGCAGGGGTGTATTGCTCTTTGCACTGACCTTGTAGATGGCATCTTTTCCCTCAGTATTTGAGGTAAGCAATCCGACGTCTTTGGTCAGCCAATAGCAATTCAATTCATCGGCGGTGGAGTTAAAAGAAGCGGGCAGCGCATTGGTCCATTGCGACAGTCGTTCTGAAAAATACAGGTCGAGCTTTCCTTTGCCCGGTCGATCGCTGGCAAACCACAAATCGCCGTTGCGAATGGAAGGTGATATTTCATTGTAGGTTGAATTCACCTCTCCTTTCAGTCGGATGGGCTCACTCCACCCTCCCGGTAAAGCATTCATGTAATAGATGTCGTACTTGCCATGTCCGCCTTGGCGATTGGAAGCAAAAAACAGTTGATCGCCAGCGGCGGTAAGAAACGGGTGTATGATCGACGAATTTTCTTGGTTGACTGGCAAGATTTGAGCGTTTTTTCCATCTCGATCCGATTCGAATAGGATGGAATGTCCGCCCCATTTGCCCCCCATAGCTGCAGTGAAATAAACCTTATCGTTTTTTCTATTGCAAGCGATACCTCCCTCATCCCCGGCGCCGACGGGTGGGAAAATTATTTCAGGAGCTTCGAAATTCGACCATGTAGCACCACGTTCTGTCCGCTTTATTCGCAGATACACGCCGTTTGTTTGATGATCGTCGGTGAACAAGGTGTTGCCCTCTGGAACCGAGATAAACATTGCTGAAGAGTCGACCCCGTTTGCGATCACAGGTCCGCTAACGCCTTTGATTTCGACTTTTTGGATTTCGAATGTCTCTTGTGCAATTGTCGATAATGTCGACAAGAACGCTATGCAAAGCAAGTACCTCATTGGAAATAGCGTAAGCTTTGTGTTCGAGCTGCTGGACTGCCACCCCACGACATCGAGAGCATGATTTCGTGGCTGCCGCTTTGCGCAGGTTGCCAGGCTTGCACGGGGACCCCGAACGAATAGGCGACGCGGTATTTGTTGAGAAATCTGTATTCTACGAAGCCATATGCTGCCGATTGCCAGCGATAACCTGCGCCGAACCAAAAGACTTTGTTGTACCACGCCCCAAGCTGCACTTCTGGCGACAACTGGTTGCTCGCAGAAACACGCGCGGCGACCATGGGTCTCAAAGCCCATTTTTCCGACATTTTGACATCTGCACCGCCCAACACAAGCGCTTCTGGCACTTCACCCGTTGTTTGCAATTGGTTCCAGTTGCTTTTTTGCGCGAGTAGGCGCTGTGCTTCAACTCCAACAAACCATATTTGAGAGCGATACATGAGTGAGGCGGTGAGCAATGGTCGCATTTGATTTGTATTTCCGCCCACCAATCCGGGGTCGTCGGCATCGAGCGGGTTGAGGTTATCGACCTTGAGTTGATCGTAGCTCACTCCACCTCCCAGCGCAAACGATAATTTCGATTTTCGAAGATTCAAGGTATATGCAAGGTGCGCAATGGCAGAGGTTTGTGTAAAAGCACCAGCGCGATCGTGTTTGATGCGCGTGCCAAAAGCCATGGTATTTTTCAAAGGAGTATGAAACGACAGCAGTTGTGTCTGCGGCGCACCTTCTATACCTAGCCATTGCTGACGGTGACGCAGAGCGATGGTCGGACGTCCGTACATGCCCGCAGCGGCTGATATGCCCTCGTAAAAATTCAATCCCGAGAGGTTGTAGACCCATTCTTGTTGCGCCGAAACACAGAAGGAAAGCAGGAGCGATATGGCAAAAAACAAACGCTTCATTGCAATAAATTCAAGGTTCCTACAAAGCTGGTTTCTGCGAGTTTGATTTCGTAGTAGTACGCACCTTCTGGCAAGATTTCACCATTGGTGGTGCGGCCTTCCCAAATCACAGTATCGTTGTCGTAATCTTTTCCCTCCCAAACGCGTGACCCCCAGCGATTCACAATCACCACTTCATTTGTCTGATAATCGGGGTGGCGAATGTTGCCTATCACCCAACCGTCGTTCTTGCCATCGCCATTGGGCGTAATGACGTCGTATATGTTCAAATCACACGGCGGCAGGTTTGGCGTGGCAACTTCTATCTCGGTTTGAAAGGAGCAACCACCGGTTGAGTTGACTAAAATTGTCAAGACTCCATTTGTCACATTTTCGATCGATGACCCACCTTCTTCACCATTCCAAAAAACGGATTCTATTTCACCGCATCCACCAGCATTAACAAGGGTTATGGTGGCATTTTCACCGTTCCAGCAGGCCTCATAGGTAACTTCAACCTCAACCGTTAGCGGCGTTGTAGCCGGCTGTTCAAACCCTTCAGTGAGGCGAATGTCGGCAGCTTCCCATTGTTCAACGGCTACTTCACCAGTGTGCGACGACAATGTGGTTGAATTGATGGCAGCAGCGCCAATTACTTGACGTGAAATGGTTACCTGCGCAACGGCAGGGATGCAGCAAAACAAGAATGTTACGAGTGCTATTGTTCGCATCAGTTGATGGTTTGTTCGCTCAATACCCACCAGTTGCTACCGTCTGAAATGAGGGTGATGACTTGTCCTTGAAACCCACTCATAACCCGCGTGGCTTGTCCTTCTATCTCTTGACCGCCCTGCGCCAAAATCTGCACATTCGACGACAGCGGTAGGTTCCCAAAACGTTTTACGGTATACACCCTTCCGCTGGCAAGGGCAGCATCGGGTAAGGTGATGATGACCTCTCCACCCGAGACGTTGGCGAGTACGATGTGGTGTGATGCGTCGAGCACAGCATTCTGCGGACCAACCAGGTTGGTGGTGGTGTACGATACCGACCCATCGACATCGAGTGTGCTTGTTGGGTTGGCGGTACCGATGCCCGTGTTGCGAGTAACGTTGTAAATAACATCTCCTTCAATGGTCCAGTCGTCATCGAGCAATGGTGATAGGTCAGTAATGAAAACGTCGTTACCTTCAACAATGTTGAGGTCGGTACCTACCAGTTGCACCAAGTTGATCGATTCTCCGTTCAGCGCTTCGGCAAGCAAGTCGCCAAGGTCGAGCACGTGTTCAATATTGGATTCCTCGATGATGAGGCTGTCGTTCTCAACATAAAAGTTCGCTATCAATTCGTTTGATGGATCGGCGTCGGCATCTTCTACATTCCCGGCGCGCTCAGCGTACAAGGCGTATGGAACCGACACCAATTGTGATATCCCCATGAGGTCGAAGCCCGCCCCGGAGTCAACGGAAATGCTTAAAAAATAAGGCCCGTTGGCCCAATCTATTTGATTGAATGCCAGAAGTGTACCTCCAGCGCCCACTCCTTCACCAATCACCAGGTTAAAAAGTCCCAAATCATCGGTTGAAAGGGCATGATCTTCTTGCCAAACGACGGTTCCGTTGGTGGTGGTTTGTACAATGCCTGCACGTACAATAACATCCGCTTCAGCGAGGGGCAAACCCTCTGTATCTCGCAGTGCGCCTTGGTAGTTGATGCCTTGCGGGGCCGACTGTGCAGCGACATTGCATATTAAAAAGGCAAAGAAAATGAACGAAAAGCAGGCGTGGAGGGATAGTCTCATAGCGGGTTTATATCGGATGTTAAATTACACCTGCTAAGCATGTACTTTTTACCTGCACGTTGAAGATATCAACAAGGTAGGCGTAAATAAACCGCTGATTATGCGACACTAAGGGTGAAATTCAACCCCAAAGAAAGATTTTACAGAGCATTTGAAAGGCGGTGTATCGACAATCTACTCGGTACGAACCACCTCAGTTTCCATCGGCCTTCCACAGGCGATAGGCTTCATCTAGGGTATCGTACCATGCTTGTCCGTATTTTCTCACCAACGAGTCTTTACAAAAACGGTACACGGGTATTTGAATCTTCGCACCACATGCGCAGGCGGGTTCGCAGATGTGCCATTTGTGGTAGTTGATGGCGTCGAAATCTTTCAACGCTTTGATGCGGATGGGGTACAGGTGACAAGAAATGGGTTTTTGCCACGACACTTTTCCAGCACGGTAGGCCTGCTCGATGGCGCACAACGCGATGCCATCATCGGTAAAAGTGACGTATGCGCACTCGGCACCGTTCACCAAAGGGGTTACGTAATCACCATCAACGTCGACTTCAAAAAAGCCCAACTCATTGATCGCTTGTTTGCCTTCTTCGCGCATAAAAGGCTCTACTTGCGGGTAGATGTCTTCTAAAATCTGCAATTCGTCTTCTTCAAGCGGAGCACCCGACTCTCCTTCAACACAGCAAATACCTTTGCATGCGCTAAGATCGCAAGCGAAGTGTACGTCGAAAAGCTCTTCAGAGAGCAAGGTTTTGTCGATGGCTATCATGATAACAAATTGAGCGGCAAAGATACGGAAGTTCAGAATGCGATGCCGACTGCTATTTTGTAGACGATGTTATCGTTGAAACTCGGCGCTGCACCTGGCCCGTAGTTATAAAACGCACCCAATCCGAGGGTAGTAAACCCACTACGCAGCAGGGCTTCCATGGCCAATCCCGATTCGATGTACCCCTTTTCTGGAGCGGTTACGATGAGTCCGCTGAAGGTTTCTTCGGGTTTGTATTCGCCAATCGCCATGTTGTGCACGATGACAGGATGTGGGGCGAACTTCTTACGCTTGAAAAGCAAGTCTTTGAAATCATGCCGCAGATGAATGGCCGCAAATCGGGTAGGCAACATGCTACCTGGCTTCAGGGTCTCAAATCCGAACGGCGTGGCTACCGACCAGTCGACTTTCGATCCCCGAAGGGCAAAAAAGCGAAACGACGGCGCAGGCCCTTGCAGTTGTCCACCGGCGAGGCGGACACTAAAATTACCCAGCAACGACATCTTGACGGTATAGTCAATTTGAGCAGCCAAGCGCGTATATGGCTCATCTGAAAAGCCCGTTCTGCCTGCAATGGCGTTTACCGACACCACAGGAAATGGAGAAGCAACGGTCATGCGGCGCGTAGGTGTTTGAACGATTTTTTCTCTAAACGACCACCGCAATCCAAGCTCCAATTCTTCGATGTCGATAATGTCGTAATACAACCGCACCGGTTCGTTTACAATCACCATGCGTGTGCTGTTTTGCAATTGCAACTGTCCGGTTCGGGCTGTAATTTCTGTGCTCAAACCGGCCCCTAAATCTGTCCTGAAAAAAGCCTCAGCAACGTTCAAGCGATCCATGCGGTTGATGAACAAATCGAGGTATCCTGTAGCATCAAACCCGGTAACTTTAGTCATAGGTGTAGTGCCACCACGTTCAAAAACATCGCGGTATACGCGGGTGCCAGAGGTGGTATTGCTAAGCGGTCGGATGTTAAAAGTAAGGTCTCCTCCCCCCTTCCATTGTTTGTCTTTGAAGCCGTAAGCGAAATACCCACCTGCCGTGAAAACACGCGATATACGTTCGTTGGTGTGCACTCCTGCGCCCAAGCGAAAGCCTTCGAAATCGTTGTATCGCAGCAGGCGGTCGAGGTCTGCGTTAACCACTCCCAGACGCAACTTTCCTGATGAAAGGGCTTGCACGAAGCGCATCTTGCGATCGAAGCCCTCTGCTTTCGAAAGGCTATCCATAAAGGTATATGTCCTCAGCTCTTTTTCATCGAGTTCTTGGTTTCGGTAGGTGTTCCAGATATCTTCAGGCTGCTTGGTAGCGAGCGGGTCGAGAACGAGGGCGGCGCGGTTTACATCACGACGCCGCAAACTATCGCCCAACACGATGTTGCTGATGTAGGAGCGACCAATACCAATCATGAATGAGTTGTTGACCGATACATTTTTGAACGCCAAATCGGTATTGAGCTGCACCGGAAACCACGATTTGCCATCTACGTGTTCGTACAGTTGTCGGATATTGATCTCTACCCCACCGGTTTGAACCACAGGGTTGGCGAGGACGTTTCGCAAAGCCCAATCGCCCGCATTGATGTATAGCACACCCGAAATTCCCGCGAAGTTTTTGCCAGTGCGCGGACGAAACGACAGAATGAAAACCGTATCGGCAGCAATGTAGGTCGTGTCTTCGATGATAAAAAGGTACTTGCGGATGGCGAGGTCGTTGAGCGGACTAACATAACGCGTATCAAGCAGGGCAACCTCATCGTTGTAGAAAGAGAACGATTGTAGCTGCGTGCCGAGCAGCACAAACTCAGGATTCGACAATCCCGAAAAGCGACTCGCTTTGACCGTTTCAGAATCACGACCCGGCCCGAAGTATTTCCGTTCGCTAAACGACTCCATGAGTAGGATGTGCTGGTCATTCAAAAATTCGCGCATCCGAATCTCGCTGCTATCGAGCGTGCTCACCTCAGCGGCACTGTCGACCAGCGCTGTAAACACCAGCTTGTTGTATGCATCGTATGAAAACGGACCTTGTTTTTCGGGGTTGTTGCGGTCTTTGTTCGCGATGACCTTTCGCATGATGCCTTCTGCCGGATTTTCACCTGCTTCTACCACGGCTTCATCCAAGAGGATTTTTGCATCCTTCATTTTGATGGTGCCCATGGTATTGCTCGTTACCACAACTTCCTTTCGCTCAAACCCGATGTAGGTGAGCACCAGTTTATCGCCCACAGCGCCTACTGTGGTTAGAAACTTACCATCGATATCGGTGTAGGTGCCTTGCTGGCTCTGCGCGTGCAGCACCGTGACAAATGCAAGCGGTTTTCCCGCATCGTCAACCACCTTCCCGCTTATCTGCGCTTGCGCGAAGAGGGAGGAAAGGAAAAAAGCGACCAGGGACAAATAGCGTAAAACGTTCATCGAAGCGATCATTTTGGTAAAGATACACCGCCATGACGAATCGTGGTGTTGAAATGTTACTTACCAACATTTATCAATTCACACCTTCGGGGTTTACCTCGTTTACGAAGCATTTAATTGTGTTATTCTTGAATCAGCCCCTCAATTTTTCGAATAATCCGCACATTTAACATGCAGAAAACACCTTGAAAACACTACTCTGACTGTGTTTTACCGAAAATCTAAAATTGTTTTATGAATTTAGGGATGATTATCCCTAAATTTAATTTTCTTAATTTTGGGATCGTTATCCTTAAATCTAGATCATGGGATTTGATAAAAAAATATTGCAAGCGAGAATCGCCGACGACAATAGTTGGTGGGTAGATGGGAAAATACCGTACTACAACGATCTGAGTAAACGCAGATACTACAGAGGTTTCTTTGACCTTGTTACCCAAAGATTCCCGCATCGAGCAGTAGTTTTAATGGGACCAAGGCGGATAGGGAAAACAGTGATGATGTATCAGGCCATCCAAAACCTGATTCACGAGGGGGTTGACCCCAAACAGATATTCTACTTCAGTCTTGACACGCCGATTTACACCAATATGCCATTGGAAGAGCTGATTTACGATGGATTGGCGATTCACTCCACGAAATTAGAAGACGCTTATTTCTTCTTCGATGAAATTCAATATCTGAAAGACTGGGAGATTCACCTAAAGTCGCTGGTTGACAGGCATAGAAAATCAAAATTTATTGCCAGTGGCAGCGCGGCCGCGGCATTGCGCATGAAAAGTATTGAAAGTGGTGCTGGCAGATTTACCGATTATTTTTTACCCCCACTGACGTTCTCAGAATACATTGACCTGAATGGGTACAACGACTTATTGGTTGAAACACACGTAAACTTCAATGGTCCACGAAGGTTTTATAAAAGTCTTGATATAGAGACCTTCAACAATCACTTTGTAGACTACATCAATTTTGGCGGATTTCCAGAAATTGCGTTGAATGCCGAGAAAGTCAAAAATCCAGAAAGGGTTATCCAAAAAGACATCACAGACAAGGTGATTATGAAGGATTTGCCGAGTCTGTTCGGAATTGAAAACACACTCGAATTGCAGCAATTCTTCAATGTCTTGTCTTACCGCACTGGAGAAATCCTCGACTACAAAAAAGTGTCGCAAGAAACGAAAACAGATAGCAAGACCATTAAGAAATACATCAAATACCTGGAAGCCGCATTTCTTATAAAAGTCCTGCACAGGGTTGACATTTCTGCCAAGCGGTTCAAAAACATCACCCAATTTAAGATTTACTTGACCAATCCTAGTTTATACATTGGGTTGTTCGGACGAATCAGTATGGACGATGAGCGATTCCCACATTTGGTTGAAACCGCCGTTTATGCTCAATACCTGCACCGTGAACATGAATTTTTGAGGTATGCCAATTGGAAAATCGGAAAAGATGAAGGAGAAGTTGATTTAATTCAGGTGAGCAATAACTTCCAAAATGTGAACTGGGCGGTGGAGATTAAGTGGTCAGACAATCCGAAGGCCGGCAAACTCAAGCAGTTTATGGCGAAAAATAAACTGACCAAAGCCGTATTGACCAGTAAAACAAAATTTGAAGATTACGAAGACTTGCTGATCGTTCCAAATAGCATTTACGCGTATGTAGTGAGCAAAAATGCACTTGACAAACAAAATGAAGAAATGCTATAATGCAACTACCTTTGTAGGATGGCGATAAAGCAAGACATACAAACACAGATTCGCGTCTTAACGCTGCGGCGCATCTGGAATGCATCCTTGCTGTATGCAAGCTATCACATTGCACGGTTAACGAAACGCCCTGTTATTTGGGGAAAACCGTTCTCGATATCCGCTGAACCCACCACTGCCTGCAACCTGGGATGTCCTGAATGTCCGTCGGGATTGAAAAAATTCAGCCGTCCGACCGGGAAAATGGATCCCGCGCTCTTCGCGACCATCCTCAACGAGTTGCACCGCGACCTGGCGTATATCACCTTCTACTTTCAAGGTGAGCCCTACTTGCATCCGCAATTTACCGACCTGGTATTGGCAGCAACTGCCAAAAACATCTACTCTACCACCAGCACCAACGCGCATTTTTTGACACCAGAGATGGCGAAAAAAACCGTGGAAAGTGGGTTGAGTAGACTCATCATCAGCATCGATGGCACCACGCAAGAAGTGTACGAGCAATACCGCGTGCATGGCTCGTTAGACAAAGTTATTGCAGGCACCAAAAACATCATTGCCGCGAAGAAAGCGCTCAATAGCAGCACCCCGCACATCATCTTCCAATTTTTGGTCGTGAAGCCGAATGAACATCAGATTGCTGACGTCCACCAGCTCGCGGCCGACCTCGGCGTTGAAGAAGTGCGGCTTAAAACAGCACAGATTTACGACTACGAAAACGGCAGCGACCTGATTCCCGAGAACGAGAACTACAGTCGCTACCGTCAGCAAGCTAATGGCAAATGGACCATTAAGAACAGACTGCTAAATCAGTGCTGGCGCATGTGGCAAGGGTGCGTGATCACATGGGATGGCAAAATTGTACCCTGTTGCTTCGACAAAGATGCCCAACATACATTGGGCAACATTGCCCAAGGCTTTGGTGAAGTATGGAAAAGTGAGCAGTATACCAACTTCCGCAAAGCCATTCTAACCGGCAGAAGCGAGATCGACATCTGCACCAACTGCACCGAAGGGACGAAAGTTTGGGGAGAATCTGTCTCTTAAAAACGCTCCTTCAACATCCGCGAACAGAGCAGAAAACCCTATTCAACCACCACCCGCACGCTGCGATTGCTCTCGAGGTTGCGGATGAAATATACTCCACTGCTCAGATCATGCAAATCGATCGACACATTTGCTGATTTCGCCGTGAACGTGCGCACCAGCACGCCCATATTCGACATCACCGCGTAGCGATTGCCGACCACCGCGTTCGACATCTGCACTGTGCCGGTCGACGGATTTGGGAACACCGCCTCCACCAAATCAGCATTGTTAGACACCACCGCAGCGCCATCAACCCCAGCATAAAAGGCATTAACCGCCGTAGGGTAGCCTTGCATGCGCAACACCGGAATGCCCGTAGCGCCTTGAAACCAGATCATTTCATCGTACCGTGTACTGAAATTGATGATGTAAGTAGAATCTATTTGCACGGTGCGAATGCGGTACACATCGTTCGCCGTGCCGTAAGGAAACTGCACCGACCCGTAGCCATCATAAATCCACCACCTCGTGCGCGAACCTATCAACACGTTGCCTGAATACAGTTCCGATTGCGTGTACACGCTATCGCCAAACTGCAGCGGGAACGATAGGTAGGGCGAATTGGGCGATGGGTAGTTATTTCCGCCCACGTACACGCCATCAATGTACAGGGTATCTTGATCATCTGAATACGAATAGAAGGCATCGCGGGCAAAGGCTGTGAGCGCATATTCATTGATTTCGCTTTCTGCAAACAGAATGTGGTCGGAATCGGCACCCGATTGGAAGATGTACTCAGCCGTGGGCAACGTCCAACTAAAAAACGGACCTCCTGCATTGTTATCGCTAAAGTCCCACGTATGATTGGTGCCCGTCTCATTCACAAAATCGACATACGGAATAATCGCTACGCCATAACCCAACGTAGACTCAGCGCCAACATGAAAGCAGTTATCTGATGTAAACGATGGCTGCGCAGCGGCAGCAATTGCAAGCGCGCATAGCGCAAAAGTAAATAGGTGTTTCATTGTCAGTTTGGTTATTTCTGACAAAGGTGGGAGATTGAGAGGGATGGGGGAATACGGCGTATGCCGTAAAGTGGGGTTGTGCGCACGGCACGGATGGGGAAGTTTTCTTGTTAATTGGTAGATTTATGCTTCTACACCGCCAGTGGTTTTGTTTATTGTCTCACCACAGAATAGCACAGAATTAGGCTTCGACACCGCCAGTGGTTCTGTTTCACCACAGATAACACAGATTAACACAGATTAAACAGAATTAGGCTTCGACACCGCCAGTGGTTCTGTTTCACCACAGATAACACAGATTAACACAGATTAAACAGAATGAGGCTTCGACACCGCCAGTGGTTCTGTTTCACCACAGATAACACAGATTAACACCGATTAAACAGAATTAGGCTTTGACACCGCAATAAACTCTGAAGGAGTGATAAAATAATCTACGAAGACAATGCCATCCCGTTTGGAAGCCATCTGTGCTAATCTGTGTAATCTGTGGTTGTTGTTTTGGTTTGGTTTGGATTTACCACAGATAACACAGATTAAACAGAATTAGGCTTTGACACCACAATAAACCCTGAAGGGGTGATAAAATAATCTACGAAGACAATGCCATCCCGTTTGGAAGCCATCTGTGAGAATCTGTGTAATCTGTGGTTGTTGGTTTGGATTTACCACAGATGACACAGATTAGCACAGTTTAAACAGAATGAGGCTTCGACACCGCCAGTGGTTTTGTTTCACCACAGATAACACAGATTAACACAGATTAAACAGATCAATGCTTCAGTACAGCAGAAATCGCAAAAGGTGATTGTTCAAACGCTTATACCCGCTTTTGGTCACCACGCCTGCTTCAAATCTAACCCACGTGCTACTCTTTCCACTCAATTCTATTCCGCTTGTCTTTGTTGCGTTCTTCACGCAAACCCTGTTCTGTTTGACTGATAGCTCTCGCACCCATAGATGTAACCCCGCTGAACAACCCTTGAGCGAAAATGCCAGCACTGAATGTAAACTGCTGACCAATCTCGCTTGGTAATAATGCGATGTCTTTGGTTTCATCAATTGAATTGAATTTTGACCTGCTATCGGGGAAATACCCGCCATTCATGACACGGTGGACGTGGTTGAACTTGACAAACACCCCCACTTGCTTCAGACCGAAATGGATGGTCAAATCGTGGGTGTATGCCATACCGGTGAAGGTTTTAGCTCCCATAATCCAGTCGTGGAGGTAGGAGTAGCGTACGTTAAACATGCCTATGGCAAGTATGGCATGTCCGCCAAACCCGCGCTGATTGCCCCACATATAGACATCTCTGCGATTCGGCCAGTTGTTATATTTCACACCAAAGGTGGTGTACTGATACTGTCCGCCTGCATACAAAGCGAAGTATTTACCGATGTTGGTACCAAAGGCCAATTGCACTGGAAATAGCTCTCCGCGCTCCAACCTATATGTATCGTTCTTATACCACCGCTCTTTGTCTTTGAACTGAAACAAGGTCGTGCCTATGTCCATTAAAAAACTACCATTCAAGGCGAAAAAGACGTGTTTACCATAAATCTCAGTGCTCAGTTCCCAACTGCCACCTTTAATTTTGGACAATGGTTTGGCTGCCCAAGTGGTAACATCGTTATTCTCGGCATTCTCAAACGTGATGACATTGTGGCGATAACCCAACTTACTCAAGTCGACTTTGTACCAATCTGCTATCTGCGCCCCAGCTGCCAATGGCAGCATCATGAGCAAAACGATTCCCTTTTTCATTAGCTGACTTTCCTAAAACTGATATTTCTACTTGCTACCACACCTTCTTCGTTCATCAACTCCATTCTCATGAGGACATACGGGCCGAGCACACCGGCAGGTTCGCCGGGCAGCAGGTCGTCGACAACAAATTTAAAGCGCACGATACCACTCAAATCGCCTTCAGCAGGACCTTCGAGTAGGTACTCCGATTGATCGGCTTCTCTATCTGTTCCACAAGTGAAAATCTCCAAGGGCACCGTTGATTCGAAATAATATTCGATTACGATTTCCTGGCCAGTGACGACCTCAGTCGGATACGGCCCTCCATCTGCGACAGCGATACCATTGAAACTCTTCACTTCAAGCAACAATGCGCTTCTCTCCTCCATTTTCTTGCACGATATCGCCAGAAAAAGGATGGCCAATACATAGCCAACTTTCCATATTCTCTCCATAATGCAAAGCTATATCGGGTAAATCAGTCGCACCATACGACATTTGACGTATTTGAGAGGAGATTGCAGGGGTGGGCAGACATACTGACTGAGATTTCCTTTTCCTTCCGTACTTTTGGTGCGATGACACGGGAAGAAACCACATACAACGCTGATTCATTCAAGGCATCTCTGGGCTGGAGAAAGGTGCTGGTGCCTATTTTGATTGGACTGGTAGCAGCAGGTGGTTTGTTGTGGTGGAACCTGCGAGGGGTAACCTTTGTGGAGGATCCGACGAGTGAAAAACAGCGGTATGCGTGGGTAGACACCAATCAAAACGGTATTCCCGACACAAAAGACGAATCTGAATTTGTCGCCAACGATCAGGGAGCATACTCAAAAGCCACCACCAGTGAGTTAATTGCCGATTATACATGGCCTCCCGGCGCATGGATACCTCTTTTGGGTGCTGTATTGATGGTTATCTTGCGCGATGCAGGCTACATATATCGCATCCGGATTTTATCAGATAAAACACTGTCGTGGAAGCAGAGTTTCCAAGTAACCTTGCTCTGGGAGTTCGCCTCTGCCCTTACACCGAGCGTAGTAGGCGGCAGCGGAATCGCTATCTATGTCTTAAACCGCGAGGGCATGAACCTGGGTAAAAGCACGGCGACGATCTTCGTGACGGCGATGATGGACGAGATTTTCTACATCATCATGGTGCCGTTGGTGATTCTAGTCATTGGCAGCGAAAACCTCTTTCCACAAGAAGCGTTGTTTGAAGTGGTGAAGCCGCAGACATTCAAAATACTGTTTTATGCGGGTTACGCTTTCATCGTTTTATTGACATTGCTGATCCTCCTCGGGATGTTCTTTTTGCCTGAACAAACAAAAAAATTCTTGGTCGGCCTCTTCTCTTTTCGTCTGCTGCGCAGATGGCGACACCATGTAGAAAAGTTGGGCGACGAGATTATTATGAGCGCCACTGAGCTTCGTGGGAAAACGGTGGGGTATTGGTCTAAAGCATTTGGCGCTACCATTGTGAGTTGGACCGCTCGGTTTTTTACGCTCAATTTCATCTTTCTCGCCTTTGTCGGTGGATTCGACCAACTGGTTGTATACGGCAGACAACTCATCATGTGGGTTATTATGTTGATTAGTGTAACGCCCGGTTCAAGTGGCGTTGCTGAACTTATGTTGCCTGCTTTTTTCAATGATATGCCGTGGTCTGATCCAGCTATTGCACCTCTTCTATTGGTGCTTGTGGCAGTGCTGTGGCGCTTGTTCACCTACTTCCCTTACCTTTTTGCTGGCGTTCTTGTTTTACCAAGCTGGATCCGCCGAACGTCGTAAATAGATTTGGTATCTTCGTGGCCGTAAAATACCCACGCGATATGCAAGACAATATGAAATTCGCCACCAAGGCTGTACATGCTGGTGTAGAACCTGATCCAACCACTGGAGCTATCATGACTCCGATATACCAAACCTCTACTTATGTCCAACAAGGCATTGGTAACCACAAAGGGTACGAATATTCACGCACTCACAACCCAACCCGTACGGCCCTTCAAAACAGTCTTGCAGCGCTTGAAAATGGCAAGCATGGCATCACCTTCGGAAGTGGATTGGCGGCCATTGATGCTGTAATAAAACTGCTCTCTCCAGGTGATGAAGTGATCTCGGTGAACGACCTGTACGGTGGCACCTACCGCATCTTCAAAACCGTTTTTGAGAAATTCGGCATCAAGTTTCACTTTGTCGACATGCGAAATGCCGACATCCTTGACCAATACATCAACGCGAATACGAAACTTGTTTGGGTTGAAACGCCTACCAACCCTACGATGCAGATCGTAGACATCGTTGGCGTTGCCAACAAAATAAAAGGAAAAAGCATACTCTTAGGGGTAGACAACACTTTCGCCTCGCCGTATTTGCAAAATCCACTTGATTTGGGTGCGGATATCGTGATGCACTCAGTGACCAAATATTTGGGTGGCCACTCCGATGTGGTGATGGGAGCGCTAATTTTGAACGACGATGAGCTAGCTCAACGCTTATACACGTTGCAGAATAGCTGCGGAGCTGTGCACGGCCCACAGGATGCTTTTCTTGTGTTGCGAGGCATCAAAACCTTGCATTTACGTATGAAAGCGCATTGTGAAAATGGACGTGTAATGGCTGAATTTCTCGTGAAACACCCAAAAGTGGCACATGTCAACTGGCCTGGACTGCCATCACATCCGAACCACGAAGTAGCGAAAACTCAAATGCGCGATTTTGGCGGAATGGTATCATTTACCTTGAAAGAAAACACCATCGCGGCAGCCAACAAAGTAGTTAGCGCCGTGAAGATTTTTAGTCTGGCTGAATCGCTCGGCGGGGTAGAATCACTAATCGGACATCCAGCAACCATGACGCATGCATCGATTCCGCAAGCGGAAAGAGAAGCCGCAGGAGTGCTCGATTCACTGATAAGGCTCAGTGTTGGTGTCGAAGATATTAACGACCTTGTCGCCGATATCGAACAAGCATTGTCATGAACCCAAATGAAAAAATAGCCATTGCTGGTGGCGGACTAGTAGGCAGTTTACAAGCACTTTTTTTGGCCAAACACGGTTTTTCTGTCGACGTCTATGAGCGCCGACACGACCCCCGCAACAGCGATTATTCTGGTGGACGCTCCATCAACCTGGCACTGTCTGACCGCGGTTGGAAAGCCCTCGACAAAGCAGGGGTTGCCGACGACGTAAAGAAAGAAGCCATCCCCATGTTTGGCCGCATGATTCACGATCAAGCAGGAAACCTAACCTATCAACCTTATGGGAAAGACGGTCAGGCCATTTATTCGGTATCGCGAGGGGGACTCAATAAAGTGCTCCTCGAGCGCGCAGGTGAAAAAGAAAATGTGAACCTCCTGTTCAACCACAGCATTGGCACCGTTGATCTGGAAGAAAACATCCTGCATGTTGAAGACATGAATACCGGGGTGCGTAGTCAGAAAAAATACGACCGCATTTTTGGCACTGACGGTGCTTTTTCGGCCATCCGCAAGCGTTTGCAGCGCACAGATCGGTTTAATTACGAGCAGCGCTACCTCACACACGGATACAAAGAATTGGTGATTCCCGCTAACGCGGATGGATCGCATCGCATTGAAAAAAATGCCTTGCACATTTGGCCACGAGGGGAGTTTATGCTCATCGCACTGCCCAATACAGATGGTAGTTTTACGTGTACCTTGTTCTTTCCATTCGATGGACAAGTTTCATTTAACGCCCTCGATACTTCGGAGAAGGTGACAACCTTTTTCAACGAAGTTTTTCCGGATGCTGTGGCTGTGATGCCAACCCTCATTCAAGACTATTACGAAAACCCGACCAGCTCGCTGGTGATGATTTCATGCGAACCGTGGAACTATGGAGACAAAGTTTGTCTGATGGGCGATGCTTCACATGCCATTGTTCCATTTTACGGACAAGGCATGAACAGTGGGTTTGAAGACTGCACCGTGTTTGAGGAGATCTTCAATGTACACCATGGCGATTGGAATGTCGTTTTCAACGCCTTCTCGAAAAAACGCAAGCCCGAAGTTGATGCCATCCGCGAGTTAGCGCTGAGAAATTACATCGAGATGCGCGACAAAACAGGTGATGCCATGTTTTTGTTGCAGAAGAAAATCGAAGCCCGCTTCAGTGCCAAACACCCTGAGAAGTGGATTCCGCTGTATTCACAAGTTACCTTCACGCACATACCTTACGACGAAGCTTTGCGCAATGGCGAAGTGCAAGATGCCATTATGAAGCGCGTGATGAACCGCGCCGACATAGCCGACGTGTGGGACAGTGAAGAAATTGAACACGCCATTCTCGCCGAGCTGACCGCCGAAATGGTCAATTAACGTCGATAGTTTTATAAACTGTTGACGATGAGAAACATTGGTACTGTTCTCCACGTTACATTTGGTATATGCGTACATATCTGATCATACTCGCCATCTTGTTTTCTGTTGTTGGTCATGCTCAAACCGGCAGGCAGTTGCGACCGCTTTACCAGCTTGGTTCGAAGTACACCAATAAAGCGTGGCATTTCGCACCGGGTATCACGTACATGATTCCTGCCCACCACGAAGACATGGAAAAACGCGTGTTGAATACCGAAAATGGTCCCGACACCCTTTACAACGGCAGTTTCAACGCCAAAGGCAAGATTGGATTGTACTTGGAAGGCGGATGGGCGCATTTCTTTGATAATCCGGTACTTGCACATTATATCGACTACGGATTTCACTACAAGATGCTGCGCGGAGCGGAAACATTTACTGGTTTGACCAAGGTAGATCAGAGTATGCTTGCAGTGAACAACAGCGGGAAATTCAGCCAACATTATCTCGGTGGTTTTTTTCACATCAACCGCATCATGCAGCTAACCGATTGGACGTTTATTCAGGCTTCATTGGGGGCGAATGTCGAATATGCAGTAATCAATAAAATCGCATTTGATGGCGTTGTTGGCGGTTTAGATCAAAGCTTTGCAGACCGTTTTCAAGGACAATTCAATGCACGCATTGGATTTGGTTATAAGGCAGAATCGGGCGTTTTTATTATTCCGTCTATTGAAACGCCAATTTTGAACGTCCAGCCATTTTACGACGGAAAAAGCACCCTTCCTTTTTTCTCATCGCGCTACCGACCGATCATCATAAGCATCCGCTTCTTATTTTTGAAAAAGCAGAAGGCAGCCGATTGTGTGGGCAAAGGCACTGAGCGCCGCGGCGCAGATTTGTGGGGCGATGACTTGAAGAAGAAGAAAAAGCGTTAAGCCTTATCGGCGCAGAGCTCAACCAGTACCTTGTTGGTTCCTGAAGGATGCATAAATGCGATCATTTTGCCATCTGCACCCTCTTTTGGTTTCTCGTGGATCATGCGGTATCCGAGACTTGTTAGACGCTCAATTTCGGCTTCCAAATTATCGACCGCGAAAGCAATGTGGTGAATGCCCTCACCTTTCTTCTCAATAAATCCGTGAATGGCACTTGCTTCAGATGTGGCTTGAAGCAATTCGATCTTGCTTTCTCCAATCATAAAAAACGAAGTGATGACATGCTCACTCGGAACTTCCTCACGCTTGTATGGCGCTGCTCCCAGTAAATCGGTAAATATCTGTTCAGATGCTGCTAAATCTTTAACAGCAATCCCCAGATGTTCAATCTTGTTCATAGTTGATTATCGCTTGCGAACAACGCGTCCGAACTCATTGTCGAAGTTCAAATAGTACATTCCTGGCTCCCATGCTTGACAGTCGATGGTTTTCGCAGAGCCCGTTTGAACCAGCACACCAAAAGCGTCATAGACTTCAAAACTTGTTACTCCGTTGAATTCAACCTTGTCGTACACTTTGTCGTGCAACAACGTCACATCCGGCGCTTGAGCCGCTGCTTCTTTCTCCATGAGATAGTGCACACCTTTTCCATCGTCTTGTCTGACACGGAATTTATTCATGCCATCAATTACAGGGACATCCACTGAATATGTATTCGTTTTTGATGCTTGTCCTTTTCCATCAACCACAGCTACTACAACCCACTTGTTCCATTTGAATTGTTCGATGAAAAATGGCAGGTCGGCTGTTTCACCCTCTGTTTTGAAATTCAATTTTGTTGTTGAGAGCGACATCTCATTCACCGTACAGGTGGATGCCGGGGCGATTGCATTGGGGTTGATGAGGTGTGGTTCACACTCGTCTTTGGTGCGTATAATGACCTCTACTTCTTGTCCGACCTTAAACCCAAACTGCGCCAAATCAATAGCGAATGCACTTGAGTTCACCTCATCGGAAGTAACCTTACCATTTACTTTCACCTCAAAAACACAGAAACCAACACCGTCGGAAGAAAAAGGATTTTTGACGTAGAGATCTTTGCCTTGATAGACACCGGTGTAGACAAAAACACCTGCGTTTGCGGCCAGTGCCGACAGCAAAAGGGAAAGGGAAAAGATTAATTTCATGCAACAGTTATTGGGTGGATCAGTTGCCACTAGTTATCAGGCACTTAAATTACTCAATTCCGTGTATCGAATCGATAATTTTTGCCATGTTTCTAACAGCGTAGTTGCTCATAACCACATCATCGTCGCTCACCGCAATGAAATGGCGACTTCCAACCGTGATTACACGGGCATAGTGGCGATTGTATTCGGTGCCATCAGGCAAGAAAGATGTGTAATAAACACTTTCCGTTCCCTCGTCATAGAATTGATAGTTGAACAATCCCTGATTCATAAGCTCTTCCTTCCATTCAGAAACCGACATTGGGTCTTCAATCAGAAAAAATCCACAATCTGTTCCGCAGGAAATCAACAGCCGTCCATCGGCCGTGTTGTAGTCCATCATCAGCGCCCCGCTTTCATCTTCGCTCATCGCGAGAGCAACGGGAAAGCCAAATTCAGAGAGACTGACTTCATGTCGTTCGGTTGCGAGATCAGCTACTTGCATCTCGTTTGCAAGTTCAGAGGGACTGCACGCAGTTAGAGCGGCTATCAAACCAATGAATAGAAATTTGTATGTTTTTGGGCAGCACATATACACTGTTTACGACAACCATCTCGACAAGTTGCGCCTTGAAAACAAAAAAATGTAAGGCATTGTCTGATTCAGCGTGCACTCTAATTCCAACCCCTTATATTTGGCCTATGAACTTAGATTTAACAGGTAAAACAGCTGTTGTTTGTGGCAGCTCACAGGGCATAGGAATTGCTACCGCCACCGAGCTCGCGAACATGGGTGCTCGTGTTTTTTTAGTGGCTCGCAATCAGCAAGCATTGGAAGACGCCAAAAGTAAACTCCCAACCCCGCAAGGCCAGGAACACGGCTTTTTGGTTGCAGATTTTCAACATCCAGAGACGCTTGAAAATGCCTTGAACCAGTTTTTAAAATCGTATACAGCGCATATTTTGGTGAACAACACCGGTGGTCCGCCAGCAGGCAATGCCATCGATGCCCTTGTCGATGAGTTCAGAATCGCCTTCAACCAGCACCTTATCTGCAATCACATCCTCGCAACCAAGTTGGTGCCCGGCATGAAGGCAGAGGGCTATGGACGCATCATCAATGTTATTTCTACCTCTGTGAAACAACCGCTGGCCAACCTGGGCGTTTCGAACACCATTCGCGGCGCAGTAGCCAACTGGGCAAAAACCCTAGCAAACGAACTCGGCGCTTATGGAATAACCGTAAACAACGTTTTACCGGGCGCAACAGCCACCGCTCGTTTGGACGCGATTATTCATAAAAAAGTCGAGACCACAGGAAAAGATTTCGACGAATTGCTTCAAGGCATGGCCAATCAAGTGCCCATGAAACGGGTTGCGCAACCCGAAGAAATAGGAAATGCAATTGCGTTTCTCGCCTCACCAGCCGCCGCATATATCAATGGAATCAACCTTCCTGTGGATGGCGGTCGCACGGGTTGTCTGTAAGTGTACTTTATACACTTACTAATAGTTCTACATCCCGCCAGCGGCGGGGATTTCAAAGAATTTAATGTTATGCTTTTCGATTGAAAAATCGTCTAACTTTGCCGCCGTTCAATAGCAAAATCCTGATGGACAATATACAAAAGCATCATGCTCAGATCGAGGCCTTCATGGCTGGGGTGAAAGAACGCAACCCTAACGAACCTGAGTTCTTACAAGCCGTTCAGGAAGTCGCAGAAGCGATTATTCCTTTCCTTGAAAACAACACGAAGTATCGCGATGCGCGCATTCTAGAGCGCCTCATAGAGCCTGAGCGTGTTATCATCTTCCGTGTTCCATGGTTAGATGACAAGGGCAATATTCAAGTGAACCGCGGTTTCCGCGTTGAGTACAACTCAGCGATTGGGCCGTATAAAGGTGGACTTCGTTTCCACCCGAGTGTGAACCTGAGTATCTTGAAATTCCTCGGATTCGAGCAAACTTTCAAGAATTCTTTAACAACACTTCCGATGGGCGGTGGTAAAGGTGGTTCTGATTTTGACCCGAAAGGCAAATCAGACAACGAAGTGATGAAGTTCTGCCAGAGCTTCATGAGCGAGCTTGCTCGTCACATCGGACCTGACACCGACGTTCCGGCAGGAGATATCGGTGTTGGCGGACGTGAGATTGGCTATTTGTTCGGACAGTACAAGCGTCTGCGCAATGAGTTTACTGGTGTCCTCACCGGTAAAGGCATTACCTGGGGTGGTTCTTTGATCCGTCCGGAAGCTACTGGCTACGGAGCTGTGTATTTCGCTCAAGAAATGCTTGCTACCAAAGGTCAAAACTTCAATGGTAAAAAAGTTGTCGTAAGTGGTTCTGGTAACGTTGCGCAATACGCAGTTGAGAAATCAATCGAATTGGGCGCAAAGGTGCTAACCATGTCTGACTCGCAAGGCTACATCTACGACGCTGATGGTATCGATACCAACAAGTTGAAGTGGGTGATGGAATTGAAAAACGTAAAACGTGGTCGAATTAAGGATTACGTAGCTCAATTCCCGAATGCAAAATTTGTTGAAGGAAAAACTCCTTGGGAAGTTACCTGTGATATCGCTTTGCCTTGCGCAACTCAAAATGAACTTCATGGTAAGGATGCAGAAATGCTTGTTGCCAACGGTTGTATGTGTGTTGCTGAAGGTGCGAACATGCCTTCTACCCCAGAAGCTGTTACCTCTTTCCTCAAAGCCCGTATCCTTTTCGCTCCAGGAAAAGCGTCGAACGCTGGTGGTGTTTCTACCTCTGGTTTGGAAATGAGTCAAAACAGCTTGCGTTTGTCGTGGACACGTGAAGAAGTTGACCAACGCTTGCACGGTATCATGAAGAACATTCACGCTCAGTGTGTGAAATACGGTGCTGAAGGTGACTTCGTTGACTATGTAAAAGGTGCTAACATAGCTGGATTCGTGAAAGTGGCTGACGCCATGATGGATCAAGGTGTTGTATAAGCATTGAAAATATCTTTCTTGAAAGCGGCTGTTATACGACAGCCGCTTTTTTTTTCGTCCCAATATGATTATCCGCAAAGTTGCCCAGCAAATCGAATCAAGGATTCTACTGCTACTTTGAAAATTTGAGATTCATCTCTGAGGTTAAAGCGGAAAACAAATTCATCTAGGTATAGTTGCAAGTAATATGGCATAACGAAAT
>WGNM01000058.1 GCA_016124575.1 Cryomorphaceae bacterium
GATGTCGGAAAATTACGAGATTTCAGCAGCCAGTGATCGTTTCGCAGACTGCTTTTTTCAGTACTCACTTAAAATCTCTCGGGATGCCCTTGAGCAGATCTTTTCCGCCGATCATCCTATCTACTCATGCATTATCCGGGTTCTCTTTTGTAAACTATACAGTATCGTAATAAGCGAGCTTGATTTTATTGGCTAGAGTCCTTTGTTTTGGTAGGGTCAGTTGGCGCATTATCGACAGTCTCTTCTTTAAGACGGTTTTCCCGACTCTGCCGGTTAGAGACAAAAACCTCTCGATGATATCTTCGCGTGTTTTTGCCATGTGAATCCCCGGGATAGACCGGGAACGAACGGAACGAGTCTTGAATGACCCAAAACCCCGGGTTGGATTCGAACCAACGACCGACCGCTTAGAAGGCGGGTGCTCTAATCCGCTGAGCTACCGGGGCAGGAAAAGGCACCCTTAACGGGTACCTTTTTTGATGATGGGAAGGCGCAGGTGCTAACCCTCTTCCTTATTCATAGACGATTCTCAGTTGATTCTCGACCGATCGGATTGCCCAGATACGAGATGCCGGAGGCATCATTACCGGTTGGAAGCCGAAGTAGATATCATCGTCTCCTTCCGGTTCTACGAACTGGGACAGGTCGCCTATCAGAACTTCATTCCCTGTGACCAGAGCAAGCTCTGTTCCTGAGGGCAGGAACACCATGTCGGTGACGGCTTCATCCACTGTAAACACAGTAAAGAATCCTTCTCCGGCGAAGTTGGTCACATAGATAGAATTCGGTCGGAATGCAATCGCTTGCAGTGGTTGGCTTGGACTGACAGCTACGGCAGTAACTTGTAGCACGCTATTTTCAGGATCTCCTTCACGCTGAATAACTTCCACAACATTGTTGAGGGGGTCTACGAAAAGCAGACAGCCCTCTCCGATAGCCGTGAAAGTATCATTGAAGGAATGCGGAAAAATCCGCCCGATCCGGTGGCCAGAGTTGAAGCTGTGAATCAGATGGGGCTGATTCTGATCCTCGTCCAGAACATAGACGAGAATCTTGCCGCTCTCTTCTGCCACAAAGAGTGCCGTGGAGCCGGCGTTGTATGCAACAGCCGTGGCTGAGACATTTTTGATCGGCTCAAGCTCTTGCTTGGCAGTCAGGCTGTAGCGTCGAATGCAATCGTCGCAAATGATGGCGGCTTCGGTGCATCCCTGAAACTGTTTGTGATTGAGGGCTCCAGGAATGCCTTCAAATTCAGGCATGGTCATCTCTCGCAGAGCGAAGGAGTCTTGAAGCTGGTAGAGCTTCACTGGCTCGCCAGGCACTGATTGAAGAGCGAATTCAGCTTCACGCGATACCACTACCAGAGCGGCCGGGTCGAGAACTGAGAATTTCCGGAAAGCAGGAACTATCATCATCGACATTTCGTTTAGACCGGCTTGCGCCGGGGCGAAAGAACAACCGGAATCTTGCGATTCCGGCGATGGGACCGGCGGGATTCGAACCCGCGACAACCTGTAACCTCGATTCGACTCGAAGACGACAGGCGCTCTACCGCTGAGCTACAGTCCCAGGAAAAGGCACCGCAGGCGATGCCATGAAAGGGGTCAGGAAAGGGTCAGTACCTTATAAAAGTATTTTCCCTCTCCTGGCGAACAAGTCAGGCTTGCTCGCTTTGGCGGACGATCACCCGAAGCTGACCGTTGACGAGGTCGCATTTCGCGACCTGGACGGTCATGAAGCGGAGATAGTCCAAATTCTCCGGTTCGGCTTCGATTTTGTCGAAGAACTCCTGCGGGGACGCGGAGCCCATGGCGGATTCATGAAGCAGGGCTTCAACCTCCGGCGCATGAACGAAGCGGACCTTGAGTCCGCACACATGCATGGTGTCGCGGGTATAGGCGGCACGGAGCACCTCGACCTGGTAGGACTCGCCCTTGGAGATCATGCCGGAGAGACGTTTCCCATTCTGGAGCTGGGCATCATAGTCCTGGGGAGTGACCTCCTCGAGACTGATGCGCCGTACCCTTGTGGTTCCGTTTCCCTTTTTGATCTCCTTCTTGCCAGTGCGAGTGATACGCACGGCAATGGGCGTTTTGTTCTTCAGCAGCTCTTCGAATCGAGTTTCGAGAGCTTCCGCAGATTCGCCAAGGAGGCTACCTTTGGGCAGATAGCCGTTGACGTCGCCCGGGATGGCGCAGATGATGCCATTGTCTCGGTCTGCTCGAATGGGAGTGACGAGGATGACATCACCTTTCTGGACGGGAGTCCACTGCTTTTGAGAGGCTTCAAGGCGGTCAACGACCTTCTCGGCCAGGCTTTGGTCCAGGACCTCGGAGGTGGTGGCTGCTTGAAGGGCTTGTGCGAGTTGCATGGTAAGGCAAGCAATGGGACATGCGGGTTAAATGCCCGCTAACTCTTGCTGCCGTGGTTGCGGCGGCAGGAGAGTATCTTCAATCACCATTCAAGGTAGAAGACTCATCTATCAGATGCACACTCTCTATCTCAGCTGATTAGATCGGCTGGTGATACTCTGAGTTGGTGAGTTGGAGTGCTTTCCGAAGGAGAGAAATACCTGTTTGAATTGGTTGACTGAAGATACCTTCAACCTGCCTGAATTCGAGGCGGAAGTCAAGGGTGTGGTCGGATGTCGAATCTCTTACGGTGGATTCCATAGATGTACAGTCGGGCGAGGCTCTATCTACATTGTGGTGGCAGTTCTGGAGGTCATCGAATTATGTTTTTCCGGTGCCCCGGAAAAAGGAATGAGCGCTTTTTTGGGTGAAATCACGAAAAGGATGCTTCGCTTCTTTCGCACTAGCCCTGGTTCTTCTCAAAGAGTTAGCGCGAGATTTCTTATTGAGTCCTTTATTAGACCATTGTAATGACAGGCGGCAACGCTCTTCAGCCTTTCATGCAGTAGTTCTTCAAGTTCATTCGCAAATTGAGTTTTCCGGGAGAGGGGAATTTTTATAAAGTTGTCATTATTCGGAAATACGATGCCCGGGTCAAAAGTAGCCAAGGGGGCAAAAATTGATGCTGAGAACACAATTACATTTTTTAGAAGCAGCATACTGCAGGTGAGTCGCTGCTCGAGTAGCTGCTCAAGATACCGATAGCTTCTAGCAAGTAGAGAATATCTTGAGTTCAATGACTGTAACAGTAAGTACGATCGACTATTCGGGATCGTTCTTGCTGCGACCGCTGTTCCTTTTCATCATTCTGTTCGTGTAACGCAAAGTCAGTAGAAGAAAATTCGGAGCAATTGAAATGAATGATGTGGTGGCAACCTCAACATATAAGTGAAAATCGGGGTGAATAATTATGTATAAAGAGAAATCTATGGTTAATCTTCAATTGCCGAACTTGCTCAATTTTGGTATCTCTACGCCGGTCGTATCAGAATCGCCATCATACAGGTTGACAAAAGAGATCAACCAGAGAACCAAGCTGGTTGTAACCGATGTTGATGGCACGCTTTCATCTTTCTGGGACTATTTTGTTCCTTCTATAAGAGATACTTTGAAGGAGATGAGTCACCGGTCGAATATTCCTGTATCCGCTCTGGCAGAGGATATCGGACGGGTGGTGGAGCGTCATGGCACTCACGAATATCCATGGCTTCTGGAAGAGACGGATTTTGCCAGAACTCATTACAGTGCTGAGCCGGAAAAATTCGTCGAAGAATTTGTCAAACCTTTCTGGCGCGCGATGGATGAGAACCGCAAGAAATATCTTCGACCTTTCCCTGGTGTTCTGCGAACCCTTTCCGACCTGAGGGAAAGAGGTATCAAGGTGGTGGCGCTCAGTGATGCGCCGGACTATATGGCACGGATCAGAAATCAACAAATATTTGACGGTCTGTTGGATGCCGTCTACGCCCTCAAAACAGTAGAGCCGGAGGCGAGCAGCCCTATCAAGCCAATCACTCTTTCTTACGGAAGAAGAAGACTGCAAGAGCTAAAAGAGGCTACAGACAAACTCAAAACTCGTCTTATAGTGCTGCCGAAAGATTACGAAAAGCCCAATCCTACAGGACTTGACACAGTGTTGAAAGACTTCGGAGCCCTGCCCTACGAAACATTATTTATCGGGGACAGTCTCAAAAAGGACGGGGTGGTGGCTGCCACCAGAGGTATCCGGTTTATCTGGGCTCACTATGGAATTCACCTGCCGGTAGAGTACGACGATATGGTTCATAACTCACTCAAGCCTTCGGAACTGGCAAACAGGTTGAGTATGGATGCTAAGCCTGCTCATACTCCGATAGTAAAAGCGATTGTCGCTCGCTATGATGAACTCCTCAGTCATGTTTGAAGCAAGAAGCTCTATTGGCTCACAAGGTTTTACCTCAAGCTGACAGGTAGATTGATTCTAGTTCTAAGAGACGACTTGCGGTTGCGTGAGTCGTCTCTTTTTGCCGTTACCGATAGTGGTTCAGCTAACTATAAAGAGTAGTTAAGATGCGCTGATGAAAAAGGTGGGTATTCCACAATTGGGCTGACGGGATTTGCACCCGCATCTCTCGCCTGTTGAAACAGTCGAGCGCTCTCAGCAAAAGCTGTTCTAATTGAGCTACATCCCCATAAACCGTCTATTGTGTCAGAACTTCTCAACATTCGACTATTCACCCCTGCAGCGGTTGCCGCAGTTTTTCGTAATCGAACCACATCCCAGGAATTTCCTGAAAGCTTACAACAAGCCTCAGAGCATTAGTTTTCCAGGATGCGGCAGTGAGAAGTCGACCGCTTCTTTCGAGGCGGCGGGTGACATCTGGGTCTTCGATGGGAACGAAAATCGTCTCGCCATCGAGAGTGCATTGGTGTTTCATTTTCTATTACCAATGTAAGTGTTACTCTTGTTCGACAGACAAGAGTTTGCTGGAATCTGTGTGTTCCAGCAAAGGGGCTTGCAGGATTCGAACCCGCGACCTCTCGCTTCCTGAACTTTTGCAAGTTCTAGAAAGCGAGCGCTCTACCACTGAGCTAAAGCCCCAGAAAAGGCACCATTTGTTGTGCCTTTGGTTCAGATCCTGCGCATCTTCAGTCCGGTCGCTTACTGGCCGAGCACTAACCCAAGAGCCACTGAGGCTTCTTGAGGTAGCAGTACTTCGCCATTATTGTCTCGATGGACTATCACTGCTTTTCCCCCGGTAAGCTCCGCATTATGCTGAGCCGCCCAGGATGAGCCGTGCCACGAGAATACACCGAAGCCGAAGGCTTCCGAGGCTGTCACGCAGGCGTGAGAGAGTTCGGGATCGTTTATGGCAAGCGAGCGAATCAACTTGCCCTTGACGCGCTGGTACTGCACCTGGGGCGGTGGAATTGGGCGTTGCGTTGCGGGATTTGTCATTGAGAGTAAGAGTAGACAAAAACCGGAATCGAAAGATTCCGGCAATGGGACCGGCGGGAATCGAACCCGCACCTCCTGTGCTTTGCACAGTCACTCATTGGCTTTTGCCACCGGTCGAGCTCCGGTCCCGGGGGTAAAACCCCTCATTGCTGCCAGTCAGCTTCTGAAGCTTCTGGTTCTTCAGGAACAAAGTCCGGATCCAGAGCCTCATAGAGCGCGTCTCCGGTTAGACCGGCAAACGACCGGCTAGAGAAAGCTTGATGCCTGGGTCCCTGCGATTTACTCTTCAGGGAAGCATGCTTTCTCTTTGCGTCCGATACACTTGTGTATGCCATGGTTTCCTCCGTTGGAAAAAAAACAGGAAGCGGATTTGCTTCCCTTGGTTTCGCGATGCCGGCATGATTCGCGCGAGGCAATCAACCAAACATCGCAACGCTCCGGGTTGGATTCGAACCAACGACCGACCGCTTAGAAGGCGGGTGCTCTATCCGCTGAGCTACCGGGGCAGAAAAATGGCTCCTCTATTCGACATTTGCTTACTCCTCGAAATGAAGAATGTGGGCGCTGCTCGAGCAGCCCCCGTACTGCCGGAAAGTAGGAGCCTTTTCTTGTTGTTGTGGCAGTCAACTTGCCTGGCTCGCATGTAGGCTTTCACCTTTTCAGACCAGGTCTTGAGTTGCCGGAGCGAACGGTGGGACCGACTGGATCTCGTCTACAACGCCGAGGCGTTGCGCATCGGGACCTTTCAGCCACCAGTCGCGGGCGAAGTTGCCTGTATTCTTCTTGATCGTCCTCATATTAAGCAGTCCGTTGGACCGCTCTGTGAGAATGTTCATTGTCCTGCAGGTCAGCGCCTGGCAGCGATCAAGCTCATCTTGAAGCTGGACCATGGTCGAACCCTGGGGCAGCGAGATGGGGCGGACCGCATGCACCAGAACCTCGCTGTTGCCGGCGATAATTCGGTGGTCTGCAGCCTGCAGGACTATGGCAGCAGCAGAGCCGGCACGGCCGAGCACCTTGATGGTGACCCGGTGGCCAGCTCTGCGGATGTCGCCGATGAAGCCGTAGAAGGCGAGACCGGAGAGCACACCGCCACCACCCGAGTTGAGGATGATTTGCAGGTCTGCTTCCTTGTTCTCCTTCTTCTGACACCAGGGGATCAGTTCTTTCATGAAATTCCCCACACTGGTGTCATTGATGTCCTCCGAAAATACGAAGGTAGTTTTTCTAAGGTCCATAAGAGTTTGCCGGGTTGCCTCCGGGCGAAAAAAACAACCGGTATCTTGTGATTCCGGTCAAGGCGGATAGAAGGAATCGAACCTCCGACCTCTGCCACTACTGATAATGGCAGTGCTCTTCCACTGAGCTATAAACGCAAGAAGCCAGGAGGATAATAGATCACTCCTGGTTCGACTCACTTTACGAGATTCCGGGGTACGTTAAGACTCACTATTCTTTGAAAGGGTCAAAATGTTCCACATCAATGTCATCTAAGTCTTCGTTAGTCAACTCGGACAATACAATTTTGATTACGTCCTCGTCTATTTTCGGAACTTTAACGACAATATCTACTATGCCGTCTTCTCCAATTAAAATCCCAAAAATTCCGTGAGACCAGTCTAAAGGTAGATCGGCATCGGAATCCCACTCCTTCATTGTATGAATAACCCAACTAAGTTTGCCTTGTTCGTCGAGTAAGTCATCCCAGTCAGTCGGGAGTAGAACGTTACATTTAACTTTCATATAGCTCCTTCCCCTCGTACATATAGATTATCGAGCCGGGGTAGCTCGATACTTGTCCGGGAGCCGAAGCTCGAACGAAGCATCAGGAGAGTGATGCTTCGACCGGTTAAGGCGGATAGAAGGAATCGAACCTCCGACCTCTGCCATTGTATGTAATGGCAGTGCTCAACTACTGAGCTATATCCGCAAGAAAGCCAGGAGTTTGTTAGAGTGCTCCTGGTGTAATTTGAACGGCGTAGTTACACTGCGCACTTTTTGAGCCTGGTTAGAGCGAGGATAAAGTTACGTAATGCGGTTGCCTTGCAGATCCAGATACTGGAATCGAAACAGCTGGAACAGCGATGATGACGGCGACTAGACCTTTTGTGATGGTCGAGCCCCTGAGAGTAGGCAAGCATCATCAACCTGACTACAGTTTGATTTGATCTCTCACTCCTTTCTCAAGTATTCATCTGAGTGTGTATTGAATCATAGGTGATCCTTTGTATCGCCAAATCTGAGCTTCTCCAAACTCGAAACTCCAATGCTCGCCTGCCAGTATACTAGCTGCCTTATTCAGAATTTTTCTGCTGCTTGCAGGTAGTTTTAGAATCGGTAGGTCAGAAATCAGGTTGAAGTCTTTGATCTTGCATCGCCAGGAAATTTCAGCCAGCAGATCTATTAGCTCGGATTCCTCAGTTGGCAGTCGGAGAGCTATCTCCGTTCTGATCAAAGCAAAGAAAGTTTTACCAGCGGCAACAGCATTTTCGATGACGGCTTCTTTTGCATTCCAGAATATATTTGAATACGCTAGAGCGATAGAGGCTGCCAGTGAATAATCGGATGAGTTGCAGCGAGACACCAAATTTTGCCAAAAATCGATATCATCTGAGTGCTGCTCTATTCCGGCTATAAGTTCTTCGGCCAATTGCTGCTGTTCACAGCTATCCGAAGATTGTCTTAGAAGCCCGGTGGCGAATGTGTTCCAAATGCGACTGCCGTTTGAATCTTTCTCCAGTAACGACTTTTCTACAGCTTCTGATTCCAGAGGAGTATTGGTGCAGAGGACCGCACCCAAAAATGCTTCGTGCCAGATTGTTCTGTTCATATTGTATTCGCTCCATTGTAAATGCTTCGGCTATGATTGATAGAACCGGCGGGAATCGAACCCGCGCATGTTGACGTCAGCTCTTGCTGAGCCGCTCTAATACTGAGCTAAATCCACCCGCAAGAAAGCCAGGAGTTTATTAGATTGACTCCTGGCCAAAGTTGATATTGAGAGCAATCAGATTTTGGTTTCTTAGACCAAATCTATATCCAGGGGTTTCTTCTGAACGGTTGTTCAAGATAGATAGATGAATCCGGGTCGAAAAACCGGTCATCATACCTTGCTCTACCTCTTCGGCTGCTACCAGTATTGGGTCTCCCGAACTGGTGAAGCAATCTTGAGGTGTTTCCTCCCATATCGAAGCCCACCTGAGCGTTTAGCGATCGCTGCCCAAGTTTGTGGAGATAGGAATCTCCGGTGCTTGATTCAAACATGGAAATCTCCGAAGTGTAATTGTGAAATCAATCATTCATCCAAAAGCCAGCTAAAGCTCTTGCAGAGTTCTGCATTGAGAGATTATGAGATTAATGGCTCTGGGAATCTAACCGAGTGGATTTTGCTCCAGAAAGAATGGATAAATGAATGTGCCTTAATCCTGACAAAAGGCTATTTGCAGGTCAATTCTTTAAGGATTGTGTGAAAAATAACGAGTACCCCGTAAATAAATATGGGAGAGGCGTTTAGTGCTTGGTGGTACTAGAGATCAAGCTGAAAAGCGATTGTACAGAGCTGTCTGATCTTGCCTGGTGTCCAGATTTTCCACGTATTGAACGCTCATACCACTAGCGCTAGGTTCTTGAGATGATGCAATCAATGCCATTTGCGCCAGCTTTTGTAGCAATCAATACTTTGGTATCACAGTATTTTAGGCTTCTAAATCTGCTGATTGTCTTGTGTCTTACAGCGTCCCCAAACTGGCAAGATCAAAATTTTGACGCATTCAAGATTCGAGTGCGTCAAAAAATGATTTTTGAAGGTGTCGACGATTGGATAAATTGAGTCAGGCTACGTCTGTGCCTGGCCGAGCGTTTGATCTTACCTGACCGGTGGATCCATTCAGCATTAGAGAGACGGCCATCCGACCGAGTTCATCCGATGCCATTGCTCCGTAGCCATTGCCGCCGGTGGCAACATAGATGCCTGAAGAGAGTTCTTGAATTAGCGGCAGGCGATCAGGAGTGTCAGTGAGCATGCATGGTTTCGCTTTCCAGGATACAAGAGGAAGCGAAGGAAGGGCTCGCTCAAGATAGTATTTTAGCTCTCTAGCCATCGCAAGGCTGCCCGAATAGATAAACCAGGATCTTATCTCTTCTTCGCTGCTCAGAATGCGCGGATTCTTTGATTTGGCACCGACTTTTATGTACCACTTGCCGTCAGGATAAAGAACCGGCGGACAGAGATAGACGAACTCGCTCAGAGGGCTGCCTGGGGTTTCATCCACCAGGCAGGGCATCGAGCGCAAAGATTCTGCTGTGCCTCCGTGTACCTCAGCAAGTAGAACTGTTTCGCCTCTTACTCTGATAGCTGTTCTGGCTTTGACCAGCCCGGCGATGTTTGTATAAGAGCCCATAGAGAGAAGAATCTTTTTGCATTGCAGCTTTTTTCCAAATTTTGTGGATATGGAGAATCCACAACGTCTGTCTCCTTCTAGGGCAGTGACGGTATCAGTGTAAATCATTGCTCCGGCGCGATTCGCAAGCGCTGATTGGGCTGCTATCAGTTTTAGCGGATTTATACAACCTGCCGGATTATGCTCGAGAAGCAGGTCTTTAGCCGAAGCGAAGGACAGAAGGGGAAATAGCTCTCTGCCTTCATGGGCTGTAAGTTTGTTCACCCTGGTGCCTAAAAGACCTGCCACGGTGGCAAAAATATGGTGAAGACCTCTGCCGTATTTTGTGGTATCGGTAGTGGTTATACAGCCGACAGGATTGTAGAAGTCTATTAAGCTTTCTTTTTCTATCCGGTCGAAGCGCTTTATGGAAGCTTCGATAATTCTGGCTTGCTCAGGGATTTGAGCTAGAACGCTGGCTATTCTTCCGGCATCATGGTGACTGGAGTAAGGTGCTCGATGGGTTCTGTATTCTTTAGGTTCGTTTGTGCCGACTATCGCTACGGATGCTCCCGATTTTGCCAAGTACTTTGCCGCTGCACTGCCAATCAGACCATTGCCTATTACAAGGTATTCAAATGACTCGGTCATAATGCACTCTCTAGATCTTGCAGCCTGGTCCAGCCAAGATATGGCTGCTAAATAGTCTAAGAGAATTGCTATTCGAAGTTTTGCGCTGATACGCATTAATCGGAAGTAAATCCTTTTGCGTTTGGCAAGGGTTCATCGTGCAACTTCTGCAATGCTTAGCAAGTTATAAACCTTACAACTTCTTCCACAGTTTTAGAATTGTAGCTGGCTTTACCCGAACAGCTTCTAGAGTGCCTGAAGAAATTCCAACCATTGCCGCGGCAGACCCAGGGATGAATCGCCGGAGTCAGGCAAATTGACCGAAAGCCCGGCCATCTGATCGTAGCCACGGTAAGGTTCTCCGTGATAGTCGACTATCAGCTCATCGAGACTTTGCTTGAGATCTGTAACGGATCGGGAGAGCTCACCATCGGTATCTGCAAGCTTTCCTGCATTAAGGGCATTTTCCAGACCGTCAAGGAAAAGACCGATATCCCTTCTTTGATCTTCACCGTCCCCGAACACTATGGCTCCTTCTTCATCAAAAGGTGTGATACCATTAATGATGCTATTTAGAACTTCGCGATTGGCCGGATCTTCTTGAATCTTTCTGCTCAAGCTCTCTCCAAGCTCGCCCAGATCATTTTCAAAATTGGAATATTTTTCCATATTGTAATGGGTCAGAGTGTCAGTGCCTGATGCTTCCGGGTCGAGGTTGCCGCTATCGTCGTTCTCTCCATTTCGTGCTTGCTCGACCAGAGATTTTGCGAATTGCTCCGGGCTCATTTGAGGATTTTCAATCAGGTTCTTGAGTGCGGCAGAGAGATTTTGTCCATCGGCGTCGGCAAAGGAGCTTTCAGTTTCAGGTGATGCGACCAAGTTTTTGGTCTCTCCTTCCAGTCTGTCCAGCACAGCCAAATTGCCCATGGAGCAAGAGTCCAAGTCGAGCAAATCCAGGCTGTCGCGACCGCCTGCGGCCATGCTGTTTTGAATTGTCGACTCAAGCTCTTGAAGATCCATATCACCAGTGTCACCACCTATTCCATCTCCGGCAAAGCCATGGGATTGTATAAATAGGCCAAGCCTGCCGTCACCAGCTTCTTCTGTAGCTCTATTCAGAAGCTGCTCTAGATTGCCGGAGAAGCCCAGGGATGGATTCTCTTGAATGAGCTCCACCTCGCCGTTCGCTATTCTATAGGTTGCCATTCTCTGATCATTGCGGTTGCTGATCACCGATCCATCAGGGCGAATCGTCTGCGGCAGAGGTAATGGTGCCTGAACCAGGATGGTCAGTGGAGTGCCCCTGGTCGAATCGGCAAGTTCGAGAATCTGTTCGATCTTGTTGCGGGCGCCAGTTGGTCTTCGCTCGCCATCAGCAAGGACGCTGCCCGAGGCGGTCAAGTCTATAGCTATGGTCCAGGAGGTCGATTCCTGGTTGGAATCCTGAGATTCTGCTGGTCTTTCTGACCGGGCTTCGAGAAAAGCATCCGTCATTAGAAGAGATGGCGGCTCTGTTCTTCTGCCGGCACCATCTCCTTCTTTGTGATTCTTCGATTCTAGAAAGGGCTTCAACATCGCTTCGGAGTAGCTCTGTTTCGCTGGGATATCTCCCGGAGCTTCAAGGTAATTGCTTTCCAATTTCCACCTCTATAGCGATGCGGTCATGGCAAAATTCTAGGCGCTGATGCTGACAGCTTTATGACAATAATCGACCAAAATTGGATTCACCTCGTTTTCCCTGGCGCTCCTAGCGCTAGAGGATGCAGGTCGAGATCTTTTGATGTCAAGGGGCGGGTTCCTGCTAACTCTTCATCCATCGGGATTCTAGCGAGGACTTATTCTCGGGGACTATTTTCAAATCTTCAAAAAAACAGACCGAAGATAGAGTCTAGCGAAATTTTTTTGCCATTATTCTTTGACAGTCTATTCCTATTTCTGACAATCTAAAGATGTCTCTATTCAGTCATGCATTTAGGAAAAACCCGGCCAAAAAGCCTCAACTGATTCCAATCTACTATCCATAAGATTTCGCAGGTGTTTTGAATCGACATCGGTGAAATCTCTTCCATATGCATGACCACAGTAGAGAAAATCGAAACCTCGACTGACTGAAACAGTTCATTTAGCAATTCTGGAGAGCTTATGCTTATTCCTTCGATTCTTGGCGGACTTGCCTCTGTGGGCATCGGCTTTTTTCTCAAGAAAGCCTACGAGAACGACTATCGCTATCAGATTACCGATAGAGAATTTCTGGTCACTGCCGCCGTGGTTTTTTTCGTTGCATCTCCGGTCACAGCCTGGGTCGGTTACAACATGGCGATTCAAGCCAATGTTACTTACCAGGAAACCTGGTCCGGATGGGAATTGCGGGCGGTCAAAGATATAACCGAATGCACCAGGGATGGGTTCTGTCATTACGAATATGATTGCGATCCCTATACGGTCACTGTAGAGCGTGACGGTAAAGAGGTCGAGGAGACTCGCTATCACCAGTGTCCCTACCTGTCTCAAGAGTGGTCGTTTACTCTAAGTACCACCGCCGGTGATGTTCTGATCGCAAGCCACCAGGCCCCTCCGAACCCCCAGAATTATCGTTATCGTGCCTGGGTGCCGGTGCCTTCTCATATTCCATCGGGAATTCCCGACTCCTGGACCGAAGCCAGACAGCGCATCGAAGCCGGCACACCCTGTCTGGCGTCAAATTAAATTGCCGGTCGCGACAATTTAAATTTGCCGCTTGAGAACGGGGTGATTTCGGTATAGGTAGTAGCAGTCGATATATCTCGTTTAGTACCGCCCCAAGCTCCAGTCTTGATTTCTCTAGCA
>WGNM01000045.1 GCA_016124575.1 Cryomorphaceae bacterium
ATTCCGAATGAAAAACTCCCGTACTAACGTCCGGGGTTTTGTTATCCCAAAACCGCAACTACGAGCGAGGATTACTGCGTGATCCTAACTGTCCGAATTCCGAATGAAAAACTCCCGTACTAACGTCCGGGGTTTTGTTATTCCAAAACCGCAACTACGAGCGAGGATTACTGCGTGATCCTAACTGTCCGAATTCCGAATGAAAAACTCCCGTACTAACGTCCGGGGTTTTGTTATCCCAAAACAGCAACTACGAGCGAGCTCGAGTTGCTGTTTTGGGATAACAAAACTGCCCAACGCTTAGGCGTTGGGCAGTTTTTCATTCTTCGTGACTCTGTTAGGATTCGAACCTAAAACCTCCTGATCCGTAGTCAGGGACTCTATCCAGTTGAGCTACAGAGCCATCCTTCCGATGCATTTCTGCGTTCGGGGGTGCAAATATATAAAAAGGTTTTATTCAATCCAGTTTTTTGAATTCTAATTCAGAAAAATCGAAGTCGGGGTTATCGACATCGACAAACAATTCTTCGATATTTCCTTCATTATCAAGTGAAAAGCGAATAAAGCCAGAAGGCAACATCATGTTTGTACCCCAGTTCAACTGGAAGGTATCATAGTGCCAATGGCGGAGTGTACCTCTAAAAAGTGGTGTTTGCTCGAATTGAAATGCGAGTTGGTCACCAATCACGCGGATGATCATGTTCCCGTACATAGGTCCGCCGTATTTGCCAGCGTAGTCAGACAAGCTTTTACTCATTTTTGTGTCTTTTACGCGTGCAGCCTCTGCGGCTAAAGCAGCTTCTTTCTCAGCTATTTCACCATCATTCTTATTCTTCAATAGTCTGTGACCCCAATCGTTCTTTTCTTTTGAGCCAAGCAATCTATCTAATGTTTCCATACCCAATGCATACGACAGTGAGCTAACATTGTTGGTTACAATGATGATACCCCATCCTTCTTCAGGCACCATGATCGATCGTGAAATCATGCCATCATAACCACCGCCGTGGCTAACAACAAATTTTCCGTGTAGGTTGCTCAGTTCCCATCCCAATCCATAACCATTGAAAGTCATCGAAGGCATCAAACGCCTACGCCAACCGCTGATATCTTCAGGAGTGTGCATTCTCCACATCTCCCATGCTGTGTTATCACTCCACAAAGTATCTTCCTTCGTTTTGCCTTTAGCAAGTTGCAGCATAAGCCATTTCCCCATATCGTTGGCACTAGCCAAAAGGGCGCCTGCTGGCGCGATGTTATCCCAATTTACCCAATCAATGGTTTGGTTTACTCCGTTTTTCTCATTGTGTGGCAACGCAACATCGTCTCCGTTTCTAAATTCTGTTATTGATAGCTTCGCGTCTTTCATACCTGCAGGTTGCAGAATACGTTCACGAACGAACTCTTCCCATGACTTGCCTGTTACAACAGGAATTATCTCACCCGCCGCAAGAAACAGAATGTTTTGATAGCCGAAATGACTCCGAAAGCCATAGGCTTGCTTCAAGTATTTAGACCTGCGTAAAACCTCCTCACGCGAGTGCGTAGATCCATACCAAATCAAGTCGCCACTAAAGGTTTCCAACCCACTTCTATGGCATAGCAAATCTCTGATTGTCAGGTTTGCCGATACGTAGGGATCATACAATTCGAACCACGGCAAATACTTTTGAACTTTGTCGTCCCACGATATTTTACCTTCTTCAACCAGCATTCCAAGCGCCGCAGCAGTAAAGGCCTTTGTATTCGATGCCACTGCGAATAGAGAATTTGGCGTAACAGGTGCCTTGGTATTCACATCTTTAACGCCATACCCTTTCGACAAAGCCACCTTCCCGTCTTTGACGATGCAAATTGCCATGCCGGGCACGTTCCAATCTACTAGTGATTGCGCATAGTAAGCGTCTAGTTTTTTGACTTCTTTGTCGAAATCAACGGCGCTTACCGATGCAGAAATGAGAATAAAAAGAGTGAAAAATATAAGTCTCATGAGGTAAAATTAGTCCGACAAAGTACAGAATAAATTCGCGGAAGAGATCGCTTTCGAGTCACTTCTAAAGAAATAAAGCGAAATGAGAATTATACGCATGTTTGCAATTTTGCAAGCATGCGTATAATTAAAACAAGATGACAATTCTTTGAAAACAGGCACTAGAAAAAAGCGAAATCCACGTCCACCGGTTACTACCGACTCACCCAACCAAATACCGCTCTTCTACAACCCCCAAATGATGCACCACATGTCCAGCTATGATCAATCCGATTTCATAAACACTTATCGCATCATAGCTACTAAATGAACCGGTTCGAAGCATCTGCTCTTCGTTCAAATTCTCAAACAAGGCATATGTTGATTGTCGAACAGCGGTAAACTCATCGATGATCGACTCACCACTCCTGCTGCCGGCATCCGACAAAGGCACGTAAGCATTCTCATCGAAGCCAGGTAAGGCCGACTGATCACCTCGTGAAAATCGCAAGGCCCGATAGGCCATGATGCGCTCGGTATCAATGATATGAAGAAACAACTCGGCTAATGTCCATTTACCCGGAGCATAAGCCATCTGCCATTGGTCTTCGGTAAGGGCCGACATGACACCAATAGCCATTTCTTCAGTGACTTCGAGGCTAACAGCGATATCCGAAGACGGTGCCTGGTCTATATATCCACGGAAATATATCTTGCTTTCACTCATGCTAAAATGCGTTACCTGTCTATTTAATACCGTTTACTCTTAAAACCATTCCGTTTACGAAATGACTATAAAAACATGAAAATACGTAGATATCTTTATAATGTCAGTTTCACAAAGGGCTACTACGATCTTCAAGTAGTTATTTGGTTAAGGTTTCAAGTAGGGCTCCCAATGGGGGGCCCTTTCTCATGTTATATGGTGAAGCTCAAGAAAAACGATTTGTTCATCAACTTCTCCTCATACGTGCCCAACTTAACGTTGTCGCGCATAAATCGCACGCCCAAACCTATCTCGTAAGTCTCGTTGAAAAACATCTCAAAACCAGTCCCAAAAAACCATCCGTAACCCGTTGATGTGAGATTGCTAGCCGGACCGTTGAAATTATTCGGCCCGATGAAATTCACCCACAAATCAAATTGCTGTCCTTCAATCTCAACATAGTTATCTACCATTCTGGTTGCCAACATCGATCCACCCAATTCTACCGTCCAATTCGCCGTTTCGTTTACCACAACACCGCCTTTATATCCGAAATTGACGCACAATCGATCTTCTGCTCCAATTATATTGTACAGGCGCGTATCAGTCGTTCCCTGCGAAGGGTCTGGCAGCAAATTGGTCACGAGTGTGAACTTGTCTGCCGCCTTCAATGATGCATAGTTGGCGTCAACAAATAAACTTGCCTCATTCTTAAATCGATACCCCAGTTTAAACCCGATCATAATGCCGGGGTTGTAGCGCATATTCAGCGGATAAGCATCAAACGGCACGTAAAAAGACTGGGCATCAAGGAGGTTTTGAACCGTCTGCGCTGTTGTACCCAAAGCCAATCGCTCTTCGATGGTGTACACATTCGCCTGAACATCATTTATTGCATACAATCCGGTTCCGTTGTAAAAATTCGCTGCCTTCTTGTTACCAAAATATGCCCCTATGTTCAAGCCCAGGGTAAACCCTTTTCTCTCTGGCTCATCCCATGTATCTTCATCCTCATCATCCTGCGCGATCGCTGAAAAAGAAACAAAACACAACAACAATAATAGGTATCTGACTATCAATTTCATCTTTGCACTTTATCAATATTTCAAAGGTAATCCTTTTCTATTCTTCTTCGCCTTCTAGGCGGATGTTGAAGCTTTCGGTTTTTCTCGGCCAGTCTCCTTCATCCGTCGGCACTGCTGCTATGGCACGCACAACGTCCATACCCTTTATAACTTCTCCAAACACGGTATGTTCTCCATCCAAATGCGGCACCCCTCCTACTTTTAAATACTTGTCGCGCTGTGCAATGCTATATTTCCAATCGCGGTCCATTTGTATCTGCGACAACTCAACCTGTCCGACTTTTCGTCCTTCGACTATGTAAAAATCATAGGCCTCAGATCGTTTTTCTGGATTCTCTTCATAGCGTCTCGACATGGCCAAAGCACCCGGATAATGCAATCTGTTTTGAGAAATCTCATTGGGAATAGAATACGCCCCTATCAACTTTCGCTTTTCAGCAGATGTGTATTGCTCGCTATTGCCGCCTTGTATCACAAATCCTTTTATCACCCTCACAAACTCAGATGGGGTGAAATAATTTCGCTTGATGAGATAGATAAAATTCGCTCTATGAAGTGGGGTGTCGTCAAACAATCGCACGTGAATTTCGCCATGACCTGTCTCTATTATCAATCGGTTCTCTTTGTTCTCCATTCCATACTTTCGAAGAAAAGCTTCGCTTGAAGAATTATCGAGCATCGGAAAATAAACCAAGGCCTCTTCTGGCTTTGCCAAAGTATCTACCAACTGATCATCGACTATGTCTGCTTGTTGTTTGACCTCACCTGAAGCTTCTGAAGCACTTTCTGGCTGGACACATCCGATGCTCAAAACGAGAAGAAAAAGGAATATTCTATACATCCTACAAAGGTATACAATGCAATAAAAAACCATGTCTTCCGTTTAAGTGCTAGCCAAAACCGATCAATATGACCAGAAGTCTACCCTACGCACTTCTAATCGTACTTTGTTTAACGACATACATTTCTTGCACAGACAATGAGTACGACATCCTTCTCGGACGAATAGAAAAGATAGATTCTCCCGATACGGTGCATGTAAATCAAACATTCGAAGTCTCCACAACTTTTTCAGGTGGGTCGAATGGATGTGCTGTCCCGAGTCATTTAGAGCTCGATACTGCCGACGAAAACCTATTGGTAGCAGCATATTACAAAGTGCCCCGAAAAGAATCGGTATGCACAATGGTTGTCCCTCTGCATTCCCTTACCTCTGAGCATTCGTTCTCTACTGCCGGGTTCAAAACCATTCGCGACATTCAAGGAAATGTTTCCAAAGAAATCTTCGTCGTAGAATAACCTTCGTGGCGGCATAGATTGCTATCTTTCGGAAACAATCCGAAACATTGATTTTTGCAGTAACCGACATCGAAACTACGGGCAGTCACGCCTCTGAAAACAGCATCACAGAAATCGCTGTGGTACTAACCGATGGCGAGCAGGTACTCGATACGTTTCATACGCTGGTGCGGCCAGATCATGAAATACCGCATTACATCACAACCCTCACTGGTATTACAAATGAAATGGTAGCTGAGGCTCCTACGTTTGAGGATATTGCTGACGAATTGCTTTCATTTTACGAAGACTCTGTATTTGTAGCTCACAATGCTGGGTTCGATTATGCTTTCATAAAAAAAGCGTTTGAAGCTGTGGGAACCCGATACAACCCACAGCGATTGTGCACGGTTAGACTGGCACGAAAAATTTTACCCGGACATCGCAGCTATTCACTCGGTACTTTGTGCGAAGCAATTGGAATTGAAAATGAAGCACGACACAGAGCTCTTGGCGATACAATGGCTACAGTGGAGTTGTTTCATCGGTTGACCTTATCAGACGAGGAAGGCATCATCACTGCATCTCTAAAAAAGGGCAGCGGTGAACAATGGCTCCCAAATAAACTTCCGCAAGAAACATTTTTAAAGCTACCTGAAAAACCGGGGGTCTACTACATGTGCGACGAAGGAGGGAAAATTCTGTACATCGGCATGTCGGCGAACGTAAAAAAAAGAATCCGACAGCATTTTGGAGGTAAAATGGCTTCTGAAAGAAGGCAGACATTTCTGAAGGAGGTTGCCGACATAAGGGTTGAGCTTACAGGCACTGAGCTGTTGGCGCGTTTGTTAGAAGATGCTGAAATAAGAAAACACTGGCCTCCATTCAATCGCGCGCAGAAAAGACCCATACGTCATTATAGTATTTATCGCTATGCAGATCAGGAAGGATATAACAGAATGACGGTCCACCAGGTGAAGACGAGGTCGTCCAATGAGCTTACTTTTTCATCGCTTTCCGATGCTAAATCATGGCTGCAGTCTTTTGTCCATTCGAATAACCTTCACAACGAAATATGCGGACTTCCATCGGATGGGTTACCACGTCCGACCGTTAAAGAACACAACGAATTGCTTCAAGCGGCATGGACATCTCTGCCGGTGGCAGAAGAAAAAACGATTATACGCGTGGCTGGAAGAAATGCGAAAGAATCAGGATTCATTTGGTTGTCTTTTGGTCGCCTACGCGGATATGGTTTTGTGCCGTATGATGCAGTAGTCGCAAGCGATGAAGACCTTGAAGCATATTTACAACCCCTTACTGAAAGTGAACTTACAGATAGCATTCTTCGCTCTGCATTGGAAGTTCAAAGTGCATAAAAAAAGGGAACCGAAGCTCCCTTTTTATTAGTTCAACACCTGTTGAATTAAATGGTTATTTTTTGTCCGACGCACTGACAGTGCCTTGTTGTATGCGAGAATTCTTTCCAGACTTTCCTCGCGAGGTTTCATCTCTACCTCAGGTTGTTCTAACATTTTGTCAGATTTGAGAATTTCATTTATCAATTCGCGTTCACGTTGCGAAAAAGAAGAAAAATCATCGAGAGTAAAATGGTGCATAGGCTGCGGGTTGTTTTGTTACCGAGAAGATAACGACACCGCATTTCACATTATTGCACCCACAGAAAAATTCTTATGACAGTGTCAACGAAATCTTCTTTTCATCTACCAATTTTCTCAGGTTGATTAGCGCATACCGCATACGTCCTAAAGCTGTATTGATAGAGATATCGCACGTATCAGCTATTTCTTTGAAGCTCATATCGTAGTAGTGACGCATGATGACAACTTTCCGTTGATCTTCGGGTAAGAAGGCCAACAAAGCTTTCACATCACCCATGATTTGATTGTTGATGATCTTATCTTCAACATGCATTTCATCGCTGCCAATGGTTGCAAAAACGTCGTTGTTTTCGTCGCTTCGCATTGCTGGCATCTTTTTCACTTTACGAAAGTGATCGATGGCAAGGTTGTGGGCAATTCGCATTACCCAAGGCAAGAACTTACCTTCTTCGTTATAACGTCCTGATTTCAGGGTATTGATAACCTTAATAAAGGTATCTTGGAAAAGGTCGTCAGCTACTTCATCATCTTTAACCAACATGTATATTTTGGTATACACTTGATTTTTGTGACGCTTCAACAACACTTCGAAAGCCTTATCGCTACCGTCGATGTACTGACGTACTAATTCCTGATCGGTGATTTGGGATGATCGCATACTTCCTCTCTTTTTTAGTTAAACACTTACCCAACATAGAATTGATCTAGAAGGGATGCAGTTACTATCGTATTAAAAAAAGTAGAGGTGTTTCTATAAGTATGCTTTTCGTTTTTGAATCTTAATTACAACGCAACAAACTTCTGTTTGGTGTGTTACACAATCTAAATCTAAGCTTTTTTTTTCTACTTCACCAAATTTATTGTTGAGAAGGCTTGTTAAAATTCGCAAACGAACCTTTCTCCTGCCAACTATTCAAGCTAATTTGCTAGTCTTTAGGAGCACACTTTTTTATGAGCATAACCACAGAAAATCAGACGATTAGTCCAAAAACACATATCACCATAAAAGGTGCGCGGGTACACAATTTAAAAAACATTACCGTTTCTATACCACGAAACAAATTGGTGGTGATCACGGGCATGTCGGGGTCGGGAAAATCTTCTTTGGCTTTTGATACCTTGTATGCTGAAGGACAACGTCGATATGTGGAGAGTTTATCTTCGTATGCCCGTCAGTTTCTTGGCCGCCTTGACAAGCCGGATGTTGATGCCATCGAGGGAATTTCGCCCGCTATTGCAATTGAACAAAGGGTAACAGGTCGTAGTTCGAGATCTACAGTTGGCACGAGCACTGAAATTTACGATTACCTCAAACTTCTTTATGCCCGTGTTGGACGTACCTATTCTCCTATTAGTGGTGATGAGGTAAAGCGCAACACGGTAAAAGATGTAAGCGATTACATTTCTACTCTGCTGCCTGGCACCCGATTTTTAGTCCTTGCTCCTATTCATTTGCATGGCCGAACCTTATCAAAGCAACTCGAACTTTTGAGCCAGCAAGGATTTTCACGTGTCCGCTACAACAACGAAGTAACTACCCTAGAGCCTTCATTTATTGAAAACGTAAAAGAAGGAGACTGTGAATTGATTGTTGACCGGTTGCAGGCATCCTCGCTTCAAGAAGACCTTGTAAGGCTAGCAGATTCTGTTGAGTCAGCTTTTTTTGAAGGTCACGGAGAATGCACCATCGCTGTCGCGGATGACAATGCTGAGCGTACTTTTTCGAATCGGTTTGAGCTCGATGGGATGACCTTCGAAGAGCCGAGTCCAAACTTTTTCTCATTCAACAATCCTGTTGGTGCATGTAAGCGCTGTGAAGGATTCGGGATGGTGATCGGCATAGACGAAAACTTGGTTGTTCCAAATCCCGGACTTTCTATTTACGAAGATGCGGTGGCTTGTTGGAAAGGTGAAGTGATGTCTGAATGGAAAGACTCTTTCATCCGCGCTGCACGCGCGCTTGAATTCCCTATACACAAGCCGTATGCAGATCTCACCAAGGCTCAACGCGACGCCTTGTGGAATGCGAAAAGTGGCATCAATGCCTTTTTTAAATACCTCGAAGAGAAGAGTTACAAAATACATTACCGCGTTTTATTGAGTCGCTATCGCGGACGAACCACCTGTCCGGATTGCAATGGAACCCGACTTCGCAAAGACGCCTCATACGTTAAAATCCAAAACCAGTCTATCTCAGACCTGGTATTGATGCCCTCCGAAAGGCTACTTGCGTTCATTGAAGAAATCGAACTATCTAAAAATGAAGCCACTATAGCGAAACGACTATTGGTAGAAATCCGAAATCGATTGCAATACTTATGTGATGTTGGTTTGGGATATCTCACCCTGAACCGCTTGAGCAATACACTTTCTGGAGGAGAGTCTCAGCGCATCAGTTTATCGACATGTCTGGGAAGCAGCTTAGTAGGCAGCACATACATTTTAGATGAGCCGAGCATTGGGTTGCATCCCCGTGATACAACCCGTTTGATACGTGTTTTACATGCCCTCCGCGATTTAGGAAACACAGTAGTTGTAGTTGAGCACGACGAAGAAATCATGCAAGCTGCCGATATGCTTATCGACATCGGTCCGCAAGCGGGAATAAATGGTGGCGAGGTGATGTTTACCGGTACATTGGATCAATTAAAAGACACCGATGCATCGCTCACAGCGCGTTATTTGACAGGCAGAGAATCGATTCCTGTTCCTGAAAGACTGCGAACTATAAAAGATAAGATCTACATCCGCGGAGCGCGAGAGAACAACTTAAAGAATCTCGACGTCGCGTTCCCTCTGCACATGCTTTGTGTAGTAACGGGAGTAAGTGGATCGGGAAAATCTACTTTGGTTACCGACATCCTCTACCCTGCGATTCGACGAGAGCTGGGAGAATTTTCTGATCAAATAGGCAAATTTGCGGGCATTGATGGTGCGGTAAAAGATGTCAAAGCAATCGAATTTATCGACCAAAACCCCATTGGAAAGTCGTCGCGTTCGAACCCTGTTACCTATGTAAAAGCTTGGGATGAAGTGCGAAGCATTTATTCATCGCTACAGATTTCTAAGACAAGGCAATACAAGCCTGCTTTCTTCAGCTTTAACGTAGAAGGTGGACGCTGCGAAACCTGCGAAGGAGAAGGCCGCGTGACCATTGAGATGCAATTCATGGCCGACATTACATTGCAATGTGACGTATGCAAAGGGAAGCGATTTAAAGATGAGATCCTCGAAGTCAAATACCTTGGTAAGAATATAAGCGATGTCCTTGAAATGAGCGTTGACGAAGCCATTGAATTTTTCGGACAAGAGATTAAAAAGTCGCCGAATAAGAAGTTGGTTGAGAAACTGCAGCCATTGAGTGATGTAGGTTTAGGGTATGTCGGACTTGGACAAAGCAGCAACACCCTCAGTGGTGGAGAGGCACAGCGCATTAAGTTGGCATCTTTTCTTTCACGCGGCGGCAGACAGCAGCACACCCTCTTTATTTTTGATGAACCAACTACCGGGCTGCACTTTCATGACGTCAAGAAACTATTGGTTGCTTTTCAAGCGTTGATAGGGCAAGGACATTCTCTAATTGTTATTGAGCACAACACCGACGTTATAAAAAGTGCCGACTGGGTTATAGATCTTGGTCCAGAAGGCGGAGATGCCGGAGGAAATTTGGTTTTCGAAGGCACACCGAAAGCCTTGGCAATGAGTGAAACATCATATACTGCAGCATACATTAATAAAAAATTGAACCCATGATTAGAAATACAACATTGAGTCTATTCATCGCCTTTGCCCTTGGCGCATGCGCTCAGAAGCAGACATCAGCAGACAACAATACCGCGTCGGGATCGGCAAGCGGTCAGAACACCATCGAAAAAATTGAAAAATCTGAAAGCGAATGGAAAGCGATTCTTAGTCCGGAAGTATATCACATCATGCGCGAGCAAGGCACTGAGAGAGCCTTCACCGGTCCATACGTCGACAATCACGAAGCTGGCATATACCTTTGTGCCGCTTGTCAGTTACCCCTTTTTGATGCTGCCACTAAATTTGAGTCTGGGACTGGCTGGCCAAGCTTTTATGCCCCGATAAACGATCAGAACGTAGGTGAGCATACCGACAGCAGTTATGGGATGGTTCGGACAGAAGTTGTTTGTAACCGGTGTGAAGGACATTTGGGACACGTTTTTGACGACGGTCCGAAACCAACAGGATTGCGATTTTGCATCAACGGAAATGCTTTACAATTTGAGCATGAATAAAAAAGGGAGGCCATGTAGCCTCCCTTTTTTATTACAAAATATCTTTTCTCTTACTCGCAGGTAAAAGCGATACCGCGAACTTCAATGATTTCAACGCCATCAAGAGGTTTTCCTTGGGCATCCTTCTTTGTTGCTTCGCGACCATGAATGTTTATTACACCTTCAATTTTACTAGCTGAGGTAAGTTGCATGAGAAGAATTCTTTTCTTCTCATCGGCGCGGGCCTGACGTGCATCAGGAAGCACGAACACCGCGCAATCGCGCAATGAGATTGATTTCCCTGTTTCGAACTTTTTTATCTCCAAGCTATCATTCTGGAAAAACGGAGTCAACGTATTATTATAGTTGTCTTCTAACCCGATTGTGAACCATGAATCGTACTTCAACTTTGGCTCATTGGCTAGATCGAACCTTTGAATGTTGCTCGACAACAGTCCACCTTTCGGGTGCTGATAAAACGGCGTCGAACTTTTCAATGTTAATGGGCTCTTCGGATCAGCGAAAATAGCATCTATGATATCGCCTTGGTTGGTCATAACAGCATAAACACGATACGTTTTCCCTGGGACAGTGCCAGCATTCGGTACCTTTTCCACTTCAATTTTAACAAATTGAGCAGAAGCTGAAATCGCGAAAAAGGCGAACAAAGAAAGGATAGTCAGTTTTTTCATGGTTTGATTTTTAATACGCGCAGCAAAGCAAATACTCTGCCATTATTTCACAAGGCGTTTACGAGGTACTCGGCGCTTTCCGAGCGACTGCGATCTAAATTTACCTCTTTTGCGGTCAATTTTATAGCCCACGCTTAGCTCGTGGCTATGCGGACTAAAGCTGCTTGCATTCGAAGTAGTGATATCGTAGCTATATCCAAACGCATAGTTCAGATAATCTATACCAGCTGAAAAAACGACTGCGTCTGCATGGCGGTAAGTAAATCCGGCCCAAGCGAGTTCTTTATAAACTCCTTTCAGAAGGACATCCATTTGAACAGGAGTGCGACCTGTAAATTTTGCTAGAACAGCAGGTTGGAAAGACCAATCGCTATTGATATCGTAGAAGTACGAACCCATAAAATTGTAGTGACGAATGTTTTCATTTTTATTCGTCAAATACCCTTCAATACCGATGTTTGTTTGAATGAGTTGTGGAATACTAAAGCCGAAGAAATAGTTCTGACCGTACACCATCATACCGAAAGTAGCATCGAAGTTCATGGCTGTTTCTCTGTTACCCAGCAGCACCTGATCGTTTTTATCATAAGCCGTGAGGTCGGTGCCGTCGAAAGCGAACTGAGTGAACACAGCGCTCAATCCGAAAGATACGGCATCTTCGTTGTTGAGATCGAAACTATAGGCACCCGTTGCTTCAAGACCGGTTCTTGATATTGCCCCACCAGAATTGTCATGGAACAGAATTCCCCCTACACCAATTTTATTCGGCAACTGAGTATGTCCATTTAAATAATAGGTCACCGGCGCACCATCGAATCCCGTCCATTGATTTCTATACGACGCATAAATAGGAGAGTACACTTTTGTCCCTGCTACAGCAGGATTGAGCAGATAAGTATTATTGATAAACTGCGATCGACGTGCCAGTTGCTGACCGAAACCAACAACCGAGAACATCAACAGCAGACCTGTTAGGATCGTCATTCTTCTCTTCATCACACTCAGTATTTAATGGTTACGGTTCCAGTGATCGGATCTCTTGAAGGATCGAAGGTGATAATATAGTAGTAGTCAGCAATCGGTAAGACATTGCCATTGAATGTAGCATCCCACCTTGTGGAATAACCTTTTGATTCAAACAATATTTGTCCCCACCGATTAAACACTTGAACAGTAGAAGAAGGGAAAAACTCCAAACCACCTATTACCCATTCATCGTTTGCACCATCGCCATTTGGCGTGATAATATCCGCGATAAAGAAACATCCAACCGTAGGTTCAACTTCCACAAGGTAAGATAGCGTGCAACCAATTGCATCGGTTACGGTTACCGAGTACACTTCTTCAACCAACCCTACTGCAGTGGCCGTAATTTGATTTTGAGGATCATTCCACAAGTATTCTATTGGAGGAGTACCGCCAGTTACCACAGCCGTTGCTGTACCATCTCCTTCATCCCAGCACGTTACTGGTGACGAGAACACAGAGACCAACATATCGGTGATAATTTCAGCTGTAACATCAAAAGTAGCTTCAGCAACACAACCTGTTTCATCGGAGGCAACTACAGTGTATGTGCCTTCAAAAAGATTGTTGATATCTACATCTTCCACAATTTCCCAAGATAGGTTCCCTACCCCACCGATTGGGAAAACATTCACGGTACCATCATTCATCCCTGTGCAGGTTACCTGATCGATATCGAATAAGAACGTAATTGGATCTGGCTGAATGATTTCGAACGATGTTGAATCTTCACAACCATTCTCGTCGATTACCAAAGCTACATACTCATCAGCACACAAGCTGATAGGAAGTACCTGATTATCATTTAAGAACAAAGTCAACTCACCTGTTCCTCCAGAGAAATTTATATTTGCCGCACCATCACAATCGCCACCACAGCTGATATCGGTTGTTCCTAATACAGAAACCGTAACTGCAGTTGGTTCAACAATCGTTACAGAAGCCACATCGGTGCAACCCGTTTCGTCTTGAATAGTGATATCGTAAGGACCAGCGCTAAGGTCAGTCATAGTGAACGGACAGGCTTCAGCAATTGGATCGATGATATTTACAACACCAGTACCACCTTCGCAGGTTATCTCAATTTGTCCGTCTGTTAACCCAAAGCAAGAAATATCTGTCTTGGCTAAGGAAACGATCAATTCACCTGGTTCTTCAATTGCAACACCACTTTGCGTTATCACACACGTTCCATCGGTTACATTGATTGAATATATTTCAGGACCAAGGTTTTCGAAACAAGGGTTAGTTGTATACGGGGTGCTAGCAGTTGGAGGAGAAGCAATTTGCCATTCAATCAAACCAGTTCCACCTGCTGCATTTGAAACACAGATAGAGCCATCATCGGCACCGAAGCACGAAAGGTCTGTTGCAGCTATTTCAAACGTGATAGGAAGCGGCTCATTGATCGTGATGATTTCAGAATACACACAATCATTCTGATCAATTACAGCAGCTGTATAAGATCCTGCGCACAACGCGTTCGGATTTTGAATTTGACCGCTTGCATTGGTCACCTCGATTGAATAAGCTGGAACGCCACCATTCCCAATAAAAGTCACAGTTCCAGTGCAATCACCAGCGCAAAGGACATCTGTAGTTTGAAAAAATGCCGTTAGCAACGGAGGTTGCTGAAGATCAAAAGATTGAAGCACTTGGCAACCATTTTCATCTACCACAGTAAGATCGTAGATACCAATGCAGAGATCGGCGGCCGTAACGTCAATTGGACCAGGCTGTACGATTTGAACGAAACCTGGAGTTGTAAAGTCTACAGTTAAATCGCCAGTACCACCTGTAATTGTAAGTTCAACTTCACCAGTGCACTCACCAAAACATGGAATAGGGCTCGTAACTGCGTTAACGGCCAACACTTGCGGACAATACACCGTTACCTCTTGTGAAAATGAACAACCCGCGGCATCAGAGATATTGATCGTATAATCACCATTCCCGTTGACACACCCAAGATTTGAAAAACACTCACCGTTATTGATCGTGGTTGTTTGACCTGCAGGATTAACGATTTGAATCAAATACGGGATGCTACCACCAGAGATTTGCGGACAGAATTCTGCTATAGCATCACCACCACACAGGTTATCTGCTGTTTGATCAATGACCACTGTAAGGGGGTCAGGAGCGAGGAGTACAAACACTTCGGAAGTATCTCTGCAACCGATGCTATCAATCATTGAAATGAAGTATTGACCTTCAGAAAGTCCAGTAAAAACGGGAATATCTTGAATCAGTAATTGAGTAGTATCTATCGCATTGATGCTAAAAAGCTGGTATTCTACCGGACCATTTCCAGAGACATCAAATTCAACCGTTGCGAGGTCATCAGCGCAAAGAATTTCTTCAGTAACCAATGGCGACGTATCCAGTGCATTCGCCAGACAAGGGTTTTGATAGACAAAAGGGTCAGGACAAGAGTAATCGATTTGACTTTGGAGGCCATTCACAAACGTTTGAATACATAAATCCAAAGTAAACTGATCGGCACAGGTGGTAAATCGACCAATGAGCACTTTTAAATCACTACCTGCGATTCCATTTGGCTGGTCAATAGTTGTGAATATTGCACCATCATCCATCACGCTTCCACAGACACCTTGCGCTTGAAGTGCCCCTGTAGTTGGCAACGTTGCAGCCACCTGAACTGCTCCAGGGTCAGAGCTACATTCCATTCCGATTGTCCAGAAACTATCAAGCATTATTTCTGGAATAAATTGCTGTAACCCACAATTTATTCCACTCCCGAGGAAAGAGCCAACAGGACTTTCGAAACACGCGCAGCCATCCATTTGAATGGATAAATCTTCATCATCTTCGAGAAAGACATTATTAGGCAATTGCGCCAGACCGTACATTGCTGAAAGAAAGTCGGTTGAATTCGTAAAACATATGTACACATCATAAGTAATGTACCCAGTAAAGTCGGTCGACCCCACATTTCCATACCAAACTTGCTGCACATCAACAAAGAACCCTGTTGGTTGGGCAATCGCTAGCTGGAGCGAAAACAACGAAAATAGCGTAAGTAAAAGTTTCTTCATAGTTGCATCACATTGTTCTGACAAACACCTTTTCGAAAGGAGAGCGAATTTACTCAACCTTTTTTAATAGTCGCTATTTTAATGCATCAGGTTGTCTATACATTGTAAATTTCCATGCAAATTAACGAAAATAGAATTAGGTAAGCCCCCATGCCACACACTCATCTTGGAATCCCAAATATCATTTTTGAAGATAGCGACTTGTTAGTAGCCTTCAAACCCGCGAACCTTTTGGTGCACAAGACCAACTTCGACTTTGGTGAAAAACAGAACTTAAGAAACTGGATAACAGATTATTTAGGCATTGAAGTACATCCTGTGCACCGCATAGACAAGCCCACATCGGGATTGGTGTTGTTCAGTAAGCAGAAGTCGACGACGAATTTTCTTCAAGAGCAATTTGTAATTCACACCGCTGTAAAAAAGTACGTTGCATTGGTAAGAGGCTTCACGAGCGACAGCGGTATTATTGAAAAGCCACTGAGTGGTTCTGAGGGAGGAGAAATTCGGGCATGTAAAACAGTTTTCAAAAAACTTTGTCAGATTGAAATCAACCAGCCTGTTGGACGATACGAAACCTCGCGATATAGCTTGGTAGATATACAACCACATACAGGACGATACCACCAGATAAGGCTACATTTTTCGCATTTACGCAACCCAATCATTGGTGATACCCGTCATGGCGATTTACATCACAACAAGACATTTCGTGAGGTTTATAAAGTCCCCAACCTACTGCTACATTCATATTTTCTTGGGATAAAGCACCCAAATGGTGAGGAATTGAAAATCAATTGTAGCGTACCCGATTATTGGGCTGAACTTTTTTCAAAATGGGGATCAACAGAATTCAGTTCTCAGTCACGAATGCTGAACTACTTGCAAACAGATTTGAATTATTGAAAAATTCGTGCTATTTTTAACGAACTGAAAGATAACCTTATACCAAATTTTGCATGAAGCATTTATACAAATCGCTCGCGTTAGCGTTGATTTTCCTGTGTACAAACATAGGATATAGCCAAAACCAGATCACTCTTACTTTACTTACCGATTGTTGGGGTGGCGAAGTTAGCTGGTCATTTGCAAACGCTAGCGGCACTGTTTTGGGCAGTGTTGGAGCCAACACCTTAGGAAACCAACAGACAACAGTTACCAATTTCGATATACCAGACGGCTGCTACATTTTTACCATCAACGATAGTTATGGTGATGGAATGAATGGGACCGCTTATGGAAGTTGCGGCGTCAATGGAAACTATACCATAGTTGACAGTGGAGGCAATGTTCTGGTTCAGATGGGAATTGCGGATTATGACTTTCAGTCGATACATCCATTTTCAGTGGGTTCGACACTTGGATGCACAGACCCAAATGCAAACAATTATAACGATTGCGCTTCAACTGATGACGGGAGTTGTGTATATCCAGTGTTGACATCAAATTTCTCGTTTGATGCAAGCAATGCATGCGGTGTTAGCACAGTTCCCTTCACGAATTTGAGTGAAGGCAATATTGTTTCATACACATGGAGCTTCCCAGGTGGAAGTCCGTCAGCTTCTACTGATGAAAACCCAATTGTGACTTATGCTACAGACGGGACATATTCAGCCACCTTGCTTGTTACAGACAACTCTGGAGGCACATCTAGCTTGACACAGGATGTAGTTATAGCGTCTGGTGATTTATTGGAGATTGTAGTCGTTCCAGACAACTACCCTGCTGAGATTTCATGGAATTTGGTGGATGAAAACGGAGTTACTTTAGGTTCAGGTGGATCGACAGGTGCTACCTTTTGCATCGCCGATAATTGCCACATCTTTTCTATAAACGATAGCTACGGAGATGGAATTTGTTGCGCTTACGGAACGGGATCTTATACCATATATCTAAACGGAGTGCAGGTAGCAACAGGAGGAAATTACGGCACAGGTGAAACTGTGAATATTAATTGTCCGCCAGGAAGCGATTGCAACAACACCATAGCAGCCGTAATTGGTGAGCAAACCGCGCCCTACCCAAATGCTTGGTATAGCTTTACGCCTGATCAAAACGGACAGTATCGCCTAACAACATGTAACAGAGCGACTTGCGACACTAAAATTTGGGTGTATGACTATTGCAACATGAATTTTTTTGACGACACAAACGAAGCGACATTGACATACAATGACGATTTCTGTGGTGTTCAAGCAGAGATAACCCCATTTTTAGAAGGTGGTCAAACATATTATATTCGCATTGGCGACACCGGATCTGCCTGTTCGAACGACCCGATTGATTTTGCTCTCGAATACATGGGTCCAATCCCAGGATGCATGGATCCAATTGCTTGCAACTACTTACCGATTGCAGGAACACCAACACAGTGTTTTTATGAAGGCGATCCAGAATGTCCGACCATAGGTCCTGACCTTGCCGTTCTAGGTGATGTATTCTACTCAAGCATGTTCTCTACAACGCTAACAAACAATGATGCTTGTTATGTTAATGAAGGTTGTATGCAAGGGTTCGGTTCACGTCAGATTCTTCGTTTTACAACACACATCAAAAACATCGGTACTGAAGATTATTTCATCGGAGCTCCGAGTGCACAGCCGGGTCAATTCGAGTGGGACGTTTGTCACAACCACTGGCACTATGAAGGGTATGCGGAGTATGTGTTATACGATGAGAACGGACAAGAAATGCCGCAGATTGGTTTTAAGAATGGTTTCTGTGTACTTGATCTTGAATGTAGTGACGGTGGAACTGCGAAGTACACTTGTGGTAACATGGGTATCACTGCTGGGTGTGGCGACATTTACTCATCTGGTCTTTCTTGTCAGTGGGTTGATATAACAGATGTCCCTGCTGGATCATACACACTTGTTATCCGCACAAACTGGGATCAATCTCCGGATGCTAACGGCTCGTATGAATTGACATATAGCAACAACTTCGCAGCAGTGTGTGTAAGCTTCGACCGCGATGCCAACAACAACATCATCAACTTCGTGAAAGATCAAAACTGCCCACTCATTTATGACTGTTTGGGCATACCGTTTGGAAACAACCAGCCTGACTGCGCTGCGAACTGTCCGGGTATTGTTGTAAAAGGCGATGTTACTGGATCTGGCTCTTTGGAGCCTGCAGATGCCTCGCAGTATGTCCAAGAGATTTTAGGTAACGATGCCGTAGTAACTGATTGTACGGATATGGACAGTGACAACAACATCACAGTGACCGATGCAGCACTCATAGCAGGTTGTTCTTGGTATGGACCCGATTATGTTGATCCTTCAGGTGTTCACAACCACTGTATTTGGGACGTAGAATTCGTTGATCCGAACCACATGGTAACCTTGAGTATTGGTGATGTCAACATTGCACAAAACTACATCGACATTCACGTCTTGAACCCAGATAACGAAATCGTTGGTTATGAGTTCACGGTATCAGGGTTCACCATTTTAAGTGTGGAGAACTTAATTGATCCTGTTGTATACGATATCAACGCGCAAGCTTCTTTGGGCGGGAATAAAGTGATTGGCTTATCTTATGATGGCATGATGATTCCTAAGAATCTAGCACCTGCGCCAATGGTACGTATTTACTATCAGAATTTAACCAGCAGCATGGTTTGTGTTAGTTCTATCATTGACATCGTGAATGAAAGCTACCACAACACGCTAACAACCACAGGTCCTTGTCAGACCGTTGCTGGATTGGAATTTGCAGATTTCTCTGCTGCACCAACAACCGTTTGTGCTGGTGGCGCTGTGCAGTTTACAGATTTGAGCACGAATGGAACAAACAGTTGGGCATGGAGTTTCCCAGGTGGATCTCCTGCTTCATCTTCAGCTCAGAACCCTACAGTAACCTACTTCGTTCCTGGCACCTACGCAGTAACTTTGACTGCTAGCAATGGCACGGAGAATGACGGCGAGACGAAAGCAGCTTACATCTCTGTTGTTGCGAATGCTACTTGGTACGCCGATAACGATAACGATGGTTATGGAGATGAAAACAACAGCGTTTCTGACTGCACTCAGCCTCAAGGTTACCTTGAGACAGCTGGTGACTGCGACGATTCTCGCGCTGATGTTTACCCAGGCGCTGCGGGCACAGGTGAAAACATCGATAATGATTGCAATGGCGTTGTAGAAAACGAAGAAGTTAGCGGCTGTCCTGGAGATTTCAACAACGATGGTGTCCGCGACATCAGCGATTTGCTATCCCTGTTGCAGTACTTCGGATGCACGACCAATTGTGATACAAACGTAGATTTGAACAACGATGGAATGGTGAACGGAAATGACATGCTAGAATTCATAGGATTATTTGGAACTTCATGTTTATAAGAAGCAGAATCACAAAAAAAGCCCGGAAATTCCGGGCTTTTTTTTGTCTATAAGTTTTGGCCTTAGAAATTCTGTTTGAAGAAAGGACTACTCCACTGTGCCGAAGAAACATTTTTGAAGAAAGCGAAGCCTATGTAGGTTAAAATCGATGTGATGCAAATCAAACACCAGAAGAAAAAAGCCAATCGCGCGTAAAACACATTACCCACTACCCCACTCATCATCCATTCTGTAGGAATGAGGGTAGCAATTAAAAACGAGAGAATAGCAATAGAGGCAGCTAGCGTTTTCAGGGAACGGAGCGGAAACATTAGCGCCTTTCGGTACCATGCCAAATCAATTCCCCAAGAATCGACGAGGTAGAAGTATTTTTCAGACAACGGCAAAAAGAGCAATGGATCTTTATCACAATCAGCCAGCTCGAACATGGCAGATGGCGCTACCATTTTAAACTTCGTTAATTCGACATCAAGATTCTGTTCCAAGCATTTTATTTCAAGCACAGTTTTATAAGGGTATTGTCCTTTGAAGTGCTGACTATCTAAAAAACGAAGACGGTATTTAATGCACAGACGTTCAATCTCCTCGATAGAGAATACCCTTTCAGACTCGAGTGTAGCCATTGAAAATTCAGCATTTGGAGCTCCACCAGAATCCAAATTTGCCAAAATCCGTCGTTCATTGCAATAGGCATCATTTAACCAATGGAACACTTCTGAAACAGCAATATTTGCCACATCAGATTCCGACAATCCGCGTTCCTGTTTTAGCTTATCGTAGAGATTCACATTTCTGAACATCACAGTTGATTTTTACATTCAACAACTCAAGAAGAAAATTGTTGAGTACAAATTAATCAAAACACCCTTTCAAAAGTGTTAACGACTAATTGAATCTCGATTAACTCTAACAGATTGCACCTTTTGAACTAAATTGCAGCCCCCAACGAAATGAACGATGGAGACAATTGTACCATACATTCCAAAGAATAAAATCCGCATAGTTACTGCAGCATCCCTTTTTGACGGACACGATGCAGCCATTAACGTCATGCGACGTATTATACAAAGTTCAGGCTGTGAAGTCATTCACCTCGGACATGACCGCAGCGTTGAAGAAGTTGTAGACACAGCCATTCAAGAAGATGCGCAGGCGATCGCTATGACCTCTTATCAGGGCGGACATATAGAGTATTTCAAGTACATGTATGACCTCTTAAAAGAAAAGGGAGCCTCGCACATAAAAATCTTTGGAGGTGGTGGCGGCACCATTTTACCATCTGAGATTTCAGAATTACAGGCATATGGAATAACACGTCTTTATCACCCTGATGATGGGCGAGCCATGGGATTGCAAGGCATGATTAACGACCTCGTCGAAAAGTGTGATTTTCCTACCGGCATGAATCTGAACGGAGAAGTTGCTGCATTGGGTGTTGACAGCCCAAAAGCCATTGCCCGTTTGATAAGTGCGATGGAAAACAATCCGGATGAGAATCGCACATTGATTGCTGACCTTGAGAAGCAAGCGGCAACCAAGCACATACCCATTTTAGGAATTACCGGTACAGGCGGAGCTGGTAAATCGAGCATGGTAGATGAGTTGGTGCGCAGGTTTTTGATTGACTTCGAAGACAAGCACATCGCCATTGTTTCCGTTGACCCATCGAAGAAAAAGACGGGAGGCGCGCTGCTTGGTGACCGAATACGGATGAACTCCATCCGCAATCCACGCGTATATATGCGCTCATTGGCGACAAGGCAGAGCAATTTGGCATTATCAAAATACGTCTCTGAAGCCTTGACCATATTGAAAGCAGCAGGATTCGATTTGATAATACTTGAGACCTCTGGCATCGGACAAAGTGATACCGAGATCATGGATCACAGCGATGTAGCATTGTACATCATGACACCTGAGTTTGGTGCAGCAACACAACTCGAGAAAATCGACATGCTTGATTTCGCTGATGTGGTTGCCATCAATAAGTTCGATAAACGCGGGGCGCTTGACGCACTTCGCGACGTCAAAAAACAATACAAGCGGAACCACCAATTGTGGGATGCCGATGACGCAACCTTGCCCGTTTACGGAACCATCGCATCTCAATTTAACGACCCAGGAACCAACAAACTTTATCGCTGCTTGATTGACACCATTGGTGCAAAAACCGGCATCGACTTGGGTTCTCATTTCGAGACAGGGACTGGCGAATCAGAAAAGATTTTCATCATTCCACCGCATCGCACCCGTTACCTTAGCGAAATATCTGAGAACAATAGAAGTTACGATCGCTGGGTAGATGCACAATGTTTAGTCGCTGATCAATTGCATGCCCTGAAGTCATCGATGCAGAGTATTGAGTTTTCAAAAATGGACGATCGCGATCGCTTGGTAAAGGGACTAGAAGAAAGATACCAGCAATTGTTACTTGATTTCGACCCACGGAATTTGAATATGTTGGAGGAATGGAACAGCCAAGTAGCAAAATTTGCAGGTCCGGAATACATATTCAAAGTTCGCGACAAAGAAATACGAATCGCCACCCATACCACCTCGCTGTCGAACAAACAGATTCCGAAAGTGGCACTTCCCAAGTACAAAGGCTGGGGTGATTTGTTGCGTTGGATGTTGCAAGAAAACGTTCCTGGAGAGTTTCCTTACACTGCCGGAATTTATCCGTTTAAGAGAGAAGGCGAAGACCCAACCCGCATGTTTGCTGGTGAAGGTGGACCTGAGCGCACAAACAAACGTTTCCACTACGTATCTCTCGGACTGCCTGCAAAACGGCTTTCGACAGCTTTTGACAGTGTCACCTTGTACGGCAATGACCCCGGTGTGCGGCCCGACATTTATGGTAAAATCGGGAACAGCGGTGTTTCCATTTGTTGCCTAGATGACGCCAAAAAACTATACAGCGGATTCGATCTTGCAAACGCCATGACCAGCGTCTCGATGACAATCAATGGTCCGGCGCCGATGCTTTTGGGTTATTTCCTCAATGCCGCCATCGATCAGCAGTGTGAAAAATACATCCGCGAAAACGGATTGGAACAAGAAGTAGAAGCCGTGCTTCGCAAAAAATGGGATGACCGAGGCTTTGATCGTCCGAAATACCAAGGCGATTTACCTGAAGGCAATAACGGACTCGGCCTTATGCTTTTGGGAGCTACAGGAGATGAGGTTTTGCCTCACGACATTTATCTTAAAATCAAGAAAGAGACCTTGGGCGTGGTACGTGGAACTGTGCAGGCCGACATTTTGAAAGAAGACCAAGCCCAGAACACCTGTATTTTCAGCACCGAATTCGCTTTGCGTCTCATGGGCGACGTCCAAGAATACTTCATCTCGCAAAATATTCGAAACTTTTATTCGGTATCGATTTCTGGTTATCACATTGCCGAAGCTGGTGCAAACCCTATCACCCAGCTGGCATTTACACTTGCCAACGGGTTTACGTATGTAGAGTATTACCTCTCACGAGGGATGGACATAAACAAATTTGGTCCGAACCTGTCGTTCTTTTTCTCGAACGGCGTCGACCCAGAATACGCTGTCATTGGCCGTGTAGCTCGTAGGATATGGGCAAAAGCCTTGAAGCAAAAGTATGATGCTGACCCAAGGGCACAGATGCTGAAGTATCACATTCAAACATCTGGGAGATCACTACATGCTCAGGAGATCGATTTTAACGATATCAGAACCACATTGCAGGCCTTGTATGCGATATACGACAATTGCAACTCACTGCATACCAATGCTTACGACGAAGCCATCACCACCCCTACGGAAGAGTCAGTGCGCAGAGCGATGGCTATACAATTGATCATCAACAAAGAATTGGGCTTAGCGAAAAATGAAAATCCACTACAAGGGTCATTCATCATCGAAGAGCTTACCGATCTTGTTGAAGAAGCTGTGCTATCAGAATTCGACCGCATTACAGAACGAGGTGGAGTATTGGGTGCAATGGAAACCATGTACCAGCGCAATCAGATTCAAGAAGAGAGCATGCATTACGAAATGCTCAAGCACACCGGAGAATATCCGATCATCGGTGTTAACACCTTCTTGAATAAGAAAGGCTCACCTACCGTCATCCCGAGTGAGGTTATTCGAGCCACTACTGAGGAGAAGGAGTATCAAATCAGTATGCTTAAGAATCTGAATAAAGCCATGGAATCAAAGGTTGTCGAAAACCTCAAGGCTATTCGCAAAGCATCCATTGCCAATGAAAACGTTTTTGCAACGTTGATGGAAGCTTGCAAATACTGCTCGTTGGGTCAGATCACCAATGCCATGTTTGAAGTTGGAGGACAATACCGCAGGAACATGTAACATCGGCTTGCGCGCCGGATGTTGGAGTTTAGTTATCCATTGAAGTTACCAGTGAAAGCGGCGTGAAAGCACATTCAAGGTAACACCTGCAATGACAAAAACGATTCCTAGGATACTGAACAGACTCATTTCTTCATTGAACCAAAAGGTTCCGATGAAGAGCGCCAAAATTGCACCGATGTATTTAAACGGAGTGACCACCGACACATCCGCCCGATGAAGGGCGAATGAAAGGGCTATTTGAGCAATCACCGACAACACTCCGATGAGCATTCCCAACGTCCACTCAAAAGTTGTCATTGGCACCCAATCGGCCGCTGAATATGCGCCCATGATTGGCGTGGCAAGCAAGTGAAACCACATTACAATTGCCACGGGGTGATCTGTTTCTTTGCATTTAATAGTTGCGAAATAGGAGATTGCGGCGAAAAAAGACGAGAGGACACCAATACCCAGAAACCCTAGAGAAATTCGAGTATCGAAACCCTTTACCATCAGCACCCCAGCAATTGCCATAGAAAGGAAGAGCCATTGCATAGGGCGGACACGTTCACGCAGGAAAAAAATCGCCAGCAGCATCGTGAATACTGGTGAAAGATATTGGATTACTGTTGCACTCGCTAACGGGATATTCTGAACGGTGTAGAAGAACAACGTCAGCGCAATCATACCGAAGAAACCCCTAATAAACAGCCATTTCTTATTGATACCGAAAAACGAAAATCCCTTTTTTATGACAAACGACGCACAAAGAATCAGCGATATTAGCGAGCGCATGAATACGATTTGCGATGTCGGCAAATAGTCAATCGTCTTTACGAAAACGTTTGCTGCAGTGAATAAGAAAACAGAAATCAGGACTAGCCCAATGGCACCAATTCGCATGTTGCAAAAGTAGCTATTCTGATTCTCGTATAACTTCTTTTAACGGAATACAACAATATGACCTGAGAACTCTTCAGGAGAAGCGCTGTGAATTGGCTTTACAGACAGACGATAGAGAAAGATCTCATCTTCCACGTAGTAGTCACCCTTGTTCACTTCACCAAGCCAAGCTTCAGTAGGATCATTTGATCTAAACACCACTTCTCCCCATCTGTTGAAGATAAGTAGCTCGTACATATCTACATCGAAAGCTCGACCGACAGGAAGGAACACATCATTTCTACCATCGTTATTTGGTGTAAACGAGTTCGGGATGAACATCGTAAACGGTTCTTCGACGAAGTAGGCGATGATGGTATCGCTCGACTGAATATTGAAAGACACAGCAGCATCTTTCGGGTTAGGCTGAGCGACATGGTGTTGCGCCTCCCAGTGATCGAAATACCAGAATGTCTCAGCAGAAGCAATAAATGGAAGTGGCTCACCCGCTGCCAACTCGCCAGTCCATTCATCGTTAACGATGAACATATTATTGACAAGAGCAACACCAGCAATGGCTGGTTCAACTTTCACAACAACTGAAAAGTGTGGGATGACATCATATACAGCGATTATTGAATCTGCTGACGACAAGTAAATACTCATGTTTGTAGCAAATTCATCTGGAGATACCGCATGGTTATCGACTTCCCAATGCGAGAACACGCTCCAATCATCGACAGGGAAAGTGTTAAAGAAGACATCTACTCCTCCTCCTATTTCATCTTGCCAAGGGTACGAAGCGAGATCGACACCATTCATTTGAATAAATCCAGCACCTGCAGGTTCTACATCAACGAAGATTTCATAATGTTCTAGTTCATTGAAGAAAGCCACAATGGTATCTGTCAAGAAGATCGAGGTTGTTGCCTCAGGATCAAACTCATCAGGAGAAATTGTAGCGTTTATCGTTTCCCAGTGATCAAAAACAAACCAAGAAGTTGCTGGAGAAGCGACGAGGCCATGAGCTCCGACCTCTATCAACTGTGTGTTGGGATATGGAGCCATGATATTTCCATCAAGCAGGATATCGCCTGCACCGGCAGGTACAACATCAAACATTACAGCTTGTGGATCGAAGTTGTTTGCGAAATAAGCAATGATATACGTATCCTCAGTAAGTTCAATTTCAATGTTTGGGTTCGAAGAATCGGCAATGACTACACCGCCAGAAACGACCTCCCAATACAAGAAAACCCCCATTCCTAAATCATCTGCTTCTAGTTCGATAGGCAATCCCGCGAAGTATGTACCAGAGAACGGAGACTCATCGACACCAAATTGATACGTTTCGAGTTGCACCTCACCTATACCAACAATTTCGATGGTCAGGTTAACAGCAGTTACATCGTAGCAATCTTCCAGACCTGTGAAAATTATTTCTTGACAGCGCTCATCGATGAAGTCACGCATTTGCTGAACACGTCCTTCCCAAGCGGCTACTGTACCGCCCCAACGCGCTACTTGTCGTGGCATTTCAGGTTCAATCACCATGATCATGCTATCGAGCAAATAGTTCATGTAGTCGCAATTGAGGTATGTATTGCTTAAGTCGGCCCAGCGGTTGATATAATCAGCAAAAAAATCTTCATTGCCCATCAAAGCGTTCAACACCGGCACGTGTCCTTGTCCACCCGTATTGCCCAAGTTATCCGGCGCACAAGGATCTGCATCAGGCCCAGTATTTGGCACACCAGTATAGTTTACATAGCCATCGAAAGTTGCATCCATATCCCACAAAGCGTATCTCCACCGTTTTGCATCTCCATCGGGGTGACGGCCTCTCCACCACGCCGTGTTCCAGTTCAACCAGTCGGTGCAAACGGTAGCGCTATTCAAGATGAAATAATCGATAAGACTATTTGTGTTGTATACAGAAGTTACGTAATCGTAGTTTGCTGGATCGGTCATATCATTTGTAGTGATAAAATTCACCAACGTATTCCAATCGGCATTGCTACCGTACTCATTCCACGTACCACCCCAAGTCTTGATAAAATCAACGAAGTTTCGCGGTTGATCGTAGTACTTTTCAGTAAAATCTAGGTCATCAACTTTTTCACGATAATCGTAAACGCCCCAGTATTGACCATTGATGTAAAGTATTGCCGTCTCACTTGTCCGCTCGTCTAAGTGCAAATCTGCCTTATGCGACAGCGTGTGCACATACGAATCACGAATATGAGCGCCTGGTCTGAAAGGATAATTATCATTCGCTGCCGCTTTGAAAATTAAGCGTTGAAATTTATTTCTGTCTTTCTCGTGAAATAGTTGTCCGTCAAGCACATAATCATGTCCCATTTGGTCTCGCGTAATATAATCGAAACCTCGTTGAGCATATCCATTGGAGTCGTTACCGTGTTCGTTCGAATCACCATGCGACTCTACCCAAAAAGTCCCATCGCTATTGAAAAACTCTAGGGCTGTCAATTCATCACCATTCCACGCACCATCGGCGAGGGTATTACCAGAGATAGAGACAACAGGAACGGTATGGCTATCGGCTCCGAAAAAATATGAATTTGTCTCCGCTCGGCTTGGCAGCACATTGGGATCAGGATTGTAAGCTACAACCTTGAGAACAGAGGTGGCAGCAATGTTAATAGGACCAGTATACGGTGTTGACGCATCCGAAGGCTCATTTCCATTGAGCGTGTAATACATTGTAGTACCTGGATCAGAGGTGCAGGTAACTGTAATTGGAGCACCGTAATACCCTGCTTGCACATCGATAACTGGTTTAGAGGCATATTCAACACCTGTTGCACCCCCGTTTGAAGCGCCAGGACTTGGATTTGTAAAAATAACCCAGTTGTTACTTCCATCAGTATCTCTGCCGTATGAGTGATTCGTTGAGTTGACAGGGACATCTGTACCGAAAGTGAATGACGAAAGGACATTCATGCCCGGGTCAGAGAAAACGAACGACTCCCCTTGGGTTTGGTTCACTTTGAAATTCGTGTTCAGGTAACCCCATGCATTCGGAGTCTCTTCAAAGAGGCCTGTGCAGATGATGGTTAGGTACCCATTTGCAGGAACCATAGTACCAGCGGGAATTTCGAACTTTCCAGGATCCGAAGCAGCGTCGCTTAAAAAGTAACCTCCAATATTAATCGCACCACCTGTTGGGTTGTAAAGTTCAACCCAATCATGGAATTCATCGAATCCGTTTGCTGCCCAGTCGGAATAATTCGCCGCTGAGAATTCATTGAGGACTACCTGAGCATTCAGTTCAAAAGCGAACAGTGCCAGAAAGTAAAAAAATACAGGTTTCAAAATATTCATTTCCTTCGGTTCTTCTTAGTAAAGTGACGCTTCTTTGCGCCCATTGGTTGCAGGGTGCATAAAATTAATCATTTCACTGCTTCAAATTGATCTGAATCTCAGATAAATTAACATATAAAGCAGAATGGCTGAAATACAAAAATGAAGGAGAAAACCCTATTCAAATCTAATTTTTAATCAGATTTGGGATAAACACATTAACATTCCTAAATTTGTCGAAAACATAGGAAAATGTCGCACGAGCACAAAGAAGCAGAACAGAATGAAATTGGCGGACCAGTTGTATTGGCTTTGTTCATCTTGGCAATCATAGTAATCGCCATTTATTTCATGGGTTAATTACCCATTTTCTTTCTTAAGAAATTCCGTGATTCTATATAGTTTCACTGCATCGTTTACGAAAGTTTTGGATAAGTGATAGGGTGCCAAGACTTTCTTGAATATCGCGGTATATTGGTTTTTCGAATCGTCGTTATTAGTCACCTTCAAACTAGGCACCTGAATCCAAATCAATGGTTTTCGGGTTTTCAAATGATAAGTCAGATATAATTTTTCGGCTTCATCGAATGGCATATCAGACACAACCACATCTGGTTTTTCATTGAACACTTCTTCGAGTACCTCACCCTCCTCTTGACTCGTACAATGTGTGAACATCATTCGTCTGTGACCTAAAGTTGTCGATGCTATTTCCATTTTCAAGGCTTGAGGTTCCTCCCTTGAAATGAAAAACAGGGCATTTTGGCTATCATTTGACAATCTGACGATATTTCGAATCAGCTTCCAGTAATTGAGTGGGTTTACATTCAAAACATACCTGAGAGGATTGTTAGGGGAATCTGAATTCTGAAGTGGTCGGGATTGTTTGGACAAGATCTTATATACAAATATAACAGTTAAAACCATAGTAATGAGGGGGTTTGGGGGAGACTCATAACTTAGTGTTTTTGTTCATTTCTAGGCTGCTTGTTTGTAAACCTTAGCTGG
>WGNM01000054.1 GCA_016124575.1 Cryomorphaceae bacterium
ATTTCGTTATGCCATATTACTTGCAACTATACCTAGATGAATTTGTTTTCCGCTTTAACCTCAGAGATGAATCTCAAATTTTCAAAGTAGCAGTAGAATCCTTGATTCGATTTGCTGGGCAACTTTGCGGATAATCATATTTAATGGCAGTGCAAGTGGAGGTTTATTCCCGAAGTGTAATTTACATTGGAACAAATACTGAGATGAATTAGATGATCTCGAACAGTCGCCAAGAGTACTTTCTTACAATGCACCCCCTCGTCATATCGAAATAGTTACAGAAAGTAGTCTCCCTGCCCGCTGAATCAGTACCTTTGCGCCCTCAAAATCACATTCATGATTCAGGTTGATAACTTAGAAGTAGAGTTTAGCGGAAAAACCTTGTTTAGTGGTGTTTCCTTTGCCATCAATCCCACCGATAAAATTGCGTTGATGGGTAAGAATGGTGCAGGTAAATCAACCATCATGAAGATTGTTGCAGGTGTATCGAAAGCAACCAAAGGGGGAGTGCGCGCGCCGAAAGACGCTGTGATCGCTTACTTGCCGCAGCATTTGCTCACCGAAGATGATTGTACTGTATTCGAAGAAGCAGCGAAAGCATTTCACCAGGTTTTTGCGATGCGTCAAGAAATGGAGCGACTAAACAAAGAGCTCGAAACACGCACCGATTATGAAAGCGATGAATACATGGCGATCATCGAAAAAGTGTCGGACCTCGGCGAAAAATACTACCAGCTTGAAGATGTGAACTACGATGCTGAAGTAGAGAAAGCACTGAAAGGGCTCGGGTTCAAGCAAAGCGATTTCACGCGACAAACCAAAGAGTTTTCAGGTGGATGGAGAATGCGCATCGAACTGGCGAAAATACTCTTGCAGAAACCCGATTTGATATTGCTCGATGAGCCCACCAACCACATCGATATCGAATCGGTGATTTGGTTGGAAGATTTTTTAGTGAACAAAGCGAATGCGGTGATGGTGATCTCGCACGACAGAGCGTTTATCGACAACATCACCAACCGCACCATTGAAGTCACCATGGGGCGGATATACGATTATAAAGCTAATTACACCCATTACCTGCAGTTGCGTGAAGAGCGCAGGGTGCATCAAATAAAAGCATACCAGGAACAGCAAAAGATGATCGCTGATAACGTTGCTTTCATTGAGCGTTTCAAAGGGACGTATTCAAAAACAAATCAGGTTTCTTCGCGCGAGCGGATGTTGGAGAAATTGGAAATCATCGAAATTGATGAAATCGACACGTCTGCATTGAAACTTCGTTTTCCGCCTTCGCCTCGGTCTGGCGATTACCCAATTACAGTGAAAGACGTATCTAAATTGTATGGCGATCAGGTGGTGTTCAAGAACGCGAATTTGTCTATTTCACGCGGAGAGAAGGTGTCACTTGTCGGACGAAACGGCGAAGGGAAATCGACCATGATCAAAGCAATCATGGGTGAGATAGAGGTGGAGGGAACGTGCCAACTCGGACACAACGTGAAAATTGGCTACTTCGCTCAAAACCAAGCATCGTTGTTGGATCCAGAATTAACTGTTTTCCAAACGGTAGATGAGGTTGCAGAGGGTGATATACGTTCTCAAATCAAGAATATCCTGGGTCGATTTATGTTCAGTGGAGATGATATCGACAAGAAAGTCGCCTTCCTTTCTGGAGGTGAAAAAACCCGCTTGGCGATGGTAAAACTCCTTCTCGAGCCGGTGAATTTGTTGATTCTCGATGAACCTACCAACCACCTCGATCTGAAGTCGAAAGATGTGTTGAAAGAGGCATTGCTATCGTTCGACGGGACATTGGTGCTGGTATCCCACGACCGCGACTTCTTGCAAGGACTATCGCAGAAAGTGTTTGAATTTAAAGATCAGCGCGTCATTGAGCATTTCGAGACCATCGACGCTTTCCTTGAGCGGAATAGAATCAAGAACATCGCAGAGATCAATTTGATGAAGTAGGTTGGGAGCTGATCGTTCATGAAGTGAATACTACCTCCTAAACTGGGTTGAAAATCCTTTGTCTGCGCGGATTCTGACTTAACAATTTCTTTCAAAAAACAGTTCTTACATAATCATTTCACCTAAAATAAATTGTTTTTTAGGGTGGTGCTGTTAGCTTTATCGCCTGAAATAATCTCTTTTGGACAAAAAGCACCTATCGAAATTAGAGTTTGAGCAACTCTTTAGACAATACTACAAAGAGTTGGTTTTGTTTGCTCAATCGTACCTCAAATCGGCTGATGAAGCGGAAGAGGTGGTGCAAGATGTTTTTGTCGGCCGTTGGGATAATCGAGATACCCTTACCATCCATCATTCGGAACGTGCTTTTTTATACACTGCAGTAAGGAATCAATGTCTGAATCACCTGAAACACAACAAAGTACGCGGCCGACATGCAGTTTATGTCGCAGAACACCACGCTATTCACAATTCTCCGACAGATGAAAAAGAACTTTCAGCGCTGATTGCTGTATCCATCGCAAAATTGCCACCCAAATGCCGGGAGATTTTTGAGTTAAGTCGATTTGATGGATTGAAGTATAAAGAAATCGCTGAACAGCTCGGTATTTCAGAAAAAACGGTCGAAAATCAGATGGGTAAAGCGTTGAAAATGATGCGCGACCACTTGTCGGATTTCATGACCCTTGCACTTCCTTGGATTGCCCTCGGAACTATTTTTTCAACCCTCGTAGGGGTGCTCTCATTGTTGGTTGTCACATACATGAAACTATGGATTCGCTGAAAAACACAATCGATTTCGACCTGCTGGCCAAATACCTTGCAGGTGAATGCACTGATGCTGAAAGAGATCAGGTTCAACTTTGGTTGGCTGAAAGCGATGAGAATCAAACGTCTTTCAACGATTTTAAGGCCGTTTGGGATTTGGCTGAACGTCCTGCAAATCAGTCGATTGACATCGAAAAGGCATGGGGTACTGTCGACAGCCGATTGAGGACTGGTAGCACAATTTCTATTTGGACTAAAATATCGAAAATTGCGGCCATCGCGCTCCTTGTGCTTGGTGTTGGTGCAGCCTTGCGGTATTTCTTGAAGTCGGATGCGGATATTTTAACCTACCAAGGTGCAACCGACAAAAACGTGGTACTCACCGATGGGTCGAAAGTGGGGTTGCAAGATCATGCACACCTCACATTTGCTGAAATGGGCGATTCATTGAGGATTGTCACTTTATCAGGTGAAGCGTTTTTTGAGGTGACCCCAAACAAAGTAAAACCTTTTGTGGTGCATGCTCCTTTGGTTGATGTGCGTGTGTTGGGGACAAAATTCAATGTCAAATCCGAAGAAGATGGGGTTACAGTATACCTCGAAGAAGGCAGCGTTTTATTAAATTCCTCGAAAATGTCGATGACCATTGAACCAGGACAAACCGCGCGTTGCGATGTTCAAGGAAACATCACATTAATGGAAAAGGCAGGTGACAATGCTGCTTATTGGCACACCCACGTCCTAAAATATCGATCAATTCCACTTTCGCAAGTAGTTGAAGAACTGAATGTTATTTACGATCAAAGGATCATCATCAGCGATGAAGCGACTGCCAATTGTCTGTTCAGTTCCACTTTCAACGATGAATCCATCGACCTCATCGTCGAGGTGATAGCAGCTACCTTCAACCTCACGGTAACCAAACAAGATGATAAAACAATCTTACATGGAACGGGCTGTCAGACAGTTGATTAGATCCACATCCATGGCGCTTGCCATGCTCTCTTTCGCAGGAATGGCTCAAAATCCTATGAAGGAAAAAGTCACCTTAGACGTAGAGAACGTTTCGATAGAACAGGTTTTACATATCATTGAGAAAGACAAGAGTATAATCTTTTCGTACAACGCCTCAGTTATTGATGTTTCGAAGAAGGTAACGATTGATGCAGTGGATGCCTCGCTGGCCGTGGTGATAGAAAGACTGTTCGACAGCAAGGTAGAAGGGAAGCACCGCGGACATTACATCATATTGCTACCCGCAAGGAAAACAAGTGGAAAAGTTTCAGTTTCTGGAACGGTTTACGACAAAGTCAGTGGAAAGAGAATACCAGACGTGGCTGTGGTGGAAACAGTTGATTTAAGGGGACAACAAACCAACGATGAAGGTAGCTTTCAATTGAACACAAAAGAAAGTGGGGGCGCAGTGCTGCTCGCTATTTCGAGTGCTGGCTATCGCGACACGTTGGTCGAGGTAGTTGACCACATGCAGCCGATTTCTGTGAAATTGACACCACTTGAAGTGCCTCTTGAAGAGCACCAGCGCGGATTGGATACATTGAGGTGGTACCGTATTTTATCGAATGAAGACCGACTTTCAATCTTCAATCGCTTGGAGGTATCAGAAGAGCGGTTTTTCCAGTTTTCACTACTACCAGGCCTTGGCACCAACCGGTTTTTCGGCGAACAAGTAGTTAATAATTTTTCAATCAACCTGATTGCTGGTGCCAACAAAGGCGTCAACGGATTTGAGTTGGGTGGTGCGGTAAATTTTGTAGCCGACCAAATGGTGGGCCTGCAAATTGGAGGTTTTGGAAACTACGTCATGGGCGACACGAAAGGCTGTCAAATAGGTGGATTTAGTAACAATGCAAAGTCGGTGAGCGGACTTCAAGCTGCAGGGTTTTACAATACATCAACAGATATGTCGGGTCTGCAATTAAGCGGTTTTTTTAATCATTCAGCTAGCATTCACGGCGCTGAAGTTGCTGGATTTATGAACCTTGCTGATACCGTAAAAGGATCACAAATTGCGGGCGGATTTAACAAAGCCAAGCGTTTGAGAGGAGTTCAAATTGCACCAGTAAATATATGTGATTCAGTTAGTTCTGGGGTAATGATCGGGTTGGTGAATCTGTCAGGGAATGGATTGCATCGGTTTGAGCTTGAGTACAACGATATACACGACATAAAAGTCAATTTTAAAAGTGGAGTTTATGGGTTGTACACCATTTTAAGCGTTGGATATGCAATGTTAGGCCCACAATCAGTATTCTCTTATGGAGGCGGATTGGGTTCGCAGATTCGTTTGAGTAAAACTGTTTTTTTGAATGCAGAGTTTGAGCAGGCGACCTTTCATGAGGTCAATCGAATTGTAGACATCCCTGGGATGGTTGTATCAGGATCACTTGGTGTGGGATTCAAATTACACAACCACTTCACCATTGTCGGTTCACCAGTCATTCACTATTTCAAGCCGCAATCGAATACCGCATCGTCAGTTGGCCTAGAGCAAATTACAACCATTGGTCAGATACAACCACTTTTCGACGGTTCATGGTGGCCAGGGTACAAAGTGGTGGTCAGATTTTAGCCAATAATTGGTTTTTTTTTTTCGAAGCATAGGGGTAAATGGTAGTTGGGTTTTCATAGTTAAAACCAAATTATCAATTATGTATCGAATCATTGCATCAATCGCCCTTTGTGTTTTATTATCTATTCAATCCTTTGCGCAGCAGGGCCAAACCGTGCGAGGATCTGTTTTTGATACCGATTCTGGAGTGCTCTTACCGGGAGTCACGGTCATATTAATTACTCATGGCTCTGAGCCCATGATGGTAGCATCGGATATGGCCGGTGCATTTAGTTTTGCCAATGTGAAACCAGGTCGAGTTTCGGTCAAGAGCAGCTATGTTGGTTATGAGACTTACGTGCAGGAGAATATCTTGGTGACTACGGGAAAGGAGGTTGTTTTGGAGGTGCGACTCATGGAGTCGGTTACCATGTTGACAAATGCAGTTATTGAAGCAGAGCGAAACAGGTCTGAAGCCTTGAACGACATGGCAGTGTTATCAGCCCGCACCGTATCGGTGGAGGAGACGAAGCGATATGCGGGATCCATTGATGACCCAGCGCGCATGGTGAGTACTTTTGCTGGGGTCAATTCTGACGCACAGGGAAACAACGACATTATAGTTCGCGGGAATTCACCTCGAGGGATACTTTGGCGATTGGAAGGGATGGAGATACCGAATCCAAATCATTTTGCAAATGAAGGTTCCACGGGAGGACCAATAAATGCGCTCAATAGCGCCATGCTTGCCAATAGCGATTTTTTGACGAGTGCGTTTAGTGCCGATTATGGGAATGCGCTTTCGGGTGTTTTCGATATGAATCTTCGTAAAGGAAATAACAGTCAACGAGAGTATTCGGCTTCGGTAAGTGTATTGGGAACCGATTTAACGGTTGAAGGTCCGTTTCAGAAAGGCGGCGGAAATTCTTACTTGGCGAACTACAGATACAGCACTTTATCATTGATTGACCAGCTAGGGATTTTGGATTTTGGAGGAGTACCGAAGTATCAGGATGCTTGTTTTAACCTCAATTTCAAAATCAATGCTAATCAAAAAGTATCGATGTACGGGTTGGGTGGATTGAGTGCAATCACCACGACCACTGAGAAAGAGGAGGATGATAAGGTCATTGAAAAGTACGTGGGTAGCGCTGATTTAGGAGTTCTGGGAGTTAACCACACATGGCTAATTGGTGAGAAAACCATTTTCGAGAATCAGGTTGCATGGTCAGCGACTAGAAATAAGCAGCGTAATGAGATATTGAACGAAGAAAATGATTTTTTCGATAACTATCGTGGACAAATAACACAACGAAATTTGCGTTTCGCCTCAACGGTGAATTATAAATTCAATGCTAAAAATAAGGTTGTTGTAGGGTTGATATTGACAGAACGGACATACAACTACGACGTCGAAAGTTTCAATTTCGACACAAATATTATGACCACCGAAATAGAAACCAAAGGTGGCTCGGGAATGACGCAGGGTTTCATCACCTACCGCCATCGTTTCACTGAATCGCTCAGCCTCGTTTCAGGCATTCACTACTTGCGGTTTTTGCTCAACGATCGTGATGCCATTGAACCTCGGATGAGTCTGAAATACACACTGCCCAATGGTTCGGAATTGTTTGCTGGAGCAGGAATGCACAGCAAAGTAGAAGCTCTCTCTGTTTACCTCGCCTCTGTTGAACACCAAGGTGAAGTGTCTGATTTCAACCAGAAATTGGGTTTGAGCAAAGCTGCGCATTTTGTTGCGGGATATAGTTTCAAAGTTGGTCCATTGGTCAATTTCAAAGTAGAGTCCTACTACCAAGAATTATTCAACATCCCGCAGGCGGAAGATGAGAATATAGATTGGACGATGCTCAACTCAACCGATTTTTTTCCGACTTATAAATTAAACAATCAGGGCAAAGGCAAGAACTATGGATTGGAGCTAACATGCGAACGATATTTCAATAAAGGGTGGTATGGAATGTCGACGGTGTCGCTCTACCGTTCGCTGTATTTGAACAATTTGGCCAATTGGAAGCCTTCTCGATTCGATGGTAAATACGTTTATAACGTGCTTGGAGGCAAGGAGTTTCCGGTAGGTAAGCCAGAAAAAATGCGAACAATGTTCATTAATACCAAACTGGCGATGATTGGCGGTGGAATGTACACTCCCATTGATTTAGCAGCAAGTCAGGAAGATGGGGTAACAGTATATGAATCAGTGCCTTATAGTACAAGAATGGAGAATGTTTTCAAATGGGATTTGTCGTTTGGCATACGCAGGAATAAGCAGAATCGCAGCACAGAATGGAAGTTCGACATCCAAAACATCACGAATAATCAAGCGATATTGGGTGAATATTATGATCCAGCATCGGGAAAAGTTGACTATGCTACACAACTGCCACTTTTACCTGTGATCAGTTATCGCGTCAATTTTTAATGATTAGTTCTATTATATTGAGTAGTTTATTTAAAGCTCAAATCAACTTCTAAAAGAATTGCAAGTTAATTGGTGACATATATTATCGAATCGTCGAATCAATTGTTTTTTTGATCAAAGTGAAAATTGCCGAATTTAAGCTCAAGAAAATGATCTACAGGGCTCGCATAAATTCTAGATTGCAAGTGATTTAGTGAATACGATATTTATTGAGTATTTATATCACTGCTATTTCCTAATTTAACTATATAAATTAAAAGATTCTGTGTTGGCAGGTCACCTTTGTACAAGGTGATCGTTTTATGTAATTTGTAACTTTTGATAAAGTCATATTTATCAATTTCCTGATGCAAATGACTTGTTGTGAGAAAGTAGGCATTGCCAGAATAGGGTTCTCGCGGCTGTAACCAATAATATTCGTGCAAAGATTCAAGATTGCCAATTGGAAGCACAGGAATTCCGATTTCTCGAGCGACATAAAAATCAAAGTGTGCACCGGGAAACCATCGCGTAATGAGCAAAGGACTATCAATGTTCATTGTGTTCGATTTAATCAATTGTCGGTGTTCTAGGTGCATCACACGAGCAATTTCCCTCCACTGACTTAAATCAAGAGTGAAGTCATTTCTTCCGAGTTTGTTCGGATTATCATTCAAATCATGCGAGAAAAATGAGGTTCGAACGGCGAAAAGCGACAATGGCATTAAAAGTACTATGAGCCAAAATGATTTTTTTGACCAATGAGCCAAAGCTGGTTTTGTATTCGAAATATATACAGCAGCTGGAATAAGCAGGGTGGTGTAAGCCGGACTTGTCCAATGAGGTAGCGTCTGAGACCAATTACTGCTCACAAGAAAAAACAGTATCAGAGGAAGGGATATGATCAGTAGTAATGTGTCTATTTTCGAACTTATTACTGGCTTTTTTCTGACCATTACAAAAACACTCGCAGCTATAAGAATGAAATTAATAGGACCATTGTAAGCGAATGCCCCTCCCAACTCGCGAATCATGCCAATGGGATCTAATGCTGAATCGCCAATCCTGTTTTCATGAAATTTGAAACTGATGAAGTCATTCTCCATATTCCAAACAATTACTGGTGAAAAACATAGAATGGTGATTAGCCCTGAAAGGTATAACTGTGGTTTCTTTAGGTAAGATCTATTTTGTATCAAGATAAAGGATAAAAAACCAACCCAAATCATGGCACTGTGGTATTTCGATAAGATAGCTAGTCCCATCGAAACTCCAAACCCTATCCATAGAACGTATCGGTGATCATCGTGGTAGACAATCTTAATCAGGAAGTATAAACTCAATAGCCAAAAAGTGAGCATTGACGAATCAGGAAGAATGAAAACCCCACAAATTACGGTAGCATAGATGCTCCCCCAAAAAAGCAAAATGCCTGCTAGAGCTGCACGCTTATCCGCAACAAGTCTGATAATTCGATAAAAAATCAATCCATTCAAAGTCCCTAAAAGAAGAGCACCCAAACGAATAAATAACTCACCATCTCGAAGGAAATTTCCTGTGAATAGCCGAATCATCCACCCGACAAAAGGAGGGTGATCAAAATAACTTAAATCAGGATGTGCGGCATACAGTAGATAATAAACTTCATCAATTCCCAACTCCAATTCAAACGCCATCCAAACCCGGAGAACGGAAATGAGGAGTAGGAGTAAATACACCATTTTCGGAATTTCTCGCTCTTTTACTCCTGTATCTGTTGTATTCATACCTTACAATAATTGACCAAACAACCATCCAAAAAAACAAAATTAATCCTCTGTAAATAGCCGTTTTTAAGTGGTTAACTTCAGCTTTATCGACAACAGGTAGGTTTCCATTGTTTGTCCGAATAATCGGATTTAGATACACTCTACTTCCGTTGAAATCTCGATATTCTATTCGAATGTAGCTGCTTGATGGTGGAATATTAAAACTAGCAAATGAAGTTTTTGAATATTTCTGAAGGGTGTCTGAACGATCTGTGATAACCAAAATCGATGCAACGCTATCCTTTAAGGTGAGAAATACAGAATCGCCTCGATTTATTAAGGAAGACGGCTTTGTGACAACTGTCAGCATAGTCTTTTTTGCATTGTCATCGCCTTCGGGATTGCCTCCAAATTCAACAGCAAAACTCTTTCCCGTTTTTAGAGATTGCTTTATTGACTGTTTATTAGGGTTTGAGGTAAAGACGTAAGTTCCGCATCGGCCCACATCACCTGGTTTTTGATAGTTATGACAATCATCGCTTCCAAGCACAAAGGCTGGATATCCGCTTGACAAGACGATATCCCATTCCCGAAACGATTTTTTTAGTTTATTCAATGCTTCGAATAAATGGTATCCCGAAAGTTGAGTGAAATCAGCTTCTTTATAGGCACTTCTAATCGCAGGGTGGGCAATAGCGACTATTGCATTTTCGTTCGATGAATTCAAGTAATTCAACATGAATTGATGTTGATTTTCATTTTGATACAAAGGAAAATCCAACCATGTTACCTGCTCAGCGTCAATAACAATTTGATGATCTTTGAAGGTTCCCCAGCCATGTTCGTAGCATGTAATATCACTCCCGCCGTTCATTTGATGGTAGTTTGAGACACATGCAATGTCATACCCCATTTGGTTGTACTTATTCAATACATCCCCTCCTGTTCCATGTCCGTTTGTGAAACCATTCCAACTATTGCTATGTGCGTGAAAATTGCACATAAACCCACGACTTGAGGCTAAATCTTGATATGGATTGTAAAATTCATCTCCTGAAAATGGAGCTCTTTCAGGGAAATTGTACCATTTTGAGCGGACATACAAGCCTGTTCCGAAGGTAATTACAGCGAGAACAAAGTACAATAATCCTTTGCCCAATAATTTGAGATATATGCCCAGGTTGAGATTTCTCACAAAGCAAAGGAATGATACTCAGATTATTCTATTCGTAACACAGAATGATAATAAAGTGAACTTCTCGAAAATGTTTGAATTTTGTTAAAAGTAGGTTCACCTTGCAATAATGCAATCCGCTACTTTTTCTTTGATGTGGTTTTAGAAAAGAATTTTCCAGTCGTTCATGAAGATTCGTAAATCCCTAAATTGGTCAGAACCAATAATTTAAAATCGGTAGGTCGAGTTCACTTACTTTAGAATTACTCTATAACCTTCTTCATTGCCTCTATTAATCCTGCCCAGTTTTCTTCTGAATGTGCAGCCCTCTCTTCATCATAATTCGATTGAGAAATAATTAATTCAGTTCCGTTTTCGGTTGTTTGTACTTCGTACGATACTCTCAAATAGTTTTCAGGCTTATCAGCCTTCCCGCTCCAATTGCTGAGATATGAATAGACCAATATTTTATTGTGCTCATATTCCAAAACAACCCCTTTATCCTTGTAGGTTTGACCTTCCCATTCACCTTGAAAAATAATTTCACTACCAACTTTCCAGTCAGTTATTAGTTCAGTTCCAAAAAAGTACTGTTTCACAATTTCAGGATTGGTAAGAGCATTCCAAACGCGATCCAAGGGCAGATTCAAAGTTGTCTTGTATTGAACAATATGTTGTGTATGCATAACTTATTTTTTAGAGCTTTTCATGGCTTTAACCTTCTTCAAATTTGCATCATTTAAAAAATGCTGATACTCATTCGTTTCTCTGCCAAAAATGGCAATTTTCCCTTCTTTGTTCAAATGCACACCAAAGCCAAATCGTTTCGTCAAAGGTGAAGCTCGTAAGCATGGTTGTCCTTTTGAGAAAAAGACATTTCTAGCCTCTTCGTATTCAGATTCAAGCAATTCCATTTTTCTGGCATACACATCAAATAGCAGGTCATCCGATGTGAATTGATAAGGGTGCTTTGAAATAATTTCAAATTGCATTTCAGCCACCGTTTTCTTATCGCCTTTCGATACAGGAACCTCGCCAAATTGTGAGGGACAATCTTCAGACACTTCAATAAAAGTGCTTATATAATTCGTAGTGTGCAATGTCGTTTTCATCCTAAGTGATGATTTAAAACCTTATAACCAATGTGACACTATAAATTACGCGTTGTGCTACTGAATATATGAATAAATAAATGATGAAAAGGTCGTGCAATGTATTGGTATTCAGTATTTTAAAGGTACGAAAATCAAAACATTGAGCACCATGCACGACCTGAGAGCAATGTACGAAAAGACTC
>WGNM01000008.1 GCA_016124575.1 Cryomorphaceae bacterium
AGAGTCTTTTCGTACATTGCTCTCAGGTCGTGCATGGTGCTCAATGTTTTGATTTTCGTACCTTTAAAATACTGAATACCAATACATTGCACGACCTTTTCATCATTTATTTATTCATATATTCAGTAGCACAACGCGTTCTACTAATTGTTTTTTCTCTGCTCACAACCACTGTTTTTGGACAAACACTCAATCCAGTTTCACTTGAGCAACTTGTGAACACAGATGTGCCATCAACACAGTACTGCCCTGTTGTTGCGGCAGACGACCAAGGGAATTATATGGTGTTTTGGACAATGTCGTATTATGCTGGAGCGATACAAGCGCGCAGATACGACAATAACCACCAACCAATTTCTGATGAAATCACTGTCAATGCAGACAATTCAAAATTGATGGTAGCTCATTATTGGGAAGATGGAAAGTTTGTGCTGAGCTACATTGAAAACTCAAGTAACAATTTAAAATTTGTCATTATAAACCCTGATAACTCTTTGGAGGCAGAGGTTACCGTGCTTAACAACATTGAGAATTTTGATGTTGATATCAACGGAGATACCCTTGCGTTTGTTTACAATGGCACAGCGAGTAATTCGCAAATATACCTCCGTGGATACAACCTCAACAACAATGCATGGATCAATGCACAGGTATTGGTTACAGAATCGTCAGGTGTAAATTATAGTGAACCAAACGTAGTCATTCATCCAAATGGAAGGATGACGGTAATTTATCACCAGTACATATTGGTTTCTGGATGTTGTGATTATTACCGTAACATCATGCGAAAGACGTTTTCATCATCGTTTTTAGCTGAAATTCCAGAAGAGATTATTTGGTATGTAGATTCAGAGTACAACGTAGGTTCTGATCTCGATGCTGAAGGAAATGCGGCAGGAGAGGTAATAATTGCTACGACTCACGGAACAGTTTTTTCAAGTCGCCACCTCCGGATTTGGATACTTTCGGCTTCTGGAAGTTTCATTGTAAATAACGATCAAGTGGTTCAAGGCGGGAGCAATGATTGGTATGACAATATTGAATGTCACCTTTATGATAATGGTGATTTCCTGATAACAAAGTCCATTCGCACTGGAGGGTATACCAACCCAAATGGAAATGAGGCATATGTAATTTCAGGAAACAATTACAACCAAAGCAATACAGGTCTTTTGCAGCTAAATGCCACCAATTCTGGCGATCAAGAGTATGTGGCATTGGCAGTTTTTCCAACTGGTGGCTTCGTAACGGCGTGGGCAGGAAACGGATTTCAAGGTGATACACAAGGTATTTATTCTAGAGCCTACAATACGATAGCTTTTCCAGGACTTAATGCAGGTGTGACATCATACCAAGTGAATGAATCTGGGTCAACAACAGCAATTCCAATCGTTCTCAATACACAGCCAACGGATAATGTAACGGTAGAAATCACAAGTGCCAATGCCGCTGAAGTTACTGTGTCGCCATCTACCCTCACATTCACAATCGCAAACTGGAATACCGCTCAGTATGTCAATGCACAAGGAATTGACGATGCCGCCGACGATGGAAATGTATCTGTTTCAATCACACTTTCTACTGCATCTTCAGCCGATGTTACTTATGCAGGACTTGCATCGAATAGCGTGAACGTTACGAATTTAGACAACGATGCTACCATCACCGCTCCTGGCGACCAGAGCATTTGTCAAAATGCCGGATTGAGCGCAGTAAATGCCATAGTAACAAACAACGGTGGAAACATCAATACGGTTACTGCAATTAGTGGCAACACCTCGGTTGTAGACAATGGAGATATCGCGGTTGTTAATTTGGGTGGTGGACAATATTCCATTTCGTTATCCAATCTTGCCAACAACACATTGGGCACAGCCACTATTACCATACAAGCACAAGATGACAACTTCACGTATACAGATCAATTTGATGTAGAAGTGATAGGGGTTAGTGTAGCCTTGAATACAGAGGATTTGAATATTTGTGAAGGAGAAGAAGTTACACTTACCGCAACAGGAGCAACTTCTTTGAGTTGGACTAATGGTGTTCAAAACAACGTAGCCTTTACCCCAAGTGAAACAGCTACTTATACAGTGACGGCTTCAAATGGAGGAAATTGTTTTGCCAATGCAGCTGTTACAGTAACTGTTAACGAAACTGCGGCCATGCCTAACATTTCAGCATCTAGTGTAAATGTCTGCGCAGGAGATGAAGTGACCCTTATCGGCACCGGCCCCACTATGGTAACTTGGAGTAATGGCGTACAAAATGGCGTAGCCTTCATTCCAACACAAACCACTACCTATACCGCAGTGGGCAGCGAAGGGAATGATTGTACGTCTTCAAACACCATCCAGGTTGTTGTGAACAGCGTGCCAAATGCTCCGCAAATTCTGACTACGGCAGAAGAAATATGTTCAGGAACGGGAGTCACATTATTGGCACTCGGGAATGAATCCATGATTTGGGATAACGAAGTTGAGAATAACGTTGAGTTCTTCCCATCGATGACTGAAACGTATACAGTTACTGCAACAAACGCTGGGGGTTGTTCGGCAGATGCGACAATTACAATAATTGTAAATGAGTCTGCAGCAGTTCCAAATATTACAGCATCATCTGTTGAAGTATGTGCAGGCGAATCAGTAACACTTATCGCCTTTGGCCCTACTAGCATTACTTGGGACAATGGCGTGGTGAATGGTGCAGCCTTCAATCCTACAGAAACAACAACATACACTGTAATCGGCGATGAAGGAAACGACTGTACGTCATCCAATTCAATTGAAGTTGTAGTGAATACTGTTCCGAACACACCCCAAATCCTTTCTACTTCGCAAGAGATTTGCTCGGGAACTGGAGTTACTTTATTTGCCATAGGCAACATTAACTTGACATGGGACAATGGCATAGAAAACAACGTTGAGTTTTTCCCAACACAAACAGCGACTTACACTGTAACTGGAAACGATGGCTCATCTTGTTCTTCAACTGCTTCAATAGAAATTATTGTGAACCAATCACCCGCTATTCCAACCATTACTTTATTCAATGGCGGGTTTGTATCGAGTGCGATAAACGGCAATCAGTGGTATCTTGATGGAGAGCCAATACAAGGTGCAACAGGTCAAACCTATACGTATACAGGGCCAGGCGACTACACTGTAATAGTTACTGCAAACGGATGTTCTAGTACGTCTGCAATTGAAGTTATTGCTGTGGGCATAGAAGAACTCTTGAATACAATAGAGGTATATCCAAATCCAGCAGAAACGGTGCTCAATATAAAAGGACAAATGCTTGGTGCACAATTCAACTTGTTTGACACCCGCGGACAAATGGTTAGATCAAGCATTTTGACTGCGAATAGCACTTCAGTAGATATTGCAGATTTGGCAAATGGAGTTTACATGGCGACGTTCACGTACAACAATTTTGTCCATCACGTCAAACTGGTAAAGCAGTAAACATCAAACTTTACGCAGTCTAAATTGATTGTATAAGTGAAAAGCCAGTGCAGTATATTTCGGAATGATGCACTGGCTTTTCTTTTCACCTACGAGGTAAAAACACATCACCTCACTCAATTCCCCTTACCTGCACTTCTGCATTGAATAGCTTCAGCGAGGTGATCCGTTTCTTAGCTTTTTTGAGCATTGCTGTGCAATTGATCGCATTGAATATAGCACTCAGATTGAATCAATTTCCCCATAACTACTTCACGATATTGATCAACTTTTTGAACCGGCGCAGGCCTTAAATGATCTGAATTACCAACACTTCTAGCTACGCCATGTAATTGATTTATATAAAAAGAAAGCTAAACTTCATGATTATTAGAAGACCCTTGGATAATAGTCACAGGGTGAACTGACCCATTTGTGTTGTTATCAGCACAAATGAAACGCAATGTAATTTCATCAAATTTTTGTACCCTTGCAATCAATTAAATCTTATCCAAATGAAAAATTTCAAACTTTTTTTGCTCTCCTTGAGTTTTGGTGCATTGGCACTTACAGGCTGTAAAGATGAATGCGATGAGGTGTTGTGCCAGAATGGCGGTACATGCAACGATGGCATTTGTGCTTGCGCTACAGGTTATGAAGGCGCTGAATGTGCTACAGAAACCCGTTCAAAGTTTCTTGGTTCATACAGTGTTTCAGAAAGCTGCTCATCGGGTAATTACACTTTCAACTTAACTATTACCACCTCGTCTACAGGTGTTAGAAACGTTATTATCAATAATTTTTATGACTTCGGTATCAGTGTGAGTGCGACCATTAGTGGAAACTCATTGACTATTCCGAATCAAACAGTTTCTTCAGGTGGTGCTGCATATACAATTAGTGGAAGCGGTCAAATTACAGGAAACATTTTGACACTGACTTATACCATTGCTGCGGGAGCGGAAAGCGACTCGTGCACTTCTATTTGCACAAAGCAATAAGAATAATGTCATTTTTTTATAAAAGGGCTGCATTTTGCAGCCCTTTCTTTTTTCTATCCCGCCCAGTTCTCCCTGTCAAAGCTTCTATATTGAATGGCCTCAGCGAGGTGGTGCGTTTCGATTTCTTTAGACGCCTCAAGATCAGCAATAGTGCGTGCAACCTTTAATATGCGATCGTAAGCGCGTGCTGAGAGGTTGAGGCGTTTCATGGCTGTTTTTAGCATTTCAACAGACGTCTCATTCAAACCAGCGAAGATGCGCAGTTCTGGTGTGCCCATTTGAGCATTGCAGTGCAATTGATCGTAGTGAATAAAGCGCTCAGATTGAATCAATCGGGTTTTGATAACACGCTCTCTGATTATTTGACTTTTTTCACCCAGTGTCCCACGTACCATAAGTTCATCATGATTCACAGGAGTTACCTCAATATGTAGATCGATGCGGTCGAGCAATGGGCCGGAGACCTTGTTGAGGTATCGTTGCACATTCTGTGAGCCACAAGAGCATTCTTTGGTGGGGTGGTTGTGGTAACCGCACGGACAAGGGTTCATGGCAGCGACGAGCATAAAACTCGCGGGGTAGTCGACACTGAAACGAGCACGGGAAATAGTGACAACCCTGTCTTCAAGCGGTTGTCGGAGCACCTCCAGCACCGTTCGTTTGAATTCAGGTAACTCATCTAGAAATAGCACACCGTTGTTGGCAAGCGATATTTCTCCGGGCTGAGGCCAGCCACCTCCGCCAACCAGAGCGACATCAGAAATGGTATGATGGGGAGCTCGGAACGGACGAGCGGTGACGAGAGGCGAACGCCTTTTCATCTTTCCTGCCACAGAGTGAATCTTCGTTGTTTCGAGCGCCTCAGACAGATTCAACGGGGGTAAAATGGTCGGTAACCGCTTCGCGAGCATCGTTTTCCCAGCTCCTGGGGGCCCTATGAGGATGAGGTTATGTCCGCCCGCCGCTGCAATTTCAAACGCCCGCTTTATATTTTCCTGTCCCTTCACATCCGAGAAATCGAGAATAGAATCATCGAGCTGGCGGTTGAAAAGCTCATCAGTATTGATTACCTCGCTCATCAAATGGACAGCATTGCTAAAATGGTCGATTACCTCGCGCAAGCTATCGGCTTTCAGCACGGTAATGCCTGCAACCATGGCCGCTTCAGGCGCATTTGTAGTAGGTACAATGATATGAGTGAAGCCCTCATCTTTCGCTTGCAGGGCAATAGGTAGCGCACCTTTTATTTCACGCAGACTGCCATCGAGCGAAAGCTCGCCCATCATCAGATAGCCCTGCACCGATTCTGGCGGCAATTGTTCAGACGCTGCCAGAATTCCAATCGCCAAGGGAAGGTCATAAGCCGTTCCTTCTTTTCTGATATCGGCAGGAGCCATGTTTATTGTAATGCCCTTGCCCGGCCAGTGCATGCCCGACTCTTCGATGGCTGTTTTTATGCGCTGTTGACTTTCTTTCACAGCACTATCGGGCAAGCCAACCATAAAAAAGTTGATTCCCTTATCGATGTGAACTTCGATGGTAACGGTGGTAGCCGCAATGCCATATATGGCAGAGCCGTAGGTTTGAACAAGCATAAGAACAATGTTAAGTTGAAGGCAGTTTTCGACAGTGGGTTACTGTCAGACGTTCAATTCAATATAATCGATCAGCGAGTGAATGATTTTGATGTGTACCTCTTGAATGCGATCTGCGTAACCGTTCCAAGGCACGCGGCATTCAACATCGCATAGCGGGGCAAGTTTACCACCATCTTTTCCAGTAAGTCCGACAACAGTCATCCCTTTCTTTTTCGCAGCTTCAGCAGCTTTCAAAACATTTCCGCTATTGCCGCTGGTTGAAATGGCGAGTAACACATCTCCAGCATTGCCCACCGCTTCAACGTAACGCGAGAAAACAAAGTCGTATCCGTAATCGTTGCCAACGCAGCTCATGTGTGTAGGGTCGGATATGGAAAGTGCCGCCAGTGCCGGACGATTGTCACGGTATCGGCCGCTTAGCTCTTCAGCGAAGTGCATCGCGTCAGACATCGACCCCCCGTTGCCACAGGAAATAATTTTACAACCATTCTTCAGAGCAGTTACCATTGCCTCTCCAGCGTTGGATACGGCTAGCAGATTAGAAGGGTCGGACATGAAAGATTGAAGCACAGAAAGGGCCTCATCGAAATGCTGATGTATGCGATTGTTTGCCATGGGTCGAAGTTGATCAAAAAAGGAATAGGCACAAAAATTAAACCCCTCGATTTTGCGAATCGACAGTATTTTTTTGTGGATGGGCTGTTCATGTGGACAAAAACCGAAGAAACAGGACAAGGCGGAAGGTTAAGAATGAAAAAGCGGCATCAAACCATGATCATTTGATGCCGCTTTAAATCATTTCAGACCGCTCACTTTTTAAATGCGCGCAGTCCCTCTTTCAAAAAGCCAATGAATTTATTCGGGTCTACATCATAAGATGCTGAGCCACCCAATTGGTTGCCATTGTGATCGAGCATCACATAATACGGTTGCGCGTTCACATTGTATTTCGAAGCCTGCAAATAGGTCCATTTATTACCAATGGTTTTGATCTTGAATTCTTTATCGCCATATGTTTCAACACGGTGTTCTTCTTCGGGAAGCAAGTTGCGGTCGTCAACATATAGGGAAACGAGAATAACTTTATCGTTCAAAATCGCCGCAACCTCCTCGACAGGCCAAATTGTTTCTTCCATTTTTCGGCAGTTCACACATGCCCAGCCTGTGAAGTCAATAAGTACAGGTTTGTTTTCCAGTTTTGCTGCTTCCATTGCCTCCTCGAGGTCTTGGTATTTGGCTTCAACGTGCGCGCCGTGTGCGGGTTTGTTCTCAGCATACGTCATTGGAGGCGGGAAACCGCTGATGAGGTTCACTTTCGACCCCGTTAAGCCAGGAATCATGTAAATGGTCAAAACCGCGAATACCAGTCCGAATAGGAAACGAGGTACCGACATTTTTTGATCTTTCGAGTCGTGAGGAAAGCGCAAACCGCCGAAAAGATAAATTGCGATGAGTGATGAAACGGCGACCCAAATGGCGATAAACAGCTCGCGCTTCAGCAATCCAGCCTGCCAAACAAGGTCGGCATTGGACAAAAATTTGAATGCGAAACCGATTTCTAAAAGTCCGAGAACTACCTTCACAGAGTTCAACCATCCGCCTGATGAAGGCAAAGAGTTTAGCCAACCTGGGAAAGCAGAAAAGAGCATGAAAGGAAGGGCGAGTGCCAGAGAAAAGCCGAACATGATAGAAGCAGGGCCTCCATATCCGCCCGTTGCGGCGCCAGCCAAAGCTGTACCAACCAATGGCCCGGTGCAAGAGAAAGAAACAATGGCAAGGGTAGCTGCCATAAAGAAAATTCCCATGATGCCGCCTTTATCCGATGCTTTATCGGCCCTGTTGGCCAACGCCGAAGGCAAAGTGATTTCGAACGCACCCAAGAAAGAGATACCAAAAATCACCAGCAAAGCGAAAAGGAAGATATTGAAAATCGGATCAGTAGAGATTGTATTGAGGACGTCGACACCAAAAATGGCTGTCAACAGGAGTCCTAACCCCGTATAGATAAAAATTATAAAAAATCCATAGATAAACGCATTACGCATGCCTTGAGCGCGTGTTTTCGACTGTTTCGTAAAGAAACTCACCGTCATTGGAATCATCGGGAACACACAAGGCGTAAGGAGCGCCGCGAAACCAAGTCCGAAACCCAATAAGAATAACACCCATAGATCACTTTCTTCTTCTTGTTCGCCTTCGGCGGATGGTGTTTCACTGTGAGACTCTTCAACTGTCGGACAGTATTCGAAGCCATCAGGCATTGCTTCAGCAGAAGAGAGCGTAAATACGAAATCCAGATCAGCAGGGGGGAGGCATTTTGTAGAGTCGCACACCATGAATGATAGGTACCCTTTGATCGTATCGTTTTCTGCATTCAGACGCTTTACTTTCTGACGCCAGTAAGTTTTTCCTTCGAAGTAGCTCAAGTTCATCATGAAGTTCGGGTCATACTCCACGTGTGGAGTACATTCTAACACAGAATCAATGAACTGCACCGAAGCGTTTTCATCGAACTGGAACCAGGTAGGCAGCGGACCTTCGTCGCTTTCCAACCACTGAGAATACACGTGCCAACCCGCATCTATCTGCGCTTCAAAAACCAAATCGAAGGTGTCTTCGTTTACCGCGTAGGTTTTATATGACCATTTAACTGGCTCATAAATTTGAGCGTTTAGCGCACCTGCGGTAGAAAGAACCGATATCAGCAGGGTCAATATTGCTTTGAACTTCAACTTCATTTTTTCTTGTTCTTAAGAGAGCGAAAATAGCACTTAATATACCTTGCAGGAGAAATGTACTGCGCAGAATATTGTATTCCTAATCAATTGTTAATTCTTGTCCGACAGCTAATTTAAACCGCTTTCGGCACAACCAAGTCCCTAAATAGAAAAACGGTGTATCGAAAATGGCGATAACTACTTTAAATAAAAAACCATTAAGCACTAGCGCCAAAAACAAAGTCCACGGAATTTGTTGTCCGACGCATAGCAGTAAAATCACCAAAAACGTATCAAGAAACTGACTCAAGATTGTAGAGAAATTGTTGCGAACCCAGAGCATTTTGCCTTTTGTTAGGCGTTTCCAAAAGTGGAAGATCCGTATGTCTACATATTGTGCTGCTAGGTATGCCGCCATCGAAGCGCCTACAGCCAACGCCGTTTGTCCGAACACATGGCTGTATTGATCATCGCTTACTGGCGACCAGTCGGTGGCAGGTGCAGCTCCTGCAACCGAGATAATCAAAAGGACAAAAATGGAGGATACGAGTCCGCCAAGCACCACTTGGTTTGCTTTTTTGCTTCCAAAGATTTCCGAAATCAAATCGGTGATCAAGAAAGTAATGGGGTATGGAAGGATGCCAACACTTTGTTCGAAGGTAAAGCCGCCATCCCCGAAAGGGTTCCAGAAGAAAAATTTGCGAAAAATAAGATTGCAAGTGATAAGACTTGCGATAAAGAGGGCTGCAAGCAAAAGATAGATTTGAAACGCTACTTGCTTGTCTTTGGGAGTAAGGATTTTGGCTTCCACATCCCAAAGGTAATTGGTTTAAATCTTAATTGAAAAGGATGCGACAAATGCTGTGCGTAGGCACATTCAAGTCGTTATCGAGGTAAATAGTTCTATCGCCAACGGCGAGGATGCGACCTTGAATGCAAACACAAGAGTCGATGCCTTCAACCCACATCAAAACGGGCAAATTGGTAAGACTTTCGAGTGAAACAGCATGCAGCAAGTCGGCATTTCGTCGACGTTGATCGAATTTGCTGGTAAGAACTTCAACTTGGGTAAACCGAAAATCGGCAAGTTTGAGTGCATGTGCATGCACAGCGAGGTTAGCGTAAGCCATTTATTAAGTAAGTTAGGTATGCATTGTTACGCAGCCTTTCTTACAATGGTTTCAAATTTATTTCAAAACGCAGATATGCAAATAGTTACGAGTACTTTGTGAGATTTTGAACCGATCGTCGATGCGGTATCCAACCACCCAAACGATCTCGCCCTTTGATTCCAAAATCCACACATTTCGCTTTTCGTCATTCCCCATTTTCTGCTGCGTAAAAAAGTCGCTCAGCTTTTGAAAACCGGTCATTCCCAGTGGCTTGAAGCGGTCACCAGCTTCCCAACGGCGCAGCGTAAGCGGGAACGACAATTTTTCGAAGTCGATAAATGCTTCATCGGCATTTGTAGTCAATTCAGGGAATCCACTGTGGTGCGCAAAAACCAAGTCGACCGGGCCATTAAATTCTTGGGTCTCGGCCTCAATAACATAACTCACGCCATCGTCTTCAGGGTTGACAGAGATCACAAGCGACCCCCGTTCTTTCGTTATGCGGTGCGACTCAGAAGCCAAAAATTTTCCATTTTGAGAGTTGAGCAACCCCACCACTTCGTCGACCCGTTTTGCTGGAAATCCATAATCAGCGCACAGGTGGCTGAGCAGCAGTCGCGGGTAAGGAAACGAAGTCAGCATCTCGAGCGAAATGGTCAACCCATTTTCAGTGGGCTCTATAAACTCATCTGTCATCTCAGAAAGAAACTGATTGATGAGCGGATTCAGCTCTTTGAAGAGGTTGATTTGTCGGAGTACATTGTTTTTAAAACCCGGCCTGATCGATTCCATCAGCGGAATCAGTTGCAAGCGGATTTTGTTGCGTGTATAATAGCTCTGTGCATTGCTTTCATCTTCCCTAAAGGGGATGTTGAACTTCGCTAGGTGGTCGAGCAAGTCGGATTTTTTGAAAGGCAAAAGCGGACGGATAACAGCGCCATTTTTTTGAGGTATCGACGAAAAACCACCAAGATTGCTTCCACGTAGGATGTGCGCGAGATATGTTTCAACGACATCGTCTTCATGGTGAGCAGTTGCTATGCGGTCGGCTTCTAACTCGTCGAGTAGCTCATGGAACCAAGCATACCGAAGAAACCGCGCCGTTTCTTGAATTCCTATGCCCAAAGCAGTTGCTTCAGCGCGTGTGTCGAAACGTTTCGAAAAAAAAGGGACATCCAATTGAACGGCGAAATTCTTTACAAAAGACTCATCGGCATCAGATGCATCGCTGCGCAGACCGAAGTTGACATGAGCTACTACAACGTTGTAATTCAGCCGATGCAGCAAGTCGGCCAACGCAATTGAATCGGCGCCGCCACTGCAAGCCACAATTACTTTCGCCTTTTCACGAATCAGATTGGTAGAAGTCAAATGCTCACGCAGCAGTTCAATCATCGTTCAATGCTTTAAATAGAGCGTCAGCTTTGAGCAGACACTCCTCGTATTCGGTTTCAGCATTGGCCAGAGCCGTTACAGCACTGCCAACCATGGCAGAAAGGTAATGCGTTTGAGCATTGTATTGCAAGCTTCTGATGACAACATTGAAATCGAAGTCACCTGCAGGGTCCACATAACCCACTGCGCCTGAATACAATCCACGAGCGCCTAGCTCCACCTGGTCGATGAGTTCCATGGCTCGCACTTTGGGTGCCCCCGTCATAGAACCCATCGGGAAAGTATCTGCGATGATCTTCGAGAACGTGATGTTTTCAGGGTAGCTCGCCGTAATGGTCGATATCATTTGATGCACCGTTTGGAACGAATAGATTTCGCACAACTCCTCCACCTTCACAGAACCAGGAAGGGCAGATTTGCTGAGATCGTTGCGCACCAAATCGGTAATCATGATATTTTCGGCGCGCTCTTTCGGGTCGTTTTTAAGACGAGCTATGATTTGGGCATCTACATCAACATCCGCCGAGCGAGGCGCCGTGCCTTTTATGGGCTGTGACATAACTTTGTTGCCGATTTTACGGAGGTATCTTTCCGGACTACCGCACATCAAGACACTGTTTTCCCATGTGAAAAAAGCAGAAAACGGAGCTTTGGTGCGTTCTTTCAAGCGAGAATACACCGTTGGAGGATGGATTTCGGCGTGATTTGCGAACTCAATGCAGTAGTTCAGTTCATAGACATCGCCTCGATGAATGTGTTTTTGAAGCAGTTCAAATTGTTGCATATACTCTGCTTTCGATACCTTCGGAAGAAGCCTTGTTTTGGGGTTCGACCGACTAGAAAACGTATTTAAAACAGCATCAATTTCGCTATCGGTGGCATGGCCATACACAACCTGCCATCGTCCGTCAATTTTTTCAGCTACCACCTTCGGCATGAAGAAGCAAACGACAGGAAAACCGATGGAATCCGATTTTTTTTCAGGAAGTTTTTCGAATTCACGGTTTAATTCATAGCTGATAGCGCCGAATTTCCACTTGCCGGGCTTTTCGATAAATGCAGCTAGTCGATGAAAATCGACCGCTAATCGAAAAGTGCATGAATCCTCCATTCCCCAAGCGAGTAAGTTTTTACCATCGCCATTGGCTGTTTCGAGCAATACAATTGGGGTTGTAAGATTCATATAGTCAATAAGATATGAAATTATTCTGGGGAAAGGAGAAAATAAAACGCCGTTTTAGGATTCCAATATTACGGGTTAAGAAAACAATGTGTATGTTGAACACTAGGTTGTACATTTGAGCGGACTCTCTAGGTAATTTATCAGATAACCGAATTCCAAAGAGTTTATTTCAGATGATTAGCTCAATAGAGGCTCCGAACGAGGGGCCTCTATTATTTTATACGTTCTCGAAGCATTTGTTCCAGGGCATCAACCCAGATTGATGAAGTGTTCAGACTGGGCACCAATTTTAGATCTTCACCACCATTTTCCTGAAATAATTCAAGATAGCCTTCCCCTATTTCAACAATGGTTTCGAGGCAATCGGCAACGAAAGCAGGGGAGAAGACAAGCAGTTTCTTTTTGCCAGCTTTCGCCATTTCAACAATCACTTCATCGCTGAACGGGCGCACCCATTTTTGATCGAGTCGAGATTGGAAGCACACCGTGTATTCATCTTCATTGATGCCTAACCGACTAGCGATGGCTCGCGAAGTAGCATAGCATGTAGCCACATAGCAAAAGCGATTCTCCTCGTTTATTTCGGTTTCACATGCGTGATTGCTGCACATTTTATCTTCATACACCTTATCTACTTGACGTTCTGGCAATCCGTGGTAGCTCATGAGAATGTGATCATAGGCCTTGAGATCGATGCCGTTGGCACTGTTTTCGAGTGCAGAAAGATAGCCTGGGTGATCCCAGAACTGGCTTATAGCAACAATTTCAGGAATGACATACCATTTAGAGATAAGTCGAAACGTCTCTTCGAGCGTACTTCCCGTTGAAGCTGAGGCATATTGAGGGTAGAGCGGCAAGACAATCACCTTATCGTACCTATCGGTTTCCATTTTTTGCAAAACCGAAGCCATCGATGGCGACCCGTATCTCATTGCCATTTCCACATGAATGTCTTCATTTTGGAATCGCTCACCGAGTTTTTTCGCCAGTTCTTGTGTATAGAGCAACAAAGGCGACCCGTCGGCTGTCCATACTTTTTTATACTCTTTCGACGACTTGTATTTTCGAGTTGGAGCAATGATTCCATTCACAAGGATTTTTCTTCCAAGCCAAGGAATATCGATTACACGTTTATCGCCGAGGAATTCTCTCAAGTACCTGCCTACCGCCGAAGGTGTTGGCGCATCGGGAGTTCCGAGATTGATAATAAGGATGCCTATTTTCATATCGTGGTAACACGGAAGTCGGATAAAGGTTCGACTTATATGTGTATTGCGCGGTTATCAGTAGCTGCCAAAGCAGCTTCTTTAAATGCCTCAGTAAATGTAGGGTGAGCGTGAGAAGTGCGAGCGATATCTTCTGCCGACGCGCGAAACTCCATGCCGACAACCGCTTCAGCAATCATATCGGCTGCGCGAGGACCAATCATGTGTACGCCCAATATTTCATCTGTCGTTTTATCCGCTAATACCTTCACCAAACCATCGGTATCCATGCTCGCACGCGCTCTTCCACTTGCTTTGAAAGGGAAAGAGCCTGTTTTGTAGGCTGTGCCCATTTCTTTCAATTGCTCTTCGGTGTATCCAACAGAAGCCACTTCAGGCCAAGTATAAACAACACCTGGAATAAGAAGATAATTGATGTGCGGTTTTTGTCCGGCCATCACCTCAGCCACAAACATCCCTTCTTCTTCTGCCTTGTGAGCTAGCATTGCACCTTTGATCACATCGCCAATGGCGTATATTCCTTTGATGTTTGTTTCCAAGTGATCGTCAACAGTAACTCTTCCGCGTTCGTCGACATGTACGCCAATTTTTTCGAGGCCGAGGTTATCGGTATATGGTTTTCTGCCCACAGCTACCAATGTGTAGTCGCCTTTTATGACCACTTCATTTCCTTTCGCATCGTCGGCCTTTACTGTTGTCTGCTTCGCAGTAGTTGATACCTCTTTAACTTTATGTCCGAGGTAAAACTTCATGCCCAACTTCTTCAATGAGCGAGTCAACTCTTTCCCCATCGTAGCATCCATGGTAGGGATGATAGAGTCCATGTATTCAACAACACTCACCTCAGAGCCAAGGCGTGCATATACAGATCCCAATTCTAGTCCGATTACCCCACCACCAATGATGATCATGTGTTTCGGAATTTCTTTCAGCTCCAGTGCTTCTGTTGAGGTGATGATGCGTTTTTTATCGATTTTGATAAAAGGGAGCGTAGCCGGCTTTGAACCTGTAGCGATGATTGATTTTTTGGTTTTGATCACCATCGCATCACCTTTTTCTGGTTGCACAGAAATTGTTTGCGCATCGATGTAAGATCCGAAGCCAGTGAAGACCTCAATCTTGTTTTTCTTCATCAAGAAATCGATACCGCCCACGGTTTGCTTCACCACGTCGCGCTTTCGGTTGATCATTTGTGGGAAGTCGATAGAAAGATTGCCCACACCAATTCCATGCTCTTTGAACTGCTCTTTTGCTTGATGGTAGTGCTCTGAAGAATCGAGTAAGGCTTTTGATGGTATGCATCCCACATTGAGACAAGTGCCACCAAGTGAGTTGTACTTTTCTACAATAGCGGTTTTCATTCCGAGTTGCGCACATCTTATTGCGGCAACATATCCACCGGGTCCAGATCCGATTACTACTACATCAAATTCGTTCATGGGTTCATGTTTAGAATGCAAAGGTAACAAGCGAGGTGGAGTGATCGGGTTTAATCATCGACTTTTTAGCCTCGTTTTTTGTTTCTTTGCACAACCATCTATCTGGAAGAACATTCATGTGGACTACCTTATCATCTTTCATCCTTAGAAACCGACTGCCCATTTTAATTGGTGTAGCGCTGATAACCGTGTTCATGGGGTGGCAGGCGCGCGATGTGCGGATGAGTTACAAATTTGGAGGCTTGCTTCCTGATAACGATAGTACGTACCTCGATTACAAAGACTTTCTAGAAAGTTTTTCTGAAGACGGAAATGTCATTGTTATTGGTGTTGGCGACGCTCAATTGTACAAGTTAGTGAACTTCAATGCGTGGTATAACCTTGCGTCCGATATTCGGAAAATTCGTGTTCCTGTTTTCCGCGATGGCGTGGAGCAAGAAGTAGCTGCAGTTGACTCTGTTTTTTCGGTTGCTCAGTCGTACAAAGTAAACAAAGATGATTCGCTCCAGCGCTTTGGCATTGAGCGGGTTTTTAAAACACGTCCGGGTTCACAGGTAGAGCTCGACAGCTTGTTAGACGGTGTGCGAAACATGCCATTTTATGAAGGCTTGCTTTTCAAAGACAATTCCAACGCCACGCTGATGATGGTGTTTGTGAATGCTGCCTTGTTCAATAGTGAAGATCGGGGGCCTTCAATACAATATATCAAAGACGAGATAGCTGCTTTTGAGGCTGAAACCGGGTTGAAAGCGTATGTCTCTGGACTTCCATTCATCCGCACGGAAATGACCACCAAAGTAAAGTCCGAATTGGGCTTGTTTGTCGGCTTAGCTGCGCTTGTAACCGCCGTGCTTTTGCTGCTGTTCTTCCGCAATTTCGGAGTGATGGTAGTTTCCATATTGGTTGTAGGTATCGGCGTTGTTTGGTCAATGGGAACCATCGCCCTTTTCGACTACCCAATTTCCATGCTTATGGCGCTCATTCCGCCATTGATGATCGTCATTGGAGTCCCCAACTGCATCTATCTCATTAACAAATACCACGCTGAGTACAAGCGTCATGGCAACAAGGCGAAGGCATTGTCGAGGGTGATACAGAAAGTAGGCAATGCCACCTTTATGACCAATGCCACAACAGCATTGGGATTTGCAACCTTTATTTTCACGCACAGCGATGTGATGAAAGAGTTTGGAATCATTGCGTCACTCAACATCATCGCCGTATTTGCTGTTTCGCTAATCATCATCCCGACGGTTTATTCTTACCTACCACCACCGAAAGAAAGGCACACCAAGCACCTCGATCGCAAATGGGTGTTTTATGCAGTCAACAAACTGGTTCATATCGTTACCAATCACCGAAAGTGGGTGTACATCTTCACGCTTGTTATATTGGTATTGGGCGGAATTGGAATCAGCAAAATGGAAACCACGGGTAACGTCGTCGATGACTTGCCTCAAACCGATAAAGTAATAACCGACCTGCGTTGGTTTGAACACGAATTCAATGGTGTGATGCCGTTTGAGGTTATTTTAGATACGAAGCGTAAAGGACAGGTAACACGGCCGAACACACTCAAAAAGCTGGAAGAATTGCAAGAGTTACTTTCGCAGTATCCTGAAATCACGCGGTCTTTGTCTATAGCCGACGCTGTAAAGTTCTGCAAACAAGCCTTTTACAACGGCGACCCAGAGAAATACAGTTTGCTCACCCGCCAAGAGTCATCATTCATCGGTCCGTATTTCAGAAGTGAATATGAAACGGGCGGCATGGAGCACATGTTTTTTGATTCAACGCGCACCCGCACCCGCATCACAGCTCAAATTGCCGACATTGGCACCAAAGAGATGGCTGTTCTCTTGAATGATCTGCGCCCGAAAATCGATGCCATCATCAATCCATCGGCACGTGAAATGGACAGTCTGCTGAACGGCATAGCCACCGCCACCGACCGCAAAGCGGCAGCAACGGCATTTTTCGATGCTTATCCATCAATGGCAGATAGCGTAGTGAAGCAGATGAACCTCAGTGAACCATGCGACGACATTTTCGCATGCGCTATAGACCATAGCACCGATGCCTCGTTCATCCCTGCCGTGCGCAGAGCGGTAGACTCAGTAAAACAGCGCGTGATACTAACAGGAACTAGCGTTGTATACCTGGAAGGAACTACATACATGGTTCGCAACCTGTTCATTAGTCTTGTGCTCGCCATTTTGGTGATTGCAGGTGTCATGGCTTTGCTGTTCCGCTCATTCCGTATGGTGCTAATCTCCCTCGTGCCAAATGTGATTCCGCTCATATTTACTGCCGCCGTTATGGGGTATTTTCAGATACCTATAAAGCCATCAACCATTTTGGTTTTTAGCATCGCATTTGGGATATCGGTTGATGATACCATACACTTTTTGGCGAAGTACAGACAAGAATTGAAGCTTAAAGGGTGGAATATCCGCGAATCCATTTTGCTTGCAGTAAAGGAAACAGGGGTGAGCATGATGTACACCTCGATAGTATTGTTCTTCGGTTTTGGCATGTTCGCAGCTTCTGAGTTCGACGGCACACGGGCGTTGGGTATTTTAGTGTCCATGACCCTTTTAATCGCCATGTTCTCGAACCTTTTGTTGCTGCCCTCGCTGTTGTTAAGTTTGGAAAGGTGGATCACCACAAAAGCATTTGCAGAGCCGTTTCTAGAGATTATTGATGAAGAAGAAGACATAGAACTGGAAGAATTGCAGGTTCAAAAAGGTATCGGACTCGAATAATTGAAAATATGAAAGGCATTATACTCGCAGGTGGCAGTGGCACACGTCTTTACCCCCTTACAAAAGCTGTTAGCAAGCAATTGATGCCCGTGTTCGACAAGCCGATGATATATTATCCGTTGTCGACCCTCATGATTAGTGGTATTCGCGAAATACTCATCATCTCGACTCCGCATGACCTGCCCGGATTCAAACATTTGTTAGGCGATGGCAGTCAACTCGGTTGCTCGTTCACATATGCTGAGCAAGCCGTGCCGAACGGATTGGCCCAAGCATTTGTAATAGGCAGAGAGTTTATAGGGAAAGATAAAGTTGCGTTGATATTGGGTGATAACATCTTTTACGGACAAGGATTCGGGAAAATTCTGAGAGAGAACACCGAAGTTGAAGGCGCCATGGTTTATGCCTATCACGTTAGCGACCCCCATCGCTATGGTGTGGTTGAGTTTGATGCTGAAAACAAAGCCATCAGCATTGAAGAAAAGCCAATTTCACCCAAATCGAACTATGCAGTGCCAGGATTGTATTACTATGACAACGACGTGGTAGCGATAGCCGAAAATTTGGAGCCCAGCGCACGTGGTGAATATGAAATCACCGATGTAAACAGAGAATACTTGCGCAGAGGAAAGTTGAGCGTAGCGAAGTTAAATCGAGGTACAGCATGGCTTGATACTGGCACGTTTGCTAGCTTGATGCAAGCCGGACAGTATGTGCAAGTGATTGAAGAGCGACAAGGTTTGAAGGTTGGCTGCATAGAAGAAATCGCTTGGCGCATGGGTTATATCGACGATAGTCAACTGAAATCGCTCGCACAGCCCCTGCTGAACAGCGGTTATGGCGCATACTTGCTCGACCAACTCGGAAGAGAAAAATGAAATTTGTGAAAGACAACGTAGACCAACAGATAGCGCATTATCAGCACATATTGGCTGAAAGAATCAACGCATACACCGCTGCCAATCCCAATTCTGCCCTGTACGCTCCCATTGGATATATGATGGAGCTAAAAGCAAAGCGCTGGAGGCCTATGTTTTTATTAGCCTGCGCTGAAGGGTATGGTGCAAGTGCCGAAAGAGCGATGCCCGCTGCTTTAGCGATTGAAGTCTTTCATAATTTTACATTGATGCATGACGACATCATGGACAATGCCCCATTGCGCCGCGGACAGCAAACCGTGCATGAAAAATGGTCAACCAATACAGCGATATTAAGCGGTGATGCCATGATTGTGCAGGCCTATCAATTGCTTGCAGATGTCGATAACGACCTCCTCGCCCCGCTCATGCTATTGTTCAACTCAACCGCGTTGGAAGTTTGTGAAGGCCAGCAAATGGATATGGATTTTGAGAGTCGGCAAGACGTGCACATCGACGAGTACATGGAGATGATCCGCCTGAAAACGTCTGTCTTGCTCGCGGCTGCCGTTCAAATGGGAGCCATTTGTGGCAATAAAAGCGAAGAGCAGCAACGCTTGGCATATGCGTTTGGCGAGCATTTCGGTTTGGCATTTCAGCTTCGCGACGACTACCTCGATGTTTTTGGCAATCCAAACGATTTTGGGAAGCAAGTTGGCGGCGATATCCTTGCCGATAAAAAAACATTCATCTACCTGCATACATGCGAAGCCGATGGCGGCGTGCATAAGAATGGCCTCTTGCAGTGGCACGGCACCCACGACCCCGAAGCGAAAATTACCAGTGTGAAAGAAATATTTCGCGCCAGCGGCGCGGATGATGCATGTTTGAAAGAAATTGCCATTCATTCTCAGGCTGCATCAGAGGCATTAGGTCGCATGGAAATAGCACCAGAAGCGAAGATTTTTTTCACCGCATTGCTAGATATCGTTCAAACACGAACTGTATGAATTTGAACGAGCTGCCCGCTGAATTTCCTGCCGATGAACAAGCAAAGGCACGCATTATTCAGCTCACTGCCGAGCAAATAAACAAGGATTTTGGTAGTCAGGTAGTGGATCTTGAAAAAGAACATCTCGAATTGGAACATCTCCTTGATGGCGTGCGTATGTACCTGCAAACTTTCCCATGGAGAAATAGCGAAAAGCTCGCGCAGCAGTTGTACAGAGTGGATTTAAAAGAAAGAATAATTCGTGAGGTAATTAAGAATCCGAACATTTCGGAAGGGCTTGAAGATCTTACAAACGAAATAGTGCGACGCGAAGTGCTAAAAATTCTTATGAGAAGTTATTTTTCATCTAGTAAACCAATTGAATAACCCCTGTTGCATTGCATATCTTGTTAACTTTGCATTTCAACATTTCAGACACGCATCCTAATGGATAAATTGTCATATCTCAGCAACGCTGATGTCGATGCCATCGACTCGCTTTATAAGCAATACCTTAAAGATCCAGAATCGGTAGATTTTGGTTGGAAAAAATTCTTTGAAGGTTTCGATTTTGCCACCGCTAACTACAGCGAAACGGGCATTCCTGAAAACGTTAGCAAAGAATTTAAGGTGATAAGCCTTATTCAGAGTTACCGCACACGTGGACACTTGTTTACACTTACTAACCCTGTTAGAAAGCGCCGCCAATATACGCCTACGCTCGATATTGAGAATTTTGGTTTGTCGGATGCTGATCTCGAGACAGAGTTTCAGGCGGGAGACGAAATCGGTATTGGCAAAGCAATGCTGCGCTCGATCATCGAACACCTGAAAGAAACCTATTGCCAATCAATAGGTATCGAGTACATGTACATCCGCGAACCTGAGCGGGTAAACTGGATTCGCAACAAAATAGAACTTGCCAACCGTCCGCAGTTTTCGAAAGAATGCAAGCTGCAGGTTTTCAAGAAACTCAATCAGGCGACCACTTTCGAGCAGTTTTTGCAACGCAAATTCGTAGGAGCGAAGCGTTTCTCGGTTGAAGGAAATGAAAGCATCATTGCGGCACTCGATGATTTGGTAGAACAAGGCTCAAAACTGGGAGTGAAAGAATTTGTAGTGGGCATGGCTCACCGCGGACGATTGAACACCCTTGCACATATATTTGGTAAGCCTTATCAAGAGATCTTTGGTGAGTTCGAAGGGAAAGATTACGACGACGACGGTATCTTCGATGGAGATGTGAAGTACCACCTTGGCTATTCAACCGATATTGTAACCGATGGAGGTCAGCATGTCCATCTCACACTCACTCCGAATCCATCTCACCTTGAGGCTGTTGACCCGGTTGTGGAAGGATTGACACGTTCTAAAATTGACCACTACCTGCATTCTGAAGATGCCATTGTGCCTATTTTGGTGCATGGAGATGCTGCAATAGCCGGACAGGGCATAGTATACGAATTGGTTCAAATGGCTCAGTTGGATGGTTACCGCACGGGTGGGACAATTCACCTTGTTGTCAATAACCAAATTGGGTTTACAACTGACTATCTAGACGGACGATCATCGACCTATTGCACGGATGTCGCTAAAACAACCCTTTGTCCGGTATTTCACGTTAACGCCGACGACGTAGAAGCAGTTATTCAAACAGTACGCATCGCTCTTGAGTACCGTCAGCAGTTCCACCGCGATGTATTCATCGATTTGCTAGGGTATAGAAAATATGGTCACAACGAAGGCGATGAGCCGAAGTTTACACAACCGAAATTGTACAAAGCCATCGCGGCACACGACACCCCACGCGACATTTATCTCAACCAGCTCATCAGCGAAGGGATGATAACTGCTGAAGAGGGGGAGAAGGCACGAGTTGATCTAGAATCAATGCTGGATGTGTGTTTCGACGATTCGAAGCAGATATCAAAAGCGTATGTTAAGCACTTCCTAGAAGAAACGTGGAAAGGATATCGCACCGCAGTGCCAGTAGACTTTGATCAGTCGCCTGATACAGGTTATGACAAGAAGAAGTTGATGGACATAGGGACAAAAATTGCTACGCTGCCGAAAGGGATGAAGTTTTTCAGAAAGTCGGAAAAACTCATGGAAGATCGTCTGAACATGCTGAAAAATGATCAGCTTGATTGGGCAATGGGTGAGTTGCTTGCCTATGGATCGTTGCTAATGGAAGGCCATCCTGTGCGGTTGTCAGGACAGGATGTCGAGCGAGGAACATTCTCACATCGTCATGCTGTGGTTGTTACCGAAGATACCGAAGAAGATTACACTCCATTGAATAACCTCAATGCGAAGCAATCGAAACTGAGTGTGTACAATTCTTTACTATCTGAATACGGAGTGCTTGGTTTTGATTACGGCTACTCATTCGGCTCGCCGCAAGGATTGACCATTTGGGAAGCTCAATTTGGAGATTTCTTCAATGGGGCTCAAATCATCATCGACCAATTTATCAGCGCCGCTGAAGATAAGTGGCGTGCAATGAATGGCTTGGTGATGCTATTGCCTCACGGATACGAGGGCATGGGATCAGAGCACTCAAGCGGCCGCATGGAGAGATTTCTCCAGCTTTGCGCAGAAGAAAATATGCAAATTTGCAACTGCACCACGCCTGCCAACTACTTTCACCTGCTTCGCCGCCAATTGAAACGCGATTTCAGAAAGCCGTTGGTGGTCTTTTCACCAAAGAAGCTACTTCGCTATCCTAAAGCGGTTAGCAGTTTGGGCGAGATGGCGAAAGGGCGATTCCAAGAAGTGATCGACGATGCGGGTGTGAACGCGAAGGATGTAGATACTGTTGTTTTCTGCTCTGGAAAAATCTTCTACGACATTCAAGAACAGAAAGAAGCACTGGGCACTGGTGAAAATATCGCTGTAGTGCGCGTTGAGCAATTGTACCCACTTCCAAAAGTGCAGTTGGATGCTGTCGTCAAGAAGTACGGAGAAAAATGTAAGTTTATCTGGGCACAAGAAGAGCCTGAAAACATGGGGGCATGGAGTTACATGTTGCGCATGTACCGCACCGTTCAGTTGGATGTCATTGCTAGAGCTGCTTCAGGTTCTCCTGCTGCAGGTTCTCCTCGCATTCACGAGCAACGTCAGCATAAACTGATGAGTAAAATATTTGATCACGCACGCGTAAAAGCGTAAGAAAATAAAGACGCAATGCCAGTATTGGAAATGAAAGTCCCGAGTCCGGGTGAGTCAATCTCTGAAGTAGAAATCGCCGCTTGGTTGGTGAAAGATGGAGATTGGGTAGAAAAAGATCAAACCATAGCCGAAGTTGATTCCGACAAGGCTACGCTTGAGCTACCTGCTGAGTCTGCCGGCGTGATCACGCTGAAGGCTGCTGAAGGCGATGTGGTGGCTGTAGGTGGGGTTGTATGCCTCATCGACACCGATGCTGCCCGTCCGGCAAGTGCCGAGAAGCCAAAAGAAACTGCTGCTCCTGCTCCAGTTGCTGCGAAAGCAGAGGCTCCTGCGCCAAAAGCGCCAGTTGCGGAGAAGCCGAAAGATGCTTCGTATGCCAGCGGACATCCGTCACCAGCAGCCAGAAAGCTGATGGATGAGAATGGGTTGAAAGCTTCACAGGTTCCTGCCAACGGCAGGGATGGCCGCATCACCACGGGAGATGTTATGTCGGCATTGAGCACAGGATTTAGCGCTGCTGAACCTACTTGGGGAGGCACGCGCGACGAACGTCGTGAAAAAATGTCTTCGCTGCGCAGAAAAATCGCCGAACGCCTTGTCTCTGTAAAAAATGAAACGGCAATGTTAACAACCTTCAATGAGGTGAATATGCAGCCGATCATGGATATCCGTGCGAAGTACAAAGATGTTTTCAAAGAGAAGCACGGGGTGAACCTCGGCTTTATGTCGTTTTTCACCAAAGCTGTTACTACTGCTTTGAGCCTGTACCCATCGGTGAACGCACGCATTGAAGGCAATGAGATTGTGTTTCACGATTATGCAGATATAGGTATTGCAGTAAGTTCTCCAAAGGGACTTATGGTGCCGGTGGTGCGCAACGCAGAATCGATGAGTCTAGCGGGAATAGAAGAAGAGATCAAACGATTGGCCATCCGCGCTCGCGATGGGAAAATCACCATCGATGAAATGACTGGTGGTACCTTCACCATCACCAACGGTGGTGTTTTTGGCTCGATGTTGAGCACGCCAATCATCAACCCTCCACAAAGCGCCATTTTGGGTATGCACAACGTGGTAGAGAGGCCAGTAGCTGAAAACGGACAAGTTGTGATTCGTCCGGTGATGTACGTTGCCCTCAGCTACGACCACCGCATTATCGATGGAAAAGAAAGTGTGAGCTTCTTAGTGAAGGTGAAAGAGATGTTGGAGAACCCAGAAAAGATGTTGTTTGGGTCGAAAGACCCTGCCGAGGTTTTGCTGGGGTTGTGAGCTAAATAAACAGCTCCATGGGTGACAGATCTGTGCGAGCTGTGTAAGCAATCAAAAGAAATAATAGTAAAAACCGGAGTCTTGTACTCCGGTTTTTTTATGTGCTTCGAGAAGTAAGTTTTTGCAATGCTAAACGAGGTGTCGATAATTAAGTTGCTGAAAATCAAAAGCATGACCCTCGCGGGTCCCGCCCGCCCCCGCCCATCCAAACCGAGCGTAGCGAAGGTACAAAAGTCTGAAATGCTTGTCAATAGGCACTTTGCGGATGATAGCGAGAACTTTGTAGATGCATGATTTTGGAGGTTTTCGCGGAGATAAAACGAACCTGATTTTCTTTGTCACGATCCTAAGCCACAACTAGTACAATGCTACACTTTCGTCAATCTCCTTTGCCCATGCCAAAATTCCTCCCTTCAAATTGTACAAATTGTCGTACCCATATTTTTCTTCAAGCTCGCGAATGGCTTTCGCACTGCGAACGCCGCTGCGGCAATGGACAACCACTTTTCTATCTTTTTGGATTTTGTGTGCAAACTCCGATACCGATTTCAAAGGAATCAACTCGCCTTCGATTTGGGCTATGGCGAATTCGTAGGGTTCGCGGACGTCAATGAGTTGAAACGGTTCGCCACTCTCTTTCAATTGAGCGAGGGTGTGGACGTCTATTTCTTTGATAGCCTTTTCTACTGTCGCTGCTGTGGTATCGATACCGCAAAACTGCACGTAGTCAATCAACCCTGTTTGTGTTGGGTGCTCACCATTTAGTGGGTTCGACTTGTCTTTGTGGACTTTCAAGGTCCGTGTTTCAAACGATGCTGCATCAAACAAAAACAACCTTCCGTTCAATGGCTCTCCAACTCCGCTAATTACTTTGATTACTTCGTTTGCCTGCAGTGATCCCAATATCCCGGGCAACACGCCAATCACACCGCCTTCGGCACAACTTGGCACCAATCCCGGTGGTGGCGGTGAAGGAAACAAATCTCTGTAGTTCGGCCCACGTGTGCCGTCAGCATTCAAATAGTTAAACACGGATGCCTGTCCCTCAAACCGATATATGGATGCATAAACATTCACTTTGTCGAGCAAAACACACGCGTCATTCACCAAATATCGGGTGGCAAAATTATCGGTGCCGTCGGCAACCACATCATAATCTTTAATGATATCGAGGGCGTTGTCTGATGTCAACTTGATGTTATGCACGATCACGTCAATATACGGATTCAAGGCTTTTATGCGCTTCGCTGCCGACTCTGCTTTGGGCTGTCCGACATCGTCGATGGTGAACAAAACCTGGCGTTGTAAGTTCGAGTTGTCGACGGTGTCAAAATCTACTATGCCAATGGTGCCTACGCCGGCAGCCGCGAGGTACAGCAACACCGGACTACCCAGTCCGCCAGATCCGATCACCAAGACTTTGCTTTCCTTCAACCGTTTTTGTCCTTCAATATTGAATTCAGGAATGATGAGATGTCGGGAGTAACGCTCCAATTCTTCTCTACTAAATGTCGTTTGCGCCTTCATGTCTATCAAATTGATCCGCCCGCAATGGCCGGAATGATCGAAATTACTGTATTGCTTTCAACAGCAGTGTTCTCTTTTTCAAGCTGCTGAATATCTTCATCGCCGACGTATATTCTGACGAAAGATCGAATATCGCCTTTGTCGTCGAGAAGATGATGACGCAAGCCGTCGTGTTGTGAGATCAAATCTCCAATAACGTCTTTTACTGTCGATTTACTGCTTTCAAAATGTGCGCTATCATTGGTGAATTTGCGCAGAGGGGTGGGGATTATGAGCTTTGCCATAACGATTTGGATTTTTAAAGTTAGATTCTTCTTATTTCTTGTGATGTGCCTGTCAGCACTGTTTCTCTTTCAAATTGGTGAGCATCGTTCAACTGCCATGAGTTAACGTCTACCACATATTCTGCATTCACCGATAGTATGACGTAGCTAAACCAAGGCATGGCTGCAAGGCGGTCGTGCTCAGATGGGATGGCAGGGTGCAGTGGATGCGAGTGGTATATCCCCAGTAAGGTGAGGTCATGCTCCAATGCGTACCTCTCGGCTTTCATATAGTCGGTTGGTGATATTTGAAATCTCCGACGTTGATCGCCGTCTTTGCTGTTCTTTACTGGGGTAACATGCGTAACCACGCGTTCTTCGTTGCCGCTTCCAAAGAAGAAGCCGCAACATTCATTTGGGAAATCTTTCAATGCGTGATTCCGCATGATGAGTTCGTTCTTGGGGTCAATGATCAATGTAGACATGTTACAGGTTTAGGTGTTTAAGTACTTCGCTATATTTCGATGCGTCGTCGGCAAAAATGGTTACTATGGTGCCTTCTTCTATTTCGTTTGCCAACTTCAACGCCCCTGCGAGATTTGCTGCCGAAGAGGGCGATAGTAGCAGTTGTTCATGCACGGCTGCATCAACTATGGTTTGGTAGGCTTCTTCGGTTGTAACGGTGCGATTTTCATGCGCTACGCTGTCGTCGTAAATGCTTGGTACTTTGGCGGTGTCCAGATGTTTCCAGCCTTCCATGCCGTGCAATGCTGAATCTGGTTGCAAACTAATTAGCTGTATATCGGCATTCAATTCTCGCAATTTCCTGCCTGTGCCAGTAAAGGTTCCGGTGGTTCCCAAGCCCGATATGAAGTGGGTGACTTGCTGGTAGGTCTGTCGCCAAATCTCTTCAGCCGTGCCTTCGTAATGTGCTTTCCAATTGGCATCGTTGGCATATTGGTCGGCGTAAAAATATTTGTCAGGATGTGCAATACTCAGTTCCTTTGCCATGGCTTGTGCTCCGTCGGTTGATTCAAACGGACTGGTGGGAATAACGTTGACGCCCAAATTTTTAAGTATCGTTTTGCGCTCTTTGCTGGCATTGTCGGGCAGACAAAGCGTAACAGGAATACCTGACACAGCAGCAAACACGGCATATGCAATGCCTGTGTTGCCACTGCTTGCATCCAACAATCCGCGCTCTTGGGTAATTTCGCCATTGCGAATGGCATCGCGCATGATGTTATAGGCTGGCCGTGCTTTCACCGAACCTCCCAGTTGCATCCATTCTAGCTTGGCATAAATAGCAACTTTCGGGTTCTTGTTGAGATTTCGGATTTTATACAAGGGTGTATTGCCTACGTAGTGCTCCAATTCTATGAAGCGCTGCTGCATGGTAGATGTTGGAATTGTCAGGTTCATGGTTCGCGGCTATGAATGTTTTGTTCTTTCCTGCGCACGGCAGGGATGTTAATTCAGGTCTTTCTTAAGCAAGTAGAAGTCGGTTTGTTCGTAGCCCTTTCCATCGTGCTGTCCTACTTCTGCAAGGGTCTTTGGCGGTGGCACAACTACTTTCTCTCCAGGCTCCCAGTTCACAGGTAAAGCAACGCTGTGCTTGTCTGATGTCTGCAACGCGGTCAACAATCGTTTGATCTCTTCTACGTTTCGTCCAACGTTCAAAGGGTAGTAAATAATCGCACGCACTGTTCCTTTTGGGTCAATCACAAATACGGCCCGCACTGCTGCTGTTGTGCTTTCTCCTGGATGAAGCAGTCCGTATTTCTGCGCAACGGCGGTATCTAAATCTGCAATGATTGGGAAATCAAGCAACACGCCTGTGTTTTGCTTCACGTTCTGCACCCAGGCGAGGTGAGCATGTATGCTGTCAATGCTTACGCCTATCAGTTTTGTATTCCTAGCGGCAAAGTATTCTTTGTTTTTGGCAAATTCCACGAGCTCTGTGGTGCATACAGGTGTGAAATCTGCAGGGTGAGCGAAGAATATCACCCAGCTGTCTTTGTTAAACTCACTAAACGTGAGCGGTCCGGTGGTTGTCGCTGCAACGAAGTCAGGCGCTTTATCGCCAATTCGAGGCAGACTGTTGGTGTTGGTTTGATCAGACATTTTATATGTGTATTAAAAATTGTTGCAAAAAAAAAAAGGGCCCTATCTCACGAGGAGAAGGACCCTTTAATTCCATTTTTCAGGCATTAACAGACAGTCCTCTCTAGCGGAAGAGCACAACAACAACAACAACATGCTGCATTGTGAAAAACTGTCTTGTTAGTAACCTGATGTGACATTAACCAAAATATTAAACCAAAAAAAACACCCTCCCGAATTTCGGAAGGGTGTGATATTTTATACATATACACGTTCTTCCGACTACCTTCTGGTAGAGCAGCAACAACATGTAAATGTGAATGTATTCTTCATCGTTGGGCGAAATTAAGAAACAATTTTCGAATTTCCAAATTTTATAGAAATATTTCAAATGAGGATGGTGGGATTTATCTAAAAACACTGTATCGTTCTGCATCCAACCGCACCATGATAAACAAGAGAATGGTAAAGCCCATCAAACTCGACCCGCCATAACTGAAGAAGGGGAGTGGGATACCGATTACGGGTGCTACACCTAACACCATCCCGATGTTGATGAGCATGTGCATGAACAGTATGCTCGCCACACTATATCCGTACACACGAGAAAATTGCGATCGTTGTCGCTCGGCGAGGTGTATCATTCGGAGGATGAGCACCACAAACATTGCGACCACGATTAAGCTTCCAAAGAGTCCCCATTCTTCACCAATGGTGCAGAAAATAAAATCGGTGTTTTGCTCAGGAACGAAGTCGTACCGTGTCATCGGTCCATTCAAATAGCCTTTTCCAAACCATCCGCCAGAACCAATGGCAGCTTTCGCGTGGCGTATGTTGTAGTCGGCATCGGGGTTAGAGACTTCCATTCCGAACAAGACATATATACGTTCCCGTTGGTGGGGTTTTAAGATTTGTTCTATTCCTACGTAAGTAGTGTATGAAAATGCGAGCGCACCAACAAGACTGAATGCAAGGATGCGAAACACGCGTTTTCGCTTGCGGGGTAGGACAAATGAACGGACAAAAAAGATACCCAAAATCCCAAAGAAGAGCATCACAATCATCATGGTCCATATACCGCTTTGTTCTCCGTAAAATGGATAGTCGATGGTGGCGGCGCCGCTCAAAATGGCTACAACGGCCAGTACCACGGCTCCAAATCCGGCGAGTAGAATATTGCCTGAAAGTCCTTCTCGATACATCGCAAGCACAAATCCTGAAAACACCAAAACGGTACCAGCATCAGGCTGCATCAAGATCAAACCTGCGGGAATCGCCAGTATTGTTGCCGCTATCAATCGTGTAGATAGTGCGTTGAACTTTATACCTGTGCGTGTTACATACCACGCCAAAAACAAGGCTGTAGCGGTTTTTGCAAACTCACTGGGTTGTATGCTGAAAGCTCCGACCCCGAACCAGGATCTAGCACCTCCAATTTTCTTTCCTATGAACAAAACGGCAATGAGCAATAGCAACGATAGCAGATAGCTAATGGGAGAGAATCGTATGAAAAACTCTCCTTCAATATTCAAAATCACCACTGCCAGCAAGGTACATATGCCTATCCATATCAACTGCTTGGCATGCTCCGCTTCCATGTCGAAAATACCCGTGTGTGCCGCATCATACCCCGCGCTATAAATAGCAGTCCACCCCAGTAAAACCAAAAAGCCATATAAAAAAATGGTCAGCCAATCGAGATTCCTACGTATGTCGCCTCTGTTCGTGTTCATGGTTACTTTTTCTTCGGCATGCCGAAAGATTGTTCGATGATGCGTTCTTCTTTCGACGGATCCGAAATGCTGTCGTTCAGATATTTCTCAATGAGCAAACTGGCTATCGGTGCCGCCCACGTACCACCAAATCCGCTGTACTCTACGTAAACAGATATCGCTATTTTCGGATTGTCTTTGGGTGCAAAAGCAATAAATACACTGTGGTCGGGGTATGGCTCGTTTTGAACAGTACCGGTTTTACCACATACTGTTACGCCTTCTATCCTCGCCCTGCGAGCTGTACCGCCGTCTTGGCCGACAACTTTTTCCATCGCGTTAACCACTGTTGTGAAGTACTCTTCGTTCACACCTGAGTTTATCTTTTGCAAGAATCTTTCGGGTTTCCCCTCATCTCCGATACTTTTGATTACATGGGGTGCATGATACCATCCTCTATTGGCGATTATTGCGGCGAGATTCGCCATTTGAAGAGGATTGATCAGCAATTCTCCCTCTCCAATCGACATAGAATATATCGTAGAAAATGCCCATCCTAACTCACCATAAATGCCGTCGTAATACTTTTGATTGGGAACGTTGCCTTCTTTAATGCCTGGAATATCTGATCCTAAGTTCGAACCAAATCCAAATTTTTTTATGTCTGAATTCCACCTTCCAATTCCGATCTGAGCGTCTTTAAAGCGGTTGGTGGTTTCACCCGGTTCTATCATGCGTTTGAACACTTGGTGAAAATACGGATTGCAAGAGTGGATGATGGCACCCTCCAGATCGTCGTAACTGTGACTGCCATGACACCCAATGATCCCACGGTTGCAGGCAATGCGGGTATCTTTGGTGATCGATCCGCGTTGCAAGGCGACCAAACTCTGCACCATTTTGAATATCGACCCCGGACGATACAATCCTTGCGTGGCGCGGTTGTAAAGTGGTTTTAAACTATCCACCTGAAGCTTTCTAAAATTTTCACCTCGGTTACTACCTACCAGTAAGTTTGGGTCGAAACTGGGTGCGCTTACCAATGTGAGGATTTCACCTGTTGCAGGTTCTATGGCTACAATGCTTCCCATTTTGTTGCTCATCAGCAATTCAGCGTAGGCCTGCAGCTCGGCATCGATGGTGATATACAAGTCTTTTCCTGCTACTGCACTGGTATCGTATTTGCCTTCACTAAGACTTTCTTGAACGTTGTTTCTGACGTCTACCAGCACATATTTTGCACCTTTTTTGCCGCGCAGCTCTTTCTCATACGTCATCTCGATTCCACTCTTTCCAATGTAGTCTCCAGATCTGTAATAATGATCATTTTCGATTTCTGATGGTCCTGCTTCGGCATAGTCCCCTAGCACGTGTGCGCCAAATCCTTTCTGGTATGACCGCACTGTGCGGGCTTGTGCAAAGAAGCCGGGATAACGGTGTAGCTTCTCCGATATACGGGCGTAAATGTCGGGGTCGATTTGTTTTTTGATCACCGAAGCTTTGTGTCGCGAGTAATTCCGAGCTTTTTTCAATTCTACCCGAAGTTCCTCAACCGACATATTCACGAGTTGTCCGAATGCGAGAGTGTCGAATTCTTTCGTTTTACGCGGCACTACCATGAGGTCGTAAATGGCTCTGTTGGCCACCAAAAGTTCCCCATTGCGATCGTACACCAATCCACGAGAGGGGTAAATTCGAATTTTTTCCTCTGTAAGCTCGGCTGCCTTTGCTTTATATGAATCGCTCACGACCTGCAGCGTCAGCAGACGAATGGCGAAAATAAATGCGAAAGCAAGAATAATGGCGGTGATAATATATCGACGATTGCCAAAGTTCATTTCCTTCTGCGATCAGGTTTGAAGATGAGATATTGTCCTAAAACAAGCATTACCAACGTAGCCAAAGCACTTAACAATGCTTTGCCGAAGGTGGTGAAAAAGGGCGTGAATCGCCACAATTCGAGGAAAAATAGTGTAACGTGATGCACCAAGGTCAATGTGGTGGCGTAAGTAATGTACCACCCCAATCCCAAATCTTGAATGGTTGGTGTTTGTCCGCTCTCATAACCTTCTCGAGGCGCCAATGTCCGCAACACCAGTGGCTGCACAAATCCCAACAAGGTGCAAGCCCCAGTGTGCACACCTGCTGTGTTGGTGAAAAGGTCGATCAGCAATCCGGTGCCGAAGGCAATAAAAAGTGTTAGCCATCGCGGTGTTTCGAATGGCAGCATAAGCACACCGAAAATGTATACCCATGGCAACATGTAGCCTTGCCACAAATCAAGTCTGTTAACAATCAGTCCTTGCAACAAGATCAAGAAAATAAGCCGAAGAACAATTCTGAACCAAGTACCCGTCATTCTATATCCTCCCTTCTGGCTTCTAGTTCAAGCTGTTCCTTCGACATAAAGTTGTTCACCACTTGTACATAATTCAATTGGTAAAACTTGGTGGTGAGGCGAATATTCAAGTCGAAAAAGTTTTCACCGTCTGGACTTTCATACGACTCCACAATGCCCACAAGTATGTCTTCTGGGAAATATGTTGAAAAACCAGTGGTGGTGATGGTGTCACCAATTTCGGGGCGTGCATATTTCGGCACTTCAACTACAGTAGCTATTGTTGGGTCGTGGGTAGGCCATTTTAATTGTCCGAATGCGCCGCTTTTTGAGAGTTTTACCGACAAACTAAAATTGACATTTAAGATAGGCATGATGGTAGCGAAATGCTCTTCAACATCTTTGATAATGCCAACAACAGATCCTTCAGCAATAACTCCCATGCCTTTTCGAATGCCGTTTAGGCTTCCTTTATCGATGGTGATAAAGTTGTTCGGACGGTTTACAGAGTTGTTAACGACCCGCGCTGAAGTGTATTCGAACCTGCGGAAATGCAAGGTATCGTTGAAAAGATAAAGCGAGTCGGTAAGTCGAAGAAAAGAAGGTGCCGCAGACGATAACAGGTGGGCATTTTCTTTTGCCAACTCCTCGTTGATGGATTGCAATTTCAGGTACTCTGCAATTTCTGTCCGCTTGGTATACAGGTTTCCAATAAAGTTGTTGGCGGCACTCAACGTAACGCGTCGTTGTAAGTTGTTGTTTTTAACGATCAATATAACACTTACCCCTTCCAAAATAAGGAACAGGAAGAAGACATGGTAGCGAAAGAGGAGTTGCCAGAGGCTGCGCATTCTTTTATTCCGTCCAAATTACTCTCTCATGAGGAATTGGAACTTATCAATATTTTTCAGAGCAATAGCAGTTCCTTTTGCCACGGCTCTTAGTGGTTCATCTGCCACGTGCACTGGTAGTCGCGTCTTCATCGATATCCGTTTGTCTAAACCGCGAAGCAACGCTCCACCGCCTGCCAAATAAATACCTGTTTTGAAGATATCGGCAGAAAGCTCTGGCGGAGTATTCTCAAGACAGCTCAAAATAGCTTCTTCTATCTTGGCGATGCTTTTATCGAGTGCATGTGCGATTTCTACATACGATACGTGAATTTCTTTCGGAATACCTGTCATCAAATCTCGTCCGCGTACAGCGTAGTCTGCAGGTGGGTTGTCGAGTTCTGGCAATGCAGCACCTACCTCAATTTTAATTTGCTCTGCCGTGCGCTCACCAATAAGGATGTTGTGCTGACGGCGCATGTATTCTTCAATATCTTGGGTGAATTCATCTCCCGCAACACGGATGTTTTTATCTGTCACAATACCACCCAGTGCGATTACTGCGATTTCAGAGGTACCACCGCCTATGTCAATGATCATATTCCCCATTGGCTCTTCAACATCGATACCGATACCGATTGCTGCAGCCATTGGCTCGTGGATAAGGTAGACTTCTTTCGCTCCTGCGTGCTCGGCACTGTCTTTAACCGCACGTTTTTCAACCTCAGTGATGCCCGAAGGAATACAAATAACCATACGAAGTGATGGTGCAAACCAAGATCGTCCTTTGCTGATCATCTTGATCATTCCTTTGATCATGTCTTCAGCCGATTGGAAGTCGGCAATAACACCATCTTTAAGCGGACGAATGGTCTTGATATTTTCATGGGTCTTACCATGCATTTGTTGCGCCTGTCTGCCTATTGCAACAGTTTTATTGGTCGTTCTGTCTTTGGCAACAATCGACGGTTCGTCCACAACAACCTTGTCGTTGTAGTAGATAATTGTGTTTGCAGTCCCCAAATCAATGGCGATCTCTTGCATGAAAAAATTAAAAAGCCCCATGGTCCTCCTTGTAAGTGCTTAGCCTTGAGCGCAAATATAGACAATGCAGCAAGATAGAATGAATCTTACAGCAATCGTATGCGTTTTTTTTCTATTAGTGCTTAAAGTGTCGATATCCGGTAAAGTACATCGCCATTTTGTGTTCGTTGCAATAGGTGATGCTTAAGTCGTCTTTTACCGACCCTCCAGGCTGAACTACCGCGTGAATCCCTTCATTTCCAGCCAGTTCAACACAGTCAGGGAAAGGGAAGAAAGCATCTGATGCCATTACTGCGCCGTTCAAATCAAATCCAAAACTTTTTGCTTTGTGAACAGCTTGCGACAAGGCATCAACGCGAGATGTCTGCCCTGTGCCACTCGCCAACAACTGCTTGTTTTTTGCAAAAACGATGGTGTTCGACTTGGTATGCTTTACAAGTTTGTTGGCAAAAACCAAGTCTTCAAGCTCACGTTCGTTTGCTAATTCTGCTGTAACCGCCTCAAAACCAGAGATCTGGTCGGTGTGTAAGTCGCGGTCCTGCGCTAAAAATCCATTCAGTGCGGTGCGAACCATCATACGCGGCAATTGGCTGTGCTTTTGAATCAGAATGACGCGATTCTTCTTGGTCATTAAGACATCAATCGCTTCTTTTTCATATTTCGGAGCGATGATTACCTCGCAAAACAGTTCATTTATTTCTTGTGCAGTGGCCTGATCAATAGTTCCATTGGCAATGAGCACTCCGCCAAAGGCAGATACAGGGTCTCCAGCCAAAGCATCTTTGTAGGCTTCGTGCATGGTTTTGCGGGTTGCCAAACCACATGCGTTGTTGTGCTTTAAGATTGCAAAAGTTGGCTCGTCGCCTTCGAATTCTTTCATCAATTGCACCGCGGCATCAACATCCAACATGTTGTTGAATGAAAGGGCTTTGCCATGAAGTTTGTCGAACATGCTGTCGAAGTCTCCAAAAAAGTATCCGCGCTGGTGCGGATTTTCACCGTACCTCAACGCTGTGCCACCTAAAAAGCTCTCTTTCAGCATGATGTCTGCATCACCAGCAAAATAACGGTGAATCATGGTGTCGTAATGCGATGAAACGTTGAATGCCTCTGCCGCCAGTGCTTTTCTATCTTCTTCGCGTGAGCAGCCATCTTGTTCCTGCAGCAAGTTGAGCAGATTCAGATATTGAGACTGCGAAGGGACAATAACAATGTCGTTGTAGTTTTTTGCCGCAGCACGAATCAATGATATTCCGCCAATATCAATCTTCTCAATGATTTCTTCATGGCTGGCGCCAGATGCCAATGTGGCTTCAAATGGATACAGATCTACAATCACCAAATCGATTGCTGGAATTCCAAACTCTTCCATCTGATTGATGTCGTCTTTCATCGATCGGCGACCTAAAATTCCACCAAAAACTTTCGGGTGAAGCGTTTTCACACGTCCTCCCAAGATCGACGGATAGCTGGTGAGGTCTTCAACAGCCACAACTGTCCCACCCATTGCTTCTATTGCGGTTTGTGTCCCACCAGTACTATAAATGGTCACACCAAGTCGTATAAGTTCTTTGATGATTGGTTCTAATCCGTCTTTGTTAAAAACGGAAATGAGCGCGCTTTCAATGCGTTTCATTTCTTTCATGGTGCTAATTTGGGTGCTGAAATAGGGCGCAAAAGTAGACTTTTCATGCCGCATTAAAAAGTTGAAAACACGCAAACTTGTCACGTGTTTTCCACCTATCTTGCTTTTTTAAATTGGGTTATTTAATGAGGTATAAATGTGACAAGTGGTGAATCTACGTGCGCGAATGATGATGGCGTTTTGCTAATCCTGTGTAATTTGCATGTATGTTGTATCTCCGATTTCTAAAGGAAAGTTTTCTGTTCGCATGGTCGGCAATTGTTGTAAATAAGCTGCGAACTTTGCTATCGCTCACAGGTGTGATGGTTGGAATATTCGTCATTTCAGCAGTGTTTACCATGGTCGATTCTATGGAAGCAAGCTTGAAAGACACGTTCAACATGATCAGTGATGATGTCTTGTTTGTCCAAAAATGGCCTTGGGGGCCTGAAGGCGATGGCGAGTATGAATGGTGGAAGTATTTTCAACGCCGTCAGCCATCGATGCGCGACATGGAGAATTTGAAGGGCCGACTGAATAATGCACAAGCCATTGCTTTTCAAGTTGGTGATGCGGGAGTTGCTTCGAACCGCAACAACACTATGGACAATATTTCCATTGCTGGCATATCGAACGATTACAATCAATGTGTGAATTTAGACATCGCCGAAGGCAGATATTTTACTGAAGGCGAGTTCAACGGGGGTAAGAATTTGGCGATCATTGGAGCCGACATTGCCGATATGCTTTTTCCAGAGGGGAATGTCCTTGGCAAGGAGATGAAGCTCAAAGGATTGAAAGTTACTGTTGTCGGTATTTTTGCCAGGGAAGGCTCATCGATCATCTCCGATGGTTTTGATAAAATGGCGATGGTGCCAGCGCGCTTTGCACAGCGGATAATGAACGTTCGTGAACTGGATTCGGGCATTGTTGTAAAAGTAAAGGAAGGATCAACCAATGCGCAGTTGAAAGATGAGATCGTACAACAGTTTAGGGCGATTCGCAAAGTGAGACCGAAACAAGAGAACGATTTCAGCATCAATCAAATGGACATGTTGACAGGTTTTATTGATTCTGTATTTACTCAAGTGGAGTTGGTTGGTTGGTTCATTGGGATCTTCGCAATTCTTGTCGGATGTTTTAGCATCGCGAACATCATGTTTGTTTCTGTTCGTGAGCGGACGAAAATCATTGGCATTCAAAAGGCACTGGGGGCCAGAAACAGTTTCATTTTACAGCAGTTTTTATTCGAAGCTGTAGCATTGTGTATATTCGGAGCACTGCTCGCCTTTGGGCTGATTGCACTGATCGTGGCATTGATAAACGCTATGGATATCGGATTAACAGTAGGAATCTATTTCTCAAGATTTCTAACTGCAATGATTATCGCTGTAGCATCAGGGTTGATTGCTGGTATTGCTCCTGCATTGCAGGCCGCCCGAATGGATCCTGTAGACGCGATGCGCGCAAAATAAACAAGCCCACCTCTTTCGAAATGGGCTTGTTAAGCTAGAAACAAGAGTATTAACTCAACCGAATGAAAATTATTGGGTTATGATGAACTCGTAAGTCAATAAGATTTCATCATCAGAAGCAATGTTCATGGTGTAGAATCCTACAGACAAAGCCGAAAGATCTATACTGTAAGGATTGGCCTGCAGCGTGCTGTACTTCTGGTCAATTACAACTTGTCCTACTAAGTTGTAAACCACCACATTTACCTTGCTGTCTATCGCCATCTTGGGCGTGAACATCATCTGTGTGCCTGTCATAGAAGTATTGATCTTGCTCACCGTTTCCTGATCTGTGATTAGAGCCATGTCTTCGTTAGAAAGGTCAGTAGCGTTGCCTGTTACATGGATCGTTGTTTCGTAAACATGCGTACAATCATCGTTAGATGCGGTCAGCCTTACGATGTAATCACCTGCAGACTGATATGCGTGTTGCGGGTTTACTGAAAGAAGGTCGGTTGTTCCGTCGCCAAAATCCCAAGCGTAGCTCGTAGCATTTAATGATTCGTTGTGGAAGAATGCCGAACCACCGTTCGAAAGCAGTACAATGCTGCTTGATGGATGGAAGTTCGATACAACTGCGTCGGGATTGTTTAGGTTCAACTCATTGAACACAAACGTGTAACCGCAACTGGATGTCGCTTGCAATGAATAAATCGCTGCGGGAAGTCCGCTGATTGTCGAATCCGCATTGATAGCCGTAAGGGAAGTGACCAATTCAGCATTTTCGTTGAGGAGTTGGACATCCCAAGTGTATCCGCTGGTTGGACTAACGGTTATAGCTCCGTTTGCGCTGTCGGTGCACAAAGAAGTTTCAGCTGTATAGTCAACTTCCATTGGTGCAGCGGCAGTTACTTGCACCACTTCAGTTGAAGAACCACAATGTTCATTTGCATTGCTCACAGTAACGGTGTAAAACCCAGGAAGCAAATCTTCCATTGAATCGGCAGTTGTCATGCCCTCCATGGTGCGAATCACTTCGCCCATTTCATTTTCCCAAACATAGGTCCATGGCGCTTGTCCGTACCCTTCTGCAATCACACGTCCGTCTTCAGCTTCCGGACAAGTTTCAGCAAGTACGCTGACTTGAATTGGAGCAGACACGCGCAAGGCAAAGCGGTTTTCGTTTGTTTCAGGAGTTACTGTGAAAGGATATTCATCATTTATATTAAAAGGAACTAAGACATTTAGTTCGCGATCTTCAAGAATGAAACACATGCTGCTATCAAAACTATCAACCATATCGTTTTTCAAGATCAATGAGGTGTTTTGACCGGGGCGTAAAAGTAGGTCTACGACGAGGTCTTCTTCTGGTATCGGTAACATAGCGATACTCATTGGGAAGGCTTCCGCGCTATCAGGCACTGTTGCTAAGCTAGGTAAGGCAGGGTTTGGGGAAAAGAGTTTGAAACCTTCGATTTCTTCGTCATATCCCGATGCAGCAAGCGCATGGAAACCAATTACGGTCTCGTCGTAGACATTTTCTTGTTGGGTCAATAATTTAATTCTTACCAAAGAATGCAGGTTTGGATCTTCTTCACGCATGAAGACACCTTGTGAAGTTGATTTTGCTGATTCTCTGATTGTAAGTGCAGGGTTGGCAGAGGTAGCTTTTACCCAGAATGCTTGAAACGGTCCAATCAAATTTGTTAAACTACCAACACTCACCCCATTTGTGTAGGTCGAGTATTGTCCGTTGATTGGGTCAAAAGCATAAATCGTATTGCTCAATCTCGTTTTTGTCCACCCCGAAGAACTCGTCCAGTTCACCGTGCATGGATATGGGTTAGCGATTAAATTCCAACCAATATCATTCGCACCTGAGCCATTTGAGTTGTAATTCAATGCATAGTCGACATTGCCACGAGGGAAATCACCTTGAACCTCCAACAGGGTTGGTGATGGAGCAAAGTAAGTGAAGTATCCTTTTTTTGGGTCGATGGTTTCTGTAACACCGCTTATCGATTCGAAGCCTTCATTCATTCCTCCAGGAGCGCTTTCGTTGTATGCCCGAATATTCGACCATGGATTTGCAGCATTTGGGTAGTTCGGGTAATCGGCGCCCGCAAAACCAGTTGTCGGAATATCGTCATTCCATTGTTCAAATGTTGCATTGGTTACAGGAGCGCAGAGCATTCTCCAAGATCCTGATGCAGCAGGGAAGTAACGTTGCATTTCAATCGTTTCACCGATGATGTCTGAACCCGCACTCGTCTGCATGATCATTCCTGTAAAGTTCGCATCACTCGAAAGCGTTAACAGTTGTCCGTCAAGCTCCAAATATCCGCTTGAAAGCGTAATAAATCCTTTCACACTGATCGGCGAAAGCAAGTGAACAGAGTTCGATTTATTCAAGCGTAGTTCGAAGAAATTTGTAGTAGCGTATGAAGCTGCTTTAATAATTTGATCTGAGTCAGCTCTGAATTCAACACGACCAACCGTAGGATCAATTGTTCCTTTGTTGATGAAATCGCCATAAACACGAAGTCGGCCATTCGAATTGCCAAAGTTTATGGTTGAGTTTTCATCGATGATGAAGTTTTTTACATTTATACTTGCTGTAAGACTTGGGTCGTAGCTAGTAGATTGAATTCGAACGTTTGCAGTAGTTGAGTTCGGTACAACGTTTCCTGCCCAGTTTCCTGTATTGCTCCACGCGGTGCTAAACGCCCCCGTCCATACAAACTCTGAGTTGTTACAATAGTTGTTCGAAACCGACGTTCCGAAGTTTATAGTTCCAGAGTATTGGTAAATCGTATTACCAAATTTATCGGTTATTCGATATGTGCCGTCTTCGTCACACCCGTTGTATTCTGCGCCGCTGAAACCATCTCCAAAGGAGTCGAGAATTTCAATGGTATAGCATCCTGCCGGGAGACATATTTCGGTAGTTAAAGAAGGGTTTGAAGGAAACTGATTCGAATAAGTACCTGCGGCAGCACTATAGATAACATCGTTATTTGAATTTAGGATATTCCAACTCAATTCACTGCCGTAACAATCGGGGTCGAAAATGAAGAAGAACGGCTCAGATTCATCGTTTAGAGGTATGTCGAACAAAGTGGATTGTGAATCACTGACGCCATTAACTGTTGAAGTTAAACTTACATTTTGAGAAGTGCCAGTTGGAAAACGCACAATTGGATTGTCTGAAGTTGATGTTGATGGGGTTCCATTTCCGAAGTTCCAATTCGCAAATCCGAGGACATTCGAAGTATTGGTGAATTGCACCAAACGGTAACCGCATCCATCATCGAGTATTTCAGATGTAAATGAAACATCTAATGCAGGAAACGTGCATGAACCATCGCCAATGGTGGCATTGGAGTCATAGTTTGTCGCGCCTGGGATTATACAACCAAAAGAAGCGCAAAACGAAATTGTGGTTGATGCGCCGAAATCTGGGTCTGACAACGAGGCGAATACAGTACCATAAGAATCAATAAAGTTGAAACTTCCATTTGTATTACAACCGGGCCACTGAGCTCCCGCAATACCATCACCAAAGGTGTCGTTAATTGTTAGTGTATAACAGACGCCTTCTGTAACTGTAACAATTGTGTTTGCAGCACCTGTGCCATCTGGCTGCATGTCGGCGTATGTCCCCAAGGGTGCAGAAGCTAAATTCGCCCCGCCATCCTCATCAAAAGACCAAGATGTTTCAGATCCCCAGCAGTCAGTTGTGAATTGGAGAGTCACGCTCGTAGTTTGTGCCGAAGCTCCAATCGCAATCAACCATAATCCCATCAAGGTAGCGTTGCAAATGAGTTGGCTAAGAGTTAATACTCGTTTCATCGTATTCATGTGTACTTAATTTGTAGCATCCTCATATACGCCAACAACAATCGTGGGTTGGCTGAAAAACACGGTTACGGAAAAGTCCTACAAAGCCATAGGAATGCGCCGTCAGCGGTGTTTTGAAGTTTTTTGGAGGGGGCTTGAAGGAGTGATAATTGACTTTTTTGTGGTTTCCCTTATTTTCGGGACGCAAAGGTCAATTGATTTTCGCTAAATGCAGTAATAGTGTATATTAAGCATCAAATATATTCGACGAAACATAAAAAAACATCGACGAAGGGATCGAAAAAAAAGCATCCAATTGGATGCCTGTTAAAAATGAAAGTAAGTTGTTTAGAACTCCAGACTGATGCCTGCTTGAAACAGCCACATATCTGTTTTGCTGCTGACTCTTGAAAACTCAAGGTCTCCCACGTCATTTATTTGAATGCTGTTTTGATCAACGAAGTCGACATTACCACCGAGCATGTTCGAAAATCGACCTTCAATTTGAAGGTTTTGTGTTAAGCGAACCTTTAAACCTGCTGCCCAACCATAGGTTAGTGCAAAATCACGGTGAGCCCTTTCTTTTATATCGCTCGCAGAGTTGTCTTGACTGCTAATAATATTTCGCGTTGAGAAATTTTGAATTCCAGCTATTAGCTCTCCATAGGGTTGCACAGCACCAGCAAAAGGTTTGAATCTGGCAGAGCCTGTGTAGGTGTAGATATTGTTGCGGACCGATATTGAGCCTTTTTCAAAAACGTCATCGCCAACGGCATCAACACCTTGAAAAATATAGATGTCTTGATTTTTTTCACCTTGATTCATCCAAGAGAAACCGAATCCCAATTCGAAAGGTGAACGACGAAGGTTCGACATAAATTGAGTGGCGATACCGACTGGGTATCCTTCAAAACTATCAGAAAATTCATTTCGTGGCTGCGCTACTTGAAGGCCGAAACTCAATGACGGAGTTCTGCGGGCAACCACATTTCGCTGATTCTGCTGAGAGAAAACAGCTGTTGTACTCAAAATAGCGAGTAGCAGAAGTGTAAATCGGGCATTCATAAGCGTGTAATTTGAAAGTTGCAACTCAACAAACATGCCAACGTCCAAAGATACACAACGCAAACGAGGTGATAATGAAGCTTATACGATATTAAATCTGTCTTTTGAAGATTCTAAAACTTCTTGAATGGCTTCAAGCTTGAACGGCTTGTGCAGAAAATGGGTCATTCCTGCTTCAAAACACGCATTCTTAGTCTCTTCCATTACGTTCGCCGTTAGGGCAATAACAATGGGATGCGGATTGCGAGAAAGTATTTCTTTGGTGGCCACAATTCCATCTACCAATGGCATTTGAAGATCCATAAAAATGAGGTCATATTTTTTCTTTTCTGCCATATCAATCGCTTCTTGTCCGTTGTTCGCTAAATCTATCTGATATCCCATTTTCTCAAACACAAATGTTGCGAGTTTCTGGTTTACAAGGTTGTCTTCAGCAACCAGTATTTTATAGGGCCATTTTTCACCGAGTTGTCTGTCTAAAGTCACAGTGTGATTTCGGGAGATTTCTTGGTTGTCTGCAACAACAGCGGGTATTGAAACAGTGAAACAAGATCCTTCTCCTGCAGCACTCACCACGCTGATCGATCCGCCAAAAAGTTCACAGATCTGTTTGCAAATGGCGAGACCTAAACCTGTACCGTTGTATTTTCGAGACGACGATGAGTCAACTTGGGAGAAGGGTTCAAAAAGCAGTGGGAGGTCTTTTTGATCTATTCCAATACCGGTGTCGGTAATGGAAATAGACAATTGAACTGTTTTCTTATCGCTCGGGATGGCGTCTAATTCGATGTGCACGCTTCCGGAAGTGGTAAATTTGACAGCATTCGAAAGGAGGTTGTTGACGATTTGAGTGAATCGTATTTTGTCGATCTCGACCATGCTCGGCACGCGGTGGGTTATTTTGGATGTCAGCGCCAAACCTTTTTCTGATGCTGACTCACTAACCAAAGATAAGGCGTCTGATATAAGTTTATGAAGTTGAAAGGTGGAGTTTTGCAGCTCCATTCTCCCAGCTTCAATCTTCGAGAAATCGAGTATTTCGTTGATAATGTGCATTAGGTTTTCACCACTGGCTTCTATTGTGTCGAGGAAGCTGATTTGTTCTTTTGTGAGGTTGGTGCTGGATAATATCTTCGCCATTCCAAGGACACCGTTCAGTGGTGTCCGTATTTCGTGGCTCATGGTCGCTAAAAATTCTGACTTTGCTTTGGTTGCTTTTTCAGCTGACTCTTTCGCAGTGATCAATTCGTTTTGTGCCGCCTTGAAAGCATTGTTGTCGCGCACAGAAGCAATCATATTTCCACCCTGCAGCCTTGTTATGGTTAGTGCTAATTCACATAGCTCATTGTTGTTTCCAACAGAAGCAGCTTCACCTCTCCAAACGCATTTGGTCTGAACTTCTGGAAAGATTTCTCTTCTGAATTTGATTTGCCATTCTACTGAAAAAAATTGGTACCAGCTAGTAGCTGTTAGATCGCTACCCGACCCTAACAAGCGCTTCAGCGATTGGTTTGAATAAACGAATTCGCCATCTTTTCGAATGATGCCCAAGCCGTCGGCTGCGAATTCCATCGCGTTTGTTAACTCCTGAACAGTTGATCGTGCCTGCTGAATATCGGTTACATCTTCGCCAAAAATTGAGATGTGGTTGTTATCGGCAGTGGGCTGACAAACGAAGTGAAAATGGCTTTTGCCAACTTTGGTCACCACTTCGCATGGCGATTGTGATCGCAAACTTTCAAAAATGGTTTCTGCTACGCCGGGTGGGTAATCGAAACGATCTTGCTCCTTTAGTAAAATTGTCCTCGCCAGGTCATTGGCAAGAACTACCTTGCCATCTAGCGTTAACTGCATCATTGTGAGCGGTGCCGAATTAAAAAAAGTAGATAGCGTTTCAATGTGCGTGGTTTTCTTTTGGCTCAAGACTTTTTTCGCGCCTAAGCTTTTGAAATGCTGAACACCAGCCGCCGCTGCGAGTGTGTAAGAAATAATTAGTGCAATGAAGAAAACAACATCTACCTCGGGTATGATGCGGTCTGATACAGTGGTAAACGCAGTGGTTAAGGTAATAGAAAAACTCAGCAATATCGTGAGCGAAAGGGCGGTGAGATGTTCGCGGTTTTTTTCTGTCAAAACGGTGTATAGCGAAATCAAGGGAAAGCTGAGTAGCAAAAACGCACGGTTGATGGGCAGTATGAGTAGGATATGCGCGATCGTAAGTAACACAACAAACTCTGGAATTGAAGAAGACGTTCGATGCCCAATGACTTGCTTGATAAACAGCATAGCCAATAAAAAAGCAAAACCCAGAACGATAACAACTATGTTTGGTAAATAGGTGAATGTCGCCAAGGTGTAAACCGTAAAAATTGCAGTCAACAGATAGGCCTTTATTCCTGATTCTGAGCGAGCAAATTTGGCAGCAGTAAATTTGTTCAATAGGGTCATGGGTGGTTTTTTTACTTGTCGGTGCATCAACTGCTACCAACAGACTTCAACAAGTCTGCTCGGTCGCGTTCGCATGTCTCCTTTAGCCGATGAAGCAGCGGATATATATTCCTTATTGAAAAGTTTTCTTTGATGCAGTGGTCTATTTCACGGGTGATGCTTCCCGATGTGTTTAATCCAAAGACATCAAGTGCAGAAGTCATTTTCCGCGCCGTTCGGCGGATGCTGATGTGGTCTTTGGATTTTACGGCATGTTCCAAAGTGATCACATCTATGGTCATTTGAGCTATAAAAAGATGAATAAAATCTTTCGCTAGTCTGCTATCATTGCCTGTTATATGTCTTAATCTCGACATGCTAAACGTGTTTTTCGAATCCTTCTCCATCATCCTGTTCTGAAAATAAGGGCGAGGAGACTCGCCCTTAATCCTTACTTAAATATTAAACTTCATAAATAGTCTACCTCTATTTATGACCAATCTCCACTAGAGAAATCTACGTGCAATTTTACGAGCATTGTCATTCGAGGTTTGTAGGGTTAGAAATGAAGGTAGTGTCAGACATATGCTTACCCATTGTAGGCATTCTGTAGATTGTAGATAAAAAACCGCAAGAAACCTGTATTTTCGAGGCGAAATGTAATGAGTGAAATGCGCATTTTAGTCACTGGTTCAGACGGACAATTGGGAAAGGCCTTCCGCGAAGTTTTCGCGAATGAAAAAGGTTTTGAAGTGCACTTTGCTACAAAAGCAATTTTTGATATCACCAGCGAAGCTTCAATGCAGGCGGGTATTTCCGACTTCAAACCGCAGGTGGTGATCAATTGTGCGGCATATACGAATGTTGAATTGGCTGAAACTGAAAGTGGTATTGCGAACAACGTGAACGGACATGCAGTAGGGAAGCTTGCGGAAATATGCAATTCCAACAGTGTTGTTTTGGTTCATTTTTCAACCGACTATGTATTCGATGGTGCGCAAACGAAGCCTTATTCTGAAGACGCTCCAACTGCTCCGATGAACGCTTATGGGAAGTCGAAACTGCTCGGCGAAGAATTGGCTTTGAACGCTTACCCGGCTGCGCTGATTGTCCGCATTAGCTGGTTGTTCTCATTGCATGGAAAGAACTTTTTGAACACCATGCGGAAATTGTTTGAGCAAGGAACGGAGGTAAAAGTGGTTGATGACCAACTAGCGTCGCCAACGTTCGCTTTTGCACTAGCGAATGATATAGTGAACTGGATGAAACGAGATGTGACCTTTGGCGGGGGTGGACTTGTGCATTATAGCCACAACGGCATCACAAGCTGGTTCGGATTTGCTCAAGAGATACGCAAATGTCTAGAAAGCGATGTCGTTTTAACCGCTACAACGTCAGACAATTTCAAAAGTGCCGCCACACGTCCGAAATTCTCCAAATTGGAGAACAGAAGGTTTCAAAAAGCGAGTGGATTGCAGATGATTTCTTGGCAGGAGTCCGTAAGGCATTGCCTCAAAAATATTTCACGGTGATGGAGAAAACTACACCCAACGCAGAAGAGAGAGCCCACGCATGGCTCAAACCGTTTTTCGACGCACAAACACGAGCAGAAGTTGAAATACTTCTTGATGGTGATGCTGACTTGTTGCAAGATGCTTTCAATTGTGATCTGGAGTTTGGCACCGGTGGCCTGCGAGGAAAAATGGGCGCAGGAACCAACAGGGTGAATGCCTATACAATTCGGCTGGCAACAAAAGGGTTTTCAAATTACCTGCGCCATATATTTGGCGATGGCGATTTCTCCGTGGCCATTGCATACGACTCGAGGAACAACAGCAGATTGTTTGCCATGAATGCTGCGGGTGTGCTGGCTTATGATGGGTTTAACGTGTATGTTTTTGAAGACATGCGACCAACTCCTGAGTTGTCTTTTGCAGTTAGAAACTTAGGCTGCAAAGGGGGGATTGTTGTTACTGCAAGTCACAATCCACCAGAATACAATGGCTATAAAGTTTATTGGGAAGACGGAGCTCAAGTGCTTGATCCACACGACACAGGCATCATTGATGAGGTTCGGAAAGTGAAGATTGAAGAAGTGAAGTTCGATGAGCAATCAGAGAGAATAAAGTTTATTGCTGGTGAAATTGATGAAGCGTACATCGAAGCGGTTTTACAAAACTGCATTGAACCTGCTGCCATCCGCCGCCAGGCTAAATTGCCAATGGTGTACACTTCGTTGCATGGCACGGGCATCACCTTGTTGCCGGAAGTATTGAAGCGTTTGGGGTTTACAAACCTTCACATCGAATCGTCGCAAGCCATTCCTGATGGCTCCTTCAGTACTGTTGAGAGTCCAAATCCGGAAGAGACCGAAGCTCTATCGAGAGCCATTCAACTCGCCAAAGAAACGGGTGCTGCTTTGGTTTTGGGGACCGACCCAGATGCCGATCGCGTAGGAATAGCAATACCACAAGATGGTGGCTTTCGACTTCTAAATGGCAACGAAACAGGAGCAATGCTAACCCACTATCAATTGAGTCGGTTGAAAGCCAATGGCCGACTTCCTGAAAATGGATTTGTGGCGTTGACAATTGTGACCTCGGATCTGATTCGGCGAATAGGTGTTGGTTTCGGACTGCCAGTTTACGAGACCTTGACAGGGTTTAAATACATAGCAGGGGTTATTCGCGAGAAAGAGGGCAAAGAGAAATTTGTTACAGGAGGCGAGGAAAGTTACGGCTACATGATCGGCGATTTTGTAAGAGATAAAGATGGTATTGCCGCTTCGGCAATGATTTGCGAGATGTTCGCGTGGCTTAAAGACAACAATCTGGATGCTGCGGACTACCTTGAGCAGATACACAGAGAATACGGAGCTTTTCAAGAAACTCTGATTTCGATGAAGCGAGAGGGATTGAAAGGAAAGGAAGAAATCGATGCCATGATTTCAAGTTTTAGACTAAATCCACCGCAGGCGATAGATGGTGTGGAAGTGGAGTATGTTATCGACTACAAAGCGAAAACGAAGAAGAATATCGTTTCAGGAACCGAAGAGATGATTAACTTACCAAGTTCAAACGTGGTTCAGTATGTATTGAGGGACGGTTCTTGCATAACTGGACGTCCGTCAGGCACTGAACCAAAAGTAAAATTCTATATTTCGGTGCGATCGGAGGTTGGGGCAGATTATAGTGCTACCGTAAAATCGCTGAAAGAACGAATTATTAGGATAACCAAAGAGCTTGATCTGAATTGACTAAAAGTGAGCAAATAGCAGCGATTGCGTACCAAGAGATTTGTTTTTGTGGCATCTCTCTAGATGGAACAATTGGTTTTTGCTCAGATAAATGGAATGCCTTGTGGGCTGATGCCTTAGAAGGGGCCAATTTTTTTCCTTTTTACGGACAGTTTAATCACGCACACGTCGCCTTGTTGAAAGATCGATTTCTAGATCCACGAGTTTGGGAAGAGAAAGTTGAGCTGGACGGTCGTCATTTCAAGTTGCGATTCCGACCTCAGATCAAGGCCGATGGCACAACGTTTTTTTGGTGTGTTTGTGAAGAAGTTTACCTCCCCAATGTCCCAAAGAGAAGTGATTTTCTAAATGAATTGGCAGACAACCTTCACGAAGGCGTTTTTCGGGCCGGACCCAACGGCGATCTTCTTTATGCAAATGCTGCTTTGTCGCGCATGTTCGAGTACCCAAGCGCCGCTGAGATGTTATCGTCGAAATCGTGGCAGCTATTGATCGAAGATGATGCATTTCATAAGTTCATTTTGGCTTTTCGGTCAGACGGACATGCCGAGAACAAAGAGATGTTGCTTCGCAGAAAGAACGGAGATGTATTTACCGGATTGGTAAGTGTCAAACGACACATCAATGATAAAGGGGAGAAAGTTTATGATGGCAGCGTGAGAGATATTTCGCACATCAAAGAGATTGAGCGACAATTAAAAGAGGAAAAAATCAAAGCTGAGAACGCTTCGATGGTGAAGCAACAGTTTTTAAGTACCATTTCCCATGAGTTACGCACCCCATTGAATGCCGTGATTGGCTTTGCGTACTTATTGAAAGAAGATTCTCCCCGGCCTGGACAGGTTGAGAATGTAAATGCTTTGCTTTTCAGCGCAGAAGCATTGTTGTCGCTGATCAATGAGATACTTGATTTCACCAAACTGGATGTCGGGAAAGTGAATCTCGATAGCGAGACCTTCGATTTGCGGAATTTGATTCGGAAAACTGAGAACAGTTTCTCGATTGCGACAGGGAAGAAAAACCTTCAATTCGTCGTAAATATCGATGAAAAGGTACCTAAGCTGGTAAAAGGCGATGCTGTTCGCATAATTCAAATATTGAATAATTTGTTGTCGAATGCTGTGAAATTCACCTTCCATGGCGAAGTCCGACTGGAAGTGAGTCTGATCAATGAGGACGAAAAGAACTATGCTATTCGATTCATGGTATCAGACACAGGGATAGGCATTCCTCGCGCAAAATTAGATGCGGTATTTAGCATTTTTACGCAAGCAAGCGAGCTCAGTACAAGGCAGTTTGGGGGAACTGGATTGGGACTTACGATTACAAGGAAATTGGTGGAACTCCACGGCAGCGAATTGGTTATTGACAGCAAACCAGGAATTGGGACAGCCATATCGTTTGTTTTGAATATGGCAAGGTCGCACAGTGAACAGATATTCTTAGGTGATGAGCACAGCGAGCAGTTGGAACGATTGGATGGCATCTCCATTCTGGCAGCAGAAGACAATGAGGTCAATCAATTGTTACTTAGAAAGTTCCTTGTCTCTTGGGGAGCAAAAGTATCGATTGCAGTGAATGGTAAAGAAGCTGTTGAGATGCTGGCGATTGAGAAATACGATGTGGTTTTGATGGACATCCAGATGCCAATCATGGATGGTTATACAGCGGCCCAACACATCCGGGCAACTGAGCATTTCAACAAACAAATACCAATAGTTGCTGTTACGGCTTCTATTATGTCGGAAGTAGCCGATCAAATCAAAGTGTCGGGAATGAACGATTACCTTATAAAACCCTACACTCCTTATTCATTACGGAGTGCGGTTCTCAAGAATGTAGAAAAGAAAGCTACTCCTTAATCCAGTCGGCATTTTTCCACTGATTTATCAGCTCACTGTTTTCGATATCAGGCACTACTTTTAATCCTATTTCTTGCATGTCGCGATAGAATAGCGATCCATTTTTGAGTTCTTCAGATGGCCATGGGATGAAACTCGAGAACGATTCGAGTATCAGCAAAACAACCCCGAGAATGAAGAGCGTCTTGATAAGTCCGAACACCGCTCCAAAAGCCTTGTTCAGCAGACTTAGCGCAGCAAGGTCGATCGCCTTATTTACGATGCGACCAATGAGGTGAATGCCAATGGCAACTCCTAAAAAAGTTACTGCAAAACCAGCAGCAGGCAGCAATTCCGCCTTTATTTCCCAGTTTTGACGAAGCCAATCGGTGGCATACTCAGAAGCATGCATCGCAATGAAAAGTCCACCGAAAAATGCAAGCAACGAAAAGATTTCGAGGACAAAGCCCTTTTTAAAGCCTGACCATGTAGCGAGGCCTAGGTTAAGGAGAATGAGAAAATCGAGGTAATTCACATTGGCAAGATAATAACTCTTCTCGTTTACACAGTGCGTATTTAGTAGCTTTGATGCCATGAATTCTCCAGATCAAATTATCATTGATTTCGCATTGCGCGGAGATGCTGTGGGCTTGCATGCATTGATCAAAGAACTAGCGGTTTTTGAGAGGGCTGAAAACCAAGTTATTCTTACCGCCGATGAACTAGATGATGATGTTTTTGGTGCAAATCCCAAGTGCAAAGTTTATACAGCAAAGTGTGAGGGAGTGATTGTGGGAATGGCGTTGTTTTATGGTAAGTATTCGACATGGACAGGCAGCTGTGTGTATTTGGAAGATTTGATCGTTTCGGAGCAATGGAGAGGCAAAGGAATAGGGACGAGATTGTTTTTAGAAGTTGCTAAATATGCAGCTGAAACAAACGCTGGCAGATTGGAATGGCAAGTCCTGGATTGGAATGACAGTGGCATTGCTTTTTACAATAATCTCGATGCTGTGTTAGATAACTCGTGGGTGAATTGCAAATTGACCCGAGAACAACTCAGCCAATTAATGAGAAAGAACGGATTATGATAGTATACAAATTCGGTGGCGCCTCTGTGCGCAATGCAGATGCAATTCGCAATGTTGCGAGCATCTTGAAATCTTGTGAAGCCGAACACTTGGTTGTGGTGCAATCGGCTTTAGGTAAGATGACCAATCACCTGGAAACCATTTGGAAAGAATGGATAGAAGGTGAGAAAACCGATAGTTCGCTCGAGCATTTCAAGAACTACCATTTGAGTATTGCTAAAGAGCTCAAGTTGAACGATGTCTGCTTGGTACCGCTTCAAGCTATGTTCTCAGATTTTGAAAAGATGCTGCAAGCAACCCCGCCTCGCGATAGCGATCAAGCCTATGATCAAATTGTAAGTTGGGGTGAATTGATAGGCACCTGCTTGGTGCATTTGGCGCTTGAGAGCGAAGGATTGCCAATTGAATGGGTAGATATTCGGCATGTATTACGCACCGATTCGACCCACCGCGCAGCAGAGTTGGATTGGGAGCGGACGCGCAAGCAGACTGATATTTTAAAAAGCCATTTTGAAAAAGGACAACGCAACATTGTCTTAACACAAGGTTTCATAGCAGAAAGCACCTTTGGAAATACCACAACTCTTGGAAGAGAAGGGTCAGACTATAGCGCTGCTATTTTGGCTTATTTGCTTGATGCACAGTCGTTGACCATTTGGAAAGATGTGCCTGGGATGTTAAATGCTGACCCGAAATGGTTCAATCATACAGTCATGATTCCATCATTGTCGTACAAAGAAGCCATCGAACTGAGCTATTACGGAGCGAGCGTGATTCACCCAAAAACAATCAAGCCGCTTCAGAACAAGAGCATACCACTTTTCGTAAAAGGCTTTCTTTCCCCAACAGAGAAAGGAACAGAGATTTCTGAAAATGCAATGGCGGAGCAGCCAGTGCCGATGTACATCTTCAAGCCAAAACAAATCTTGATATCGATTTCACCTCGTGATTTTTCCTTCATTGTGGAGTCGAACCTGCGAGATATTTTCGAAGCATTCGCTTTGAGTGGGTTAACAATTAATCTCATGCAGAATTCAGCGATCAGTTTTTCGGTATGTGTGAATGAAGACATGGAACGTATATCTCGTTTTATTGACTTGATGAGCAGCAACTACGCTATACGATACAACCAAGAAGTTGAACTTTTAACCATTCGCCACTTCGATGAAAACACCGTTCGGCAATTGGCACAAGGAAAAGAAGTTCTACTCGAACAACGCAGCAGACACACCTTACGGATGGTTTTACGCAAAAAAGTGTGAAATTTTTAATTCTTCCTTTTTGGTTTAGGAAAAATCTGTACCTTTGAATCCTACCTGCGGGCATTCGTCCGCACTGAAGGCAAATTTTCATAATTACAATGAATTTCATTGTAATGGTAGTTTTAGTTTAATGTTAAGTGGAATGGGGTCTGAACGCAGTCCCCATTTCTATTTTCGCATATTTCTAAAACGTAAAGGCACAAAAAAAGCTGCCGAAGCAGCTTTAATGTGGGTTCAACACCTTCTAATACTCATCTTCATTGAAGAAAAAGTCTTCTTTCGAGGGGTAGTCAGGCCAAATTTCCTCGATGGTTTCATAGATTTCACCTTCGTCTTCAATCTGTTGCAGATTTTCAACCACCTCGAGCGGAGCTCCAGTTCTCATGGCAAAGTCAATCAATTCATCCTTGGTTGCTGGCCATGGGGCGTCTTCCAAATAGGAAGCTAATTCCAACGTCCAATACATAATACCAGAGTTTTAAAAGTCAAAAAATTTAAGTACGCAAAAATATGTTTTTTGTTATGGCAGTCAACGAAATAGTGTAATACTTCATTTATTATTTACACATTTTCTCTATTCCGCGTGAATCAAGCGTTTCGGCGATTGATTTACTTCCCTGGCAACCACGGTGTCTCTTCAATTCCCAAATCAACGGCTAATTTTCTGCTTAAAACGAAGAAAAAATCAGACAATCGGTTGAGATATTGCACATATTCTGCTCCCACGTATGACGTATGAGATAGTGCAATGGTTGCCCGCTCGGCACGTCGACAAATGCAACGCACGACATGACAAGCAGAAACCGCAGGATGTCCGCCTGGTAGCACGAAATTCCGCATCGGTGGCAAGGTGCTATCCATATCATCCATGCTTTTTTCAAGTTCGGCAATACGCCCCGAATTTAATTCTGGCAGCGTCATCTTGTTTTTTTCAGGATCAGCAGCAAGGTGACTGCCAATGGTGAAGAGGTCTTCTTGAATTTGAACCAAGTGGGCATGCCAACCTGCCGTGCCCTCTGTGTCGCGCAGCACACCAATGAAGGCGTTTAACTCATCAAGGGTGCCGTATGCTTCGATGCGGATGTGGTCTTTCGGCAGGCGTGTCCCACCCAATAGCCCCGTCGACCCGTCGTCGCCTGTTTTCGTGTATATCTTCATAATCGTTCTTCTACAAAATACATTTCCATGTCGCCTTTGTTCTTTGCAGCTACAAATCCTCTCGCAGTGCACTTAAATTTGTCTTTGATGATGGCATGCGTAGCACCGGAGATGTTGATGCAATTTGGCGCTCCGCTGCTTTCCATGCGCGATGCGGTGTTCACAGTATCGCCCCAAATATCATAGGCGAATTTCTTTTCTCCTACCACCCCAGCAATGAGCGGACCTGAGTGAATACCAATGCGAATTTGCCAAGGTGGCAACCTACGTTGAGCCAGTTTCTCATTAAAAACGTCCATTTCTTCAAGCATAGCAAAAGCGAATAAGACAAGTTTTTCGGCATGGTCTTCGGTTGAAAGGGGAAGTCCAGTTGCGCACATGTAAGCGTCGCCAATGGTTTTAATTTTTTCTACTCCAAACTGGTCGCAGGCGCGATCAAATGATTTAAAGGCGTCATCAAGCAGCGAAACCAAATCTTCAGAGCTAACCAGCTCAGACATCATCGTAAATCCTTTAAAGTCAGAAAACAAAACCGATGCTTGCCGGTAGCTTTTAGTCATCGCAAAACCGTTTTGTTTGAGCTCATCGGCGGTTTCTTTGGGCAGGATGTTTAGCAATAGTCGTTCGCTGCGGTCTCGCTCAACCTTAAGCTCTTTTGTCCGCTCGTTAACCTTCTCTTCCAGCACCTTATTCGCCTCTTTTAAGGCCCTCACACGCCACTTCACAAAAAGGAAAATAGCCAACAAGGAAATGACTATGACCGCAAAAAGAAACCCTGGCTTGGCGTAAAAAGGTGCGTCGATGACAAATGAAATGGTTTCAGTTTTTTCGGACCAAATACCGTCATGGTTGCGCGCGCGGACCTCAAACATGTAATCACCAGGTGGCAACTGCGGGTAAACAACGGGTGAAGTAACCTCGTGGAAATCGTCTTCAAAACCCACAAGTCGACATTGATAAACAACATCAAAAGGATCGGCTAGGTCGATTGCGTAAAAATGAAAAGTGAGGTGATTTTCATTGTATTTCAACTCTGGTGCTATGGGCAATTCGAAATTCACGAACGCCTGGTTGATGCGGACAATAGGTGGATTGTAATCGGGAAATATTCCGTTTGGATCGAATGTAATCAAGCCCTTTGAGCTTCCAAAAGCAAGTTTGCCATTGAAGTATTGCAGCGAGCCAGGTGAAACGGCGTATTCAAGAGGGTAGTTCGAGACATTGAGGACAAGGTCACCTTCAGGTGAGAGTTCAATCAAACTCAAGCCCGACATGGTTGAAACCCAGATGTTGCCGTCATCGGCCCTGCAAATACCTGTTACATGCTGGTCATCAAGCGATTTCCGCGCAACGACCTCGATCTCGTTTTTGAACTTCAACAGTCCGTCGTTCTTTGTCCCAAGCCACAAGGTGCCGTTACCATCGTTCAAAACAGTCGTGAAATTATACACCTCACTGCCATCGGCAGGAATGAAAGTCGACATGTTATCGGGCAGAATCACGGAGCCGTTCACGCGAAGCGGAAGAAAATACAGGCCGCACGCAGCGGCGATCACCAAGCTGTCGTTAAAAATCGCAATATCGTTGAGATTTTCACATGCCAGATCTGAAGTCAGAATCTTGTTGTTGGGAGTTACAACGCCGTTTACCTCGAGCGAATAATTCGCACATCCCGCGATTGAGCGGCGCGCATTTTCAAACACACCTTCAATACGATTGTCGCGATAAACCAGCGTCCCCTCTTTTTCGAGCGAGAAATAGATGGCAGTGCCACATTGCAACATGTCAGACACCCCATTGCGCAGATATTGTCCGCTGTTTTGATAGATCAATGCTGGCATTTCGGGATATCTCCACCTGAAAACCGAGCCGTCAACCGTCCCGAACCACAAGGTAGAGTCGTTTTCTTTTACCGTCGCCGTTATCAACGTTTCGGGAAATCCGTGTTCTTGCGCGAAGGTCACTATCGACATGTCGCGCAGCATGAATAGTCCGGCGGTTGATGAGCCAAACCAAAGTGCCCCTGAGCGGTCGGTGAGGAGTTTGCGCACCTTGGCCGAAGGCAGACCGTTGATTTCTGATAGCGACTGTGTTTCAGTGCCGTTGAAAGTGAGGACATGATTTCGGCCCGCCATCCACAGTTTACCGCAGACATCGATGCACAGAGAGCGCACCCGTTCGTTTTCAGTGCCAGGAATCAAATACAAAGAATCATTCAGCATCCATACCCCTTCCTTTGTGGCAAGGAAAAAAGTGTTATCGACCTCCGTTCCTGCATATACAGGCATTGCTTCGGGAAGATCGAATTTTGGATGCCATCCGCCGAGTAAGGCGTGAATGCCCACATTGGTTAATGCTAGAAGATTGTTGTTGAACCATAAGTAGTCGTTCACCTCACCGATATCTGTGGCATCAATTTTATCATGGTACGACAAGAAAAGCGCACCATTGGAGTCGATTAGCCACGTCGAATCGCCCAGTATCCAAAACTTTTCAAAAGATTTGTTTTGAGTCAGCACATGCTCAGAAACACCTTCAGTTGAAGCCTTGTAAATGCCCGATGATTTAAGGTAGTAAACAGCATTATCAAAGAACCCTACATCGGAAACCGTATCGTTTTCAGTACCGCTTAGCAGCTCGAAACGGAACCCATCGAAATGCACTAGTCCTTGTCCGGCTGTGCCAATCCATAACCTACCCTCCTCATCTTCCGTGAAATCGGTTATGGTTTGAGCATTCAAACCCTCACGCCGACCAAAGCCCTCAAAATTCAATTCTTGTCCGAAAACAGCGACGTTCAGCGTGGCGAAAAGGGTCGATATGTAGAAAATCTTGAGAAACATAATCGCAAAGATTTGCCAAATTACGGTGCTTAACTGTGACAGCAAGTGCTATTCCGCTAAATTTGATGCCGCATGCACCGAATATCTATGAAATTAACAGAGGCAGAGAAGCAAGAACGTTACGATAGAGCCTATTTAAAGATGGCTGCTGAATGGGGAAATTTATCTCATTGCAACCGAAAGAAAGTAGGCGCCTTGATTGTTAAAAATGGTATGATCATATCAGATGGTTACAACGGCACACCATCAGGATTTGATAATTGTTGCGAAAACGACGCAGGAGATACACATTGGTACGTGTTGCATGCCGAAGCCAACGCCATAACCAAAGTAGCGCGATCGAACAACAGTGCAGAAGGAGCTACGTTATACATCACGCTTTCACCATGCAAAGAATGTTCGAAGTTGATTTTGCAAACGGGTATGCGACGCGTAGTGTACAAAGTAAGATATAAAGACGACAGCGGGTTGGAGTTTTTGCAGCAGGCAGGAATAGAGCTTGTGCACATTTCAGAACCGTGATAACCAATTTCAATGGAAGATAGCCAACAAACGCCAGCAGAAAAGAAATCACCATTTCAACCCTTGTTTTACGCCATCGTGCTGTTGATCGGGGTTTACATCGGTTCGTTGTTCGCTGGCGATACCATACTCATTCACCGATCTTCGGATGAAGATAACCCGAACAAGTTGGTGAACATCATCAACAAGATCGACGAGATGTATGTTGATTCAATTGAGAAGAGTGCCTTGATAGACAAAGCCATCAACGCCATTCTTGAAGATTTAGATCCCCATTCGTACTACATCAGCGCAGCAGAATTGGCCGCAGTAACAGAACCCTTGGAAGGTAATTTTGAGGGCATTGGCGTGGAGTTTATGATTCAAAAAGACACCTTGATGGTGGTTTCGCCCATTGAAGGAGGTCCGTCTGAAACAGCCGGAATTTTACCTGGAGATCGCATTATCACCGTTGAAGGTGAGAACATTGCAGGTTTGGGTTTAACCAATGAGAAAGTCATGACCCTTTTAAAGGGAGAGAAAGGCACCATTGTTAACTTGGGAATCAAACGCAACGACGAACCCGAGCTACTTTCTTTTTCAATAGAGCGCGACAAAATTCCGATCTACAGTGTTGTTGCCTCGGTAATGATAGAGCCTGAGATTGGGTATTTGAAACTTACACGCTTTGCAAAGAATTCTTACGAAGAGTTTATGGCAGGCATGAAAGAACTGGCAGATGATGGAGCGAAAAGTGTGATTCTTGATTTACGCGGCAATGGCGGCGGATATTTGAATTCTGCCATTCCCATGGTGCAAGAATTTCTGGACAACGACCAACTGATAGTTTACACAGAAGGGAAGAACTCACCCCGCCGTGATTATTATTCGAAGATCAAAGGAGTGTATAACAACATGGATGTAGTGGTGCTTATAAACCAAGGGTCGGCTTCAGCGAGTGAGATCTTGGCGGGTGCACTGCAAGATCACGACCGGTCGATTACCGTTGGACGGAGGTCGTTTGGAAAAGGACTCGTTCAAGATGAGATAGGGCTTCCTGACCATTCAGCGCTGCGGTTAACAGTGGCGCGATACTACACACCAACCGGACGAAGTATCCAACGTCCTTATGGCGAAGGGGTAGACTACGACAACGACCTCACCAACCGCTTCGAGACGGGAGAGCTATTGAATTTAGACAGCTTGCAATTTCAAGACAGCTTGCGGTATGTGACCAAAGGAGGCAGATTTGTTTATGGAGGGGGAGGAATCATGCCAGACGTCTTTGTGCCCATCGACACCCTTGGAGGTTCGTTTTATCTTTCAGACTTGAGTTACAGCGGCGTGATGCGCACCTTTGCATTCGACTTTGTGAATAAAAATCGCGACCTATTTGCCGGCTATGCCAATGTTTCAGAGTTGCTCGAAGGGTATTCGGTGCCAGATGAGTTGCTTGAGAAATTGTTCAATGCGGCTGAGAAAGAAGGCATTTACAAAGACAAGGTAGGCATCAAGAATTCACGCGAGGTGATACGTACGCGAATATTGGCATTCATTGCGAAGAATGTATTCAACGAAGAGGCCTATTACCGTGTCTTATTGGAAGACGACCTCGTTTTCGATCATGCCTTAGACGTTGCCCGCGATTACGATGCGTACAAGGTTGTGGATGGAAAGTTAACTCTTCCGCAATCTGAGTGAACTTTTAAGACATCAAATGATTTGTATCTTTGACACACAATAAACATTCTATTATGGCTTTTGAGTTACCAAAACTTCCTTATGCGTTCGACGCATTGGAACCACATATCGATGCCCGCACCATGGAAATTCACCATGACAAGCACCATGCTGGGTATACAAACAATTTGAACGCTGCCATTGCTGGCACTCCAATGGAGTCGATGTCGATTGAAGAGATCTGCGCCAATGTTGGCGACAACGCAGCAGTGCGCAACAATGGGGGCGGTTATTACAACCACAACTTGTTTTGGACTGTGATGACGCCAAACGGTGGTGGAGCGCCAACAGGTGCAGTAGCAACTGCTATTGATGCCGCATTTGGTTCGTTTGACGCTTTCAAAGAAGCTTTTGCGAAAGCAGCGGCTACCCGTTTTGGATCAGGATGGGCGTGGTTGTGCGTGAAAGGTGGCAAGTTAGAAGTTTGTTCTAGCGCCAACCAAGACAATCCACTGATGCCAGGAGTAGGTTGTGGAGGCACACCGATACTCGGACTTGATGTGTGGGAGCACGCGTACTACTTGAACTATCAGAACCGTCGTCCAGACTACATAACTGCATTTTTCAATGTTATCAATTGGGATGAAGTGAACAAGCGCATGGCTGCGGCAATGTAATTTATAACAGCTTTTGAAAAGCCACTTGCGCAAGCAGGTGGCTTTTTTGTTGCACACTACTTACCTTTACCGCATGCGCGAAGTGATAATTGTAGCCGGAGGAAAAGGCAAGCGGATGGGAGCCGAAATGCCGAAGCAGTTTTTGGAAGTCGACCAAAAGCCAATCATCGTGCATACCATCCATCGCTTTCGCAGCTTCGATGCAACCATGAAGGTAATCGTTGTGCTACCCGAACAATGGGTTGACTATTTTCAAGACCTCGCAGCGAAGTTCAACATCAACTGTCAAGTCGCCATAGGTGGTGCTGAGCGCTTTCAATCTGTTCAAAACGGATTGAAACTAGCTACCGCAGATGTTGTTGCAGTGCACGACGCTGTTCGTCCGCTCGTGAGCATTGAAACCCTCCGCAATGTTTTCGATGCAGCAGAGTCAACAGGAGCAGCCATACCCGTGATTGCCCTTTCTGAGAGTTTACGTCGCATTACCGAAAACGGATCAGTGGCGCTGAACAGAAGCGAGTATCGGTTGGTGCAGACACCTCAGGTTTTTAGAATTGACATCCTCAAATCGGCCTACCAACAACCCTACAACCCTGTTTTTACCGATGACGCATCGGTGGTAGAGGCGCAGCGCAAGGAAATAAGTCTGGTGGCTGGAAATGTGGAAAATATAAAGATTACGACTCCTGCTGATCTGCAGCTGTTTCATAGTTTGCTGCGGTTACCCGACTGAGATAAGCAGGTTTCACTATGTCCCACTTGCTCTTTTGAATCACCACCCAAAACATCAGGGTGAACACCAACGCCGATAGTAACAGCAGTATAGGATTCAACGCGGCTTCTTCCATTTGTGCTTCACCAATGCTAGCGCTGCCTGCAAAGTATGCTGCAGTAACGGCCATGGCATTGTTTATAAAGTGGGCCAAAACGCTGCTCCAAATGCTCCCTGTGTGCACAAGGAGGTAGCCGAAAAAGACACCGAGCAGCATCCTTGGAAGAAAACCATAGAACTGAAAATGGATGAAGCTGAAGACGAAAGCCGACGTCCATATACCCACGTGGATGTTGTTAAAAGCTTTTGCGAGCTGCGATTGCACGACACCACGAAAGACAAACTCTTCAGCCACTGCGGGTAGCACGGCAACAACAAAGAGCATCAGCAGGTATTCTGAAAAAGAATTCATCGTTAACAAAACTTCCGTCATTTTCGCCAGGTTGTCTTCGCTCGGTTTGAGTAATCCTTCGAGGTAGCCACCCTCAGGAATCAAGGCATTGTTGATTTCGAAAGCCGCTTGGATCAAGGGCATTGAAAACATCGCGAGGAAAGGAACCAGGAGAATCGTCATGCGCGGCACACCCATCCAAAAGCCATTTACCGACTTCTTTCCCATGAGGAGAAGAAATAAAAACGACGCACCTAAGAAACCAAATATCTGGTTTGAAGCGTTGATTACTCGCAATGCGCAGACCTTCACGTCATCGAAAGGTTCAGTTGTAACAGATTGAAGATCAGACATTGGGCTATTGCAAATCCACGAGCTGAGGGCGATGCCAATACCTGCCGAAGTGGCTACAAGCATGAGTACGATGCACGCGAAAAACACCACTTTTAGCAAAGGATGCATTGTTTGGAAAGAACTTCGAATCATAAAGCATGTTTCATTTCGTAAATTTGCGTCGAATTTGTTCAATTTCCACGGATGGTCAAAATTGGGTCGATAGAGTTGGGTGATTTTCCCTTGTTGTTAGCTCCTATGGAGGATGTTAGCGACCCGCCATTTCGTGCGCTTTGCAAAGAGCACGGAGCAGATTTGATGTACACAGAATTTATTTCAAGCGAAGGCTTGATTCGTGATGCTGCGAAAAGTATGCAGAAACTCGATATATTCGAGTACGAACGACCGATTGGCATCCAAATATTTGGAAGTGAAATAGAATCCATGCGGAAAGCTACTGAAATTACGGCAGCCGCAGGTCCAGACATCATTGATATCAACTATGGTTGTCCGGTAAAAAAGGTAGCATGCAAAGGCGCTGGCGCTGGAATCTTGCAAGACATACCAAAAATGGTTTCGATGACACGAGAAATTGTGAATTCAACCCATTTGCCAGTTACGGTGAAAACCCGTTTGGGTTGGGACGAAGATACCAAGTACATTGTTGAAGTGGCAGAACGGCTGCAGGATGTGGGTATTCAAGGCATCTCCATCCACGGAAGAACGCGGAAGCAGATGTACAAGGGCGATGCAGATTGGACCTTGATTTCGGAGGTCAAGAACAACCCCCGCATGCGCATACCTGTTTTCGGAAACGGCGATATAGATACTCCTGAAAAAGCGGTTGAATACCGCGACAGGTACGGAGTTGATGGCATCATGATTGGACGCGCAAGCATTGGTTATCCGTGGGTTTTTAACGAGATCAAGCACTTCATGGCTACGGGCACACATTTGGCACCTCCTACCATTTCAGATCGTGTAGATGCAGCAGGAAAACACCTGTCGATGGCAGTGCGATGGAAAGGTGAGCACCTTGGCTTGGTAGAGATGCGCCGCCATTATGCCAACTATTTCAAAGGGTTGCCGCACTTCAAGGAGTACCGCATGCAATTGGTGACGGGAGAGTCTGTTGACCTTGTTAATGCTACCCTAGAAGAAATCCGCGGGATGTTCCAAGATCAGTATTAAGCGAACCTTTTGATCAGGTAGCGCACCATGGATGTTGAGAACAGCACACCAATTGTAAGCACAGTAGTAAGAATGGCTACAATATCGAGAAACCGTACCTCAATTGGGTACGATGGCACAATCGATCCTTCGAGTTTTATAAAGCCGAATTTCTGCTGAAGCAGACATACAGACAGTCCGATGATTGTTCCGATGGCAGCGCCAACGATGTTGATCAATACGCCTTGATACGAGAATATACGGCGGATGGCTTGTGGCGTTAGTCCTACGCTCTTCAGAATGAATATATCCTTCTTTTTCTCAATAATGAGCATGGTGAGCGAGGCAATGATGTTGAATCCTGCGATGAGCAGGATAAATGTTAGAATCAAGAACGTCGCCCACTTTTCAGATCGGTTCGTTTTGTGGATGATTTCATTTTTATCATACCGTGTTTCAACCACAAAGTTATCGCCTAATTTTTCACGCAGCAGCGCTTTCATATCGTCGGCATCCTCGCCGCTGGCGAGAGAAATATCAAGTTGACTCACCTCGTTGTCGTAGCTCAAGAGCTCACGCGCATAGTCGAGTGGTGTGAGTATGTACTTCACATCCATTTCGGCATTTACGCTGAACACGCCCGACACCAGAATTGGCAGGGTATTGAGGGCTTTGTCTTTGTACCGCGCCAGTTTTTTACCGCGAATGGGTGCGCTGAGGGTGATGATGGGGTAGTCTTCAGGGTGATACGGAATGCCCAACTCAGATTGGATGCCGTACCCGGGAATGGCGCATGGAATGTCGGAACGATAGAGTTCAAAAGTGCCGGCCCGCATGACATCGCGAACGTTGGTAACCTCCTGAAAAAGGGTGTCGACCCCTTTGATTGTGGCCACAGAGGGTTGTCCGTCGAACCGTACAATCACATCGTCTTCAAGCACCGACGAGATGACCCCAATGCCTTCTACCGAAGTGATAACAACCAGCAGGCTATCGGTGGCTTCGAACACCTTTCCTTTGGCAGGGGAGATGGAGATTTCAGAATCGAAGGTGCTAAACAAGTCAGAAACCAGCGTTTCGATACCATTGAGGGCTGAAAGAATCGCTATCATGGCCGTGGTTACGCATGCCACAACGAACATTGAGATGCCAGAAATGACATTGATGATGTTGCGTGACTTCTTGGAAAAGAGGTACCTACGTGATATGAAAAGCGAAATGTTCACGGGGTGTGAATAAACGAAGAAAAGCCGAGATAGCGAACGAAAATGCGTTTGAGTTTACTTCCAGGCCAGCACGATGATGCCATTGCCATTGAGGTGCGCCATGTGGCTATCGATCCAGTTCAAAACGATGGTCACTGGAAAAGCGAAGATGTAGTAGAACGGAAGCACGACGGCCAACAATCGGGTTAGCTTTAGCATCTTGAGTGGAATTTCCAATCCGATTTTACCTGCTAACCTGCCTGATGAACCGAGGGTGTAGTGGGTTTTTACCTTTGAAAACCCTGCCGATTTGAACTTCGCCTTTAGGTCTTCGCGGGTGTAGCCGTGGCGGCACATCGCGTCGCGCTCCAATTTTTTTCCTTCATAGCAGCGATTCACGGTGCCAATCACCATTCCGCCTTGATGTAGAGCGTGGTGGAAGTTGCCAATTACCTTATCGTCATCATTGACATATTCCAAGGTCTCAGTGCATAGAATCAAGTCGAAGGCATCCGTGTCTTCTAAAGCTTCTAAGTTCAACGTGCGAAAGAGTAGATTTTTTCGGTTTGTATCGCGAACGAAGGCATTGCCAGAGCAAACACGTTCTTGGGCGTTATCGACCGCGAGGACACTAAATTTCTCACGCTGACAGCTCAGCCACCATGAGTTTTGACCAAAGCCAGCGCCGGCATCGAGCACGTGGGCGCGATCAGGTGCTGAGCGCAGCCATTTCTTGAGCTCTCTCCTCACGTGCCAACTGCGACCTGTGAGCCAATTCATAAGGTTGAATAGCCCCTTTCGCAGTAGTGTTGATTGTCCGCACACCACCGATAACGAGCGGCGGATTTCCTCGTGTTGCATGCTTAACCTTTCAGTAAACGATCTATATCTTCAAAATAATCCAAAGAGTCGTCCAAATAAAAATGGAGCTCAGGCATCTTACGTAAATGTTTGCCTGCGGTTGCAGCGAGGAGCTTGCGTATTTTCCAGGTTTCAGATTCTATCTGCTTCAAATCAGCATTTTTATCTTTCGACGCCATGATGCTGACATATATTTTAGCTACAGAGAGGTCGGGCGACAAGCGCACGCTGGTCACTGTGATAAATCGTCCGTTGAAGAGGGTATTGCTCTCTCTTTGAAAGATAATGGCTATTTCCCGCTTAATGAGACTGCCTAATTTTTCCTGGCGTAATCCTGACATAGTACAAAGATAGTGAAGACAACAACTGAAATGTCAATAAAGGAAATCGTTGTATGGATAACGCACCTGATGGATTTCTTTTACGCGGGTATAAATGACCTCACGAAGTTCATCGATGTTGGTGCGGTTGGTAGCAGAAATGAAGACGACATTGTCGAATTCGCTCTTCGCCATCCACGATTTTTTCAAGTCGTCAAGCGATGCTGGTGGGGCATCTGAGTTGTCGATTTCTTCAATGAAGTCTTCTGGAACCATCGGTATTTCAGGTTCTTCAAACGTCAACGCGTCGATTTTATTGAACACCAAAATCATCGGTTTGTCGAGTGAGCCGATTTCACGCAGCGTTTCCTGCACCACATTCATGTGGTCTTCGAATTGGGGGTGACTCACGTCGACGACGTGGATAAGGATGTCGGACTCTCTTGTTTCGTCGAGTGTAGATTTAAACGATTCGATGAGTTGGTGAGGTAATTTTCGGATAAATCCTACAGTATCAGACAACAAAAAAGGTAGGTTGTCGATCACCACCTTTCTCACCGTGGTATCGAGCGTTGCGAACAGTTTGTTCTCTGCCAAGACTTCGCTTTTCGAGAGCATGTTCATCACGGTCGATTTCCCTACGTTTGTATATCCCACCAAGGCTGCCCGCACCATGGCACCGCGGTTACCTCGCTGTGTCTGCATCTGTTTATCGATGGCTTTGAGGTCTTCTTTCAGCGCGGCTATTTTATCGCGAATGATACGGCGGTCGGTTTCGATTTCTTTTTCCCCCGGACCTTTCATTCCAATACCACCTTTTTGTTTTTGAAGGTGGGTCCACATATTGGTTAAGCGGGGCAGCAAGTATTGATATTGTGCTAGCTCAACTTGAGTTTTGGCATGCGCCGTGCGCGCACGGGATGCGAAAATATCGAGAATGAGGTTGTTGCGGTCGAGAATTTTAACATCGGGCACAACCCGTTCGATGTTGCGCAGCTGCGTTGGAGTTAGCTCATCGTCGAAAATGATCATGTCGACTTTGTGCTCAACAACGTAGTTATTGATTTCTTCTATTTTCCCGCTACCAACGAACGTGCGCACGTCTGGATGATCGAGAGATTGCGAGAAACGCTCTATGCAAACTGCATTAGCGGTCGTGGCAAGAAACTCAAGTTCATCGAGGTATTCGTCGAGTAGTTCTTTCTTTTGGGTACGCGTAATAATGCCGACAAGCACGCAGGTTTCTTGTGCTTTAGCAGTTTCGATAAGTTGCGCCATTCTAATGTTTCAGTGTTTCCACGTATTCGGCGAGCGTTACAATTTGCGCTTCGGTGAGGATTTCACCTTGAGGGGGCATAGTCCCTTTGCCATGCGTAATAATGTCTATGCGCTGATCTAAGGTCATTTTTGTCTTTGTAAGATCAGGTGCCCCGGCAACATTTAGCTTACCGTCTTTGCCGTGGCAAAGTGCACATTTGACGTTGAACATTTCAGCTGCCGTGGGCTCTGTCTGATCGTTTTGGCTTTGTGAAGCTGCTCCACAGCTCAGAAGGGCAGCACCAATCCCTATGATGGCGATGTACTTCATATCCAAGAATCTACACCTAAAGCAGTTCTAAAAGGCCAAGGAATTGAAGCGAGAATGAGGATCAAAGCGATGAGGTAAAAAACAAAAATGCGGTTGTTCTTCTTCACGTCGCCTTCCATGCGCTTGGCTGTTGAATAACCTGCCGTAGCGAGGCCGATTGAGATAACCATCATCAGCAAGTGCTCCATGGTGAAAAAGCGGGTAGCCGTAACGCCCATGAATCCGCCTTGCGACCAGACTTTGTGCCATCCGTTTAAAAAATACAAAGCGAGACCGATAACCAATTGCAGGTGCAATGCGATCATTGAGAAGAGCGCTAATTTTTTAATTCGATCAAAAGGCAGAGCGTTCTTTTTCCCTTGATATGCTTTTACAATGGCAAGAACCATAATGATGAGCACAACCCAACGAAGTAAACTGTGTAAGTGAAGTAATCCTGTTTCCATGGTACAAAGGTAGTGAGGTGGAGATAAAGTTGGTTAGGGTTACGGACATTCAGTACCAAAAACGCTAAGAAAAATGAGCATGTCGGCGGCATTCACTATATCATCGCCCGTCAAGTCGGCGTAACAGTCGAGTGTGCAGCCGAAGTTCCCTAGAAAAAGCAAAAGGTCAGCAGCATTTATAAATCCGTCAAAATTGAAGTCTCCCAGACATTCACCCGATGCGATATCATCTCCTGAAAACTGAATGTCGTCAACGGCAAAAGAAGGGTCGGTGGCATCGCCGTCGTCGTTGTTGATCCAGCGAAACCCTATTTTGATATTTGGGTTGTCGTTGGCACTGGCAGGGAGTATCGCCGTGAAGTTTGTCCACACTCCTTGCGGACTGCAAACCCCGCTAAATGTTTTCGCAGGGTCAGCCAGTTGCGACCATGCAGCACCGTCATAGTACCACACCGTAGCATTGTCGATTGCGTTTCCACCTTCAATGTATGTGAACGATACCGAAATATTTTCTTTGCCCATGGAGCCAATGGCGGGTGATTCAATGCGCTTGTCGGTAGAGCCACAAGGCAATAGTCCACAAAAACCTGCCAGTCCTTCATAATACGCAGCACCTTGGTCTGCTGAAATGAAAGAGACATCGACATTACCCAAATGCAAAGTAGCGTTGGTTCCACACACCGTGCTGCAGTTGCCAACGCCTGTGTTGTTTTCGGTGGCACCTACGTACCAAACGTTTGCTGAACCGGCATTGGTACCAGTGTTGGTCACCGTCCAACTGCCATTTGTGCTTGTATAGGCAGTTGCGAGTTGTCCTTGGTTGCAACCCGTACCAAACGTCTCGCTCCAAAAAACTTGTGAAAAAAGAGATTGGCTGAGCAAAACAGCCATGAAGGTGTAGAGAAGTTTCATATTTCGTAAATGGTTAAGAACCAAAAGATAATGAAAACAAATTGACTTTTCAATTTTTAGGATGTTTTGATTATCCGCAAAGCTGCCATACAGAATATTTGCATCTACAAAATTTAAAGCTACACACACAAAGTCATTGTCGGAGGCATGTTTCTAGCACTTATGTTTGAGGCAACATAAGCTAGAACCATGTGTAAAAACAAGTC
>WGNM01000011.1 GCA_016124575.1 Cryomorphaceae bacterium
ATCGGTAAAAACAAACGCCCACTTAGCTTATAATCAATCAATTGATAAAGGAAAGTCCAGCGAAAAGACCGCTGAATGGATCAAAAAAGTGCTTTTCAATTTGGAATGCAAGCTCAAGGGTGTGCATCATTTTGTGATGCCATATTACTTACAGCTCTATGTCGATGAATTTGCCTTTCGCTACAACCTGAGAGATGAATCTCAAACCTTCAAAATCGCGGTTCAAACCCTCATTCGATCCTTTGGGCACGATTGCGGATAATCAACATTTGACTTAAGTGGAAAGAGCCAAGACCATTGCCTTGACTCTCAACTAACTAATCAGATAACCTAAACCACTGATGTGGCTCATGCCTCAACCCCTTTTAGGGCAGGCATTCCGGCGGCTGCCGGAGATATTCCGAAACAAATGTACAAGTTTCATTAGCTGAAAATCACATTAATCAACAAAAAACTTTCGTAATCTGCTGAAATAGTGTTGATTCTTTGATATTCAGGAGGGAACTTCGTACCTTTGCACCCCATTTTTGGAGAGCAATGACCAACAGCAACGTTAAAATATTCGCAGGTTCTGTTTCGGCTGCACTGGCTACCGCCATTGCAGAGGAGTACGGAACGTCCCTTGGTGATGCAAACATTCAACGTTTTAGCGACGGTGAAATCCAAACCAGCATTGAAGAAACTGTGCGCGGTAAGGATGTTATCATCATTCAAACGACAGTTCCACCCGCTGATAACCTGATGGAGTTGTTGTTGATGGTTGATGCCGCGAAACGTGCATCTGCACGTCGCATTGTAGCTGTTATTCCATATTTCGGATATGCTCGTCAAGACCGCAAAGACAAGCCTCGTGTAGCAATAGGTGCCAAGTTGGTTGCCAATCTGCTAACAGCCGCTGGTGTAGATCGTGTTATCACTATGGATCTGCATGCCGATCAAATTCAAGGGTTCTTCGAAGTGCCTGTTGATCACTTGTTTGGCTCAACTGTATTCCTACCTTATCTAGAAAGCCTCGACAGATCAAACTTGATCATTGCAGCTCCTGACACCGGAGGAACCAAACGGGCGAATGCCTATGCCAAGTTCTTATCCGTTGACCTTGCTATTTGCTACAAACAACGAAAAGTGGCAAACCAAATCGAAAGCATGACCGTGATTGGTGATGTAGCCGGTAAAGATGTGGTGTTGGTTGATGATATGTGCGACACCGCTGGTACACTTACAAAAGCTGCCGACATGATGTTGGAGAATGGTGCCCGATCTGTCCGTGCCGTGTGCACGCACGCTGTATTGAGCGGACCAGCCTACGAGCGCATCGCCAACTCATCACTAACAGAACTCATCGTTACCGATAGCATTCCTCTGAATCCTGATAAGCCGCAAGATAAAATTAAGGTGGTGACAATAGCACCGCTTTTTGCGCATATCATACGTTGTCTGACAAACAATGAATCAATTAGTTCACATTTTCTTATATCATAAACAACATGAAAAAAGCATCATTGAGCGGCTCTCTGCGTGAGAGCGTAGGGAAAAAAGATGCCAAGATCCTTCGCGACACAGACCGTATCCCGGCTGTTATGTACGGTGGTGAAAAGCAAGTTCCCTTTTCAATTGCAAAACTTGCAATGGAGAAATTGGTTTACAACCCAGATGTGTTCTGGATCAACCTTGATGTAAGCGGGGAGAAATACAACGCTATCATTAAAGACATTCAGTACCACCCGGTATCGGATGCTATCATTCACGTGGATTTCTTGCAACTTTTCGATGATAAGTTGGTAAGCGTAAAATTGCCAGTTCGTGCGAGCGGAAACTCTCCAGGTGTGCGTAATGGTGGACGTTTGGCACTTAACCACCGTCACTTGACTGTTCGCGGACTTCCGGGCAAACTTCCTGAGTTTATCGGTGTAGACATTTCGAAGTTGGAAATCGGTGACGTTGCGCGTGTGCGCGATATCAAAACCGCTGACTATGATTTGCTACAAGCGGATGCTGACGTTGTAGTTGCTGTGAAACGTACGCGTGCTGCTATGGCTGCCGCTGCTGCTGCTGCTGCTTCGAAATAAGCATTATGAAATACCTGATTGCAGGACTCGGAAACCCTGGTGCAGAGTACCAAGGAACGAGACACAATATAGGATTTGAAGTATTGGATGCCCTCGCCGGGGCGTCCAATATTTCTTTTAAGGCAGACCGTTATGCCGATCTCGCAACGCTCAAACACAAGGGAAAGACAATTATTCTCATCAAGCCTTCTACGTACATGAACTTGAGCGGAAAAGCACTGCGATACTGGGTCGACAAAGAAAAAATTCCTCTCGAAAACATTCTGGTAGTTACCGACGACCTCGCCCTGCCTTTCGGAACTTTGCGCATGCGTGGCAAAGGGAGCGACGGCGGACACAATGGCTTAAAGTCGATTCAAGAATTGCTTCAATCTACAAACTACGCACGCTTGCGTTTCGGTATTGGAAGCGAATTCTCCAAAGGACATCAAGTAAATTATGTTTTGGGGAAATGGGATGAAAATGAGTCGGCCAAAGTAAAAGAACGTGTAGCACGAACAGGTGAAATGGTGCTTTCTTTTTGTACTGCCGGACTTGCCAATACGATGAATCAGTTCAATAAAACTTGATCTGAGTTAGCGATTTCGAGAGATCTCCAATTTACCGAGCTTCAGATTAAAGTGAGTCCCTGTTTCTTTGTTCGATGGCTGAATCTTAATCGCGCCATCTGTCCCTTTTTCAATCTTGTCAACAGCTTTTTCTACCAAAGCCACAGCTACTGGTTCGGTTGGTTCTACCTTTAATATATCTCTCTGAGCTCGCTCTTTCACATATTCAGTAAGCGTCTGGAATTCGGCTGGTTGTGCTTTCGGAGATTCTGCATACAACATGGCGTCGCGCGCTTCGATATCGTCAGCATGTAACAGTTTACGCCCTGTTTCAGCCTGCTCTATGCTGCCAATTTGCTTTATTCCTAGCACTGCGATTCTTTCTCTTTCGACCGCTGGCTCTGGCTTATTATCTTTACTGATTGTTCCTGATACAAATTGGAAAACAGGGGCTTCTTCCTTCACAGCAATTGCTGCTGTGTCTTCTATTCCTGATTCAACAACTGGCAATGGTCTTGAAATAGGCACATGAGCAAAATCTTCTATGCTGCTTCCTTGTTCCTGAGCCTCAGGCCATGCAAGTATGCAAATGAAAATAGCCGCAATTGAGGCGGCTGCAAAAGCCACTCTTCTGAACAAAGGCACTACTTTGGCCTCTTGCATCAAAACAGTCTTGTTTCCGAAAGCTACTGTTTGTGCCTTCAATCGAATAGATCGATAGCTTGTAATTTCAGCATGCATGTGTGCCGATGCCTTTGCACTAACAATGTGATCACTAAGATCTCCCTCTGCTAAAGCTGCTTTCCATTCTTCAATTGTTGTAATCTCGGCTGGTATACGCAATGACGCGTAATGGCCGAAAGAAACAGCTGGTGCCGCCACCTTGGTGCGCTGTATAAGTTGCCATTGCGCGGCGACTTCTTGATTCGAAAAGTCAAGTTTCGCTACTTCTGGTTCATAATCGCCTTCGAGCTTGGCAATCAACAATGTATCGAGATCGGAAGCGAGGTGCTTCTCGGTTTTTAACAAGGATGCCCAATCTGAAGAAGCTTCAGAAAACACGGGTATAGGGTCGAGTGGAATATCAAATTCCGCATTCAAATCTGGATTCGCCTCTAAAAACGCGAAAAGCTCAGCTTGTTGATCAGCAGAAAAGACACCCTCTGCAAAATCAAGCAAATACGCTTCGTAATTTTCACGTGTAATCTTCATAAAACCAAATCTATACTTACTAAATACTCCTTTAATGTGACGCGAGCCCGGTAGATGTACACTTTCACTTGCGACTCATTCAAATTGGTAATCTCACCAATCTCCTGATAACTGTACCCTTCATAATCGCGCAACATAATCACCGATCGCTGAATCTCGGGCAATCGACTCAACGCTTCTTGCAATATCTCTTGCAGGTCAGGACTTTGGTCTTTCGAAACACCCATCGACGATTCAGGAACCTTCTCAAAATCTGCGTTGCGCTTCTCTCTTCGAATCCAATCAATCATGGTGTGATAGCCTGTAGTAAACAGGTACGACTTCGCTTTTAAAAAGCTAACGTCTTCAACCTTGATCCATAACTTGGTGAATGTCTCTTGTACGATATCGCGCGACTGCTCCTCATCCCGCAAGTTCTTCAAAATGAACCGGAACAAGTTATCGGCAAAATTCTCGACACACTGATTGTATTCACTAACCGTCATGTTGTACGGATTTGTCATGAGACGCCCTCGAACGAAGATAAGTTACAATGATTCAGGAAATATATCGTCCTGAAAGTTTCAGACAAGAAAAAGCCCCGAGTATTCGGGGCTTCGCACATAGTTTGAAGTATGTGTTAGATTAATGGGTAGTTGTTATTTGGATGAGTTGCATTCTTACATCATCGACTTCTCGCAGTTTTGCTAGGTAAGCACTGATGTTACCCATTTGCATTAGCTCGATTGCTTGGCGCTTTAAGCGCATATATTGTTCTTTAAGTTCTTTCATGGCTATTGGTATTAAATTAAACCTGAAACCAGATATGCAACTGGTGTGCCAAAACTTAAAAAACAAAAACTTACTCGTATAAGTAGTTGTTACTGATGTAGTTAATGACTTTGTCTGGCACGAGGTAGCGGATATCCTTCTGTTCCGAAATGGCATTTCTCAAGAATGTAGATGAAATGCGTATCATTGGCGCGTCGCATAGGTTCACACGCGAATGATCGAGAACAGCACCTTCGTTATCGGCTGTTTCGCCTTCTGTTAATGCCCTTGGATAGACCATAATGTCGTAATCAGATAATATGCGCTCGTACGATTTCCATTTATCGAGATTGCGGAGGTTATCTTCTCCCATAATCAGTGAAAAAATGAAATCCGGAAACTCGGATTTTAATGCGTCGAGGGTATCGATCGTGAAATTCGGTTGTGGGAGTCCGAACTCGACATCACTGGCCTTCAAATGATTGTTATCCATTACAGCCAACCGCACCATTTGCATACGGTGCTCATCGGGAAGCAATCCGTCGCGACTTTTTAATGGATTGTGGGGAGTAACAACCAACCAAACCTCATCCAACCCCGTGTGGGTTGCCATAAAATTCGCAATGACGAGGTGTCCGATATGGATGGGATTAAATGTCCCGAAATACAATCCAACTTTCTTCAAGAGTTCAAAAATTCTGTAACGACTTCCGCGGCTTCTGCTTTCGCGTCGTCTAGGTCGTCGTTGATGATGATAACGTCAAAATACGATTCGAAGGTGAGCTCAAGAGCGGCCTTGTCGAGTCGCTTCATTATCGATGCTTCAGATTCAGTACCCCTGGTTCTCAATCGCTCTTCGAGGGCCTTTATTGATGGTGGTTGAACGAAAACAGCAAGGGCTTGCTCTTTGAATATGGATTTCAGGTTTTTGCCTCCAACCACATCAACATCGAAAACAACATGCTTGCCTAACTGCCAAATACGTTCTATCTCGCTTTTTAATGTCCCGTAAAACTGTTCGCTATAAACTTCTTCCCATTCTACAAAATCGCCTGAACTGATTTTATTCTTGAAGTCTCCAACAGATAAAAAATAATATGCTTCACCATCTTTTTCTCCATTTCGTGGAGATCTACTGGTGGCTGAAACTGAAAATTCTAGTCCGAGATTCAAACCCAACAAATGACGCACTATGGTCGTCTTCCCAGCTCCTGAGGGCGCAGAGAAAATGACACACTTTCCGATGAAATTGTTAGAGGACATTGAGTAATTGCTCTTTTATCTTTTCCAACTCATCTTTCATCTGCACTACCACGCGTTGCATGTCTGAGTCGTTGGCTTTCGACCCGAGGGTATTGATCTCTCGTCCGATTTCCTGAGCTATAAACCCTAACTTCTTGCCCTGTCCGGCATTCGATGCAAGTATCTCAAGAAAGTAGTTACAGTTGGCAATCAAGCGGCTGCGCTCTTCGGCGACATCAATTTTCTCAATGTAATAGATGAGTTCTTGTTCAAAACGATTGCGGTCTATTTTGTCTACCTCAACTACTTCTTCAAGATTCTGATTGATGCGCTCTTTTATTTTCTCAATGCGGGCATTTGCTAAGCCATCAAGATTTGCTTCCATGCTCAAAATCTCTTTGATGCGCATTTCGAAGTCTGAAGCCAAGCCTGCACCTTCCTGGTTTCTGTAACTATCGAACATATCGGCTGCACCATAAACCAATTTCATAACAGCGTTCCATTCTTCAGCATCAAGTTCTTCGCGGTCTGGCTTGAGTGCGTCAGGAATGCGCATGAGCAGCGACATAAAATCGGTGTCTTTCTGACCTATCTCATCAGCAATTAGCTTCAAGTCTTGGTAATAGGCCATCATGATCGATTTGTTGAGGTTGACCTTTTTCTCGGCTACTTCAGCTTCGTAGTATATCGATAAGTCTACTTTACCACGCGCTACGCGCTCTGTTAGCCATGTCCGCAATTCCATTTCTTTCTCTTTGTAAAGAGAGGGCATGCGCACGCCGAGGTCGAACTGTTTGCTGTTAAGAGAACGGAGCTCAACAGTAAATTTGCGGTTTCCCACAATGCCTTCGGCTTTTCCGTAGCCGGTCATCGATCTTATCATGAAAACAAAAGTAACACATCGCAGCGAGAGGGTAATAAAAAAGGGGGACGATTGCCCCCCTTCTTTTTAGTTTCGAAAAGTTTAGTGTGTGATCAACACGCGGTGTGAAGACTTGTTGCCTTCGGCGTAAATGTTCAACACATATGCTCCAGCAGTAATTCCGCTCACCGCAAAGGTGATTTGACCGGTATTGGCTGCAGTTGTTCTGCTGATCAATTTGCCTGTTAAATCAACAATTTCGATATCTACCAATCCAACATAGTTGCTTTGCAAGAAGAGGACATCATCTGCCGGCACAGGGAAAATGGTCCATGCCAATGCTTCGATCTCTGAAACACCTGTTTCACAAGTCAAAATCGGTGATGTGAAGAAACATCCCGGCAGTGGCGTACTATTCACAGCAATAACAACTTGATCACCATTTGTAAATGGGCCAAGGTTAATGGTACCACTGAAGGTTAGGTTGATTTCGCTATTGTCGAGGTTGTTTGAGATAACATATGGTGCTCCGTTTCCAAGGGCGGTAACTCCCATTGCAACATAGAAAACACCATCGTTGTCGTCGCATTCTACAACTGTCCACGTTGCGGTTGGATAAACGCAATCATAAATACAGCTTCCGTCGTCAGTAGTGGCAAGTGGGTTATAGTTCACCGCTGATTCATCGGTACAACCGATGCAGATTTCGTAGTCGCATGACCCATCATCGATGGTTGCAATTGCGCTGTAGTTGCACGCTTCAGTATCGGTACAACCGTAACATGTGAAGTCACAAGTGCCATCATCGATGGTTGCTGTAGCATCGTAGTTGCAAGCTTCAGCATCGGTGCAGCCCAGACAAGAATAATCACATGAACCATCGTTGATGGTTGATGTTGGGTCGTAGTTACAAGCACCTGGGTCGTTACATCCGTAACAGTCGTAGTTACATGTGCCATTGTCAATAGTTGCTACTGCGCTATAGTTACATGCTTCAGCATCGGTACACCCGAAACATGTGAAGCTGCATGACCCATCATCAATAGTTGCTGCAGCGTTGTAATTACAAGCATTCGGATTGGTACATCCCAAGCATGAGTAGTCACAAGAACCATCGTTTATTGTAGCCGTCGGGTCGTAGTTACAAGCGCCGCTGTCAGTACATCCCAAACAAGTAAAGTCGCACGACCCATCGTTGATGGTGGCGGTAGGATCGTAGTTACATGCACCGCTATTCGTACAACCGTAACAGTCGTAAGTACATGTGCCATTCTCAATCGTAGCGGTTATGCTGTAGTTACAAGCTTCAGAATCAGTACATCCAAAGCAAGAGTAGTTACATGAACCGTTGTTGATGGTTGCTGTTGGACTATAGTTACATGCCGCTACATCAGTACATCCATAACATGTGAAATCGCAAGAACCGTTGTTGATGGTTGCATTCGGGTTGTAGTTACATGCGGTTGGCACGGTGCATCCCAAACAACTAAAGTCACATGATCCGTTGTCGATGGTAGCGGTCGGACTATAATTACATGCTGCGCTGTTGGTACATCCATAACAATCGTATGAACAAGAGCCATCGCTCACCGTTGCGGCAGGGTTGTAGTTGCACGCATTGGTCGCAGTACAGCCAAATATTTCACCTACACAACCATTGTTTGGAGGAAGGTTGCCTGAACAAACACCGTTTGGATCGTTATTTATTCCGCCATCACCACAGTCAAATCCCCACGTTGAGCAGAAAAAGTTCACTGTTTGGCCATTCCAAGAATATGTTCCATCATCTAAAAATGTGTCACCAAGCCAAGACAATACGCCTATTGTATGCTGATTGCCATCGCAATCACAAATTACTTCATCGTCATCACAGTTTCCAGAATTAAAGCTGAACACCGATGAGGTGGTGCCATCTGACGTGGTATAGGTTGCAGTAAAAGGGGTGTTTGGCACCAATTCAGTGAATAGCACGCCTTCTCCAGAACCAACGGAAATCCCAAGAGATGGAAGGTCATAGCATTGAATCGCACCACCATTCTCACTGACGCAAATTTCTTGAACCAAACAGTCTCCGTTGAAGTCGAAATTAATCAATACGCCTGGAAGAAGCTGGGTGCCGGTGTCTTGGTCTAGTTGACAAGGGACCTCTTCAACTGTGGCTGTTAAGTTTGAACAAGGGTCAAGACTGCCAACGCAGAAATTATAGGATGTGAAAAACCCGAAGTTTGCTGTTCCCATTTGTAACAAGACTGCTCCATTGGAATTTGTCATCAAAAAGTATCCATCAACACCGCAAGTTGGTTCCAAAGTGCCGGCTAAACCATCACCAAAAGAATCATAAATATTGAACGTATAGCATCCTGAACCTAAACACAATTCAAAGTCATAAGATGTCGGCGTGCCAAAAGCATATGGCCCTCCCGTTTCAACGATATTCCCGAAGCCATCAACTATTTCCCATGTTGTCTCATCTCCATAACAATCGGTAAGTAGACTAAAGTTAACTATGTTCTCTTCGCACGGAAGTGGCTCTGCAACAGTCCACCCGATATCTGCCATCAAACCCATCACTATTGGACCGGGATCGTGAATGGCTTCACCTGGAGCAATGAACGGTGTCATCAATGAGTTTTGGTTACCAGCAGCATAGGTATTCTCGTCGACGTGTGAGTAGCTCGATCCGCCTGACCATGTTGACGGGGCGTACATTTTCGGGTCTACACCGGAATTGTTTGTTACGGCATTCGCACCATTCCAGAACAAGTTGTTGCTCGTAAGTTGGTTACCTAGGGCTGTTGATCCATCGGCAAAGCTCAAAATGCTTGCGTTCGAACCATTCTCAACAAACGTGTCGTATATAGACGGGTTAGAGAAAAAGAAAAAACCAGTGCCTGTATCATATCCAGCGCTACCTACCACGCCCAATCCGTGTCCGAGCTCATGTAAAACTACCGACACAAAGTCGAACTGTCCGTTGCCTGGATTTCCATCCAACCCAAAATACCACGTCGTACCGCTGTCAAAAGCTGCTTCTATGTCTGGAGCACCTGGTTCTAAATTAAAACCCGCCAATTTATCAGCCAAAGCAGATGGATATAGCATGTTGGTTTGCGGAGCACCTGAGAAATTTTGCCAGAAGCCAGAAGCGGAGGCATAACCTAACACAGAACCAGGAATATCTTCCCATGTTGCGTCGATAACGATAGGCACGGTTGAGGTTAGTAGCGACGACCAAATGTCAACCGCATACTGAAATGCGGTTTGCGCTTGCGGCGTGAAACCATTGTAGTTAACGGTGATAATCACGTCTCGGTCACCATTCGGATCAAACCCTTCAGGTGTTGGGATAAAAGAGTCGTGCTGCTCTGTTAAGCCAATGAGGCCCATGCAATGCACTTTTCCGCATCCAGCTCCACATGTAGCTTGCGCCGATGCCCAGCCAGAAAACAAAAGTCCGACGAGGCTTAAAATGAAAGTAGAAATCTTCATGTAAATCGTATCAGTAAGGTGTATATTATATCACTCGCGAAAGTACGGCGCTTCTTTTACCTTTTCTAATCACATTCCCAACATATATTCGAAACTCAATTGTTCATAAACACGAAGTTTTGAGGTTTGAAAACCATATCGGCGCGCTATTTAGGTCGACTTTCTCGGTCAGAATCGTCCAAAATTCAGCCAAAACAAAGTGACAGGTTGAAATCAGGTTGGTGATTTCTGATGTCGCAGCCCTGTGTTTTTTGACAATTATTCTACTCCATCAACAACCTTGTTGAATGTCTATTTTCACCTAACTTTACCGCGATGACATCGGTAACACAGATTCAGGCTCCGATACTGCAGGAGATGCAACGTTTCGAAGAGCATTTTAAAGGCTCAATGAAAAGCAATACTCCCTTGCTTGATAAAATCACGCACTACATTATCAAGCGCAAAGGAAAACAGATGCGACCAATGTTTGTCTTTCTCACCGCCAAACTCTTTGGTGAGGTAAAAGAACCTAGTTACACAGCAGCCTCACTGATCGAGCTGTTGCATACCGCGACTTTGGTGCACGACGACGTCGTGGATGATGCATACCGTCGAAGGGGCTTCTTCTCGATCAACGCTCTGTGGAAAAACAAAATCGCCGTTCTTGTTGGCGACTACTTGCTATCACGTGGACTGCTTATGTCGGTTGAAACGGGTTCGTTTGAACTGCTGCGCATCGTTAGTAACGCCGTACGTGAAATGAGTGAAGGTGAGCTTTTGCAAATCGAAAAAGCACGTAAACTAGATATCACAGAAGATGTCTACTTTGAAATTATCCGCCGCAAAACTGCATCGCTGATTGCTGCTTGCTGTGAGGCTGGAGCAGCCAGCGCGGGCTGCACAAAAGAAGAGCAAGAGCGTTTGCGGATTTTCGGTGAAAAGGTGGGTATAGCATTTCAAATCAAAGACGATTTATTCGATTACGGTAGCGACGAAAATATTGGTAAACCAACCGGTATAGACATCAAAGAACGAAAGATGACTTTGCCTTTGATTTATGCTTTGAACAATGCGTCGTCTGCCCAGAAAAGGAAGATGGTGAACATTGTAAAAAACCACAACGAAAATCCGAAAAAGGTGCAAGAAGTGGTCGACTTTGTGATTACCAGCAGTGGCTTGAAATACGCTGCTGAACGCATGATGCAATACACCAACGAGGCCTTGGCTTTGCTTGACCCTCTGCCTGATAGTCCGTCGAAACAATCACTCGTAGCACTTGTCCATTATACCATAGAGCGTAAAAAATGAAATCTAAAATATTCATTCTTCTGCTCATCGCAGGATGCACCACTCCGCCAACACCACATGTCGAACAAACCTACCCCACCGGCGAAAAACGTGTTGAGTATCTGTACGTTGGCGACGACTCTTTGAACCGCGAAGAACGCACCTACCACAACAATGGAAAACTGCTTTCAAGCGGTGTAATTGAAAATGGAAAGCGCACAGGGGTGTGGAAAAGTTACTACCCCGACAGCACCATCTGGAGCGAACATTTCTACATCGATGGCGAAATGCATGGCGAATACCGTGTGAACCACCCGAACGGCGAACCACGCATCGTTGGAAAGTTCGATAACGGCAAAGAAATAGGAACTTGGTATTTCTTAGGCGAAGCAGGTGATACGCTGACCGTTCGTGAAATGAACTGAGTCAACACTTCGCTGTTCGTAAATCCACGCTACGCGCATATTGTGACCCCAATCTCCGTTTAATTTTATAGCAGGAGAAATTGGGTTCGTATGATTCGTTATTTGTTAACATTTGGATTTGTAGTTGCATTCATTTCTGCATCTGCGGAAGAAGGACGATTAACCCGCACGCAATACATTGACCAATGGAAAGATGAGGCGGTGCGACAGATGGCCATTCACCGCATTCCAGCTAGCATTACCCTGGCTCAAGGAATCTTAGAAAGCGGCGATGGAAACAGCACGCTTGCGAAAGATGCCAACAACCATTTCGGTATCAAATGCCATAGCGATTGGAAAGGAAAGAAGGTGTATCACGATGATGACGCCAAAGGGGAGTGCTTTCGAAAATATGAAACCGCCCACCAATCGTTCGAAGACCATTCCGTTTTCTTGAAAAAACAACGCTATGCTTCGTTGTTTGAATTGGACATAGAAGATTATAAAGGCTGGGCAAAAGGATTGAAAAAGTGTGGCTATGCCACTAACCCAAAGTATCCAGACTTGCTGATTGCCATCATCGAAGATTTTGGATTGGATGTCTACGATAAGGAAGGCTTACGCTTGATTAATCAAGGAACTGTTGAGCCAACAGTGACTAGAAAACAACGCAAGAAGGCTGGAGGCATTTTCGACCGAAACGACCGTCTGCCAGATGTTACGGTGAGCAATCACCGTGAAATTGCGCTGTCAAACAACAAAATAAAGTTCGTTACAGTTAAAGATGGCGACACGTTCGAAAGCATTGCAAAGGAGCTCGACATGATGCCATGGCAGTTGTGGAAATACAATGAGCTTGATAAAAAAAGCACGCTTACAGCGGGACAGATGTTATATCTGCAACCGAAACGAAACAACGGTAGTGAAGATTGGCACGTGCTGGCTGACGGTGAAACTTTGGCTGAAGTTTCGCAACGTTACGGCATCAAAATCAGTAAAATTGTAAAGAAAAACAATCTCAAATCAGGTGAAACACCTCCTGCCGGCACCCGTTTGTCTCTCCGCAAGCAATTAAAACAATAGTGCATTGAAAGCACCGGTCTGGCTTTTTGTTCTTCAGCTTCTTCTCCCTTTTTGGAGCCAAGGTCAGACGCTTTACCAACTGGATCAATACACGCTAAAAGACGGACTACCACAATCGCAAGTAAACTGCATTACGCAAGATGTCCGCGGAAGATTGTGGGTAGGAACCAATGGCGGTTTGGCCATTTTTGATGGCTTTGAATTCATTGCGAAATATAGCGCTGATGGATTGGTTGACGACCGTGTGAATGCCATTCTCACAGACCGCGAAAACATTTGGATTGGAACGGCAAAAGGACTGATGATGTTTGATGGCAGTAGCTTTCATCTGTGCTCGCCTTCTGAGAATTTGATTGTGCAATCTTTGCTCAAAGATGTCAATGGGGTGTTTTGGATTGGGACCGATCAAGGCTTGTTTCAAACCACAAATCCTCTAACGAAATCGTGGGAAAAGGTAATCGATGGTGAATCGATATTCGATCTTTTATCTTTCAATCAATTTGTCGCAGTAGCTACCGATAGCGGTGTTATGCTTCTGCGACAAAATGGTGAACTGGTGCGCCTGAGCACAACATTAGGAATACCGTATGCCAACGCATTGGGCATGGATGACGCTGGTGATTTATTGGTTGGAACATACGGGAAAGGAGTTTTGAGATCCACTGGTGAAACACTCACTCCGGCGCATGAATACGACAATGTTGGGAAGGTTGTATTCGATATCTGCCGTCTGGAAAACGGAACCACTTATTTTGGAACCCTTAAAAATGGGGTGGTCGGGTTCAAAGACGGTCAGGTCAAGCAGGCGATCAATACAGGAAACGGACTCAGCGTGAACACTGTAAATTGCATTTTTGCTGATCGCTGGCAAAACATCTGGTTTGGAACCTCCGGGGGAGGATTGGTGCGCATGAGCACTCGTCCGTTTGCTCATTTCGGACGAAAAGAAGGACTTACGGGTGATCCTGTTTATGCCGTAACTGAAACACGAGATGGAAAAATAGTCGCTAGCTGCGCCGATCAAGGTTTGTTCTATCTCTCAGAAGGGCGATTTGAAAGTCTCGATATTCGTCCGGGTATCGCCATCAAATCGCTACTGTCTGACTCTCGAGGTTACTTGTGGATTGGGACAGAAGGAAACGGTATTTTGCTGCAAACCCCTGATTCATTGTATACCATCGACGCGTCGTACGGACTTGGTGGCGCATTTGTAAGGTGCATGCACGAAGATGTAAATGGAAACGTTTGGGTAGGGACTGCTGGCGGTGGAATAACGCGCTTTGATGTGTCCGGTGAACCGAAAAACTGGAAATCCAATCTCTACACCGAAGCGCTGGGATTGGCTGAAGGACGCATAACAGATATAGCCTCAGACCACCGTGGCAATGTTTGGTACGGCACCTCATCGCATGGATTGGGTGTGATACTGCCAAGTGGCGATATGATCAACTTCACCAAAGATCAAGGCTTGTGCGACATGGAAATTAGAAGCTTGGAGATGGATGCCTTGCATACGCTTTGGATAGCAGGCGGACAAGGCAGTGTGTGCAGTATGGATTTGGCGGCAGAAACATTTGAAATCCGCACCGTGCAGAAACAAGGTGGACTGGCAAACATTTATGCCCTGCAAATAGACAGAGACCAAAATTTGTGGATAGGCACGTCGAAAGGAGCTTACAGGTGGACCTTCGATCAAAACCGCATGCCTGCAAAACAAGAGCACTATGGCAGTGCGGAGGGATTTGAAGGCATAGAAGTATGCACCAATGCTTCTTGCATCACACAATCTGGGAACGTTTGGTTTGGAACGGTAGCTGGCGTATCTGCTCGAAACCCAGCAGCTGACAATATGCAGTCGTTGCCGCCGTATGTGTACGTAGACAACCCCCACCTCTTCTATCGGGCATTTAAAGATTTGCCAATACACCATTTCGTTGATAAGTGGAACCAAATGGCCGACACCCTTGTACTGACTGCTGATCAAAACCACCTGAGTTTTGATCTCCACGCGGTGCATCTGCAATTTCCAGAAGACATCCTGTTTAGCTACTATTTGGAAGGATTGGAAGATACATGGAGTCCGCCCGCAAAAAACACTACCCTTTCATACAGCAACCTTCAACCCGGTTGGTACACACTGCATGTACGTGCCTGCATACGCGGCGAAAACTGCTCCTCAGCCAAGCAGATACACATTCAAATACTCGCCCCATTTTGGCAAAAAAGCTGGTTCATCGCCTCGGCAATCGTTGGCTCATTGCTCCTAATTTTCCTCTTCTTCTGGCTCGCTGTTCGCCGCATCAAACAGAGATCCATTGAAAAGAACGCCAGATTGCGACTGGAACGCGATGTCCTTGACCTGGAACAAAAAGCCCTGCGCCTGCAAATGAATCCCCACTTTATTTTTAATACCCTGAACTCAATACAGGGGTTGATAGCTACCAAAGACAACAAAACAGCGCGCTTGTACCTCTCCCGATTTTCGAAACTGATGCGCGTAATTCTCGAAAACTCACGCGAAGACCATATCACGCTCGAAGAAGAATTTGAATCGTTGAAAAACTACATTGAATTGCAACAATTCACTCACAATGTGAACATCTCTTTCAACATTGAATGTGAAGAACAACTGCTTGAACATCCTGTGCCTCCATTGCTACTACAGCCTTTTGTTGAGAATGCTATTCTGCACGGACTGGTGCCTCAAGGAGAAGGAAACATCAACATCCGCGCTGTAATGCGCGATAACCTGGTAGAGGTTGTGGTAGAAGATGATGGAATTGGGCGGACGGCAAGTGCTGAAAAGCGACCTTTCTCGCATAAATCGGCAGGACTAGAGGTGACAAGAAGCAGACTATCACTGCTGCACCATGAAGACGGGCCCGACAATTTTTTCACTGTTACCGATGTCGAACCGCACGGCACACGCGTAACAATTTTACTGCCTTATCAAGACGAATAATCGGTAAATTGAGCACAATGCTCGAATTGAAAACTCGGAGAAAAGCCATGATGTATCTTCGTAAAAATTATCAGCCATGAAAAAAGCAGTGATCATTGACGACGTCGAAAATGCACGCATAAGTTTGCGAAGCGATTTGGAAGATTATTGTGAGCAAATAGAAGTGATTGGTGAAGCTGATGGTGTGGTTAGCGGTGCGCGATTGTTGAAAGAAATGAAACCCGACATCGTTTTTCTAGACATTCAAATGCGCGATGGCAGCGGTTTCGATTTATTGGAGATCTTGCCTGAAATAGATTTTGCACTGATCTTTACAACAAGCAGTGATGAGCATGCCATACAAGCATTTCGCTTTTCAGCCATCGACTATTTGTTGAAGCCCATCGACCCTGAACAGTTGATGGAGGCTGTTGAAAAAGCAGAAAAGATGCACTCGAAGCGGCTGGATGTGCTTCGCTCGAATTTGGGCGGCACGCAGCGATTGGCACTCAACTCTCAAGACAAAATACGCATTGTTGAACTTGATGAAGTGGTGCGATGCGAATCACATGGCTCGTACACCCTGTTTTATACCCGCGATGGTGAGTCGATACTTGTCACCAAAACCCTCAAAGAATACGACCTTTTGCTGAGTGATCTCGGCTTTCTTCGCGTTCATCAATCGCATTTGGTGAACATGAAATACATCAAAGAGTTTAACAAATCAGATGGCGGACAAATCGTTCTGAAAGACCGTACCGACATTCCTGTCTCGAGTCGGAAAAAAACCGTTGTGATGCGCGCGCTGTCGCATTTTGCCTGACATTGATCAAGAGCTACGTTATGTACCATTTGAATTTGTAACTTTGAATGGAAATAACAGGCATGATACGAGTTCACAAGAATCCTAAGCACCGCCAGAAGCGAAATCCAGAATGATTGCGACTTTTTCCGCATATTTACTATTCATGGATTTTAATTCAATTTTAAATGCCTTTCTATCATAAACTGGGAGAAATCCCGCATAAGCGACACACTCAATTTCGAAAATCTGATGGTGGACTATACCAAGAGCAGCTTTTCGGCACTGTTGGGTTTTCAGGAATGTCGTCGCTGCTCTACCACAACCACCCACCTACCATGGTGAAAGAGGTTGTGAGCTCGGTGGATGTTTCGCCGAAAATAGCCGTCGATAAAAACATGAAGTCGCTCAGCTTGAATGGCTTTCAGATAAAACCAGAAGCTGATTTTCTCGCTAGTCGCAAAACAGTTTTAACCAACAGCGATTGCGACATCGTGCTTGCAGCGCCTACCACATCACTAACAGCGTATTTTTACAAAAATGCCGATTCTGATGAGGTGATCTTCATTCACCGCGGTGAAGGTGTGCTGCGAACTTTGCTTGGTAATATTCCTTTCGGATATGGCGATTACTTGGTGATTCCGCGAGGGATGATTTATCAGATATCATTCAACTCAACCGATAATCGTTTGTTTATTGTTGAGTCGCGACAGCCTGTTTATACACCGAAGCGATACCGCAATTATTTCGGACAACTGTTGGAGCACTCGCCATTTTGTGAGCGTGATATTCGTCCTCCTAGTACTTTAGAAACTCACAACGAACTTGGAGATTTCATAGTGAAGGTCAAAAAGGAAAATACCTTGCACACCTATGTGTATGGTTCGCATCCGTTTGACGTTGTGGGTTGGGACGGGTACAACTTCCCATATGCGTTCTCAATTCACGATTTCGAGCCGATTACCGGACGTGTGCATCAGCCACCTCCCGTGCATCAAACCTTTGAAACCGATGGCTTCGTGATTTGTAGTTTTTGTCCGCGACTCTACGACTACCACCCCCAATCAATTCCTGCGCCTTACAATCACAGCAACATCGATAGCGATGAAGTATTGTACTATGTTGATGGCGATTTCATGAGCAGGAACAACATCGAGCAGGGAATGATCACTTTGCATCCAGCGGGCATTCCACACGGTCCGCACCCGGGGGCTTACGAGCGCAGCATTGGCAAGACAGAAACGCTGGAATTGGCCGTAATGGTCGATACCTTCCGTCCGCTAAAAGTTACCCAACAAGCTGTGGAAATCGAGAACGACGATTACTTTCGTTCATGGTTGTACGAATAAAATATTGACATTATGATTACCGACAATACATCACTTCAATTAGAAAAAGTAGTGCCTGCGGCAGATGACTTCCTTCCACTTTTAGGCACCGATTATGTTGAGCTATACGTGGGCAACGCGAAGCAAGCCGCTCACTATTATCAAAGCGCATGGGGTTTTCAACCTTTGGCTTACGCCGGATTGGAAACTGGCGTTCGCGACCGCGTGTCGTACGTGCTTGAGCAAGACAAAATCCGCTTAATTTTAACCAGTCCGCTTGATGCTGACGGACCCATCAATGCACACATCAATGCACACGGTGACGGTGTGAAAGTTATCGCTTTGTGGGTTGACGACGCCACCAAATCTTGGCAAGAAACCACCAAGCGCGGCGCAGTGTCGTACATGGAGCCTCGCACTGTAGAAGACAAAGATGGAAAAGTGGTCTACAGCGGTATCGAAACCTACGGCGAAACAGTGCACATTTTCGTGGAACGCAAAGACTACAATGGAACATTTTTACCTGGCTATCGCGCCTGGAATCCCGAATACAAGCCAACGCCAACTGGCCTGAGGTATGTTGACCACATGGTTGGTAACGTAGGGTGGAACGAAATGAATAAATGGTGTGAGTTTTATGCCAAGGTGATGGGATTTGCACAATTGGTGAGCTTCGACGATAAAGACATCAGCACAGAGTATACAGCACTCATGTCGAAGGTGATGAGCAACGGCAATGGGCGCATCAAATTCCCTATCAACGAGCCTGCTGAAGGACGAAAAAAGTCGCAAATCGAAGAGTATATCGACTTCTACAATGGCGCTGGGGTGCAACACATGGCACTGGCTACCGATAACATAATTGAAACCGTTACCGCTTTAAAAGAACGCGGTGTAGAGTTTCTTTATGTCCCTGAAACCTATTACGACACCGTGTTAGACCGTGTAGGTCAAATAGATGAAGACCTCGCACCTCTTAAAAAACTCGGTATTTTGATCGACCGTGATGATGAAGGATACTTGTTGCAGTTGTTCACCAAACCCGTGCTCGACCGTCCAACTATGTTTTTCGAAATCATTCAACGCAAAGGCGCAAAATCGTTTGGAAAAGGTAATTTTCAAGCCTTGTTCGAATCGATAGAACGCGAACAAGAAGCACGCGGTACACTGTAAAAATACACGACATATTGAAAAGGCGGATTTTAACAAGTCCGCTTTTTTTATGCCTTTACCTCAGAAGTAGGTGCCATTCTTTTAGTTTTGTATCCATGACCTTTCGCTTGTTGATCATCACCACACTGTTGTTTTTTGGCTGCACAGCATCAAATCCTGAGGAGCAAAATAGCAATGCCAGTTCAGTTGTCGACAGCACCCTTGTGCTCGGAGTCTCCCCATTCGACAACTACCGCGACGTAGTGGAGAACAAGGCATTCAAAGAGTATAAAAACAGCTTGGCATTTCTTGAAAGTGATCAATTGCTCGGGTTTACGGCCAAATGCGATGTAAAAGTTGTTTTAGATGATAGCGTTGCAACACAAATACATGCCGACGTTTTTCCAACTTCAGCAGCGGAAACCGAGGCTTTGTGGCAAAGAATATTTGAGCATGTTTGTGTGCAATACGGACAAACCACTCACGACGATGGCTTTGCAGCGTGGACCAATTTGACGCGCCGAGATCGAAAATTCGAGATACACCTCACCAACGACAGCCGTGAAGTAGGGAAACCGTATATTGTTCTTGTTTGCAATGAAAAACACTGACCGCTTGCTTTCAGTCCAAAACCTATCCGTATCGTTCAAATCCGACGACGGTTGGAAGCAAGTGGTGCACGGCATCAGCTACGATGTTTATCGCGGAAAGACACTCGGGTTGGTAGGAGAAAGCGGATCAGGTAAAACAGTAAGCTCACTCGCCTGCATGGGCTTATTGCCCGAAAAAACTGCCCGAATAGATAGCGGAAGCATCGTTTACAACGGACAATCACTACTAGAGAATCAATTTGAAGGGGCGCGCCAACAGCGCGGATGTTCAATCGCCATGATCTTTCAAGAGCCCATGACAAGTTTGAACCCCTCCATGTGTTGCGGCGAACAAGTAGAAGAAGTCATAGCAGCACACCTCGAACTCACCAAACAAGAAGGCAAAAAACGCGTCGTCGAACTCTTTAGAGAAGTGGAGCTCCCAGAACCAGAAAGCATCGGGAAAAGGTATCCTCATGAGCTTTCGGGCGGACAAAAACAACGCGTGATGATTGCCATCGCGCTAGCAGCAGACCCCGATCTGATCATCGCCGATGAGCCTACAACCGCCCTCGACGTTACCGTTCAAAGAGCCGTGATTGACCTCCTGCAACGGCTCAAAGAAAGCAGAGGACTTGGGTTGATATTTATTTCACACGACCTCGATGTGGTGGGTGCTGTTGCCGACCACATTGTTGTTTTGCAGCATGGGAACATCCGTGAAACGGGACCTACCATCGACATTCTGACAAATCCAAAAGATCAATATACAATCAAGCTGCTTGCTTGCAAACCACCTACAGCAGGTGAACGACGTCCACTTGCAGACCCAGAAAACACACAACCTTATCAATTCAATGTAGGCACATCCCCCATCCTTGCCGTGCGCAAGCTGAATAAAACCTTTGTAACGAAAAAAAGCCTTTTCGGAAAACCCACCGCCACCTACGAAGCGCTAAAGGAAGTGTCATTTGACCTTTTTGAAGGCGAAAGTTTAGGAATAGTGGGCGAAAGCGGATGCGGGAAAACAACAGTCAGCAGGATCATTATGGGCCTTGAAAAAGCGGATAGCGGAGAAATAGCTTGGAGCCATGGCCGGCCAGCGATACAACTGGTATTTCAAGACCCATATGCGTCGTTAAATCCACGGAAAACAGTAGCACAAATGCTCACTGAAGCACTCGTGTTTGCAGGGAATGTGACACCCAAAGAGGCACCCGAAAATATAGCTCGATTGTTAAAAGAAGTGGATTTACCATTGGAATATCAGAGTCGGTACCCACATTCATTTAGTGGCGGACAGCGACAAAGGCTAGTGATCGCCCGAGCATTGGCCGCAAACCCGAGCATTTTGATACTTGATGAGTCGGTAGCAGCACTTGATGTCAGCGTGCAAGCACAAGTATTGAATTTGTTAAACGAAATTCGCAGCAAAAGAAAACTCTCATACATCTTCATTTCTCACGATTTGCACGTGGTAAGATACATGTGTGAACGCATGATCGTGATGCACAAAGGACAAGTAATTGAGCATGGAAATTCGGATCAAATCATGCAATCGCCTAAAAATGCATACACCAGTAAACTTATTGATAGCATTTACAAATCAATCAACTGATTTGTAAGGTTGTAACTACAATAGTATAACAAAAAGGATTAGTTTTGCGTAGGACATTTCTGATGTAATGTTCACCCTAGAACCATATTCTTATGTTACGAAAACTACTTCTTGTCTTAACGATTGCATTGACTATGCCTTCGTTTGCCGCTTGGGACATATTCCAAAGCTATGCAATAATTAATGCTGGAAATGGCAATTTATTTCGCGCTGGAGGCTTAAACGCTGACGGAGCGGCTACTTTTAATGGAACCTATTTCGGGCATTTTAAGACCACAGACACCTTTCTGTTGGATGGTGGTGAGTTGAAGACATTCAAGAACGGGAGTTCGAATGTATGTGGCGGAAACATTCATTACCGCGTTTACAAGTCGTGCGAAACGCCTGGTTCATTTAGTGCCATTTCTGTGGTATTTTCTGCCAACCTCGGCGGCGGTGACCAACGTTGGCAAACAACAGGGTCTGCAGTAAACCTGCTGTCTGGTTTGAGCGACGGTGATTACACGCTTGAAGTTTGGTTTGAAGCCTTGGGCTCTGATGCAAACCCTTCAGGATGTGACTACTACAAATACGATAGCAATTCAGGCAGCAACTTCATCGCTAACTTCAGTGTAGGCGATGAAGCGTTTGCAGATGGTGATTTCACGACTGGCCCGACATGGTCAGGTGATACGGGAAGCTACGTTGTGCTCGACCCAACATCGCTTACCAGCGACGGTTCGAATGCCAACATCAACGGCACGTACGCTATAAACAGCGATGTACTGGTGAGTAATGCAAGTGCAAGCGATGCCGCTTTGATAACAGCCAGCACACAAGCTTATGGTACTTGGGAATTCTCGGTCGCTACCGGGTTGAACTGGGACCCGAGTGCTACCAACAACTTCGCCGTTATTCTGGTTTCTGACTCGAACGACCCAACCAAACTTACCATTGGAAGCATGGACTTTAACGGGTACTTCGTGAAATGGTCGAACAACGGTGCTACCGATACCTTCGGCTTGTTCAAACAAGAAGGTACAACCGAAACTATGCTTGTAGATATGGGCTGGCCATTGGCTGCTAATGCCTACAGTGGCTATAGTTTGCGCGTTTCAAGAAATGCTGCAGGTGAATGGTTTATGTACGGCGTTTCTGGGTTTGATACCGCAACAGCGATGACCTATTATGGCACAGCTGCCGACAACGATGTAACAACCAGTTCTTATTTTGTTGTTAGTTCGAACATCGCCAACCCTTCAGCTGCTCGTCGATTGTATTTCGATAACTTGATGATTCGTCCGCTAACAGAAGTGAACTTCTCAGTGGCTTCAGGCAACGTGACCGAAGACGATACAGACATCACGTATACCCTTACCGTGAACATCTCAAATCCAGATGATCGCTGCGCTACAACCGTTGATGTTGCCCTGGCATCTGGAACGGCTTCTCGCATTGGCAGCTACACCACACAATCGTTGACTTTCCCTGCAGGTAGCTCAGTTGCTCAAACAGTGAGTGTGACAGTAAGCGGAAACACAACCTGCGAACGAAACGAAGATTTCGTTTTTGAACTTGAAAACATAGGTGGTGGAAACGGCGCCGAATTGGGTGGTGGTTCTACTCATACAATGTCGCTAAACGATGACGAAAGCGGAACCGAACTATGGTTCAGCGAAGATTTTGAAGCTGGAAATGCCGATGGTTGGATTAACACGTCAGCATGGACGGTAATTTCTTCCGGAGCCACTCTTTCTGGAACCTACGATTTGCGCCACAACACCAACGTGGCTGCCGTAAACGACTACATCAGTCACTCATTGAATAACCTTTTCTTGACCGGTGCTGAAACCAACTGGCGTTTTAACATTCGCAACGGAGGTTTCGAAACTACCGCAAACAACTGGTTAATGGTGGTTATCGCCGGTAGCGAATCTGATGCTTTCAGCGCTTCTATGGATGGATATGCCGTTGGTGTGAACTTCAACACCACTACTGATAACTTACGTTTGGTGCGTATTGACGGTGGTGTGTTCACCAACCTTATCACTTCAAGCTACGACTGGAACGCTCCTTCTATTACTTTGGGAATCGAAGTAATTCGTGATGCCGATGGTTTGTGGTCTTTCAACTACAAAGAAAATGGCGGTTTCACTGGCATGACCTCTGGAGGGACATCTGTTACCGATGCGACTTATGTTACTGCCAACTACTTTAGCTTGGCTTGTGAATTGACGGCGAGCAATACAGGAAGCATTCGCTTTGATGATCTGACTGTTGCCCAATATGGATGTTATAACGATTGGTACAGTGTTGATTCTGGGGATGCAAGCACAGCTATTTGGGCCCAAACTACTTCTGGAACAGGTATCAATGCAGAGTTTTCTCGCTTTAACAATTTCACCATTCAAGCTGGTGATGCCGTGGTTCTAGACCTAGAAGCTACTGTGCGCAACTTTACAGTTGAATCTACAGCCAGCTTCGGCGGTGGTGGCGATAACCTACGTGTTTTTGAAAACTTCACCAACAACGGGTCTTTCGACGGACAATTTGGAGCTGTGATATTTACCGGAAACCAATCTCAAACTGTTGGCGGTAGCAGTCCTATTGATTTCGGATTCTTGCGAATCAACAATTCATCTGCCGGCGGGGTTGTTTTTGAAAACGACGCTACTGTGTCAGGTGTTGTCTTCCCTGACCTCGGAACCACTGATGTAACCGGCTACGAATTCAGACTGCTATCATCGGTTTTGGGAACGGCTTCCATAGCTGCTTTCAACGACAACTCGGGTTGGATAGGTGATGTTACGCTCGAACGTTGGATTCCTTCTACAGCCGGAAACAGCTGGGTGAATTTCTCGTCTGGATTGACAGGGTTGACACTTGAGGATTGGAACGACGATATTATAACATCTGGATTTACTGGTTCTGATTATCCTTTAGCTCAAACTTTCGAAGGTGGTCTTTTCAATAACATCCAAAACTATGATGAAACTCCAACGGGGGTATTGAATACTGGCTGGGTCTACGCCACAAATATCACGAATGCCATTGATCCAAATTTTGGATATTTTATTTTCATGCTCAATGGATCTCAACTTATTGACGTAACTGGTGGACTTCAAATAGGAGACTTTGCACAAACCTTGAGTTATACCACTTCAGGTACGAATGCAAACGATGGTTGGCATCTGGTTACCAACCCTTACCCAAGTGATATTGATTGGGATGCTGTGGTAGCTGCGTCAACTGGTGTTTCTTCTTATTATGTATACGATTTCGATACGAATTCGCAGTTTACACGCAATGGTAATACGGGAATAGGATCAGCAAGTCAACACATTGCCAGCTCACAATCTTTCTTCGTGAAAGTAGATGCTACAGGTGGTTCTTTGGCTTGGAGTGAAGGAGTCAAAACTTCTATTGGGGCTGACTTCGAAAGAAACGAGGAGGTATTGGGTGTGTTGAATATCCATGCAACAATTAATAATGCTGCTGATGACGCCTATATCGGGTTTTTTCCAGGAGCCACTGCTTATTATGAGAACGAATTTGATTCATACAGCCAAGGGGGTTTATTATCTGGTGACAACTCCGTCAATGTCGTTACCCTGGATCCAAATCAACAAGAACTTGTTATAAACACCCATGGTGAATTAGTTGAGGCTGTTTCTATACCTGTGCGTATAACGAGTTCAACTACTAGCATTATTTCACTTGAAATCGCCGAACTTTCAGGCATTGCAGCTGGTAGCTGCGTGAGCATTGAAGATACTGAAACAGGAATAATAGAAGCTTTGACTGAAGGCTATACATGGACCGTTGATCTTATTGCACATACTCCATCAGATCGCTACATCATTCATTTCTCTGCCCCAATATCAACTGCGGTTACACCAATGTCTTGTTACGAGGCGAACGACGCTGCCATTGCTCTTTCAACACCTGATAACGGTGAGTGGAGTGTGGTTTGGTATGACGAGATGGACATGGTAATTGCGGAGTCGACAACAACACTCGAAAACCTTGCAATGGGCACATACACTGCAGTATTGTCGAACACCGATTTGGTTTGTGAAGCAGTATCTGTTCAAGTTATCATCGACAATGCCCAGCAGCAATCGGCAACGGTTACTTCTGAGTACAGCGCTTGCGACATTGAAAGCATTGGAGAAATTGCGGTTGAAACCATGAATACTGAAAGCTTCAACTATGTTCTTTCAATGAATGGCACTACCATCTCCGAAGGTCTTTCAGCAGAGGCAGACTTGGTACTTGAGCAACTTTCAGCAGGCATCTATACACTCAACATCAACGCAGGATGTTTGAATGAAACACATGAGATCAACTTGTTCGATCCGAATGGTGTGCAAGTTTCAGTATCCCCTGTTTCTGCAGACTTGTTGGATGGTGAAGCATCGTTTACCTTGGTTGCCAATAGCGAAAATGCTACGCAATACGCTTGGATGCAAAATGGTGTTGAAATCGGTGTTGGAAGCAGCTTGAATCAAACAGTTACTGAAGCTGGCACTTACAGCTACACTGTTTTGGCTTCAAATGGCTTGTGTGCTGGCAGCACAGATGTTGATGTTGTGGTTTCTGAGACAGATAACGTGTCTGACATAAACGCCGCTGCTACGTCATTCATCAACATCGAAAACGGTGTTGGTTTGATTCTCACTGAGAACCTCCAAAACGCAGAGGTGCGTGTGTTCGATGTGACCGGAAAACTTGTTGCCCGCGCCCGTGTGAATGGAACCATTGGCCGTCAGGATTTCACTTTCGAAAACCTTACCGCAGGTGCGTATGTTGTGCGCCTGGCTGCAGCAAATAACCAACTAGCTACAACTCGTTTTGTGAAGTAATATCACAATCCTTCATATTAAAAGCCCCGCACGTGCGGGGCTTTTTTGTGCGGTAACCTTTGCAAGATTTGGCATGCAACCTTTTCGATAAATGGGTACTTTTGACACAAAGAAAAACGCATGAAGAACATCCTTCTCGAAATAAACAATGGCATTGCCGTAGTTACCCTCAACCGTCCCGATCAATTGAATGCGCTGAACCGCGAAACAATAAGCGAATTGAGCGGACTGCTCGATGAATTGAACAACAATAAAAATGTCCGCGCCCTTATTCTCACTGGAGCTGGAGAAAAAGCCTTTGTAGCTGGCGCCGACATAAAAGAATTCGCGCATTTCAATATTGAAGAAGGTCGCGCACTCAGCGCGGATGGACAAACCGAACTGTTCGATAAACTCGAAAACATGTCGAAACCGTGCATCGCAGCCATCAATGGTTATGCTTTAGGTGGCGGACTTGAACTTGCGATGGCTTGTCACATCCGTGTTGCCAACACGATTGCAAAACTCGGACTGCCAGAAGTTTCATTGGGAGTAATTCCTGGATATGGCGGCACCCAACGTCTGACCCGCCTCGTAGGAATGGGCAAAGCCCTGGAAATGATCTGCACAGCTGGGATGATTGACGCCGACGAAGCATTGAAATGGGGACTTGTAAACCACGTCACCACCCCCGAAGAACTTATGGCGAAAGCTACCGATATAGCCACCAAGATAAGCCGACAATCAGGCGCTGCCATAGCACAGGCCCTGCATGCTGTACGTGCAGCTTACCAAGCAAATAACGGCGGTTTCACTGCTGAGATAGAGGCTTTTGGCGCCTGTTTTGGGACGCCAGATTTTATTGAAGGCACAAGCGCCTTTATGGAACGACGCAAGCCCGACTTCTCGAACAAGTAAATGAACATAGCACCGTGAATGAAGAGTTATTTTATACTCTCACATTTCGCTTTTACCCCATACCTTTAGCACATGACCGTGCAGATCATCAATAAATCAAACCACCCGCTGCCTGCCTACGAATCGTTGGCAAGCGCAGGCATGGACCTTCGCGCCAACCTTTCAGAGACGGTAACACTAAAGCCTTTGGAAAGAAAACTCATCCCAACAGGCTTGCACATCGCGTTGGAAGAAGGCACCGAAGCCCAAGTTCGTCCGCGGAGTGGCCTAGCATACAAAAAAGGAATCACAGTGCTCAATTCACCAGGCACCATAGATGCCGATTACCGCGGTGAAATTGGTGTATTACTAATTAATCTTTCCGACCAAACCGTAGTCATTGAAAACGGAGAACGTGTGGCACAGTTGGTGATAGCTAAATATGAGCGCATCACGTGGACCGAAACGAGCGAATTGAATGAAACTCAAAGAGGAGAAGGCGGATTTGGAAGCACAGGTGTCAAATAATATTATTTCATGAAAATCATCGTCCCAATGGCTGGCATGGGCAAACGCATGCGGCCTCATACACTCACAGTTCCAAAACCCCTGATACCGGTAGCTGGAAAGCCCATTGTGCAGCGCCTTGTAGAAGAATTGGCAGCGATTAGTCCCGAACCGATCGACGAAGTGGCATACGTCGTTGGCCGTTTTGGAGATGCCGTTGAGCAAAACCTCATCGCCATCGCTGAAAGCCTGGGAGCAAAAGGAACCATCCACTACCAAGACGAAGCCCTAGGGACTGCACATGCTGTTTTATGCGCACGTACCGCCTTGAAAGGCAGCGTAATAGTCGCCTTCGCCGACACACTTTTCAAAGCAAAACTCGAGCTCGATCAAAGCAAAGATGGGGTGCTATGGGTGCAACAACTGCCAAATCCTGAACAGTTTGGGGTGGTGAAGTTGGATGGCAGCGGACACATCGTTGACTTCATAGAAAAGCCGAAGACATTTGTTTCAGACCTCGCCATGATTGGCATTTACTACTTCAAATCTGGCGAAATTCTCGAAAAAGAACTGCAGTTTTTAATAGATAACCAAATCATTAAAAGTGGCGAATACCAACTTCCTGATGCCTTGAAAAACATGACAGAAAAGGGCATGGTGTTCGTGCCGGGTAAGGTTGATGACTGGATGGACTGTGGAAATAAAAATGCCACCGTAGAAACAAACTCGCGGATTCTAGATTACCATAAGAACGATGCCGACATGCGTGCATCAGACACTGTAGTAGAAAACGGAATGATCATCGCACCGTGCTTTATTGGAAAAGGTGTGAAAATTAAGAATGCAATCGTAGGCCCACACGTTTCGATTGGCGCAGGGTGTAACATCGAAAACAGCATCGTCAAAACCAGCATCATTCAAGAAAACACCCACATTTCTGATGCTCACATTGAAAACAGCATGCTCGGAAAACATGTAGACTTCACAGGCAAAGCCGAAGAACTTAGTCTGGGAGATTACTCAACTCAAGGATTGTAATATTGAAATACCTAACCCTCATATTGGCCATCTTCATTCTTGCAGGATGCAAAGGATCGAAAGACACGAAAGCCTCAACGGCGACTTCGAAGAAAGCGACGTCAGAAAGCGTGGAGTTTCAAAACTGGTTCTTTGAAGCGCAGACATCAAAGCAAGTTGAAGATTACGATCGCGCCTATGCCGGGTTTTTGAAGTGCACCGAAATTGCACCTAAAAACAGTTCTTCTTATTACGAAATGTCGCGGATAGACTTCGCCTCATCGCGCACAGAACAGGGACTGGTGAACATAGAAAAAGCAATTGAACTGGATGGCACGAACTTCTGGTACCGTAAAACTTACGCGTCATACCTCATGGAGCTGGGTCGATTTGCCGACTCGCAAAAACAATGGGAGATGCTGGTGAAGCAAGACCCCAGCGACATAGAAGCGTACTACAACTTAGCTGCTTGCTTCCTATACCAAGAAAAAGGGACCGACGCCATCAAAGCTTACGACGCACTAGAAAATAAAATTGGAGTAACTCCCGAAATCAGCTACCAAAAAGAACGCATCTTCTTGTTGAGCAACAATTTCGATGGTGCTTTGGGTGAAATCGATAAATTGATTGAATCTTACCCTGGCGAAATGGAATTTATTGTCCAAAAAGCTGAATTACTCGTCGAACTTAACCGCGCCCCAGAGGCACAAAAACTCCTTGAAGACATCATTGCCCATGAGCCAAACAATGGAATGGTGCAGTTGCAGCTTTCACGTTTGTATGCCGCTCAAAATAAAGACAGTCAGTCGTTCGACGCTTTGGTGAAGGCCTTTGAGGCTCCAGAAGTTGCCATCGATGAGAAAATCGGAATCCTGCTGCGCTATTTCAGCGTTTCAGAATTCGATGCCGAAGCCGCTGAAAACTCAGCAATTCTGCTCAAAATCATGGATCGCGTGCATCCTGAAGACCCGAAAACGCATTCCATTTATGGCGATTACCTCGTACGCGATAATAAACTCGCCGAAGCCGAAGAACGCTTTTTACGTGCTGTTGATCTCGACCCCGCTCGTCCGCTTCTTTGGAGTCAGGTTCTCTCCCTTGAGCTCGAACTTGGAAAATGGAAAGCCCTTTTGGAAAACAGCAAGCGCGCGCGTGACTTGTACCCAACACAACCCGATTTCTACCTTATGGAAGGGTTTGCCTATATGCGGTCTGACCAGCCTGCAGAAGCCATTAAAACATTGTCGCTGGGGAAATCTTTCGTGGTAGATAACCCCATGCTGCTTTCTCGCTTCTTTTCAACACTTGGAGAGGCATACAACGAAACGAAAGAGTACGAGAAGAGCGACCAATCGTTCGAAAAAGCCATCGAGAAAGATGGAAACGATCCATATGTATTGAACAATTATGCCTACTACCTTGCTTTAAGAGGTGAGAAGCTAACGCGTGCCGAAGAACTGTCTAAAAAAAGTCTGGAAATTATGCCCGGATCGGGGTCGTTTATGGACACCTATGGATGGGTACTTTTCAAACTTGGGAAGTACACCGAAGCAAAAGAATACACCGAAAAAGCACTCACCGCGGGGTTGCCCGATGCTGTTGTCTTAGAACATCTTGGCGATATCATTTATCACCTTGGCGACGTCGATCAAGCGGTTCAATATTGGGAAGAAGCACTGAAATCTGGTGGCACAGGGAACCTGACCCAGAAGATAGCACACAAAAAATATTATGCTGAATAATTTGAAAATATTCGTCTTTCTATTGCTCGCTTTGTTCAGCGCTATACTCCCTAGCTGTTCAAATGAGAAACGTGTTGCTGAAGGTAAACCGCTGAAAAACCGAACAGCTAATGCGGTACTTACACGCTACAATAAAAACCTCTTCGAATTCGATTACGTTGGAATGAGAATTTCAGCAGAGGTGAAAAATACCGACGACAATCAGAGCTTTAAAGCGAATGTCCGCATGCGCAAAGACAGCATCATCTGGATCAGTATAACACCGCTCATGGGCGTCGAAATGATTCGCGCCGTGGTTACCCCAGATTCAATAAAATATGTCTCCAAAGTACCAAACAACAAACACTATTTTTTGGGTACGCTGCATCAGCTAACAGACATAACAAAGAATGAAATAACCTTCGAAATGTTGCAAGCTGTGTTGGTTGGCAACGCCGTCGACATCAACGAAGAAGATGATAAATTCACGAGTCGAATTGATGGGAATGAGTACGTGTTGATATCGAAATACAAACGGAGAATGAAAAAAGTGCTGGGCGTCAACGACCGCGATGTCCAACCAAGCGACTCCCTTTCTGTTGATGCCAATGACAGACAATACCGACGCATCTTGAGACGGTCCGACGAAGATGATTTATTATTGAAACGCTATTGGTTCGATGGATACGACTACCGTTTGATGCGCACCGTTTTCGATGATCTGTATTACCAACGGTCAGTGACCATCAATCACGCCGACTTTGAAGTAACTGAAACCCTGACATATCCAAAGCAGACCTCTGTGTCGGTTACAAGCGAGAAAGGCTCTGCACAATTCAATTTCGAAATATCACGTTTGAAAATAGATAAAGACTACGAATTCCCTTTTGAAATCCCTGAAGACTATGAAAGGCGCCTCATTCCTTAAGTTCTTATTTATTGTCTTCGTCGCTATTTCAAGCGCCGTTTCAGGTCAGTCGAAAGCTGAACTGCAACGTCAGCGTGATGAAATCAATAAAAAGATTGAGTACACCCGCAAGCTGATCAACGAGACAAAGAAAAACCAAGAAGCAGAAGCCAGTGAGCTGCAACTGTTGAAAGAGCAGATAAATTACCGCGGACAGCTTATAAAATCTTTTGAATCAGAGCTGCGTGGAGTTGAGAATGAGATTCAAAGTTCAGAGCGAAATATTCGTGAACTGGAAGCCAAAATCGCTTTGATGAAAGAAGAGTACGCCTCAATGATTTACCAAGCGTACAAAAACAGGCATAGCCACGATGAGTTGATGTATATCTTCGCTGCCAACGATTTCAACCAGGCCTTCAAACGGTTTAAAATACTCCAAGAATACGCCGATTTCAGAAAGCAACAAGCCAATGAGATTCTCGCTACGCAAGATAAAATGCGCTCAAGAGTGACCGAATTGGAGAAAATTCGTTCCGACAAACAGACCATCCTAGAAGAAAAGTCTCAGGAAAGCAAAGCACTCGATGAAGATCGAAAAGAAGGGGAAAAAGTGCTCAATAAACTGCGCCAAGAAGAGCAAAAACTTAAGAAACAGCAACAACAACAAGAGGCAGAACGACAGAAATTAAACGCAGCAATTAAGAAGAAAATCGAGGAAGAACTTGCCGCGGAGAAGAAGAAAACCGGCGGAAAATTCGAAATCACACCCGAAGGAAAAATCATTTCCGAAAAATTCGAACAAAACAAAGGCAGCCTGCCTTGGCCCGTAAAACGCGGCGTGGTGACCGAACGATACGGAAAGCAACCTCACCCTACTCTGCCAGGTATTGTTACCGACAACAATGGAATCGATATTACAACAGAGCCGAATAGCATTGTCAGCGCCATCTTCGGTGGCACTGTGACCAGTGTTTTTAACATCCCTGGAGCCGGACAAAACGTGATCATCACACACGGTGCTTACAAAACCGTTTACACCAACTTGAAAGATGTATCGCTTGTGAAAGGCGATAAAGTTGCGCTGGGAGATGCAATTGGTCAGGCACTAGGACAAGGCACCAAAGCCATTGCCCACCTGGAAATCTGGAAGATGACTGCCGAAGGGGGGACACCTCAAAACCCTGAGCTCTGGCTGAAGAAGAGGTAAAAGGCATTGCGCGGATTGAATGCTGGGGCTGACTGTCTGCAACAATTTCTAATCATGTTTCAAAAGCAGTGATCCTTCGACTTAATTCGTCGAATTAAATATTCTTATCTGTATTTCCCAAAAAAAACTGAAACTGATTTCGGATTATCTCCAGTTTTTCGGCTGAAAATGAGCATCTACAAAATTGTTCTCAGCACACACAAAGTGCCTATTGACAAGGTTTTTCAGACAGCTTACCTTTGCAGTGCACGGTGATGACGGCGCGGGGGAGGGAGGGCCCGCAGGGCGCAAACCCTTTGATTTTGACCCGTACTAAAATAATGACCCGTACTAAAATAAGTTTACAGATTATTGACTAAGTACTTGCATGGATATACATGGTTGATCTACGTCCTGCATTGAGTAAACTCATTTCATTTCAAGGCATTTCATTTAACTCGAACGACTCACTATTCTCGCATTGCAGAAAAATATAGAACAATTATTTCTTGCACTTTATGGAATCTGAACCTCTCCAGCATCTTATGGTTGGAGTGCACCCCAAACCAGGTTTCATCCGGCCGAAAGGCCTAAATAAAAAAGTGTATGAAAAATTTATTTATCCTTCTGCTCGCATTGATAAGTGCTGATGCAATGAATGCCCAAGTATGGGGCGAAATTCACGGAAAAGTGAAAGGTTCTGATATCGGAACGCTCCTAAGTGCCAATGTGTTTGCCTCGGCTGGCGATAAACAAATTGGTGTTTCAACCGACCTCGATGGTGAGTTCAAACTTAAACCTCTCAATCCTGGAACTTACAATATCACAGTTTCATTTATCGGATATCATTCTACAACCATTCAAGGTGTGGTGGTAAAACCTGATCAGGTGACGTTTCTGAAAGATGTGGTGCTTGAACCTCTTACTGTAGTCATCGGAGACGGCGCCGAAGTCATTACCTATACTGTTCCTTTAATTAACCCAGAAGAAACTTCTCGTATGACGACGTTGAAGGCCGACCTCGACCACTCACCTGCGCGTCGTGATATCAAAAATGTAATTACCGCTATGTCGCCGGGAGTGACCATTGACCCAGCAACTCAAGAACTGCATTTTAAAGGAACACGCACTGATGCCATTCAATACATTGTAGATGGTGTGAAACTAATGGGCAACTACACTGCTTTGCCGGCTAGCGGTGTGGGCAGTGTCTCGGTCTACACAGGAGGTGTCCCTGCCAAATATGGCGACCTCACCGGTGGGGTTGTCATCATCGAATCTGTAAGTTATTTTGACCTCTACAATGATTGGATCAATAAGAACCGCTAGTTTCACTGAATGATAATCGGCAAACGCATATCGAAACTGACCGATGAAGAACTCATCTCCCGCTACCGCAATCGTAAAGAAAACAAGGTGGTGGGAGAACTCTTCAATAGATATGCGTTGCTGGTAGTCGCCATTTGCCGAAAATACCACTCCGATGATGCGGAAGCTGAAGATGCCGCAATGGTGGTTTTCGAATCGCTGTTTCAACTGCTACTCAAACATGATGTGGCAGCGTTCAAGCCTTGGCTCATGACCGTTACGCGCAATCAATGCCTGATGGCGCTGCGGAAACAAAAGCCAAACGTGCATGTGAATGCGGATGCGGTAGACATCGCAGAAGATCAAAATACGGATGTCGACAAGGAACATTTGCTCTCATTGCTGGAATCAGCTCTCGATGCGCTGAAGCCTGAACAGCAGTTGTGTTTGCGGTTGTTCTACCTCGAGCAAAAGGGATACAGTGAAATTGCTGAGAATACAGGTATGGCCTTGAAAACAGTCAAAAGCCACTTGCAAAATGGGAAGAGAAACCTTCTCAATACGATGAAACAACCATGAAACCTTCGACACCATATAACTCTGATCAAGACCGCATCTTACGGTATATCGGCGGCGAAATGACGGGCCAAGAAAGGCACGATTTCGAAGCTGAAATGGTCGACAATGTAGCGTTGTCGGATGCCGTTGAGGGCGCCGAAATGCTCTCTTCTCCATCCAAAACATTGGCGCGTTTGAAAAAACGTTCGCGCAAACCGTTCTTTATGAAATGGGTTGTGGGTATAGCTGTGTTGTGTGCACTGGTAGCCCTGTTCTTTGTCCTCGACAACATCCAAAAACCCATTGCCACAAGTGTTGTAACGGAAGTAAACGATGTGCAGGTGCAACGCATCATTGCCGTGCCTGCTGAACACAACGACAGTACGTTTTCTTTCGCAGTAAACACTGTTGATGAGCCAAAATCTCAAGGCAGTGAAACAACTACCGCTGAAACGTGGCGTGTGGCGGTTGAAGCTCCGTACAAACTGCAAAAAAAGCACGTGAAGCCTTTGAGCACTGAAACTGAAAAATCAATTCTCAGGGTTTTTGGCAACGATGCCATCTACCACATCCAAAACTATAAGGTGGTAGACTACCGGATACGTACTACGAATTTGGAAAATTTATCTAGTGGAATGCCCGCTGATAATCGAGCCGGACTGGTACCTAAAAAGGAACAGGTGACTTACATCGCTTTCTTGGAAGAAACTATGCAGTTTTTTGCCGAACATAACTACACAAAAGCATACGCTGGTTTCAATGCCATTCTTGCTAGTTTCGCCGACGATGCGAATGCCCAATTCTACGGTGGGATGTCGGCACTGCAACTCGGTAACTTCGCTGCGGCTGAATCGCTGTTCTTGAAATCAACACAAAATACCACGCTGACGTTCAATGAAGAAAGTAGGTTCTATCTCGCCACGGCTCGGATGTTGATGGGCAATAAAAATGCTGCATGTCTCGATTTTTCTGCCATCGCACAGCAAGGTGGATTCTACGCTGAACGCGCAAATGAGGAACTAAAACGCTTTTGCAAGTAACCGTTCGCCCTCGCCGAAAACCGTTTACGCCTTCTTTTGAGCCGTTTAATGACGATGCCGTTTCCTTTGCCTGTGAATTGCTAACCCTTTACTTCCAAAATGCCGCCACTCACGAATTGAGGCCGTGAATGACGAAATGATCAACGTAACTTCATAAAAGCTTAATCAGCTAGTTGTTTCGAAAATTAAAACTAAGCATCATGAATACAGCATTCACTATCAGCCACATCTGGATTTTCAACGATAAATAAATCGAAGAAAAAAAGACTATACAGTCCCGCACGAGCGGGACTTTTTTTTGTCCTTTGAACTCCATCCGCAAGAATTTCTTACCTTGATGTTGATCAAACCTTACCGCATGTCGACCCTTACTGATGTTGCTCATATCCGCCCCCGGTTCTCCTTTCATGTCGCATACCCTGTAACAGATGTCTTGCTGCGAGTAGAAAAACTTAAAACGAAATACGAGGGAAAACTGGTAGGCACCATTGCTGACCACCATGTCATTTTAGATATCCCCGCAGCCGAGCGACACTACTGGTCGCCTCAACTGAATTTGCGGGTTGAAGAAGATGAAGACGCCCCAGGCATGAGCACAATCAAGGGATTAATAGGTCCTCGTCCGGCGGTGTGGACGCTTTTTATGTTCATCTACTTCTCCATCGGTGTCATCGGCTTTTTCATTGGCTCGTATGGAATATCTCTATGGATGCTGGGTTCGTTCTCTCCTTGGGTATTGGCCCTGCCTTTGGCCGCGGTGTTCATGCTTTCAGCATATGCTTCGAGCAAATACGGTGAAAGCTTGGGACACGATCAGGCTGAACGTTTGAAAGACTTTATTCGCGAGGCGCTAGAGGCGCCGTATCAAGTGATCGATTAGAAAGTAGCCCTAACCTGCACTGACCCTGCATGCACAACCGGACGATCACCGGCTGTTCGTCCGTTATACAAGATACTCAATTGTAAATTCCGCGAGATGCTGCGCTGCATGGTGCCGCCCCAGGTGAAGTTTTCTCCCGGACTCAAGCCCTCCAACATCTCGAAACCGATGGTGTTGTTGCTCTCTCCGTTGAAATCGATATTCACCCAGTGGAACTCGAAGGAGAATAGCCCTTTGCCTGGATCCGAAAAGCGAGCTTCTGCACTCAAATCGGTGAGCTTTGCTGTTTCGTCGGCACCCTCCAGGCTGTTGCTTTTATCGGTATACTTGGCTTTGGCGGTGAGGCGAAACCTGTTATCAGGCTGCCACTGAACTTGCGGCTCGAGCGCATAGTAGTCGATGTTGTAGTTGCGACCTGTCAAGAAATCCGACTCTGCTGTTTTCGTCCCTTGACGCCCTGTAAACAAGGCTGTTACTCCGTTGATGACTTTCTTACGCACCAAGACTTCGTTAAATGCATCCGATCTCGATTCGAAACCGCTGCTGAGCAGTGATTTTGATTTTACGCGCTGCAGGGTGTGCTCGACGCCAAAGTTGGGGTTGCTGCGGTTGAAAGACAGCGTGTTGCGATACGACTCTCCCAAGCTGAGCAAACTGGTATCAGCCAATTGACTTTCGAGGGGATTGAGGCGATCCAAACCCTTGTCGCGGGTGGTTTTTCGATCTAGCCGCATGGCATACACATCCGACCATCGGGCAAGAAAGCCTTTCAACCCTTCTTGATTCGACCACACCCGCATGGGCTGCAGTTGTCCGTTGACACTAAAAACGTTGGTGTAGGTGCGGACATACTCATCTGAAGGGACGAAACTGCGGATGTAATTGGCCTCATAAGCGAAGTTTGCTACTTCGAATTCGTTGAGGTCTTTTACACCGTCGGCGTTGTAGTCGTTCCAAATGTATGTTCCTTGTCCTGCTGGTACTTCAATGTATATAAACTTCCGCTGCTGTTCCAACCCGCTGCCCGTTTCGTAAAAAAACTGTCCGCTCAGCCAGCCTTTGCCAAGCTGCGAGCTTCCTTCCAATCGGCCGAGCAGGGTTTCTTCTGGCTTTAAATTCGAGAGCAATGAATCAGAAATGGTGAGCACGCGACGGCGAATGTTCCATTTCAACATGCTAGTCGCCGATTTCCGGTACTGGCCTTCAACGCCATACTCTTCTGCAAATGTCGCCAGATCCAACATCCCTGCCGCTGGCAGGAGGTCATTGCGCTGACCATAGAACATTTTCCATGTGAGTTTTGCCTCTTCAACCGACCCAAGCCATGATTGCCATTCGTGAAAGCGGTACGATGCGCTGGTGAGCGAGTCGTTGATGAGGAAGCGGTTCCACTCGAAATCGTCGATGTAGCCTACCCGCAGCTTCTTACCAATGGGCCAAGCGGCGTTGGTGAGCTGGCGAATGAAGATGGAGTTGCGCAGTCCGGTTGATTGTATGGCGCTGCCCTCCCAGTTTATCTTTCGTGCGTTTTTCTTGTAGTTGAAGATACCCGCTCCTTGTGTGGCGACGAATGCTGTGCCAACGCGGTAATGCGCCGCTTTGATGTCGGTTTTCACCTCTTTCGACTCGATGCCTACACCGCCGCCCACGCGCTGCTGGTCGCTGCGCAATGTCAACCCACGGATGTTCCAGTCGCGATCAAATTCCACACTACGGAATCGCTCGATGTCTGAAAAATATTGCGAAATGTACTCGTGATAAGCGGTTGTCTGCAGCTTCACTTTCTCGTTTTGCTGCTCCATCTCCCAGGTGGTGAAAAGTCCTGTCCCGCGATCGTCGAATGAGTCGTTCTTGGAGAAGGTGTTCTCGTCGCGCTTGGTGAGGGCGCCTTCGGTGCGAAGAGTGTGTTTTCCAAGCTTCACTTCCCCTCCTGCTATCATCATTTGGCGGCGTTTGGGGGTTACGAGCAGTCGCACAGGGGCGTAGTCTCCAAAATGCACGATGTTGCCGTCTACAAGTTGCGGTGTCACCCATTTGTACACGCGACCGTTGGCCTGAAAGGCGTCTTCTACATAATCGCCATTGCCAGCGCCGACAAAAGTAAAAACTGCAGAATACAGTGCTTCAGCAGCATTTGTGGAGTACACCAAAACACTGTCATATCCCAAAGAATCGCGCAGGGCGTACAATATTTGACTGTCTGAAAAACTGGTGGTATCGATACTCGAAACAAGTGCGTCGCTCAATTGATCTCCAATGGTGGTTAGCAGCAGTCGCTCTTCAGGCGATAAGTTCTGTTGCAATGGCTGATTTTTGCTGTCTTGCTCTCGTATGCCATGAACGAACCACGAAAACTGGTCTTGCTTGCCGCTCATTTCTCCATGCAAAAGGGCGCGGGCAAAATTTCGATCTGAATATTGGAATTCTACTACTATTCGACGGTCTTTGGTAATGAGGTTCCGTGGAGTAAAAACGATCTCTGCGGTGTTGTAGTCGATGACGTAGTCGTTCTCTTGTCCGCGCTGCAACAACCTCCCATTGATAAAAACCCGCTCTGTACCTGCCAGCACGATGATGAATCGTTCGTTGTCGGCCCCAATCAATCGGTACGGCCCTTGGTTTCCTTCCACTCCTTGAATGACGTTTCGGGCAAATTTCCCTTTCGAAATGGCGGCGCTTCCCGCAAGTTTGATAGGTCGCAATGTGTCGCCTATCATCGATTCAAAGGTGGCTCCTCGGGCGCGTTTCTGGTATTTTAAAAAGTGCTGATCGCTTTCGCGGATGAAGAAATCTCCTGCGGTGATGGCGTTTTTTGGGTCGAAAATGCGGATGTAAACTTGGTCGAAATCCTGCAGTTGCTGGGTGTTCCCGTTGGGTTGTATGGGGATGTTGTCGTCGGTTACGGATGCCAACACCTGAAACCTTTCGTTTATTTTTCCGCTGAGCTGCAGGTTGAGGTTGCTATTCACCGAAATGTCTTGGTTGTTGCCGAACGACACGCCGCGCGAAATGGAGCCTGCCTTTACCAGCTCGCCTTCATCGCCGCGGCTGCTTGGAAAAAGATCTGATTCAAAAATGTAGGGTTTTATGGTGCTCGTGCCAGCGGCACGGATGGTAGTTGAATCTTTGTTGGCGTATACAAATGAGAAGGGCATGCCGAGGGTCTCATACCTTACTTCGAGGGTGTCGGTGATGGTTTCATTGAAAACCAACCATCCTGTTCGTGGCGAGATGCGCCATGAGCAGGGTTTGCACGAAAGGGTGAGCGTAGATTGCCTCACAACCATGGAATCGAGAAACACGGAGTCGGCCGGGGGATATACCATTACCGACTTCATTTGCGACCTCATGGCGAGGGGCAGCAAACAAACGAAAAGCAATGTTTTGAGTAGGCGCATGAATCCGGTTGAGGACAATAATAACGGCAAAAATGGGTGTAACGTGTAAAAGTACGCTGAAATGCACTGAATGCTTGAAAACTTATTGCTGCTCTTGGCTGCCTATGTCTTTCTTCTTAAACTTTAACTCAACACTGTAGCCAACAGTAAGTATGTGCTGCATCAGGGGATTGTTGGCGTTCATCTCTCGTTGTGTCATGTAGCCAAGAGATGCATTGTGCCTCTTCTTAATTTTCCTTGATATCTCTGCACGAAAACGCCAGTCGGTTAATTCCGCATAGGCGAGGTTGGTGTTTTGAAACAGCTCTATCGACAATGATAAATCTGTTTTCGAAATGAGCTTCCGATCGGCTTTTAGACGGTAACGAATGGCGTCTTTGAGGTCGGCATTGCCTTCTGTGGTTTTGATGTTGCTTATTCCTGCTTGGTATCGCACCCGGAAATCAAGGTCCCATTGCCCAAGCCCATCATCAGCCCGAAAATCTACCGCAACGCGGTGCTTGGTTTCGAAATACCCCGGGTTCCGCTGGCTATGTCCAAACCGATATGTAGCCCCGGTTTTAAAATACTTGTTGATCTTGTAGTTGCCACCAGCATCTATCAACGTGGCGTCGTATCTGCTAAAATCATCATCCAACCGGAACTGCCCTTCAATACCAAGGTCAATGCGTTTGTTCAACTCATACTTGGTAGTGAATGATGCCCACATGCCGCCTTCCGACTCCTGCGCATTGATGAACAAGGGCAGAAATAGAAAGAAAAAGAGGTTAATTCTTTTCATATATCCGCAACGTACCCAAATCGATGTCTTCTTTCTTATCGGTGATCTCAAAATCGACAATCACGGGCATCCTGCTTGGGTCTGCCGCGGCCGATCCTGTTGTGTCTTCACTATACACGTAAACGGTGTATTTCCCTTTTCGCAAAAATTGAAACTCAAACTCCCCATCGTAATTGGTTAAAATGCGATCGTCGGGAGATATGTTCTCTCCGTAAAGAATGAAAACATCTTCATCAGCGGCTGGATAAGTGGCTACCACGGTGCTAGGGTTTGAGAGCACCAAGCGGACTTCTTTTTCGACCTTTCCTCGCACAAAGGCTTGTCCGCCGTCTCCGGGAAGCTTGTTGCACCCAATACCCAACAAGCACATAACAACAAAAATGTAACGCATACTCAAGTATTTGAAATCAAAAGTAAGCTTTTGGTTAACTTTGACCACAGTATGTTTCTCGAAAGTGTCGACAATAGAGGTAAGCAACGGGGCTGGATAGAGGTTGTCTGCGGCTCCATGTTCTCAGGAAAAACCGAAGAACTAATCCGCCGTATGCGCCGGGCCAAGTTTGCTCGACAGAAGGTTGAAATATTCAAACCCCAGCTCGACATCCGCTACAGCGAAGAAGAGGTGGTGAGCCACGACCGCAGAGCCATTCCCTCTACCCCCATTCCGCACAGTTCTCAACTTCTGCTACTGGCTAGCGATATTGAAGTGGTTGGTATTGATGAAGCTCAATTCTTCGACGACGAACTGCCTAATGTATGCTCCCAACTCGCCAACAACGGGGTGCGGGTAATCATCGCCGGGTTAGATCTCGACTACCTGGGACGTCCGTTTGGACCCATGCCGCAACTGCTCGCCATGGCTGAATATGTAACCAAAGTACACGCCATTTGTATTAAAACTGGCGAACTGGCCCACCACTCTTTCCGAATCGGTGGGGGTAGCAAGCTGGTGGAACTGGGCGAAACAGATTTGTATGTGCCGCTCTCGCGGGATGCCTTCAACCGTGCCATGGTGGATCCCGACTACATCACTGCTGACGATTTGCAGGCCATTCGTTTTGCAACCGGAAGAGATCAAAGCCAAGGCCATGAACACTGAAAGGTTTTCTCTTAAGGAGTTGTGCGTGGTTGCTGATGCCTCGATGCTCGGTGAAAACAAGTTTTTCAGACGGCTGACCACCGATTCGCGGACGATTACAGGAGGCGAAGACATGTGCTTTGTGGCATTGAAAACGGGCAGGCACGATGGACATACCTACGTTGAAGAGGCGTACCGAAAGGGGGTACGGGCCTTTATCGTGTCGCAAACGCCAGCAACACCACTGCCCGATGCTAGCTTCGTAGTTGCCGAAAATCCACTCGCGCTGCTGCAATTGTTCGCAGCCAATCACCGCGAAAAATCAGGTTTAAAGATAATAGGTATAACCGGTAGCAACGGAAAAACGATTGTCAAAGAATGGCTACACCAATTGCTATCTCCTGACCATAAAATCGTTCGCAATCCACGCAGTTTTAACAGCCAAATAGGTGTGCCGCTGTCGGTGCTAAACATCGAAGATACCGACGAGCTAGGCATCTTCGAAGCAGGCATCTCGCTGCCCGGAGAGATGGCAAAACTGGCCGCCATATTGCATCCAAACGAAGGCATTTTTACCCATGTTGGCAATGCCCATCTCGAAAATTTCACCAGTCAAACTCAACTGATAACCGAAAAATGCGCGCTATTCGAACATTGTGAACGGGTGTTTTACCGTGCCGACCAGTTCGACATCCGCGCAGCGCTGAATGAAAATAAATTTCGGGGCGAACACATCACTTGGGGTTTTGATGGTGATGCCGACATGCGCGTAGCACGCGTAACTTCAACATCCACCGAACAGGTGATGAAAATTCATTGGAAAAACAGTTCTTTTGAATGTCCTCTCCCTTTTTCTGATCAGGCTTCGATTGCCAATGCGATGACCTGTGTTTTGGTGATGCTGCAGCGTGAATACCCCTGGAGCGTAATTGCTGAGCGTATTTCGCATCTGCGCCACATTCAAATGCGCATGGAACGCATTGAGGGCTGGAATGGAACGCGGCTCATTTCAGATGTGTACAACAACGATTTACATGCACTGGAACTCGCCGTGGAAGAGCTGAGAAGAGAACGAGGAGTTGAAAAAAGAATGGTGGTGCTTAGCGACATTCTTCAAACAGGCATTGATTCCAAGGTATTGTATAGCCGGGTCGGAAAACTCCTGCTAGACCATGATGTTGATGCTGTGATGGCTGTGGGCACAGAAATAGGTCAATATTTAACCGAACTGCGAGTTCCGGCGCGGGCGTTCGACTCCACCGAAGCGATGCTGAACGCGCTGAATGAGCTCGATTTTAGTAATGCAGCCATCTTGTTCAAAGGTGCGCGATCGTTCGCTTTTGAACGTTTGGTGCGGGCCCTCCAACGCAAGGCTCATGCAACGGTGCTGGAGGTGAACCTGAACAACCTGGTTGCTAACCTCAACCACTACCGAGCAACCATTCCAAAAGGTACTCGCCTTATGGCCATGGTGAAGGCTTTTGGGTATGGAACCGGTGGCGCTGAAATCGCTGAAGCACTCGAATTTAACCGCATCGATTACCTGGGCGTGGCCTATGTTGACGAGGGCGTGGCGCTGCGAAAAGCGGGCATCCGCACTCCAATCATGGTGATGAACCCCGATGCGGGTACCTTTCACCAATTGGTAGCGCACAACCTTGAACCCGAAATTTACAGTCTGCATCAACTAAAAGCTTTTCAGGCGGTGCTGGCTCAAAAAACGTCGAAAACTTACAACATACACCTGAAGGTCGACACGGGCATGCACCGTCTAGGTTTTGAAGATCACAATTGGCAACTTGCGTTGGATGCCATAGCTGGCGACAAGCGGTTGAAAGTTGTGACGGTTTTAAGTCATTTGGCGGCGGCTGATAATCCTGATCACGATGCCTTCACCCGCAAACAGATTGCAGATTTCAATGCTATGGCTGACTTAGCAAATCGCACGCTGGGCTATCATTCGATTAGGCACATAGCCAACACAGCCGGAATACAGCGTTTTCCAGAAGCTCGCATGGATATGGTGCGCTTAGGCATTGGGCTATACGGCATTGAATCGGGCAACCAAGAAGGGAAAAACCTCGCTACCGTGGCTCAATTTAAATCGACCATTTCGCAAATACGAATGGTTAAAAAAGGCGACAGCGTGGGTTATAACAGAAGCTTTGTTGCAGAAAAAGATCGCCAGATTGCTACCATTCCGGTAGGGTACGCCGACGGACTTATGCGCAGTTTGAGCAATGGCAATGGGTGGGTTAACGTCAATGGTGAAAAGGCGGTTTATGTGGGTCGTGTGTGCATGGACATGATCATGGTTGATGTTACAGACATCGCAGTAAACGAAGGTGATGAAGTAACTCTTTTCGGTGATGCGCCAACCTTGAATGAATTGGCAACTTTAGCAGGAACTATTCCGTATGAGTTGCTTGCGGGAATTTCTCACCGTGTTAAACGCATCTTTGTTAAAGAATAACGAACTATGAGATAGGGCAATAGCCACCATCTTTGTAATATTATACCTTGAAACTGTTGTTTTTTGAAACCTGTAAAATTGTTTTATGAGATTTATTTCTACCATCCTTTTCCTTTCATTGTCGGTTTTCACCTTTGGACAACGCCAATCGCCTTTTGTACCCGGTCAAATCCTCGCTCAGGTATCCGACAGCAATCGCATCGATGATCTGATGCAAGAATTGAGCAGCGTAAACGGTGTTGAAACAGACGTTAAAGTGATGAAGTTGATCAGCAAACATGTCGACATCTGGCAATTTAGCTTCAATGCCAATGCCATCTCAAGTCGCGATATGCTCCTGGCTTTTGAAAACAATCATCTGGTGGAAGTTGCTCAGTACAACCACTATGTTACGAAACGTGAAACACCCAACGATACACAGTTTGGCAGTCAGTGGCATCACATAGATCCTCAAGACAACGACATCGATTCTGACCTGGCATGGGACATTACCACAGGAGGAACAACAGCCTTTGGTGACGAAATCGTTGTTTGTGTAATTGAAGGTGGAAACCTCAACCACGTAGACTTGGTAGAAAACAAGTGGTTCAATGCTCAAGAAATTCCGGATAACAACATCGATGACGATGGAAACGGTTATGTAGATGATTACGATGGTTGGAATGTCAATAGCGACGACGACAGTGGTGTGTTCAATGGCGGACACGGAACACAGGTAATGGGTATGATTGGCGCCAAAGGAAATAACAACCTTGGTGTGTCGGGTATCAACTGGAATGTGAAAATAATGTCGGTAGCCGGCGAAAACATCGGCGATGAAGCCTCTGTTATTGCTGCCTATGAATATGCCCTCACCATGCGTGAATTGTACGATGCAACTGGTGGTACACAAGGTGCTTTTGTTGTGGCTACAAACGCTTCATGGGGTATAGACAATGGTGACGCAGCCTCTATTCCACTCTGGTGCGGCTTTTACGACACCTTGGGAGAATATGGAATTTTGAACTGTGGCGCTACTGCGAATAACAATGTGAATATCGACGTTGTAGGCGACATCCCAACAGCTTGTGGTAGCGATTACATGATCTCGGTAACAGCAACCAACTCAAGCGATGTCCGCACGTTCTCAGGATACGGCATTACAACGGTAGACTTAGGAGCTCCTGGAGAGTCGGTATGGACAACTCAAAACACGACCGCGTACGGTGCAACTTCCGGAACTTCTTTTGCCTCTCCGCTCACTGCAGGGGCTATTGCATTGATCTACTCTACTCCTTGTCCGTCGTTCATGGCACTCGTACAAGCCGACCCTCAAGCAGGCGCAGATTACGTGCGTGAAGTGCTTTTCAATGGTGTTGACGCCGTTGCAAACCTCGCTGATGAATGTGTGACGGGCGGACGATTGAATGTAAACAACTCAATTCAATTGATCATGAATAGCTGCAGCAGCAGCGATTGTTTAGCGCCTTTCTCTATTGGGGTGTCGTCGAATAACGGCGCTTATACCATCTCTTGGAGTGCTTTGGCCGCAGCACAAAGTTTCAACTTGCAATACCGTGTGGTGGGTGCTCCGACATGGACCACCGTGAACGACCTTGTCAATACCAGTTATGTTTTAACTGATCTGGTGTGGTGTTCTGAGTACGAATTCCAACTGCAAGCAAGCTGCGCCGATAGCGACAGCGGTTGGAGCAATTCCCAAACGTTTCAAACCGACGGCTGCTGCGAAAATCCAGATGTTGAATCTTTTGTATCCTCAAACATTACCAGCACCACCGCAACGGTCACTTGGCCTGCTGTGCTTGCTGCCAACAGCTACAACCTGGTACTCACCCCCGCCGGTGGCACTGCTCAATCCTTCAATAACATCGTCAACAACTCTTACGCATTCTCAAACTTAACAGAGTGTTCAGTCTATTCGTTGACTTTGCAAGTAGTATGCGATGGTGAAACATTATCGTTCACCTCACCATTTACCTTCAACACCGTTGGATGTGGTGCTTGCTCAGACCTTGAGTTCTGCGGAGTAACAGGAAATGCTGAAGATGAATGGATTGAAACCGTGCAGTTTAGCGATATGAATGCAACTACGGGCTCCAACAATGGATATGGTGACTTCACTTCAAATCCTGCATTCTCAACGGTAGTGCAGGCTGGTGAAACCTACGCTATGACACTTACGCCCGGCTACTCTGGTTTCCAATATACGGAGTATTTCAAGGTGTGGCTAGACAGCAACCAAGACGGTACCTTTGCCGATAATGAAGTGGTTTACGATCCGGGAAGTGGCGTGAACGGCGCTACCAATGGCAATGTTACCATTCCAATGAACGCAGTGGTAGGACAATCGCGCATGCGAGTGATGATGAAGTATGTAGGTTTCAACGGACAAGCCCCAACGCAATGTGAGGCATTGGAATTTGGTGAAACCGAAGACTATTGCATCACCGTTGAAGCTCCCGACAATGTTTCAGAAACAACAGGCGTTGAGTGGAATATGTGGCCGAACCCTTCACAAGATCAAATCACCATTGCAGGTATTTCAGGCAATTTCGATGTTTTGATTTTCGACCTCAGTGGTCGGATGGTGCTTTCTCAGTCTGCACGCAATCAAACCACCGTGGCCACGCAACACCTCGCGTCGGGCATGTACACCGTGCAAACCATTCAAAACGGCTCACCACTAGGGACTCAAAAACTCATCATCGAGTAAGGAAATAGTATTCAAAAAAAGCGGACGGTTTTAATCAAAACTGTCCGCTTTTTTGTTTGTAATATTTAATCCGCTATTGACCCACGGTTTTGATGAACGTTCACGAATAATGGACCCAAAATCCACGTAAACAGATACATTTCATATTTCCTTTACTAAATTGTAAACATTTCCTATTTAATTTGAAAACTTCAACTAAATAGATTATATTCATTTCCTCGAAATGATGGCAAAGACTAACCGTGTAGTTGTCGATTTTACATCTATTAGCATGAAATTAAAGTTGCACCTGAAAAGTTTACTGTTGTGCATTAGTGCCTGCCTTATTTCACCTTTAATTTCGCATGCGAAAAGGACGCTCAACGCACGATCGTTTACAAATGGCGCTTATATGTATCAGCTTGTTTTGGAAGGTCACATTATTGAATCAGGAAAATTCATCATTTCTCACTAACATGGCTACAAGGAAACTCTGGATCACCCATGTTGGAAAAACAGCACTTTTGTATCTGTTAGGTGCAATTGTGCTTTCTTCGAACGCCCAAACAACTTGGGTAAAACGATATAGTTATAGTGATACCATTACTGATTATATAAACCTTTGGTCGGTGTCTATTCTTGACGAGTCCATATTTATTATTGGAGTCGAAGATCATGAAGACGATCCTACAGGTTGGAAACTCATGTCATACCTATTGGACTTAAATGGGGAAGTGTTGAACAATTCTCTCATTGGAGAACCCTGGGAGTCGAGAGCATCAGGCTGGGCTAATTCATGCGATATTTCTCATGAAGGGGGATTTATCAACGGGGGTGGTTTTTCCATTTGGGCCATTGATGGAGAGCCCATACCTGAAGATGAAGTGATATACATGGGCAACATTACCCACTTTTCAAGTACAGGTGAACTCGAATGGTCGCGGCTTTACGGAGATTCAATTCATTTTCACACGCTACGACAAATAAAAGCGACTTCAGATGGTGGGTATATTGCAGTTGGCCAGGCAGCTTGGGTAGATCATCACCCGCAAATTTGGGTGTTAAAGGTTAATTCTATTGGCGATGTTGAGTGGGAACAATTTTATGGCGGCAACGGACCGAATGATTACTTTGCGGGGTGGTATATTGATGAAACCTCAACCGGAGAATTTATTTTTTCTGGCTTCTACGATTGGCAGCCGTACATCACCACGGGCATTATTTACAAAATAAATGCACAGGGCAGTTTTATAACTTCTTCCAATGTTAGTTTAGGCGAAGTACCAAATGGAACGTGTTCGGGTCTGCTCATACTTGCTAATGGAGATATTATTACTTCCACATTGAAATATATCGTCAATGATAATGGGGATGAAATTCGATATACACGAATCCATCGACTGGATACTGATTTGAATAATATCTGGATCAGTAATCTTGGGGAAGAAGACTTGAGCACAGTTACTAATCATTTCATTGAGCTTGAAGATAATTCTGTGTTAGCTGTTGGAACTATTAATACCTACGATGAATGGCCAATAAGGCACGGCCACATCACTAAATTCAATTTAGATAATGGTGAGATTATTTGGCAACGTCTATTGAATGTTTTGGATTATGGAATGAATTACCTATTTGATGTGGAGCATAGTCCTGATGGGGGTTTTGTAGCAGCCGGGTGGTGTTTACAGGTTCCCGGTGATGAGTTTTCTGGTCAGCAAGATGCGTGGGTGGTAAAAGTAGATGAATACGGCTGCCTTGTACCAGGTTGCCACGTAGGGGTGGTGGAGCAAGACATGCAGGTAGGCTTTAAAACCTACCCCAACCCCGCTACAGACATCATCAACATGTACCTTGAAAGCAACAAGGTGGTAAAAGGGCGGTTTGTCTTCACCAACGCCGCCGGACAACGGGTTTACGAAGGCAATGTCATAACCATAACACCAGAAAATCCTACCACCTATATGCATGTTGTATCGCACTACCCCCGTGGGCTGTACGTACTCAGCTTTGAAAGCGATGAGGGGGTGGTGAGTGAGAAGGTGGTTTTGAGTGGTGAGTAGGGCTTCGACAAGCCTAGCCACCGTCAAAAAAACAGTATTGAGAGTGAGTATTGAGACAAGAGGGTTTTTTCATTGCGTAAATGATGCATATCCCCTTCAAAATCAATCTTTGCGTTCTCTGCGCTAACCTTTGCGTTCTCTGCGATTCACCAGAACAATACCACCCTTTCGGATTTCAAAACCACCATCCAGGTTCGCTCCCTCGCTCTCATTTTCATTCTCACTCTCCAAAACCCTGCATCGCTCAAGGGTTTTTCTTTGCGTTCTCTGCGATTAACCAGAACAATACCACCCTTTCGGATTTCAAAACCAACATCCAGGTTCGCACCTTCGCTCTCATTTTCATTCTCGCTCTCCAAAACCCTATAGCTTAAGGGTTTTTCTTTGCGTTCTCTGCGCTTACCTCCGCGTTCTCTGCGATTAACTTTTTAAACACAAAAAAAAGAGAGAATACAAAGTTGGTCATGATTTCTTTTTCTAGACGCAGAGAAACCACACTCCGCAGAGCGCGCAGAGACGAAATAGTCTGCTAGCACATTTTAAAAAAAGATAGACGCAAACCATAACCACACGTTCTTTGTGATTCACCAGAACAATACCACCCCTTCGGAGTTCAAAACCAACATCAAGGTTCGCACCTTGGCTCTCATTTTCATTCTCACTCTCCTAAACCCTATCGCATTGCCGAGTTTTAACATCCAAACCTACAACCCAACCTTCATCAATCGCAGTCCTTCAAAGGCTTCGCCCTGCATGAAATAGAACCCGTCTGCAAAAGCCGACAAATCAATAATCTGCGCAGGCCGCAGAGTGCTGTTGTAAACCACTGCTCCGCGTGAGTCGTAAATCGAAAAAGCTGTGCCGATAAGGGTTTCTGGGACGTTGACCCTGAACTTACCGTTGGCTGGATTTGGATACACACTTAGTTTCGCACGCTGTATATTCACCACATCAATGGATGACCATGTGGTGAGGTTCACATTGTCTAACCAGATATGATTCCCATACCCTCCAATGCTGACAAAAGCAAGCGATACACACGGTTCATTGGCGAAAGCTGCTAAATCTACTGTGTCGGTTCTCCATACCAACTCTCCATTGGTGTCGCTCCAAAACCAGGTGTAACAGTCGTCAACAGCCAACTCTTCACCAAACTTTGAATACACCGGTACCCAGTCGTCATCCGCGCCAGCGCGCGCCCAAACCTCTAAACCGTCTATGTAATCGGCATACAGTGCATGCGCGACGTCAAAAAACATCATGGGGTCTTCCACGTCAGTAAAATCCATGGCTGGTAAAATCAAGAGGTCTGCCTCGCCCTGTGTGTCAATCCAATAATTCGGAAACTGGGCTACGCCATTGGTATCATCTGTCAACTCGAAATTATGCTCCCACGTGCCACCATGTCCTGATGACTCTATCTTCCAATTCGCAGGGGGGAAATCGCCATTGAAATCTTCAACCAATGGCATGGCAATGGGCTCATTCACCACGCTAATCATGCCAGTCCATGTAAAGCTGTCTGCCCCTTCTTCTGCATCTATCACGGTAAGCGTCACATCGTAAGCGCCCGGCTGAGAATAAACGGCCCAAGCCGTTTCTCCTGCCGACCCAAAACTATCAGCACCTGGAAACAACCACTCATAATTCGCACCACTGCACCGCAATACGCTGGTGTCACTAAATTTCACGGTGTCGGCATCGCAAGACAATGCTGTATTGATGCTCAACTTATCGGCCATAAAACCGGCATAAACGCCTGATGGGTGATGAAAATCGCTTTGGTGCACTCCGCGTGATCCTGCACAACGAATCTTGCCTTCGCAGTAATTGGGCTGCAAAAACACAACGGGTGTCTTCGCTGGCAATCCTTGGTTAAAAAGCTCCCAATCGGTCATGGTGTCGTCGTAATAATAAACCGCACGATCGGTACCAATATACACGCCTCCATCGGTTCCGCGCTGATGCGCGATGCTGGTTACAAATTCTCCTGCAATGGTTTCAGTGGTTAAATTCTGCCAGGTGGATCCACCATCGGTGGTGGTAAATACTTTGTTGCCGCTCTGGCTGCCAATCAAAACACACCACAAGCGATTTGGGTCGACACCATCAACATCCAAGTAAATTGCCTTATTGGCGTTGTTACCTGAAACACTGGTAGGAATTGAAATATTTGTCCATGTCGCCCCGCCGTCATTCGTTTTCCATATCCTCCAGTTGCTGCCGCTGTTTTTGTGACTTACATAAAGGGTATTGGCGTCGCGCGGAGCAACTTTAACGGAGATAATTTTCTCACCTCCAAAGGCATGCACTTCTTCCCACGATTGTCCGCCATTCATGGTTCTCCACAGCACGTCATCAACCGGTGAATACATGCCGTTCATGCTGCGCGGGTCCCACTCCATGTTGCCATATTCTCCCCACCAATAGCTGGTATTGGGTCTTTTCGAGTTGTCAAATGGCAATCCGCTGATGCGGTCAAAACGGTCGGTTGTGTATTTAAAAGCTCCTCCGTCATGGTATCCGATGGTTGCATCACCTGGATTCACAAACCCTCTGAAATTGTCGCCTGCCAACTCGGCGAGCCATCCACCTGAATTTTCGTCGTCGGCCCCAAAATAATACAGATCGCCATTGCGTATGAGCGATCCGTTGTGATAGGTGCCGCCTACCATGACGTCTCCTTGCTTGAAGCCTGCCTGCCAACCCCAAAAATCAGTTCCATGAATGCCGTACATGCGGGGCTCCATGTTGTCGCCCTGGTCTGAACTGTAAAAAAGTCCTCCGTCAGATGCTACCCACATGTCGACGCCGCTCTCTGTTTGGTAGAACTTGATGTCGTGCACATCGGCATGGACATATCTTTCTTCTGTGAACTCTCCCGCCCAGGTTACCCAGTGGGCATTTAGCGACCAGTCGCTGCCGCCATCAAGACTACGCCAAACACAAATTCCGGCACTAAAAATCCGATCTTCAATATCTGGTGAGGCGCCCAAAGCAAGGTCATAGTAGTACTGTCCGCCATCACCCTCGCCTTCTTCACTCCACCCCAAGGTGTTTGGGTTGGTGCCTATTTCCCATTGTCCGCCCGGGCCGGTGCCACAGCAGACAAATTCAAAACTGTCGCCGCTGTCGTTGCTTTGATAAATTCCGTACAATCCGTTTCCACCGTTGGCACTGCCACTGGCTAAAACGTAAATTCTATCTGGATTAGCAGGAGTTACGGCTATCTCAACCCTTTTTTGCTCATCTCCTGCGGCGGGTGATGGCCAGTTAACTCCAGTGCCCACCAATGTCGCTCCCCCATCCTCTGATTTGCGGAAAACGGTGCCTTGACCAACCAAACCGACAAGGTAAACGAGGTCGGCATTGTTGGGGTGAAACTCTATCTCCATGAATTCTGCACTCGAAATCGTACTCCATGAAACGCCCAGGTCGGTTGTCCGAAACAACCCGCCGTCTGTAGCCGCTAGCAAGGTAGTTGTCGACCCCGGTATGAAACGCATATCCCGCACCCACAAGTTGTTGTTCTGAAATCCGCTGTCTCCTGTCATGTCCCAGGTGACTCCACCATCGGTGGTCTTCCAAATCGTTCCGTCGCCTTCACCAAAAAAGGCAATCAATTCATTGGTGGGGTGCAGGGCAATGCTGTAAACACTTGTAACGGGCAACTCACGTGTCATGAGCTCCCAATGCAAGCCCTTATCGGTTGATTTCCACAATCCCGCAGTCGCTGTTCCAGCCCAAACGATGTCGCTATTGGCCGGCGATTGCTCTACGGTGTATACGTGAACACTCCCGGGAGACTGCACATTGAAGTACATAGCTACTTCCGGGTCATAGTGCCACGGACCCATCTCTTCCCACGCTGCTTCACGCGCTGCTACCGCTGGATTCAAATAATATGGATCGCGAATGTCTCTTGCTTTTTTTCCCTGTCCGTTCCCCGTGAGCTGATAATTCCGCATCATCCGCTTGTAAAACTGGGTGTCTCTGTTTTTTTCAAATGGTTGGGTTGCGTAGAAGGCTTCATATGCAACTTGGACATCCGCCGGTGAGGCGCCGTTGTACATCATTTGAACCCACTGCGGACTATCAGAAGATGCAGTGTAGGGTGTTTGAGGAATTTGCTGTGCTGCAGACAAAAACGGCAGCAAAAGGCACAAAAAGAAGAGTTTTCTAGACATGGAAACAGGTTTGTGTAAAGGTAAAAAACAAAATCCTCAGAGTGTTCACAACAGAATATTCTTTTGGACGCTGATAAAGTGTACCTTTGCGCCTCATTACCCTCCATGAGCGACGCGATAAAGCACGAATGCGGCATTGCTCTACTACGGTTGAAGCAGCCGCTCTCTTACTACCGAGAAAAATACGGTACCTCTTTTTACGGCCTGAATAAAATGTATCTCCTGATGGAGAAACAGCACAACCGCGGACAAGACGGCGCGGGTTTGGCCAATATAAAACTTGATGTCGAACCCGGACAACGTTACATTTCACGGGTGCGTTCGAATAGCAATATGCCTATTTTGGACGTTTTTGCTCAAGCTAACAGTCGGTTTAAAGAGCTGGAAGAAAAAAATTCTGAGCTGTTAAACGATGTAGATTATCTGAAAAAGAATTTCGGTTTCACCGGTGAGCTTTTTCTGGGTCACCTCAGGTACGGTACGTTTGGTAAAAACTCCATTGAAAGCATTCACCCTTTCTTGCGTCAAAACAATTGGATGACGCGCAATCTGGTGGTCGCTGGCAATTTCAATTTGACAAATGTTGATGAACTCTTCGGTCAACTTGTAGATCTCGGCCAACACCCAAAAGAGCGCACAGATACGGTGACGGTGATGGAAAAAATCGGTCACTTTCTCGATGAGGAAAATGAACGTTTGTTCCGCATTTATAAAGATCAAGGATATAGCAATCAGCAAATCTCTCACCTGATTGGTAAAAACATGGACGTGGCCCAGATTCTTCGCCGTTCGGCGGATAAATGGGATGGCGGCTATGCAATGGCAGGATTGATAGGTCACGGAGACGCATTTGTACTACGCGACCCTTCAGGAATTCGACCTGCATTTTGGTATGAAGATGATGAAGTTGTTGTTGTAGCAAGTGAACGACCTGTTATTCAAACTGCGTTTAATGTCCCCATTGATTCGGTTAAAGAGCTAACACCCGGTCATGCGCTGATTGTGCGAAAAGATAATCGGGTGTCGGTTGAACAGGTGCGAACTCCAAAAGAATTTAAGGCGTGCAGCTTCGAACGTATCTACTTCTCTCGTGGAAGCGATGCAGATATTTATAAGGAGCGCAAAGAACTCGGACGTTTGGTTGTTCCTCGTATCCTCGAGGCTGTTGATCACGACCTTAAAAACTCGGTCTTTTCGTTTATTCCCAATACCGCCGAAACTGCGTTTTTGGGTATGGTGAAAGGACTTGAAGACTACCTCAATCAATGGAAGTTTGATCGCTTGAAAGAAGGGGCTATGCATTTGTCGGATGATGAATTGCTGAACCTCATCAACATACGCCCACGGGTAGAAAAAATTGCCATAAAAGATGCGAAGCTGCGCACGTTCATTACGCAAGATGATGCTCGTGACGATATGGTAGCGCACGTGTACGACGTTACCTATGGCACGGTTAACGAGGGCACTGATAATTTGGTGGTAATTGATGACTCCATTGTTCGTGGAACGACATTGAAAAAATCCATTCTCAAAATCCTTGACCGTTTAGGCCCAAAACGCATCGTTGTGGTATCGTCTGCACCGCAAATTCGCTATCCCGATTGTTACGGTATCGATATGGCGAAAATGGGCGACTTTATTGCTTTTCAAGCTGCTGTTTCTCTTTTGAAAAAGAACGGGAAGGAAGATGTTTTACACATTGTGTATCGCAAATGCAAAGAGCAAGAGGCCCTTCCAAAAGAGCAGGTGAAGAACTATGTGAAGGAGGTGTATGATTCTTTTTCTGATGAAGATATTTCGAATGAGATAGCGGTGCTTTTGCGTCCTGCAGATATACACGCTGAGGTGCGCATCATTTTCCAACCGGTTTCCAACCTGCACAGCGCTTGTCCGCACAACCTTGGCGATTGGTATTTCACGGGCGATTACCCAACCCCAGGTGGGAACAAGGTGGTAAACCGTGCTTTTATCAATTACATGGAGGGTGTCAACGAGCGGGCGTACTAACCAATCCGCGATTGCCCTGAAGTCCGCCTGTGTGAATGGCTAAAACGGTTTCATCAGGCCCTATGTTTCCGCTTTCTGCAAGGTCATAAAGTCCGTATACCATTTTGGAGGTGTACACTTTGTCGAGTGGCAAGCCCTGCTGAGCCTGCTGCTCCATAAACAAAAGCAACTCAGGAGTCGTCTTCGCAAATCCACCGAAGGTGTAATCAAAAACCCATTCCACACGAGCGGCAAATTCGGCAGCAAGCTCTGCATCCATAAGGGTGTAATAGAGATGTTTCTCAAGTTTTTCAGGTAGTGTTAGGTCATGCAAAGCGGCAAAAGCTAAAATGCGCTGTCGCGGATGGGCGGTGAGCAGCAAACCTGCCAAGGTGGTGGCCGATCCAACAGGTACGGCGAGGGTGTCGAATGACTTATCGGCTGCCGTTAAAATTTCCATGCATCCGTTCACGCCTAAAAAATTGCTGCCTCCTTCAGGTATGAAGTAGCTCATCTCAAATGTTTCTCGCACCCACTGTTTAAAGGCCTCGGTATCGCGCTGGGCATACCACTCTCGCTCAATAAATTCCAACTGCATTCCCCACTCCAAACAATCAGCCAAGGTGTTACTCAAAATGGCTGGTTTTTGTCCGCGTACCAACCCTATACTCTTCATTTCTGGCTCTCGGCAGGATGCTGCAACAGCGTGCAGGTGGTTGCTAAACGGACCGCCGACAGTAACAAGGGTGGTTGCCCCAACCTCCTTGGCTTTCATGAGGTTGTACTTGAGTTTAAAGTACTTGTTACCCGGGGCGTTGGGATGCAAAAGATCCAGTCGTTTGATGTGCAGTTTCACATAGCTAAGGTCGGAACGAAATGGCGGGTATACAAACGATGCGGCTAAAATTCATTGCCGTTGAGCTCAATATTTTTTCGTTGAAAACACTTATAGAACTGATATTTTCTGGTTAACTCGCAGTTCGTTTCTTTCCCAAACGTTTACGATGTAAATGCCTGTGGCTAAGTTTGAAATATCCAGTGTTTCAAACATGTTCAATTGCGCCTCGTGCATCAACTTCCCTTCAGATGAGAAAATTATGATTGTTAAACTCGATGGTGTGTTGCCTAAGACTTGCAAATGTTGTCCGTCAAAATTCATTGAAATATTGTCTGTCTGAAGATCCTCAACTGCCACAATTTGAGATGATGAGTAATCCCCGTTAAAATCGGTTTCAACAATTCGATAATAACATTGTCCGTCGTAACTAAATCTATCCAAAACCTCATAACTGAGCAGAGACTCACTGTTTCCAGCTCCTTGCTGATATGCTGCATCCGTCCAATGTATGAGGTCTGCGCTGCGTTGCACAGTAAAGAAATCACAGTTAACTTCAGAGTAGGTCTCCCATGCTATCTCTACACCTAAATGGCTACGTAAGGCCGAAACGTTACCCCATGTAACGGGCAGTAAGCTGGGCAACAGAAAATATCCTGCTCTTTTGAGCGAAATGGTTGTTTCTGAATTGAGGAATACTCCACCCGCATAAACCTTATTGTCAACTACCTCAACATCGTAACAAGGTGCGCTCAACCCATCACCTAGAGCAGTATAGGATGTGCCATTCCAGACGGCTATCCTCTTAAAAGGGGTTCCTAAAATTGTGGTAAATGTTCCGCATACATACATGTTTCCATCTGCATCAAAATCAAAATCCAATATTAACGATGTGCAATTGGCATGCAACACCCAATCACTTCCGTCAAACTTGTATATAGAAGATGAGGCGCGCGTGTACAGTTGACCTAGTTTATCCAGTTTCAAAATGTATGGAATATTACCCAGTGTCCCCATGGGATGAAATGTTGTGCCGTCATACCTCGCAATGTAGTTGGCAGAAACACCTCCTATGGTGGTGAATGATCCGGATATTATCAATTGGCCAGTTGCATCGGTCGCTAGATCAGTGACTATTGAACTGTCAATAAAATTATAAATGTCGGTCCACGAACTTCCATCCCATTTTCTCAAGACTTTCTTATAAGTCACCATTGATGTATCAAGGATGTAAATGGTACCATCAGGTAAGACAACCAACTGTTCAGGAACTGAATAAGTGCCGCCACCAATGGCCGACCACGAACTTCCATCCCATCGTGCAATGTTTGATACTAGCAATCCGTCAGCATAGGTAAACCCACCAATAACGACAATCCCGCCGTCTGGGTGTTTCTCGACTTCGAAAACGGTGCCATTGGTTCCTCCGCCCAATGGTTGCCACGCCATTCCATCCCACATGGCAATGTTGCTTATCTCCCCAGAAGATGTTGCAAAGTTTCCGCCGTAGTATAACTCTGTCTCACTGTAGGCTTCAATGCTAAATACAAAACCGCTGTCAAATCCAGCACCCATGGCGTTCCATTGAGCAAACAATCCAGAATTTAAAAGCAACAAAAAAACGAGAAGGGTGACGCGTATCGATGAAAACATAGCAAAGTCTATTGGTCTCTGCAAAGGTGATGAGCTTTCGTAACCCAGCTCTCACCCCAATGGGTGATTTGGTATGCTAAAAAATAAAAAAACCCGCTAAGTTCTAGCGGGTTTTTTGGAGATAAAAGCAAACAAGCTATTCTTTGATAAGCAGTTGGCGAACCAGTTGGCCATGGTTGTCTATGACCAAAAGGTACGTCCCAGACTCTTCTTGCGTCAAGTCTAAATTAAACGTAGTAGTAGTTATTAGTGATTGTTGTATTTGCTTTCCGGTGATGTCGTATACATAGATGGTTTGTCCTTCAAAACCCTGAGTAGTTGCTTGAAATTGTCCGCTCGATGGATTCGGCCAAACCTCCAAACTTGTCGCGGCTGTCTCTTCCACTCCGCTAATGAAATTCCATCCTTCGGTATTGCCTCCATCGATGCTTTCATTAGCGTTGAACACTGCTCCGCCTATGGCGTGATTATCGGTTATGTTGACGTAGTAAACGTTCACCACTCCACTCGCTTTAGAGAATGTTCCAAACTCCCCAGGATTGTTGCAGTCGATGGTGATTGAATTGTCTGCGGTGCCGTTTGCAATTAATTCGTTTAGTTCAACTACTGAGTTGCCGTACATGTGGATATCGCTGCCAGCGCTGATGGTAAGTTCGTTGCAAGCAAACGATCCAGATATGGTGACGTCGCCGTTTAACGTTATGTTGTGGTAGTTCTGTCCCATTCCTCCAGAGAATAGTACATCACAACTAATCTGACTATTTGATGCATTCAATGGCAATACCGATTGCTCAATGAAAAACACGCTACAAGCGATGTTGGCTCCCGAAATATCTGACGCATTGGTAATGCCTGTCACGCGAAAGGTGTTTTGAACCAAAAGCGACTGGTTGGCGGCCTCCAATGTGCCAAAAACTACCTCAAGGTTGCTGCAATTAAGGGCGCCTTGAATGATTACTTCACCACCGCCGTTAATGTATATGTTCGTTTCGCTCATTTGCCCTGCACCCGATTCTAAAGTCAAGGGCTCGTTGTTGGTAAAATTCAACTCAGAGATATCCCAAACTACATCTCCAGCGACAAATGATTGCAGCACAGTGATGGTGTTGGCTAAGCCTGGCTCTGTTTCAATGGTTGCCCCAGCCAGTGCTCCTGTGGCGTTTATCGATACCACAGTGGTGTTGCCAAAAAAGGTAACAATGTCATCAGCCGATGAAAAGGAGTTCGCATCGAAAATAAGTGGGTCGTTCAACCCGGGTAGTGCAGTGTGATATAAACTTCCCCCTGAAGTCGTGGCCCAATGTGTCAAATCGTTCGAATCTCCTGATCCGCCAACCCAGTAATAATTGTCGGCGGTGTCAACCAAGAAGTTCCATCCGTCGTTGTTGCCGTTGTCGATGCTTTCAGATGCGTTGAAGGTAGCTCCCCCGGTTGCATGAATGTCGGTAAGTACCAAAAAGGTTCCGTCTACTGTGCCTGTGGGCTGACTAAAAAAGGCCTCTGAGCCTGGAATGCTGGTGTGTATTGAGATGGCGCCTCCATTGGTGCCACTCAATGTAAAAGTATCAGCAGTAACTGTGATTCCTTCTGCGAGCTGTATTTCTGAACCTGGCGCTACCTCCAAGGTGCCACAATTGAAGTCTGCAGAAAATCCTGTTGGCCCGTTGATGTATACCTCTGGGTGAAAAACACTTGGAGCATCTATATCTAAGTACAATGCTGAACCCAGGGTCAATGTGGTGTTGGTGAGGTCGTAGGTGTTGTTATCGGTAAGTATCCATTGTCCTGTATCAATGTTTGAACCAGAAAAATTGATGTCTACATCGTAATTCATGAAGGTATTTACGCGCGAGGTGCAAATAACGTCATATCCCATGCTGTTAAACGACCCGCCATCGCAGTAGATGTACAAGTTGGCGGCATTGAAGTCGCTCGTTAAAACGTAATCTCCTGATCCAGACAAGCGAATGAATGATAGTCCACCGGAGTGCACTCCATTCAAAGATATGGCTCTTGTGCCACTTCCCAACATTTCTACTGATTTTAAATCTCGCTGCATTTCTGCTGGTAAAATCAAATCTCCATAGACTTCTAAGGCATCTGTATATACCAAACCCTGAATACTTGGATTGAACAGCACCCCTGTTGCATCAAGTGTTCTGCAGGTTTGCAGGGGTTGATCCAAGGTTACTATTTGCTGCTCTCCCGCAAATGAATTGGCATCGAAGCGAACGTCGTTGTTCTCTCCCGGTAGTTGTGTATGAAGGGTGCTTCCTCCAGATGTCGTTGCCCAGTGCGAAAGGTCTGACCAGTTGCCTGTGCCTCCAACCCAATAGTAAGTTTGTGCACCCAAGGTTGTCGTGGTCAATAGTGCGATGAAAAGTATAATTTGCTTCATGGTCATTGATTTTGAACAAAAATGATACTTCATGGGTAGTTGCTTTTCACCCAAAAGGGTGATTTTATCTTGATCTGCCCTTTTTCAATTCAAAAACATGGGTTTTTTGTCGATTTTTACACCTTGCAAAAGCACAATGACGGATGACATGAGTGGATTCGGACGGTCAAGAGCGCTCGATCCAGAAGATTTTTATTACAATGAAGACGGATACATCGTTTTCACTGAAGCATACCACAAAAAGAGAGGTTACTGCTGCAAAAGCGGCTGCAAACACTGTCCGTACGGCTTCGATAAAAAAACCGGAATGATCCGGAAATGATAATGCAACGACCATGGAAGTAATGCAAACATTCGATTTAAAACTGTTTCAAGAAGAAATCCTCGCGGGCATCCCAAGCGCTCTGCCTGCTCACCCGGGCGTGGATGACGGTGTAAGCCATGCCCCGAAGCGAAAAGATATTTTGTCTCTAGAGGAAAAGGAGCTCGCCATCCGCAATGCTTTGCGCTATTTTCCGAAATCTTTGCATGCAGATTTGGCCCCTGAATTCGCCGATGAACTCAAAACATATGGCCGGGTGTACATGCACCGCTTTCGCCCAACAATTGAAATTAAAGCCCGACCAATCGATTGGTATCCTGCTAAATGCCAGCAAGCTGCTGCCATCATGCTGATGATCCAAAACAACCTCGATCACGCTGTGGCGCAACATCCACATGAGCTAATAACCTACGGTGGTAACGGGGCGGTTTTCCAAAACTGGGGTCAATACCGGCTGGTGATGAAATACCTTTCGGAAATGGAGGATGATCAGACGCTGGTGATGTATAGCGGACATCCCCTCGGGTTATTCCCATCACACAAAGATGCGCCTCGAGTGGTGGTTACAAACGGTATGATGATACCGAATTACTCGAAGCCGGATGATTGGGAGAAGTTTAATGCGTTGGGGGTAACGCAGTACGGACAAATGACGGCAGGTTCTTATATGTACATCGGTCCGCAAGGTATCGTTCATGGCACCACCATCACTGTCTTGAACGCTGCGCGGATGATAGATAAATCGGGTACCGGCACTTCTGGAAAACTGTTTCTCACTGCCGGACTAGGAGGAATGAGCGGTGCGCAACCAAAAGCAGGCAACATCGCTGGTGTGGTGTCGGTTACCGCTGAAGTGAACCCCGCTGCGGCCTACAAACGCCACCGTCAAGGCTGGGTAGATCATGTGGTTACCGATGTGAAAGAACTCGCCGAAAGAGTGAAAAATAGCATTGCCAACAAAGAAATTGTCTCTTACGCATACCTCGGAAACGTGGTGGATGTCTGGGAACACTTCGATGAGGTAAATCTGCACATCGACCTCGGATCGGATCAAACAAGCTTGCACAACCCGTGGGCAGGTGGTTATTACCCAGCCGGACTATCATTCGAGGAGGCCAATGTCCTCATGGCTGAAAACCCTGAAAAATTCAAAGGGTATGTCCAAGAATCACTGCGCCGACATGCAGCAGCCATCAACAAACACACGGCGAAAGGGACGTACTTTTTTGATTATGGAAACGCTTTTCTGCTTGAGGCCTCACGCGCCGGTGGCGATGTCATGGCTGAAGATAAGATTCGATTTAAATACCCTAGCTACGTGCAAGACATCCTCGGACCCATGTGTTTCGACTACGGATTTGGTCCATTTCGCTGGGTGTGCTGCAGCGGCGATACTGCGGATTTAGATAAAACCGATCAAATCGCCCTCGATGTGCTGTCGGAAATGCAACAATCTGCTCCGCCGGAAATAAGGCAGCAAATGCAAGACAACATCACGTGGATAAAGGGTGCAAAAGCCAATAAGCTCGTCGTTGGCTCGCAAGCACGTATTCTTTACGCCGACGCCGAAGGGCGGATAAAAATTGCTGCTGCTTTTAATAAGGCTATCGCCGATGGTACGCTAAAAGGACCAGTGGTACTCGGACGTGATCACCACGATGTAAGTGGCACCGACTCGCCTTACCGCGAAACGTCGAATATTTATGACGGTTCATCTTTTACGGCAGATATGGCAGTGCAGAATTTTGCTGGTGACGCCTTCCGCGGTGCAACATGGATTTCGCTGCACAATGGCGGCGGTGTGGGCTGGGGAGAAGTAATCAATGGTGGATTCGGTATGCTCCTCGATGGCAGTGCCGATAGCGATCGCAGATTGCGTTCAATGCTCCATTGGGATGTAAACAATGGGATCGCAAGAAGAAGTTGGGCAAGAAACGATGAAGCCATCTTCGCCATCAAACGCGCAATGGAAGCTGAACCTAAACTGAAAGTTACACTGCCAAACAAGGTAGACGATACGCTGATAAGCGGATTGTTCTAACCTATTAAGATGCGTTTTGGTAGCCATAGGGTTGCATCAACCAGCAAAATTTTAAGGTTTTTTAGACTTTGATTGAGGGTATTTGATGTTTTGCGTGTATAAATCGCGAAACATTAAACTAAAGCCACCATGAAAATTCTTTCAAAGTGGGTTCAACGGAATCATTTCCGATTTTTGAGAAGACTGCGGCCCTTGGTCGCGGTCTTTAATATGACCCATAAAGACGACTTGTTGTACCTTCAACCTCGCTACGATCGCATCCAACTCAAAAAAAAATGGTGGAATACCATCTCTTCTAAAGACTTCTTCAACATCCCCAATACTCCCCTTTTGTTTGACGTTGAAGACGCTGCCAACCACCTCTACAAAGAACCTTTTTTTCAATCTCTTTCATCGCAACAACAAGAGGCCCTAAACTCCTGGAGTTCGAATGGTTATGCCCATTTGGAAGGATTCTTCTCATCTGACGAGGCCGATGAAATGAGGAAAATTACCGATGCCATGTTCGACAACGATGCCGATAAATGGCGATTCGGTAATCGGCGCGTAAAAGGTGTTTTTGAAAATAAACGCCTGTGGGATTTTGCGCACGATGCACGGCTAACCGCCATCCTGAATAGCTTGATGGGAGAGCGCGTACAAATTCTCAATAGCATACACTTCCAACAAGGCGACGAGCAGCCCATTCATTCCGATTCGTTCTATATGACCACCTTTCCTGTGGGACGGCTGATTGGGTTGTGGGTGGCATTGGAAGACATCCACCCCGACTCTGGGGTGCTGCGATACTACCCCGGTTCACATCGCTTGCCTTACATTCAAAATGCCGATCTCGATAACAATGGCAACTGGTTTTTAACCGGCAACAAGGGTGAACAGGATTATGAAGAAAAAATCAAATCACAAATCGAAATACGCAAGCTTTCAGAGGTGAAACACTTGCCTAAAAAAGGCGATATCCTGCTCTGGCACGCCAATTTGCTTCATGGCGGAAGCAAACTCATCGACCCTTCTCGAACGCGCAAAAGCATGGTGTGCCACTATATCGCTTCCAACGCCATTTGCTACCATGAAAATTCACAACGTCCGGCCCTAAAACCCCAACCTTTCGGCAACTAACATCCTCTCCTTGTTCGTTCAACCCCGAATTTAATCCACTCACCCTGTTTTGTGAATTGATTCGGGGTTTATTGTCTTCATTTGTACACGATTTACACATCGGAAACATTTTACACTTTATTTGTTTCCCTGTTTATTTTTGTGCATACCTTTGCCGCCATGGAAGAAAAGCTAGAAAAAATCATCGCCGACGCTACCGCCCTGTTTATGAAATACGGGGTAAAAAGTGTCAACATGGATGACGTAGCTCGCCACCTGGGGATGAGTAAGAAGACGTTATACAAATACGTGTCAGACAAAGAAGACTTGGTTCGCAGGGCGATGAATCACCATTGTGAGGTTGAAGACAAGGCAATACAAGTAATTCACCAGCAAAATTTGAATGCCATCGACGAGGCATTTGAGGTGATGCGGATGGTCATCAACATGATCAAAGATCTGAATCCTTCGGTGGCATACGACATCACGAAATACCATCCAGAGCTGATGCGCGAAATGGAATGCAACCGTCATGGCATGGTGTTTCAAACGATGAAAAGCAACATGGAGAAAGGAATCAAAGAGGGTTTTTACCGCGACGATTTAGATACCGACATCATCGCCAATCTCTACGTCTCTTCGATAAATGCCATTTTCACGCAATTCATAACACAAGAAGGGGCGCATCCTTTTCATGTGATTTACCTTGAAATGTTCCGCTATCACATCCGCGGCATCGCCAGCGAGAAGGGCATTCAATACCTCATCGAAAAAGTCAAAAACGAAAAATACGCCAATACCAACCAAATCAAATGAAAACCAAGTTGACCTTAAGTCTGCTGCTAAGCCTGTTCTTTAGTTCGGGCCTCCTAGCACAAACTACTATGTCGCTGGCTGAAGCACAAAAATACGCCGTCGAACACGCTTTTGCCGTGAAAAACGCCCGTCTGGATGCTGCAATGGCTGAACGCGAAGTAAAAGAAACTCTCACCATCGGTCTGCCCCAAATTAGTGGGTCGCTGGAGTACAACAACTTCATCGATATACCTACACAGGTGGCTCAGGGCGATGTTTTCGGCTTCCCTACCTACCTTACCGAGTTCCTCGGCGGTGTTTCTCAAGAAACGGGTGTTGCACTAAACGCTCCTGAAACCGACCCAAATGCAATAAGTGAGTTTCAATTTGGTGCTGATCAAACAGCAACTGCTGGACTTTCTGCCTCTCAATTGCTTTTTGATGGGTCGTATTTTGTTGGGGTGCAAGCTTCAAAAGCATACGCGGCGGCCATGCAAGAGAGTATATCACGCTCTGAATCGTCAACCAAGGCTGCTGTGGCGCAAGCCTACCACGGTGTGCTCATTGCCCGAGAAAACGTGCGCGTTCTAACGAAGAGTGTCGAAGTCCTTCGCCGCAGTGTGATCGAAACTGAGGCGATGTACAATGAGGGTTTCATGGAAGAAATGGATGTCGACCAGCTCACTTTGAGCTTGCGCGATTTGGAATCCCGCATCCAATACGCCTCACAACAGGCGAGCTTGGCGATGTCGATGCTGAAATTTCAAATCGGTCTGCCTCTCAACGCTGACCTGGAACTGTCTGACTCTGTCGAATCGCTTGCCGATGTCACCGTTGGCTCTTCCCTGTTGTCGATGCCTTTCAACCTGCAGCAGAATTACGACTTCCGTGTGCAAAGCAAATACGTCGACCTGGCCGAGCTGGGGGTGAAAAACCAAAAAGCCAAAGCGCTGCCTTCCATTGGTGCTTTCTACTCTTATCAGCGCAATGCACAACGTTTTGGATTTGATTTTTTCGACTTCAACAAGAAGTGGTATCCAACGCAGTTGTGGGGTGTGCAAATGACGATTCCAATTTTCGGAAGCACGATGGGGTATCAACGTATTCAAAAAGCGAAAATCGACCTAGAAAGGGCCGAAGCTGCCTTGGAACAGATTGCCACAGGTGCTGAACTGGAGTACGCAGCAGCAAAGCTGGAATACGAAAATGCTTCGCGCCAACGCGAACTTCAAAGCCAAAGCCTTGCGCTAGCAGAAAAAATCTTCAATAAAACGCAGATTAAATACAATGAGGGTCTGGCGTCAAGCTTCGAACTTTCACAAACCCAAAATCAATTGCTCCTTTCTCAAGGCAATTATATCAACTCTACGCTTCAATTGTTAAACGCTGGTGCCCGTCTGAAACAGGCGTTGAGCAATTATTAATAGACTTCCAAAAACACTTCATATACCATGAAAAACATCATTATACCTTTTGCGGCTTCTATCTTTCTGCTTGCTTGCGCTGCGCCAGAAACAAATGAATCGCTTATTCAGTTGCAAGAGCGTCGAGACTCTTTAAAAACGGTGATGGCGAATGCTAGCTCTGAGCTTCTTGAAATTGAAGAAGAAATAGCTCGCCTCGATGTGAATTTTAGTCTGCTTCAAGTCACCAGTTTTGTGGCTACTAGCTCAAATTTCGAACACTACTTCACGGTTCAAGGGAACATTGAAACCGATCGAAATGCGCAAGTGTACCCTGAAACTCAAGGGATCGTTTTGAACATTCTGGTGAGTGAGGGACAAGCGGTTCAAAAGGGTCAAACGCTTATGACGCTTGATACCGATATCGTTCAGAAAAACATTGCTGAGGTTGAAACTCAATACGCTCTCGCGAAAGATGTCTTCGAACGCCAAGAGCGTTTGTGGAAGCAAAACATCGGTTCCGAAGTGCAGTTCCTGGAGGCAAAAACCAACAAGGAGCGCCTAGAAAAAACACTTTCTACACTGCGCAGCCAAGCATCTTGGGGAGCGGTGAAGGCGCCATTCGCTGGAATCGTCGATAAAATAACGCCTAAACTGGGCGAAATAGCTAGTCCGATGATGCCTGTTGCTCGCATCGTTAGCCTCGACAATATGTACGTTACTGCCAATGTAAGCGAAAGCTACTTGCCTGTGGTAAAAGAAAACATGCGCACAGAGGTGGTCATTCCAGGTATCGACACAGTAAACGCTGTTGTAACACGTGTCGGTCGATTCATCAATCCTGAAAACAGATCGTTCGAAATAGGGGTAAAACTCGCTGAAACCGACAAACTACGTCCGAATATGTACTGCGCCCTGCGCATCTACGATACAGTGCTCGATAGCGTAATCACCATTCCAAACTCGTTGATTCAACAAGACACAAAAGGAAGCGAATTCGTATTTGTCCTCGATAAATCAGCAGCAAACTACACGGTGAGAAAACAAATCATCACCACAGGGGCTTCTTCGGGAGACAACACTTTGGTAACAAGCGGTATTGTAGCGGGTGATCAAATCATAGACAAGGGGGCTCGTCGGGTAATTGACGGACAAGAAGTCGAGGTTTTTTCGGCGCAAAGCCAAACTGCAATCAATTAACAGGTCGCTATAAACGATAAAGCAATAAAATCATGCAAGACGTTCAAAAAGAACCTGCAGATAGCGAAAAGCTGAAAGAATTCGGCCTGTCTTCTGCCTCGATCATGAACCGGACAACGGTTTTGGTCATCACGTTCATTATCCTTGTCGCTGGTATCTACTCGTATATCACTGTTCCTAAGGAAAGCTTCCCAGAAGTGGTTGTGCCCCAAATCTACATCGGTACAGCATACCCCGGTAACAGTCCTACCGACATCGAAAAACTAATTACCCGTCCGCTCGAAAAAGAAATCAATGCGATCACGGGTATCGATAAAGTTACTTCCACATCTCAGCAGGGGTATTCTGCCATCAATGTCGAATTCGACTTCTCGGTAACACCCGATGAAGCACTCAGAAAGGTGAAAGACAAGGTTGATATCGCCATGGCTGACCCTGAATTTCCAGACGATTTACCAGCAGATCCGAATGTCTTCGAAATGAATTTCTCGGAACTTATACCGGTGATGAACGTGAACCTTTCTGGTGATTACAGTCTCGACGATCTGAAAGATTTCGCTGAATTGCTCGAAGACCGCATTGAAGATCTACCTGAAATCACCAAGGTAGATATTCGGGGAGTGATGGACAAAGAGGTTGAAATTGAAGTCGACTACCTGAAAGCCGAATCAATGGACATAAGCTTCAACGATATAGCAGGAGCGATAAGTTCTGAAAATATGACCATTTCTGGGGGTGACCTCCTGGTAGACAACTTCCGCCGCTCGATTCAAGTGGTGGGAGAATTCAATTCCATCAGCGATTTTGGGAATATCATCGTAAAAAATGAGAAGCTAAACATTGTCTATTTGCGCGATATCGCGGATGTTAAATTCATCGAAAAAGACAAAGAAAGCTATGCCCGGGAATACCTAAAACCGGTGGTCTCACTCGATATCATCAAGCGCTCAGGTGAAAACCTCATCATCGCGGCTGATAAAATCAATGCCATCCTCGAAGAGGCGAAGAAAAACGACCTTCCTGAAAATTTGATCATCTCTATCACCAGCGATCAGAGTGACCAAACCAGATCACAAGTCGATGAGCTGCAAAACAGCATCATCTTCGGTGTTATTCTGGTTGTCGGTGTTTTGCTATTCTTCCTCGGATTGCGCAACGCTTTATTCGTAGGTATCGCCATTCCACTATCGATGTTTACTTCGTTTATGATTCTCTATTCAATGGGGATCACGTTCAACATCATGGTGCTTTTCTCATTGGTTCTAGCTCTCGGAATGCTGGTAGACAACGGAATTGTGGTCATCGAAAACATATATCGACTCATGGAAGAAAAAGGCATGAATGCCATTGAAGCGTCGAAATATGGTGTTGGTGAAGTTGCATGGCCCATCATCGCTTCTACTGCCACAACGTTGGCGGCCTTTATACCACTCATGATTTGGCCCGGTTTGATGGGCGAATTCATGAAGTACCTGCCCATCACGCTAATCATCGTTTTGAGTTCTTCACTTTTTGTCGCATTGGTCATCAATCCGGTGTTTACAGCAATGTTTATGAAGCTCGGACAAGAGCGGGGTGACAACAAGCGGACAAATACAATTGGCGGTGTTCTCATTGGTGTAGGATTGTTGTTTGTATTGTTATCGATTGGTTCTGAGCCAGGTGGGGCGCGTGTTTTCGGTAATATCCTGCTCATCTCGGGGTTGATCACCTTGCTCAACCACTATGTCTTGACACCTGCCTCTATCAAGTTTCAAAACAACACCCTCCCACGCCTCGAGAATTTTTACGAGCGCTTTTTAATCATGGCCCTGCGCGGAAGCAACCCGTGGAAGTTCTTTTTTGGAACAACCGGACTGTTCGTTGTTGCCATCATTCTCATGGGACTGTTCACGCCGAAGGTGGAGTTTTTCCCAGCAAATGAGCCGCAATACCTCAACATCTTCATAGAAAAACCAATTGGTACCGATATCGAATCCACCAACAAAGTGGCTGAAGAAATTGAACAAAGGGTCATCAAGGTCATCAGTGGCGATCAATTCAAAACTCCAAACCCGATCACTGGAGAAATGGAAAGTTTCCTGGTGAACTCTGTCATCGGACAGGTTGGAGCGGGTACCAGCGATCCGAATGAAGGTCCTCAATTGGGTAACACCCCCAACAAAGCACGTATTACTGTTTCTTTCGTGAAGTTTCAAGACCGTAAGGGTTTCAGCACCAACGACGTGCTCAATGCCGTGCGTGATGAACTAAAAAATTATCCGGAAGCAGAAATCAAGGTGACAAAAAATGAAAGCGGTCCGCCTCAAGGCCCGCCCATCAACATCGAAGTAAAATCAGAAGATTACGACACCTTGATGCACTATGCGCTTGAAATCAAGCGGTTTATCGACGATCGTCGCATAGCAGGTATTGAAGAGCTAAAGCTTGATGTAAATAAAAACAAGCCAGAAATGCCCATCAACATCGACCGTGAAAAAGCGCGCCGATTCGGATTGTCGACAGCACAAGTAGGTGACGCCATACGCACAGCCCTCTTCGGCCGTGAAATAAGCACTTACAAAGACGGTGAAGATGACTACCCTATCAACATCCGCTTTTCAGAAGAGTACCGCAACAATGCCGATGCGTTGATGAACCAAAAAATCACTTTCCGCGATCAAAGCACAGGAAGGATAAAGCAAGTTCCTATTTCATCGGTTGCTACGTATGAGAAGACCAATACATTTAGCGCTGTGAAGCGTAAAGACTTGGATCGTGTGATCACCATACAGTCGAACGTGCTCGAAGGCTACAACGCCAATGAAATAGTAACTACGATCACAAAAGAACTTGGTGCTTATGAGCTGCCAGAATCTGTGAACTGGGCATTTACAGGCCAACAAGAAGAGCAACAAGAAAACTTAAATTTCTTGATCATGGCCTTACTCGTAGCGCTGTTTATGATTATTTTGATCATTGTTGCCCAGTTTAACTCGATATCGACGCCGTTTATCATTGGCTTCTCTGTATTCTTTAGTTTGATTGGTGTCCTTCTCGGATTGGTAATTTTCCAAATGGACTTCGTGATTTTGATGACCATGATCGGTATCATTTCACTCGCAGGGGTGGTGGTGAACAATGCCATCGTACTCATCGACTTCACCAACCTGCTGCGTGATCGCAGAAAAGCAGAACTTGGATTGGGCGATAAAGATCCATTGCCTTTCAATGAAGTTGTTGTTGCAATCATTCAAGGCGGTAAAACACGTTTACGACCGGTACTCCTCACCGCTATCACAACTGTTTTGGGATTGTTGCCACTGGCAATAGGGTTGAATATCGACTTTATTGGTTTCTTGGTCGACTACGACCCGAAAATATACATCGGTGGCGATAACAACGTTTTCTGGAAACCAATGTCGTGGGCAATCATCTATGGATTGACCTTCGCCACCTTCCTAACCTTGGTCATTGTGCCTGTTATGTACTGGTATTTGAACAGAATGAAGTATAAGTTGTTGTATAAGCAATCTGTTGAGGCTTAATACGCTTTAAAAGATCAAACTGTGCTTTGCATGGTTAAAGGTTGGTCAAAAAAAGAGGTTGTCTTTCGACAACCTCTTTTGCTTTTCGTCATACCCATCCGCATAGAGAGTAGTTCATAGTGCACATGATTGACGGGATGGATTGCTCCCAAGCTATCTTTTGAGCAGACTAAAGCATGTTGGACTCCCGGTCATTTGTCAAGCATTCACCAGGAATGTGTCCTATACCAACATTTTAACAGGGTTCGTAGTCAGGCAAACAAGTTGCCTTTCAAATGTTTAGCTGGAATCAAAGGAACAACTACAAGTTGAATTACACCACCCCTTCTTCACGGATTTTCACTGCGTATATTTACGCAGTAGAATGAAAAATGTACGGTATTTTACTGCGACATTCTACCTGAGTCGCCCGTAAATACACGTGTTTTCGAGTGTTGGTGTTTTCACGTAAAAATACGCACTGAATTAGCGCTTGTTTTTGGTTGTAAATTCGTTTTCGACAAAGCATGACAAACCAGATAGCGATACTTAAACGATGAATGCCAAAAATATAGTCCTCATAGTTGTAGCCTTCGCCCTTGGGTATTTGGTGCGAATGGTGGTAAAGTCAGATAGCGCAATTGAAGCCATTGCTCCAGTGCAAACTGAAGAAAACGCTTCTCACATGGCATTTGCAATGGCCGCCCCTCCTGATACTACTTTATCTAACCTCATTCCTTGGGCCGAAGCCGATACGTTGGTGTCGCGTTTCCATCGCTCAAAATATGATCTATATGGTATGTTCCCTGAAGGCTACAGCCAATCTCAAGGAGAAAAACCACCAAAATTGCTTTCGTGGTTTGTGAATCGTGAATCATTAGAATACTGCATGCGCGACCGCGATAGCATTACCTCCTCGGGAATACGCGTGTACCCAATTCTGAAAAAAGCAAAAGATGCTGCGAATCGTGACTATTACTACCATTCTTTGGTAATAGTAGGAACCAAAGCAGATGAAAAAGATAGTATCACAGTTCACAACAATATTAAAGATATTTACGCGGCAGACCATATGATGCCCTGCCCAACAGCATGCTTAAACGATATAACCTCCGCTCTCGGAGAAAATTAATAACGGTTAAACTACCCGGATTGCAGTGAGTAGTTTCTTTGTCCTATACCTCGCTGTACTTGGCTCGGTAGCTTGCATTGGTTTTTGGAACTATGCAAAGCTGTCCGGGCCATTCCGTGTGATTGTATGGCTAATTGTTTATACATTGATTAGCGAGTCTCTATCAAGGCTCACCGTTACAAAACCATACACCTTTTACTTATACAGCGCGTACTCCTTTGCTTCCATTGTCGCATATCTAATTGCAATAGCACAAATGATCGAGTCTAGAATCAGACGTTTAATTGTATTTGCGTTTTTATTCTTATTGATCACTACAAGCGTCTATTTTCTGAAAAATCCTCCAGATCCATCCAATTTTCCATCAAACTACATCCTCGCTTCAACACCTATTAAAGTAATAGCTATTTTAATATATTTCTTCGACTTACTTCATAGGGAAGCTAATGTTGACTTGAAAAAATCCCCTTCATTTCTATTTACATCAACTTTACTAGTTTACTCTTGTATTTCATTTACCCATCTTTCACTTTTCTCCTATTTCATTGACGGCAGTATATCCCCTTGGGTAAGTATTTGGGTGCATAGCATCGCCACATTTTTGTACTACTCCTTTTTAGGCTATATCTTCGTCCTCGATAGTAAAAGAGGAAAAGTACAATGTTCGACTTAAATGGTGATGTCGGTGTAATTCTATACGGTGGATTGATCCTCTTTTCGATCCTTTCTATTTCGCTCATCATGTTCGTATATGCCTACCGCAAAAAGCAATTGGTACATGAGGCTGAGAAAGCTCTTTTGCAGAAGGAGTTCGACATGGAAATCGTAAAAAGTCATTTGGAGATTTCAGAGCAGACCTTGAAAAATGTTTCGCGGGAGATTCACGACAACCTCGGACAGCGCCTCACGCTCGTGTTTCACGGTTTGAAAGAAAACGAAGAGACAACTGAAATGAAAGGTGTTCTCAAAGAAGTAATCAGCGAATTAAGGGATTTGAGTAGAAGTTTGCACGGAAACTACATCACCGATATGGGGCTCGATCTGGCTTTGGAAAGAGAGTGTCAGCTTGTGCAGTCGGCTTCGAAAATCGAATGTGTGTACATGCCCCCTGAGCATGCGATGAAGCTCAGTCAGGAACAAGAAATAATGCTTTTCAGGTGCACCCAAGAAATGCTCAACAATGCCGTGAAATACAGCGGCGCAACGCACATACAAGTAGCACTTTCTGTTTTGGAAACCGAAAATCAAACGCAGTTATCGGTGGACGATAACGGGTGTGGTTTCGATACCGAAAATGTTGTTGAAGGAATCGGTCTCAAAAGTTTGCGCGAACGCGTAGCCTTGCTGAAAGGAAATATTGCTGTAACTTCATCCAACAAAGGAACCCATTTCCAAATAAACTTGAACCACGCTATACCCAATGGATACTCCAATTAAAATTGCTATTGCTGACGACCATGACCTCATGCGAAGTGGATTGGTGCGCCTCATTTCTGAAGGCACATGTGAGGTGATTATTGAAGCCAATGGCGGTGATGAACTGATTGATAAATTGAAGAAAACGAAGGTTGATGTAGTGCTTATGGACATCAATATGCCCAACAGAGATGGCATTGCAACAACAAAGTGGATTACAGAAAATAAGCCCAATTTGCGCGTCATTGCCCTCACCGCTCTCGACGACGACATCAGTGTAATTCGCATGCTGAAAGCGGGAGCTCGCGCTTACCTGCTCAAGAGTGCCTCGCAAGAAGAATTGATGCGCGCAATTCGTGAAGTGCACATTTCGGGTTATCACTTTTCAGACTTGGTATCTAGCAAGCTGGTGAAAACGCTAAGCACCGACGAGGCGCATGCTGAAATAAATGCCGGACTAAGTTTTAACGACAAAGAATTGGAGTTCATAAAGTACCTTTGTACGGAGATGACAAACAAGGAAATTGCTGATGCCATGAGCACTTCGCCCCGCACGACAGAGGGCTGGCGAAAGATGATCTGCGAGCGACTAAACGTGCGCACCCGTGTCGGCATCGTGCTGTTTGCCATGCGCAACAACCTTTCGTAAAATCGTTGGTGAATGATTAAATACGACCCGAAAAGTTGGTTCAGCCTCATCTTCGAGTTCCATAAAAGCGATACGTTCAGGCAGATGTTCTGGGTGTTGCTATTGTTCGCAGGATATACCAGCGTGGTAGTATATGCTGAACTGCATTACAGCGAATGGTTTACGTTCAAAAGCACGATCCTCGTACACTCTTTGCTTGGTTTCGTAATCGGGTTATTGCTGGTGTTTCGGACAAACACTGCCTACGAGAGGTGGTGGGAAGGAAGAAAGGCTTGGGGCCAACTGGTGAACGACTGTAGAAACCTGTCGCTGAAGATACATGCCATACTGCCTTCGCAAAACGCAGAGCAACGGATGTTTTTCGCAACTATGATTGGTAACTACCCAACGCTTTTGAAAGACCATTTGCGAAACAATGTCGATGGAAACGACCTTGAAGAATGCCCAGGATTTCGGAAATCAGAACTCGATCATGTAGATCATAAACCCAATTTACTCGCTTCGAAACTGCACCGCCGCATTCACACCTTGCACCGCGAGGGTGAAATTGATGGTGATCAACTCATTCTTTTAGACAAAGAACTCAAATCGTTAACAGATGTCCTCGGTGCTTGCGAACGCATCAAAAACACGCCCATCCCCTACTCGTACAACATCTTCATCAAAAAATTCATTTTTGCTTACACGCTCACTATGCCTTTTGGTTTGGTGAACGATTTCAACTACTGGGCAATTCCAATAGCAACCTTTACGCTCTACATTTTCGGCAGCCTGGAGCTGCTGGCAGAAGAAATTGAAGATCCGTTCGGGTCAGATGAAAACGACCTGCCTACCGATCTGCTGTCTGTCAAGATTCGCCAAAATGTGAAAGAAATCCTTTTGTAACGGTTTTGTGATTTTTACACGGTGCTTATTCTACTACCTTTACCGCTGATGCTTTGCCAAACAGCTATAGTCGTTTTCGCCGATAACCCTCTTGTTGATGCCCGCAAGAAGCGCCTCCTCGCGCAACACTCTATTGGCGTCAACACACGGTTGATAACGGCTCTTAAGAAGCGCACCATTTCGGTGGCTCGCTCCACAGGCTATCCCGTAGTCGTCATCGACCATACCTTGCAAGTCGGGAAAACTTTCGCTGAACGGATTCAAAGCGCATATCGCACTGTCTTCCAAATGGGATTCGAAAAGGTTGTCCTCATTGGTACAGATGGTTCAACCGATGCCGACACGCTGAAAAAATCTGTCGCTGCTTTTGAAAACTCCAACCGGCACAGCGCCATTGCCGCCGATTGCCGCGGAGGCGCCTGGCTGATTGCGCTCAACCAGAAGGCATTCACTAGCACAAATTTGAATGGCATCGCCTGGCAAACCTCACGGGTGTACGCCGATTTGATGGACAGCCTTGCTTCAGTGCTTGAAATTGATGCCGTTCTACCCGACTTCAATAGCAGCAATGACCTGGTGAAAAACTTCACAGATGGTGAAGCCAGATTATTGTATAGACACATCTCTACGATTGTTTTATTCTTTGCTTTTATTGCACCCCAACAACGGGTAAATAATTTGTTAGAAGACCTTTATATACTGTTAAATATAGGTTTGAGAGCACCACCAACTTTGGTATAGCACTTCTCTAACACTATATTTCAACGTTTATATATTTCATTTCTAACAGTCATTTTATGAGACATCTCATTACTTTTCTATTTGTTTCTATTGCCTTTATATCGTTCGCTCAATCTGACCTCGATGTTCAAGTGCTCAATTTATCCACCTTGGGTGCAGAAGCCGGAATAAATGTCGTGGTTGAAAATCCTTCGACCGGTTACATCTCTCAAAAAACAACAGACGTAAAAGGGTATGCACGATTCGCAATAAACACAACAGGCACTTACCTGGTTTATGCCACTTCAACAGCCGATTTGCAATTGGTTGATACCCTGTCGGTACAAATACGCTCCCATGAAGCTGCTTATGTAGCCATATTGATGTACAACCAAAAAACATTGACGCTCACCGACGCGGTGATCTCTGGCCGACAAAACCGCATTACCTCTATCAACCGCAGAAATGCTGAAGTGTCGAGCGAGCTCACAGCAGACGAAATACAAACCCTTCCGATTGAAGGACGTGATATTTCCCGGGCACTTTTCCGCTTGCCAAACATCACACAAGCTACAGGTTTCTTCCCCGAAGCACCCAACGTGGCCATCAACGGTGCGAACTCGCTGTTCACGAATTATCTGATCGATGGCATGGATAACAACGAGAACTTTCTGGGCGGACAACGCTTTGCAAATCCGATTGGGTTTACAGAGAACATTACGGTGCTCACCAACAACTACTCACCCGAGTTTGGCTTAACCGCGAATGGCATCATAAATATCACCTCTAAGAGTGGTACCAACAACCAAACGGGTGAAGTGTTTTACCTTACAAGGCCTGGTAGCATTATAGATGCTGAATCGCCGTACGCCCAACGTGACCTTTCAGGCAATCAAGTCAAAGACGGATTTCGACGTCAACAAGGTGGATTTGGCATCGGTGGCGCAATTCGTCCGAATAAAACGTTCTACTATGTGAATGCGGAATACACACGCGACACCAAAGACAACCTGTTGAACTCTCCAGCTTTGGGCGTCAACACCACCGTGCGAGGAACGAATGAGTTTTTATACCTCTCAGGGCGATTGGATCACCACTGGAACAACCGCCACAAGAGCATGTTGCGGGTGAATAGCGGACTGGTTAGCATAGAGCGGCAGGGCGGCGGACTGGATGGCGGTGTCACCTTTCAATCAGCGGGCAACGCACAAGATCGCAACTCACTCAATGTGGCAGCGCGACACACCATAACCGGTGAGCGTGTGGTTTCTGAAACGAACTTTTTATACGGACATTTTTTATGGGACTATGCTAGTCCGACCAACCCCGACAACCCAAACGTTACTGTCCTCGGTCCAGACGATCAAGCTGTTGCAGTATTAGGACACCCTGGGTATGTGTTCAAAGAACAAGAGAACACCTTTCAACTGCAAGAAAAACTGACGTGGTACCTCGGCAACCACACATTGAAAGCTGGTGCTCAACTGAAATCGTCGGGCTTTGCCCTGTTCGGCGGCGGAAACCCCAACGGTAGCTACACCGTGAAGCTCAACCAAACGCAACTCGATGCTCTGGCAGCCACCAACCCTGGCGCCGACCTCGGAATAAATCAAATACCGAACGATGCAGAAGTGCTGTTTTATGGCGTTGAACTTCGTCCGGAATCTTTCGAAAACCGCCAAAACATCTATAGCTTGTTTGCCGAAGATCAGATCGCCATTTCGGAAAAACTAAATGTCAATATTGGTGTCCGGTACGACATCGACGACCTCAGCAAAGGCGGAGGCGATAAAATCGACATGAACAACATCGCACCGCGGTTAAGCGCCAACTACCAAGTGGGCAACCGCAGCACGGTGCGTTTCGGCTATGGCTTGTTTTACGAGAAAATCTTATACGCCGTATACAGCGATGCTGTTCAATTCAGCTCAACCAGCGAAGGCTTTAAAGCACAGATTGCTGAATTGGCCGCGCAAGGCATTTTGCCAGCAGCAACCTCTGTTGATGCCGTAACAACAGCAGGAAATGTAGGGGCGTCGGTTTCAGGGGTGACTTACCTCAACGGACCTTCTGGCGCTGAACTGCAAAACCAACGCGAGAACATCTTCCAAAATGAACTGCGGATTTTAAACCCAAATGGCTACCAAAATCCATATTCGCATCAGTTCAACCTCGGTTATCAATACCAAGCTTCTAACGACCTCTTGTTTTACGTCGACGTGGTACACAACCAAAGCCACAACCTCTTCCGTTTGCGTGATTTGAATGCGCCAGAGGCCTACAACATCGATCCAGAAAACGTAGTGGTGCGCACACAAGCAGAGGCCGATGCCTCACGACCGATTCCGATTAGCAGCGACGACAACGGCAATTTTGCCGTAATCAACGGCGATACCCTACGGGGCATTTCCCGAAACATTATGATGACCGAAACAGCAGGTCGATCACGCTACTGGGCGGCATCGTTCACCTTCAATAAAGCAAAAGGTGCCGACAACTATGCACTGCGCATGGTGTACACCCTTTCGCGGTTGGAGAACAACACCGAAGACATCAACTTCAGGGCGATGGACAGCAACAACTTCGGCAACGAATGGGGTCCATCGATCAACGACAGAACGCATGTCATCAACACCTTTTTGACCTACTACCCGTTCAAGCATTTCTCGGCCACAGTGGCAGGGTTGATGCAGAGCGGACAACCCATAAACCGCATACCGGACGCGACGCTTTACGGCACTACCGATTTGAATGGTGATGGTCGTTCATTTGGAGATGCGTATGTGGGCAATAGTGACCGTTCTCCAGGCGAAGAGCGCAACAGCGACCGTTTGCCTTGGTCTACCACCTTCGACCTCAACCTGGCTTACAACATCCCAATGGGCGGCAACACCCTGCTCGGCATCACCGCTTCAGTGTTCAACGCCATGAATGCTGAAAACCTAAGCGGATATAGCAACAACGCCACACAGAGCAATCAAATACAAGTAGGTCCGGCATCTTCTGGTTTGTTGGTGCGTCGCAATGCCGCTCCACCACGACAGTTTCAGTTCGGACTGCGTTATAGTTTTTAACTATGATAAAAAGTATCACCCGTATTCTTTTCGCAAGTATAATAAGCATCGCAGCCATCTTCCTTGGCTGTGATGCTCCTTCTCAACCACACGTTGAAGCGGATGTGCGCACTTTGCCATGGGACACCGTGTTGACCAAAGCGCGCGGTACAAACGTACGCTTGATGATGTGGCAAGGCGACCCGAACATCAACGCATACATGAACGATTACGTGAAGACGGAATTGGAAAAAAGGTTTGGGGTGAACCTCATCATTGCGAGCGGACAGGGAAGTCAAGTAGTGTCGACCCTGATGGCAGAGCAGCAGGCGGGTGCTCAAAAAAGCGATTTGGATTTGATGTGGATTAACGGTGAAACCTATTTTCAACTGCGCGAAATCGAAGCGTTGTTTGGTCCGTTCACCGAGTCGCTGCCAAACAGCAAGTACATCGATTACCAGAACCCCTTTATTGCACGCGACTTTCAACAGCCTACGGGTGGTTTCGAATGTCCGTGGGGTAACGTACAACTCTGCCTGATCTACAACAGCAATGTGATAACTGACCCCCCGCTAACGGCAGAAGCTCTTGCAACGTGGATAAAAGCCAATCCTGGACGGTTCACCATTGGCACCGATTTCACCGGTATGACGTTTTTGAAATCGCTGATGATAAACCTCGCGGGAAATCCTCACGTCCTCGACGGACCTTTTGATGAGGCCGTGTACAAAGAAAACACCGCGCGTTTGTGGGCCTATTTGAACGACATAAAGCCTTATTTGTGGAGAGAGGGCAAGACCTTTCCGAATGCTGTAGCGCCCATGCACCAGCTTTTTTCGCAAGGCGAGCTGTATTTCACCATGAGCAACAACGACGGCGAAGTGGAAAACAAGATATCAACAGGCACCCTACCCGAGCACAGCAGGGCGTATGTGCTTGATGGTGGCACCATTCAAAACTCTCACTACATGGGTATTCCGGCGCTTTCACAAAACAAAGCTGGCGCCATGGTTGTACTTAACTTCCTGATTTCACCGGAGGCACAATACCGCAAGGCACTGCCCGAAGTATGGGGTGATGGAACGGTGCTCGACATGAACCGCTTGGCGCCGAGCATGCAGTTGGAATTTGCTAAGCTCGACATCCGCGAGCATGTGCCTGGCCGCGTGCTGCTTAACCAAAAAGCCCTCGAAGAGCCCGCAGCTGAATACATGATTCGGCTGTATGAAGATTTCAGAACACAGATCGTGGAAAAGCAATGAAGACCCTCAGCGGTATAACGTTTATTGTCGGCATCGTGGTTCCTGCCTTGAGCGCCTTTGTGCTCTCTGCGGTATACGCCACCGGCTTTTTTCATGCCCAAGAAACATCGCTCATGTATTTCACCGAACTGGTTGAAAACACCCGGTTTTTAAAATCCTTGGGGTATACCTTTCTGCTGGCCACTGCTGTGGTGGTAAGTTCAACATTCACCGCTTTAAAAATCGCACAACTGCTCAACCGCAGGATGGAGATTCCTTCGTGGTTCCTTTTGCCCTTTGCCATACCACCCGTTGTGGCGGCATTTTTCGGATTTCATTTATTCTCAGGTGTGGGACTGCTCTCCCGGATAGCGCATGCTTTAGGCCTCATTTCAACCCCTGTTGACTTTCCTGCCCTGGTGAACGACCCCTTTGGAATTGGCACATTTGCATCGCATTTTATGCTCTGCATGCCCTTTTTCCTTGTCTACTTCATCTACCTACGCAATCAGCCATTGCTCGAGCAACTGGAAGACACAGCGCGCGCTTTGGGCGCAAGCCAAAAGCAAGTATGGCACCATATCGCACGTCCGACCTTGCTGCACAAAAGCACACCCCTGCTGCTCGTGTTCTTTGTTTTCGTGCTTGGCACCTACGAAATACCCCTCTTGCTCGGATCGCAATCAGTACGAGCGGTAGTGCCCGTTATAGTCGACCAAATCAAAGGCTACAACCTCAAAGCCATACCAACAGGCTACGCCATGGCCTTGGCATATAGTGTAATCATCATGCTCGTGGCGGCAGTACTTTCAAAGAAAATGAATCGACAGCACGGTGCGTAGAATAACACCCATATTGCTCCTTACATTGTATGTTTTGCCCCTTGCAATGCTTGCTGCCCTGTCGGTAGCTGCCACGTGGGAATACCCGCGACTATTGCCTGATGTGCAGCTCAATTTGTGGTCGCGCGTGGTTGTAGGGGGCGCAGGATGGAGTTTTTTAACATCCCTTCAAGTCGCCTTGCCCGTAGCGGTTATCAGCTTGGTACTCGGGTTTTTGAGCAGTTATCGCTTATTGGGGTCGCGATACCGCCATGTTTGGTTGTGGATGGCCCTCATTCCCTTTTGCACCGCGCCCGTCATACTTTCACTTGAAATGCAGTACTACTTCATACGCTTTGGCCTCACAGCCCAGCGCATTGGAGTGGTGATTGGACAATTGCTCATAGGCATTCCTTATGCCACCGTCCTTTTTTCGCTTTTTTGGAATGCTGACCGGTTGAAACAAGAAGAGGCCGCTCGCACCCTCGGCTGCAGCCGACTACAAATCATGCAGCACATACACATCCCCGCCGCTGGCGGGATAATGAAACTTGTTTTTGCCCAACTTTTCTTGTTTTCGTGGTTTGAATACGGGATGACGCAAATGTTGGGGGTTGGACAAGTACAGACGTTGCCCGTTCTTATTTTTCGATCGACACAGGAGGCCAATTTGGCGCTTGCAGCAGGCGCTTGTGTGGTGTTGATATTGCTACCTGTTATCTTCATTATCTTCACCCGTAAAATTGTTTTTCGCTGATGCTGGAGATACGGAACATAGCCAAAACCTTTGGAACGACCCCTGTGCTTAGCAACGTAAGCTTGCAGTGCAAAGGCGGTGAAACCCTGAGTGTTTTAGGGAAAAGTGGTTGTGGCAAAACCACCTTGTTGAAGATCATCTCTGGGCTGATGACACCCGATGCCGGGACCATAGCTCACAACGGAAACGACCTTTCGCATACACCCGTTGAGCAACGCGGCATTGTATATTTGAGTCAAGAACCCCTGCTGTTTCCACACATGACCGCCGCTGAGAATATTTCATTTGGCATGCGCATGCGGCACCGAAGCAAAGATGAGGTGGCAGGTGCAACCAACGACATGTTGCGTGCTTTGGGGTTGGAAGACCACGGGAGAAAATTACCACAAGCGCTGAGTGGCGGACAAAAACAGCGCGTAGCTTTTGGGCGAGCCCTGCTTGTTGAGCCGAAAGTATTGCTGCTTGATGAGCCATTTGGCAGTTTAGACGCTGGCACCAGAGAAGAGATGCAACAATTTTATTTACACCTCACAAAAACCTACGGTTTCGCCGCCTTGTTTGTAACGCACGACGTGAAAGAAGCCCTGGTAACGGGCACCACCTTCGCCCGCATGGAGAGCGGAGAGTTAACCCTTTTTGAAGATTTAGACGCATTTGTGAACGACCCAAATGGCGACGTAGCGAAAGAACGCCTTTTTTGGATTAATTTGAAATGATATGGAAAACCACATCGAGTCGATCTACTGGGTGTTTACACAATTGTGCAATGATCAGTGCGACCATTGCTATAACCTTTCTGGTCCGCGCGGTGCCCGCATTACAGAAGAGGAGTGTTTGCAGATCGTAGATCATTTACCACCTTCGGTGGGACGGATTATATTGTCGGGAGGTGAGCCTTTGGCTGAGAAGCAGAAGTTGTACACCATTCTCGACGCCTTGCACGCCAAGTACAAAGGCATAACCCAGATCATGCTTCAGACCAACGGCGATTTGTTGACGGAGGAAATATTAGACACCCTTATAGCCAAAGGAGTGAGCAGGTTCGACATCGCCAGTATAGACAGATACCACAAGCATGCAGGAGCGCGGCTGATGGATTTGGCAACGCTTTTTGATTCACGTGGCGTGAATGGAGAAGAGAAAGAGCCCTTGATCGAGATCGACACCTACCTCAACAAAAAGCCCTTGAGTTGGGGGTATTGGGGAGCTACTGAAGACCTTTGGTTGGGCGGCAATTGGGCACGAGGGCGCGCCATGCAGAAGAACATTTGGAAACGCGATCCGAACCACAACTTTTGCGCGGTGCTTTCGGGCGGCATTGGCTTTTTAACTGGAGCACCTGGTATACCACAAGAAATTTCAATTCAGCTTTGGCGCATCAACCCTTGTTGTCCGGGCACTGCCAAACCCATGGGCGACGCTCGTACCGAAGACGTGATGCATGTTTTACGCAGCGTTTCAACCTCTCCAGTTTTTCAAAAAATAAATGAGGGCGACCCCATACGCATGGGCGAAAGCGTTGGCATCAGTGAAGAATTTGCGCGCGCACGATTAGCAGAGCTAGAAAATATTTGTCTGTGGTGTGATGAGTTTTTCGAGAAGCATTTTGAAGGTTGATTCTGCTTAAGGAAAACGGGGTCAATGCAGATTGACGGGCAGAAACGGCGCGTTATAGCTTTTTTTAAGTCACTCAATTACCAATCTGGTAGATTGCTGAGTTTTGATGCGATCTGTATCTCACTTAATTGCGTTTTTCTAGTGTTCATGGGAATTTAGTGCTTTTAAGCCAAGCTATTTCTAGGGAAGGCTTCAGAGGAACACCGAAATATTTATAAGAAATTTAGTTTATTCGAAGAATTACACTTTTGTTTGACCAAGACCTTACGATAATTTATATATTACTATTCAATATAATTCATTTTCTATAAAACCGCCTTTTACCTTAGTGATATTTGCTTTCCAAACGGAGTAGCGACAAGTTATCATAGTCATTGACTTACCGACAATTATTGACATACGACGCAGTTATAGTATGGACGAGTTACTTGAATTATCTGAGTGTTTCGACAATCAATATGCAGCACAAGGCATGGATTGCCTGCCGGGTGATGGTTGCAATGCATACTACCTTTGCCATGGATATTCACATGCCTGGTCTTATAGATTTGCTTCGAAAAAAGTTCTCCTTGAGAAATGATATTCCAGAAGCAACTCATATCCATTGCATTCGCAATTTCTTGCAGCTTTTCTTGGTCGCAAGAAGAGTATACTTTCAATTCACCGTGTTTCAGTGTAAGCACGGATATGTTCATTTCGTCTGAAGATGATGCATACATAGCGGTTTACGAGTATTGTACTCAGAATGATTTTCGGTTAATTATTTGTCACCCTGAAAATGGCGAATTAGTCAATATGTTTGGTTTCGAAATGGAGGTGTCGCGCGGCTTTTATGCAGTTGATGGGGGATTCTATTTGTTAACCAAAGCACCGGAAGCAATGTACCTTCGATTCATTAGTGATGATCTTGAAGTGTCGGATCCGATTTCAATGCAATTGCCCTTAAGCGCTAGTGTGAATGAGATGTTTGTTCATGAAGATTCAGTAATTGTGGTGTATTACAACGCTTCTGCCTTTTACATTTCGAAACTCGGAATAAATGATGGTGAATTAATTGAGTTAGCAAGTTTTAGCGGCGTGCCCTACGTATCTGATATTCATAGCACTACAGTTTTAGCAGATGAAAATTCAGTATATTTTGGAATGGATTGTGGTTGGATCTTTAAAGTGAATCTCAATGAATTTTTAGAAGTCGAACTTTTACCATTACCAATTGATGATTCCACGGGAAACACCTATTTACCCTGTTTCGGAGGATTCAATCTGCTAAGAAGTAATCCATCAGAGGATGTTTTACTATCAGCAGCCAGCACTGCATTCACGGATAATTATTACTCATTTGATTTCGGAGATAATGGTGATCATATTCAAACAGATTACCTTACTCTCCCGAATTACTCACCTGGAGATTTCACATTTGATCAAAACGGAAATAAGTATTTAACACTTTTGAAAGGCGCAGACCCAGATGTCTTTGATTATAACATATTCGGTCTATATCACATCAATTCACAAAACGAAGTAGTTGACTCTTTATTTCTCGATTCTCCAGAATGGCTTCAAGGTGGATATGAAATAATTTTAAACAATCAAACCATTCATCTAAATGGTGTCAAGTACCATCTGGAAAATCCAGAATTAGAGGTTGCCTCCTATATAAGGGTTCAAATGTCTGATTTCGTGAATTCAATTACAGAATTGAATGATTCTGAAGAATTGAAAATCATTCAAACCGATGAAATCTTTGGATTATCCAACTTCAAAGGAGCTATTACGATTGCACTCTATGATCTCAAGGGCAACCTTCTCCAATTCGAAAATCAGCCTATTTTATGGCGAAAAGCTGACTTCATGTCAGGAGTGTATGTATTGTCCGTAAATGCCGAAAACAAGTTCATTCGAGTGCTCATTTTTATACCATAGTTATTCAAATCTAAACTGCATTTAAGAGCACTACGTACCCCACCAGTTTATGGTAAGATTACAAATGCAGATTGACGGGCAGAAACGGCGTGTTATAGCTTTTTTTAAGTCACTCTATTACCAATCCGGTAGATTGTTGAGTTTTGGCACGTTTGGATTATGTACACTAGAATAAATAATCCTTCATTTTGAGGGATAAATATGCCGGTGTTTTTGTCACTCTTAGGCAACAAGCATATACAAAGAAACGACTTACATAAACGAGAAAAAAGTAAACCATTTTGACAGATGACCGACGTACAGATCATATGTTAAATAGACAATGCGTAGGCCGACCCCTGTGAATTTTTTTCCTCTCCGCACTTTTATAGTTCAATTTTATGCCGAGCCGCATACAGCGAGTAAAAGTCGAAGAACCATTTCGCTGCGTCACTGTTTATAAATGATGTTTCACTGAAGTGGTCGGGATTGTTTGGACAAGATCTTATATACAAATATAACAGTTAAAACCATAGTAATGAGGGGGTTTGGGGGAGACTCATAACTTAGTGTTTTTGTTCATTTCTAGGCTGCTTGTTTGTAAACCTTAGCTG
>WGNM01000003.1 GCA_016124575.1 Cryomorphaceae bacterium
CCATCGATACCGATGCTAGAAATAGCAGATAGCTCAAGAAGGTCATCGCAGTTGTCGGTAAATATTACATCGTATGAAGGTACATCATCAGAGCATTCTACGGTGATAACGGCTGGCACATCAGTCACAGCGACAGGCGCTTGTGTATCGACAATATAAACCACTTGGCTAACAGTACCAACATTACCACAATCATCGGTAGCGCTCCATGAGCGGCTGATGATTTGTGTGCACCCATCGATACCGATGCTAGAAATAGCAGATGGCTCAAGAAGGTCATCGCAGTTGTCGGTAAATATTACATCGTATGAAGGTACATCATCAGAGCATTCAACGGTTATTTCAGCTGGCACATCGGTCAATGAAACAGGTGCCACGTCATCAACCGCAGTGTAGTTCACGGTGCATGATGCAGTTACATCTCCATCGATGATGGTATAAATAATTTGACGAGTATATACATCATTGATACAGCCGTTACCTTCATCTTCATAATCGATGAAAATTTCAGGTTGATTGCAAGAATCAACAATTATTACATCGCTAATAGACCCGAGGGGTATATCTGAAACGCATTGAAAGCTTCCACCTTGGTTGTTTGGACAAATTACCTCCAAAGTACATTCAGGTATGCAGTTTTCGACATTAATTGTCAGTGGCTGTGATAATTCGAAACAACCAAAATCAGCATCTACTGTGATATCGGCGATGTTGTCGCCAACTTCAGGAAGTGAAAACACACCGCTGTACGATAAGCCATACACCTTGTAACTGGTCAATCCATAAGTCTCAGGGAGGAAGTCGCCAGAAGCATTGATGTCTAAGATCTCACCACTCGTAGAAGTTAGCAAGAACGTATATGTATCACCTTCGATGAGACTATTGGTGATCACATTCACTTCAGAAATTTGATTGTCATCAGCGCAAAGCACAAGAGGAGAAACCCCATTTTCGAAAGAGATGTTACCGGCCTGACAAGCAAAAACAGAGAAGCTTTCGCCTTTTATGAATACGCCTGAGTCGAGCACACCGTCAGAAACGTCTGCGATAACAAACTTGAAGCTGTAATCTTCACCCGGAGTGATAGGAATTTCGGCTGTAAAAACAACAGTAAACCCATCGTACTCAATTGAAGTTCCGCCTACATTGTTAACATAGAAACTGCTGTAATCTAATGATGTGCAGTTTCCTGAACTTTGGCTTCCTGGTGATCCATTGTTTACAGCATTGATGGCTACCGGTAAGTTGGTGCCTGGTATCAATGCAACATTCTGATTGGAGTATTGACCACCCATTGGATTTGGGCCAGTAACGAAGAATGCAAACAAGTCGTTATATACCGAGCATACATATTCATTGTACTCTTCTGAAGCAAAAGAGTATTGAACAGTGATCAATGAACTTTGAGATGTGAAGTCGAAAGAAAGACTGCAAGCATCGTTCAATGGGAAGGCGGATATTGCTTGCAGGTCTGCATCGCCATGATATGTTGAACTATGATCGAAAGAAGTGTTTCCTGCCGAATTCGGGCCGATGGCATCTGTTGCCAGACCAGTGGTTAAGAGCACACCTTGATCAATTCCGACATTGGTAGTGTTACCTCCGGTGAACAATCCCGATGCGTTTGGACCACAATCTAGATTCACATTGGAAATGGTAACTCCAGAGCCGATTAGCGCATTGGCGAGATCGGTGCCTGACGCCGAAGTGTTGACAACCAATTGTGCACTGGAAGTCACGCTGATCGACAACAAAAGTATAAGCCACAACAGTGGCTGTTGCATTGCCTTTTTCATAATTGAGAGATTAAGTAGTAGTTGTTGTTTACTTTACAATTGGCTTTTGAACACAGCAGTCAGTAAGCACCGCATTCCACTGCTCACGTGTCCATTGCTCACGCCCCTCGGTTCGCAGCATCACAATGCCCTTGTTTTCAGCTGGATTGCAGCGAAACAAGAAGAATTCATTGTTGAATTGACTCATGAATTCAACCATTTGTTCATCATTGTCGAACGACAGATGATTCAAATCGAAAGTGAATAATGCGCTTGCTTCTACCCCAGTCGGCAACGTCAATACACCATTTGTTGAAAGGGTGGCTTGGGGCTGAACTGTTTGAGCCTGAAGGTTTAGCGATGAGATAATAGCGAATGCTATTAAAAAGATAGAGCGCGTAGCTCTAGAATTCATTGCAGTCGAAAGCGACTTACAATGAAAGGTCATTGATTTAAGCATTTTAGCAGCAATAAATGGTTTAGCGAGATTGCTTTCTAGCAGCTCAGGAGAGAACAAGATGACAAGCTCGGCAATAGTTGTTGTCGACGAAGTTAAGAAAAAACATCATGAAACAGCGCATGGAAGCGACAAACCCGATAATTTAACACTTGAACTTGAGTGTATGAGTAACACTTAATGCGGTAACAGAGACATGTATGCTGGGAAAAAAAGGAACTAAACAGATGGTGATGCACGTTTTGGATTGAAAATAGGTAATAAAAAAAGGGGCTGAAAGAGCCCCTTATCTATTGAAGTCGATTTAATTAACTAAAAGCATTTTCGCCAGTAATATCCATACCAGTTATAAGTAGATGGATATCGTGCGTGCCCTCATAAGTGATAACCGATTCGAGGTTCATCATGTGGCGCATGATAGGGTATTCATTGATGATACCCATACCACCTAGAATTTGTCGGGCTTCACGCGCTATATGAATAGCCATGTCTACGTTGTTGCGTTTCGCCATAGATATTTGGGCAGAAGTAGCTCTACCATCGTTACGCAATTGACCTAGGCGATATGTTAGTAATTGTGCTTTCGTGATTTCAGTAATCATTTCAGCCAATTTCTTTTGTTGCAATTGGAAAGCCGCGATTGGACGTCCGAATTGTTGTCTTTCTTTCGCATAGCGCAGCGCCACATCATAACAATCGAGTGCAGCACCGATGGCTCCCCAGGCGATTCCATAACGCGCAGAATCCAAGCAGCTTAGAGGTGCACCTAAACCACTGCGTCCAGGAAGTAAATTCTCTTTTGGAACCTTAACGTTATCGAAAATAAGTTCTCCTGTATCGCTAGCGCGGAGGCTCCACTTTCCAGTCATTGTTGGAGTTGTGAATCCTTCCATTCCTCGCTCAACAACCAATCCGTGAATACGACCTGTTTCATCTTTCGCCCAAACAACAGCGATATCAGCAAAAGGAGCATTAGAAATCCACATTTTAGCGCCGTTTAGCAGGTAGTGATCTCCCATGTCTTTGAAGTTGGTGATCATACCACCGGGATTCGATCCGTGGTCAGGTTCAGTTAGTCCGAAGCAACCTACAAACTCACCTGCAGCGAGTTTCGGAAGGTACTTCATACGTTGTTCTTCAGTACCGTATTTCCAAATTGGGTACATCACCAGAGAACTTTGTACAGAAGATGTAGAGCGCAAACCTGAGTCACAACGCTCCAATTCTTGCATGAGCAAACCGTAAGAAATTTGATCAAGTCCGGCGCCACCATATTGCTCAGGTATGTAAGGACCGAAACCACCGATTTCAGCTAATCCCTTGATAAGATGTTTAGGGAATTTCCCTTGTTCGAAGGCTTCCTCGATAATCGGGCTGACTTCTTTTTTGATCCAGGCGCGCGCAGTGTCGCGAATCAGCTTGTGTTCTTCGGTTAGCCACTCGTCCATTAAATAATAGTCGTGGCCTTGATAAAGGTCTGTTCTCATTGCAGATTTATTATTCGGCTGCAAAGGTAACAATTCAAAAGCTAGAAAGTTGAAAACAGGTGCTTAGAACATTGCATCATCCTCGCCGCTGGCGAGACCTGATTCATAGCCATCGTCTGCCAGAAGCGGACCGTGTTGATAAGCAGAAACAGCCAGTTCATCAGCACGCTCATTCATGGGGTTGCCATTGTGGCCTTTGACCCATACGAAGCGCACCCTGTGCTGGCGGTAGATTTTGAGAAACCGCATCCACAGATCAGGGTTTTTCTTCTTTTTGAATTTGATGCGTTCCCAAGTGAAAACCCAACCCTTTTGAACGGCATCCACAACATATTTCGAATCGCTCACCACGCAAACAAGTTGATCGGGCTTAGTAAGCGCCTCCAACCCGGTTATCACAGCCAATAGCTCCATGCGGTTGTTGGTGGTTACTCGAAACGCGCCTGAAAGCTCTTTTTTGTGACGGCCGTACATCAAAATAGCCCCGTATCCGCCCTTGCCGGGGTTGCCGCTGGCACCACCGTCTGTATACAAAACCACTTCGCGTTCTTCTTCCATCAGAATAATTGGGTAACATTGGCGCTGAATAGTTTCACAGCAATGGCCAGGAGTATGATTCCGAAAGCTTTTCGAAGTATCGCTATGCCTGTGTCGCCAAGCATCTTTTCAATCTTATAAATCGAGCGCAACACGAAGTAAACTACAATCATGTTGCTAAAGATGGCAAGTATCATAACCAACTGCGAATATTCGGCGCGCAGCGAGATGATGGTCGTCATGCTGCCAGCTCCTGCAATGATAGGAAAGGCGATGGGGACAATACTCGCAGCCTTTACCGCTTTCGGGTCGTGCTTGAAGAATTCTACGCCCAGCACCATCTCTAAAGCGAGGAAGAACAGTACCAATGAGCCAGCTACGGCGAAAGAGTTCACATCAATACCGAGGAAGGTGATGAGTTTTTCCCCTAAAAAAAGAAATGCGAGCATGATGAATGCCGATACCATCGTCGCTCGAAAACTGCTGATTTGTCCGGCTTTGCGCTGTACATCAACAATTATAGGAATGGAGCCCACAACATCAATAACTGCAAACAGCACCATGGTGGCTGCGAAATAATCACTCCAAGTAAATTCCATCACACTATCGTTTTACAAAATGATTCGATGACCTGAGGGTAATAGCGGTGTTCTAAAACCAACACTTTGGCTGCGATGGATTCGGCGGTGTCATCTGGCGTGAGCTCAGTTGTTGCTTGAAAGAGTATCTCACCCTCGTCATAGTGTTCATTTACCAAATGTATGGTCGTGCCTGAAAAAGAGTCGCCTGCAGTTTTTACGGCTTTGTGAACGTTCATGCCGTACATGCCTTCGCCGCCGTATCGAGGCAATAAGGCAGGGTGAATATTTAAAATACGATCAGGAAACGCTTTTACCAGTGATTCTGGAACCATCAATAAAAAGCCTGCTAATACAAGAAGATCTATTTCGAACGATTTTAGCTTTTCAAGCACAGCATCGCTTTGAAGATCATCTTTTGTAAAGTGCCAACTGGCGATGTTGAATTCGGAGGCGTGGCTGAAAGCACCGGCAGACTTACGGTTGCAACCCAGCAGCACCACTGAGGCTACCTCTGAGTTTTGAAAATGCTGCATAATTGATCGAGCATTGGAGCCTCCTCCAGAGGCGAAAATGGCAATGCGTATTGGCCTATCCATGCCACAAAGGTACGGTTTGAACTTTGAAACTGAAGGTCAAATCGCGTAACCTAAAGTAATATTTCACGTAAGAATAATCCTACAAAACCAAACTACGATGATCTACTGCTGCCGGCTAAAAACATTAACAATCCTGATAGGATTTGTTTTCACAAGCATTTTTGCTCATTCTCAGGGAGTGAATGCTTATGCTCGTGTAATCTCCGCAAGTGGGGCTTCTCTAACTATTTCAAATGTCGACCAAACCTATGATTCGTTCGATGGGGGAGATCGGGTAATTGTTATGCAAATGCAAGACGATGTGCTCGGAAACACGTCGAACAGTGATGCCTTTGGCGGACTAGGTGCAATAAATAATGCAGGTGTATACGAAGTAGCCACCATTTCCTCACTTACTACTTATTCGGGTGCTCCCAATACCATCACTTTGCAACAGCCTCTTACTGCAACTTTCAATACCTGCACCAATTGCAGAGTTCAGATACTCACATATCCGAATTTAGGCACACCTGATTACACAACAACAGGAATTATGCAGCCACTGCCGTGGGATGGTGAGAAAGGTGGTGTTTTGGCATTTGAAGTTACTGGCACGTTGTTTTTAGGACATAATATTGCGGCCAATTCGGCGGGTTTTCGAGGAGGAAGTCGCAGTTCTAATTGGGGCGGACCGTCTTGCGACATATCAGTATACAGGACATCTTCGACAAATTACGCCACCAAAGGTGAATCGATATTTCTGAATACCGATGTCAACTATACAGCGGGTCGCGCTCGCATGCTCAACGGTGGTGGAGGCGGTAGCTCCCACAACGGTGGCGGCGGCGGTGGCGGTAATTATACTGCTGGCGGACAAGGCGGACCGGGTTGGTCGAGCGGAGGTTGCTTACCTGGTTCTGGGGGTTTGGGCGGACTGGCACTTTCAGGTTATATTTCGCCAAATAGAATTTACCTAGGCGGCGGTGGCGGCGGAGGACAGCAGAACAATAGTGTTGGTACTATTGGTGGAAATGGTGGTGGTATCATCATGATTCGTGCTGCCAGATTAGAAACCATTGGCAATGCGAAAATTTTAGCCAACGGCACAAGCTGCACAAACTCTGGAAACGACGGAGCAGGCGGCGGTGGAGCAGGCGGAAGCATACTGCTCGAAATTCCTGAGTTTGTAACTTATCCAAGCAGAACGCTACAGATTTCGGCCAGTGGAGGAAATGGCGGTAGTGTGAACAATACAGGACTGCATGCCGGCGGTGGCGGGGGTGGACAAGGAACAATAATATTTACAGGTGCATTGCCAACTGGTGATGTTTCGTATTCAACTTCATCTGGTACAGGTGGCTGCAACGTTTTGAATTGCTCTTCACGCGCCGATAATGGGGAGGGCATTGATAACATGGGTATACTCTCTGGTATGCCGTCATTCCTTGATCTTGAATGGCTAGAGTTCAATGTCTCAGCCGGAACAGGAAACGCAGTTAAGTTGGATTGGAAGGTGAAAGCCGAAACAGAAGCTTCGCAATTTACTGTTGAGCGCAGTTTCGACTTGCAACAATGGCAGCACGAACTCAACATATCAGCAGTTCCATCAAATCAAGACATCGAATCGTACACTATTCAAGTACCGAAAATGGGATATGGACGAGGCACGTATTACCGTATTCAAAGGACAGATGTCAGTGGAGAAATTTCTACTTCCCCACTTCGGAGCTATGCTTCTTCGTTAACTGGAGGACTGATAAACAATCCATACCCCAATCCCGCTTCAGAATACATCGATATAGCGGTTATTGGGGAAAACGTGAACATCAATCTACTAGGCGCAGATGGCAAACTGATTGAAAGTTTTATTGCTTCCGGAAATGTCCGTTTGGAATGCAGCGACTACGGTGCAGGCATATATTTCCTTGAATGTACCTCAGGGGCCACGCGCGAATTGTATCGGTTGGTATTCAAATAAGCAAAGTAAACTTGGATAACCAACCTAGCACATTTTCTATAGCAGCGTGCTATGGATAGATGAGCATACAGTAACATAAGGAGTTAATTGTCGTAAGAACGGGTAATGTTACCTGTACTACGATGAATATTTGTTGCCCATATAAGTCGTTTTTTGTTACCACCGGATTTCTTTTCGTTGGTTTATTGTCTATTTCACAAGGTGTGAATGCCTATGCCCGTGTGTATACAATCAGCAATACAACGCTATACGTTTCAAGTGTAGATCAAACCGACGATACTTTCGAGGCCACCGACCGTGTGATTGTAATGCAAATGCAAGACGACGTTTTGGGTAACACTACTAACAGCGATGCTTTTGGTGGACTTGGCTCGATCAATAATGCAGGGGTATATGAAGTGGCTACCATAGCTTCTGTAGGCAGTGTTGAAGGATTGCCAAGCACCATTGTTCTAGAAGACGCGTTATCGGCGGAGTTTAATACATGCTCAAATTGTCGCGTGCAAATTTTTACCTACCCAAACTTAGGAACGCCTGATTTCACCACTTCAGGAAATATGGAGCCACGTGCGTGGGATGGCGAAAAAGGTGGAGTGCTTGCCTTCGAAGTTTCAGGCACTTTGTTTTTGGGTCATTCCATTTCGGCCAATGGCGTAGGTTTTAGAGGAGGCAACCGCAGCGGCAACTCAGGAGGAGCGTCGTGCGAGGTTTCTGTGTTTCAGACAACATCTACCAATTACGGATCCAAAGGCGAGTCAATTTTTTACAACACCGATGCCAACTATTTAGCTGGTCGGGGCCGGATGCTCAATGGCGGCGGCGGCGGAAGCTCGCACAACGGCGGCGGTGGAGGTGGTGGTAATTATACCTCAGGCGGACAAGGAGGCCCGGGATGGTCGAGTTCGGGATGCATGCCGGGATCGGGTGGATTGGGAGGAATTGCACTTTCTGGATACATAACACCGAACAGGATATTTCTTGGCGGTGGTGGCGGTGGCGGACAGCAGAACAATGGTGTAGGCTCTGCTGGGGGCAATGGAGGCGGTATCATTATGATACGAGCTGCGCGCATAGAAACGATTGCCAATTCGAGTATTCTTGCCAACGGCAATGGTTGTGCTGACGCTGGAAACGATGGTGCTGGCGGTGGCGGCAGTGGCGGTAGCATTTTGCTTGAAATACCGGAATTTGTCAATTCATTCGGAAGTTCATTACTCATAAGCGCCAGTGGTGGCGATGGCGGGCGTGTTACCGATTCTGGGGTTCATGCTGGTGGTGGTGGTGGCGGACAAGGAACAGTTATTTTTTCTGAGATATTGCCAGAAGGCAATGTAACAACTACCACGGCCTCTGGAACAGGGGGCTGCAATGTTTCCAATTGCTCATCACGCGCCGACAATGGTTCAGGTGTTTTGAATTCAGGAATAATTACGGGCAGTCCGTCTTTTCTTAACATAGAATGGCTTGAGTTCAATGTGAAGGCAGGAACTGGAAATGTAGTGAAGCTTGATTGGAGAGTAAAAGCTGAAACTGAAGCAGCATTTTTCATTGTAGAACGCAGTTTCGATCTCCAACATTGGGATCAAGAAGTCACCATAAAAGCTGGGCCCTTGAACCAGAATGTCGATTCGTATGCCATTCAAGTTCCTCAAATGGGCTTTGGAAGTAGCACATACTACCGCATTAAGCGCGTTGATTTGCAAGGTGACCAATCAATGTCGATGATTCGCGGGTATTCTTCAGAATTGCCAAATCGTTTGGTAAAAAATCCATACCCCAATCCCGCGTCAGATTTCCTCGATATTGCGGTTAACGGAGAAAACGTGATCATCAATTTACTAAGCGCAGATGGCAAACTGATTGAACATTTCAGTGCATCAGGATTAATCCGTTTGGAATGTAGCGACTACGGTGCAGGCATTTATTTTCTTGAATGTACCTCAGGAGCCACTCGCGAATTGTATCGGGTTATTTTCGAGTAAACTTCAATTCGTTGAGTACGTTGCGATAAGCATTTCGAACGTTTTCAGATGCTTTGCTAAAATGAAAGAGGCCTATTTTACGGATGTCTTCTTTTTGCAGTGCGCTCAAACGGACAAGGGCAGGAAAGTCATTTGACTCATCGATCAAGTGACCGCAGTTATTGATGCGGACAAAGGTGCTGAAATCGCCTATTTCCTCTGAAATAATCACTGGCAACCCGCAGGAGAGGTATTCGGCGAATTTTACTGGCGACGATACTTTATTCGTTGTGTTCTTATCTCTGATCAACAATCCATAATCGCAGGCGCTTAGGGCTGCAGGCACATCTTGGTGATTGAGCCATTCTCTCCGTACACGGCCGGGATGTTGATGCTGTAATTCTTCGATGGCGGGGTGTTCTTTTGAAAAGAAGACGACTGCCAATTTGGGTTGAGACAATAAGGCGGTGTTGAGCCGCTGTTGCAGCGAATCGAATGAGTGCCAACCCGACAATGAACCTGAGAATGCAAGTACTATATCTTGATCAGAAAACCCCCATTTTTCTCGTACGGGTTGTCCGTCATGTGTGGTTAAAAAATCATCGCTCAGCGAACAAGGAATGATGGTTGTATGCTCAGATACAAAAGCAAAACGCTCCGTCCAGTAGTTCACCAAAGCTTGGCTTACAGCTATTTGAGACCGACTTTCGAGAACTGCGCGCTTTTCTATTTCTGTTATGTACTGTCCTACTTTACTGTTGCCAAAAACGTTGTATTCTTCTTCTTCAGCGGCAACTGCTCCCCGTCCGTCGTACATGATTCTTGCATTTTCAAACGTGCGCAGTGCTAAGTTGCACGCCAGCGGTCCGCGAGCGATTATTTTCGGACGAGAGTCGTGCCTCAACATCCACCGCAAGGTGCCCGAGTTTTTCTCCCAGTGATCTATGCCTGGAACCATGGGAACAACCCACGAATTTGGTCTATTCTCCAGTATCCATTTGCTTGAAGTCTTGTAATTCCTGGCCGATACAAAAGCAACAACCTTCACTGTTTCGCCAGAAAGTGTTTCAAGCAGGGCAGCGACGTCGATTACCTGACTTTTAAAAATCCCAGAGGGGGCATCGTTGAAAGTAAGATAGAAAATCACAAAGCGGCAATAATGTCCATAATGCGGTCAGACGACTTCCCGTCCCAATGTGTTGGTATTTTCCCTTTTTTGAAGGTGCCATTTCCAATTTCGGTGATGTGTCGCTTTATAATCTCGCGTTCGAGTGGCACAAGAACATTTGTCCCAACATCAATGGTAACAGGGCGCTCTGTATTTGGTCGCACGGTGATACATGGAATCTGGCGGAAGGTTGTCTCTTCTTGAATTCCCCCGCTATCGGTCACAATAAATGCCGCATGAAGTATGAGGTGTTGGAATTCGAAATAACCCATTGGCTCTGCGGTTATTAAACCTTTGATGGCGTTGAATTCATCGAGAAGTCCGAACTCTTTTAAGTTTTTTCGCGTGCGCGGATGGATGGGGAGAACGATGTCGTATTTCTCAGAAACATCTTTCAATATCTGAATCAGGGTTTTTAATCCTTCTTGGTGGTCGACCAAAGCTGGCCGGTGGAAAGTCATCAGGGTATATGCACGATCGCTCATGTTGAGGGATGTGCGAATTGTATTCTCACGAATTTTTTCATCGAAAGCCACCATGGTGTCGATCATCGTGTTTCCAACGAAATGTATTCTAGCCGGATTGATGCCATGGTTCAAAAGGTGGTCGAGGCCGCTTTGTTCGGTAACGAAATACACATCTGTAATTTCATCGGTCAAGATGCGATTGATTTCCTCAGGCATGGTACGATCGAAGCTTCGCAAGCCACTTTCAAGGTGAGCCAGTTTTATTCCCAATTTATTGGCTGCGATGGCGCCTGCGAGGGTTGAGTTTACATCGCCAACAACCACAATGAGCTCGGGATTCAATTCACGGGCGACCTTTTCGATGCCCACAATGGTTTCACCGATTTGCGATGCCGCTGTGGTAGATTCTAAATCGAGCGTATAATCAGGAAGAATGCCAAATTGCTCGAAGAAAATCGTCGACATGTTGCGGTCATAATGCTGTCCGGTGTGCAGCAATTTTACTGCTACCCCTTTTGCATCACCCAATTTTTTGAGTTGGGTAATTTTAATGAAGTTAGGTCGGGTGCCTACAATGACAAGAATGTTTTTCACCCTGCTAAAGTAAGACTTTCGACAGGGATACTTCAAATAGACTTTAGAAATGGGAACCAAAAGTTTTGAAAGTCGTACACCAAAACATGAGAAAGGGAATACTATCAGCAGCACTGGTGATGATGACTTGTTTGGTTTTCGGACAAGTCAAAACTATCAATGTGATGATTTCACCGAATCCAGCGAGAGATTTCTGCACCATCAGCGTTTCTCAGTCTGTGGAAGCTCGCGTGTACGATTTACAGGGCACAATGGTATTGAAGCCAGAGCGCGGCGAGTCGTTTGATCTCGATCTTACGGCACTTCCTTATGGGATTTACTTCGTGCATCTAATCGGACAATCAGAAGTTCGCACCGTTCGATTGGTGCGTTCAGAACTAGGGATTTAATCTGTTTACCTCCCTTTGAACACGTCGCAACCTGCGTATGGAATTCAATGAGACAGCATTTAAGTCGCTTGAATTCAATGAAATGGCATTTTCTTCTATGTGCCTCAGTTCGGCATCTAAGGTGGTGACTCCTAACAAAGATGCAATGGGTCGAACCCTATGAGCGGCATACATGATTTCTGAAACACTTCTCGACAAAACAGCTTGCAGGTAGTTGCCAATTTCACTTTCTAAGTTCGACTTGATGACACCCAAGGCTGACTGTACAATTGTTTCATTGCCTCTATAAATTTCGTTCAACCGACTCATGGAGGTAATCTCGGTTGAATGTCCGAGCAATTCACTAATGTCTGCCAATACCAGATCTGTTTTTCCTTGCCTTGGCACACAAGGTATCAAACGCAATAAAGGAGGGTATTCATGCTCAAGCAAAGCGATAATAGGCAATGTTTGACCTGTTTTTTGAATTGCAAGAACACATTCCAAAGCAAGATGTGAAGGATTTTCTGAAACAACGACAACGAGATCTACTTCATTTTTATTAATAAAATCTCGGTTAAACATACCAAGATAGATTTGTGCAATGTTGGCACCTGCGTTTTGAAGGATTGATGGCCAATGTGAGGTGCCTTCGGTCAATATTAGGATTTGCGATCCTTTTAGGTTCGGGTCAGTTCGTCTTGCTACTGCGCTGTCGTTCATCTCAAGGGAGGTCATATTGGGAGAGAGTGGTAATTTTTAAATGGTTTTTATTTTTCCTGCTTTCATCATGCGGTAGATGGTTGACTTACCTACTGCTAATTTGTTGGCCACGAGAACTACGTTGTTGTCGTATTTATCTAGAAAATACTCAATGATCTTCACCGTATATGCTTCAAGGGTATTTTCTTCGCTGAAAGCGGCTATGTTATTTTTTGTCGCTTGAATTTTCAAATCCTCCGCAAGGATGATATTGTTTGAGCACATAACGCACGCTAGATCGATGATTGCCTTCAGTTCGCGAACGTTGCCAGGGAAGTTGTATTTCAATAGCTTTTCACGCGCACAAGGTGATAATTCGATGATTCCCAGATTGTTATCTTTACAAAAGACATCCACAAAGTGTTTCGCAATGAGAACGATGTCGCCTCCTCTCTCTTTCAAAGCTGGAAGATCGATTGTCAATCCTAGCAAACGATAGTACAGGTCTTCTCTGAAGTTTCCTTTCGCTACTTCATCTGCAAGGTTTCGATGTGTTGCTACTATAATGCGCACATCCACTTTTATTGTGTTGTTGCTACCAACACGTTGGAACTCCTTTTCTTGAAGAGCGCGCAATAGCTTACTTTGCATGTTTGCACTCATCTCGCCAATTTCGTCGAGGAAAAGTGTTCCGCCATTTGCTTCTTCGAATTTGCCTATGCGAGTGGCCTGAGCTCCCGTGAATGCTCCTCGCTCATGTCCGAACAGTTCACTCTCGATGAGGTCTTGTGGAATGGCTGCGACATTCACAGCTACGAATGGTTTTTTGCTTCTTGGACTTTTGTAATGAATGGCTTTTGCCACTACTTCCTTCCCGGTTCCTGTGTCGCCTGTTATAGATACAACGATGTTCGTGCCACAGGCCTTTGCCATGAGATTTTTCACTTGCATCATTGGTTGGCTGTTGCCTATCAAAGATGAAAAATCGTATTTCTGTTTCACTTCAGCCCGCAGGTCGTCGATCTCATCTTGAAGGGCCGCTTTTTCGCGAATGTTTCGCACGGCATTCCACAGACGGTCTTTTGCTTCGGTGTTTTTAACAATATAATCTGAAGCGCCAGCCCGAAGAAGATCCAACGCAGTTGACACATCTTCTTGACCAGAAACCATGATTACGGGTATACATGGGTCGAAGTTGTGAATCTTTTTGAGAAGCTCATCACCATTAAAATCGCCCATCGAATAGTCGAGGGTAACCAAAGAAGGGCGGCGGTGCAGGTTTTTCAAAAAATCTTTACCAGAACTAAATTTTTCGACTTCACAGTCGGGATTTTGTTTTAGCAAATATTCAAGCACCTCGCTGTACCACAAGTCGTCTTCGACAATGAATATTTTAAATGGCTGACTCATCTGACCCTGCTCGTTGGGGACAGTAAAGGTATTTCTCGTGGCTACAACTTGGGTAAGACGCATACCGATGGTTTTTGTAGGGCGATGCCTACAAGGTGCAACCTTTCTAGGGTGGGTATAGTCTTTCATACAATAAGAGATTATTGAGATGAAAGACAAGGACAAAGAAATTGCTGCTACGGAAGCTGTGTATCAATCTCCAGGGCCATTGTGGCAAAAATACCACAGCGAGACTCGTTCACGCGCAAAGTTTCCGAGAGGTTATAAGGAAGTAACTTTATTGGATGCTTAAGAGAAAAAAAGACCGGTTGAAGCCGGTCTTTTTTGTTTAGAAACTTGTATATCCTAAATCTTGTAGGTCGCGTTCTTTCGCTTCTATCTTCGCTTCAATGGCTTGCAAGCGTTCCTCCCACTCTTTTGCTTTCGCACTTTCAGGATGGTAGAATTTCGCCACTTGTTGTAGTCTTTGATTTACTTGGTAGAGGATAGATAAATCATCTGTTACCTGATCGAAGTACTTGCCATCTAAACTCAAGAAGTAGTCGGCATCTTCTTCGAACAGACGGAACAAACGCTCACCAACTTGTTCAGCAAGCTCTTGGGCTTTCAAACAATCGGCTTCGCTCATTGGAATTCCGTTCAAAGTGGCAACATCGCTAGAATCGCTCTTGCTCAAGTCGTACAATGCCTCAACAATAGGAAGCATGACGCGATCATAAGGAACGTTCTTTTCAGGCGTTACCTCAATTAATTTATTCAATACATTGAACGCTTTGTTCTCTTTTCCTTCCTTGATTAGTTGTTCAGCAAGGTTAGAGAACTGAAGTCGCAGGTTGGTGGTCATGCGACGGTTGTTTTCGTCCATGTAAATACCTGCTCCAGTTGTATCGTCCATATTTCCCCAACTGAATTTCTCCATGATGTTGTCGTACATCTTATCAGAAGCGAAGCCGCCCAATACATTCGGATTTTGTTGCTTCGGATATTTGATTGGAACCAAGCGATAAGCAAGGCCTTCCAACCTGAAATAATCTTGTAAACCGATGTATGAATCAGGGCCGGTGGTAACTGCGAAGTAAACCGGTCGTTCCCAGTTGTTTGAACGCAACAGTTCAAGCACCATGAAGTGATTCTTCACAATGTATTGCTTTGGTCTGTTTCGCTCATCCGTTAATGTCCAATCAACCGACTTCACCATCATGTCGATTTCATCGCCACTTACAATTCCCAGTTCGATCATTTTTGCAGAATCAACAGGAAGGCTGAAACTTTTTGATGGAAGGTATTGGTAGAACTTACCATCACCGTAATCTATCGTTTTGCTATCGTCAAGTGCAATGTCCATAGCGGCACTCAAATCAAAATAAGGATTTGCAGTGTCTGCAGACTCTTCTAAAAGCACGATATCGCGAGTTCCCTGGCGGTATTTCTCCTCTTCAATTCTAAAAGGAACGGGAGCTGATTCGTAAGCTCTGCGCTTCATTTGGTCGATGTACCAGTCGGTGTTTAATAGGCTGAGGTTCACGATGCGGACATCAGTGCGGTATCCTTCAACCTCTTGAACGTACCAAAGAGGGAACGTATCATTATCGCCATTGGTGAATAGAATGGCATTTACTTCAAGAGAATCGAGGTAGTTCTTTGCAAAATCAACACCGGTTCTGCGTTTGGCGCGCGAGTGATCATCCCAACCTTCAGCGGCCATTAGATAAGGCACAACCAGGCATAACACTGCTGGCAAAGCTGCTTTAAGTAAGTCTGATACTTTGAATGTTTTCAGCAACATCGCAATAGCAAATAATGCTGTCGCAATGCCTCCGAGGTACAATACACTCAAAGAGAAAGAGTGCTCACGTTCGCCCATGTTTTCGAGGACATAAAACACCAATCCTGCGCCTATCGACAATCCTGCGGTGATGCCCAGATCTTTCCAATTCATCTCACGAGCGGCCCAATAGAGTGCATAAACCCCCAGTCCGATCCAGATTGCAAATGCATAAAACGATCCAACATAAGCATAATCACGTTCACGTGGTTGGAATGGGTATTGGTTCAGATACACAACGATTGCGATACCTGTGAGCACAAACATCAATGCAACTGTAAGGAACTCTTTCGGTGAACGCACCAATTGAAAAATAAGTCCGATCAACCCGAGCAAAAGCGGAATGTAATAGAACTTGTTTAATCCCTTGTTTGTGAGTTCGCTTGTTGGTAGATTTTCTCTATTTCCAAGGCGTTCCTGGTCTATGAAGTCCAATCCTGTGAGCCAGTTTCCTTCGCGGAAATTCCCATGTCCTTGAACGTCGTTCTGACGTCCGGCGAAGTTCCACATGAAATAGCGCGCATACATCCATTGCATTTGGTAATCGGTAAAGAATTGCCAGTTTTCGCCAAAGCTAGGTTGCAGTTCTTTGTTTAAACGCTCGAGCTCTGCTTGATACTGTCGTGCCTTGTTGTAGTCGTCTTCATTGCCCATTGCGTTGTAACGCGCTGTAGCGATGCGAAGACCTTGCTCCATGTTGCGTTGTGTTTCTTCTAAGCGCGTAACGTATTCTTTACCCATGCTCACTTTTTCCGAAAGCAGGTCGACGATGAATTGAGATACGGCTTCACGCATGCGGTCATCATCGAGGTTGGCCAATTGGTCAAATTGCTGGCTACGATCGTTGTAAATCAATATTTCGTTACCAGCTCTCACCTGAATCAACGAAGAAAGCTTCACCTTGTAGCTTCCAAAAAGCTTGTTGAGGTTTCTCTCCAACGATTTTGCATCTGTTTGTCCGCTTAAAATATTCTGATCAATGTGAAAAGCAAACTCTTCGCCATTCATGAGTGCATTCGGCATCAGCGGACTAGAGAAAACACGGGAAACATTGTAGTTTTTGAAGTTACTCCAACGCTTGTATTCTTGGATGTGGTTGGCTTGAGAAGAATACATCCGAGGGAAGATGGTTGTATAGCGGGCATCGTAGTTTGGGATGCTTCTCCGCTTTTCGCCAGAATCGATGTATTCTTCAGTTAGCTCATATTTCCCCGCTCCATTTTCTTCAATCCATTTTATCGCATCGAATTCCCAACGGAACGATTTAACTCTTTTCTCGATAGCCCCGCGTTGTTCAACTACGCTGTAGCTTTTCACCCACGTTTTTGAACCATCGCTGTATTGATTCTCCATGTCGGTAGGAGTATTCCAGTACTGGCCAGAAATAAGTGGACGATCGCCGTATTGTTCCCGGTTCAAGTATGCCAATAGGGTAAATAGGTTTTCAGGGTTGTTTTCATCCATTGGTGGGTTCGCAGATGAACGAATAACAATCATGGCGAAGGTTGAATATCCGATCAATACCATAAGGATACCGAGTACGGAGGTGTTAACCAATGCCCATCCGCGCTTGTGCGAAAACCATAATGCTACTGAAATTAAACCAATAACGAGCAGGGCGTAAAAGATAACCCCGGAGTTAAACGGCATGCCCAATGTGTTGATGAAAAAGAGCTCGAATTTACCGGCCATTTGCACAAAACCTTGCACGATGACACTTTGCATCAAACCGAGAATGACAAGTGAAATGGCACCAGTTATCAGAATTCCTTTGAGTGAGCTCTTGTAGCGCTTGAAATAGTATACAAAAGCGATGGCAGGGATGGCGAGGAGGTTCAAAAGGTGGACACCAATTGAAAGACCCATCAGGTAAGCGATGAGAATAATCCAACGGATTTCGCCACCGCGTTCTTCAACCGATTCCCATTTGAGAATGGCCCAGAAAACAACAGCCGTAAAGAGCGACGACATAGCATATACTTCACCTTCAACAGCAGAAAACCAGAATGAATCACTAAAGGTATAAGCCAATGCACCGATTACGCCAGAAGCCATAACAGCCAAGGTTTTTCCTTTGCCGTCTTCACCTGTGCCCATGACTTTCTTCGCCAAGTGGGTGATACTCCAGAACAAGAATAAAATGGTGAACGAGGAACACAGTGCGCTTAACACGTTCACTGCTGTTGCTTCATAGCCAGTGGGTGCAAACATTGCAAAAAAGCGGGCCAACATCATAAAGAAGGGTGCGCCAGGAGGGTGACCAACTTCTAGTTTATAAGCCGATGCAATGAATTCACCGCAATCCCAAAAACTTGCAGTAGGCTCGATGGTAAGCAGGTAAATGATAGTTGCAAACAACCAAACGCCCCAACCAGTAAAGATATTCGTCTTGTGATAACTCATGTAGTATCTTCTGTTTCGTATTTAGAATCCCGATGGATTAGTGCGCGAATTTATGAATAAAACATCGGTATGGGCGGTTGATTCACCACCAGATATGACGATTTCAACTTTTTTATCACGACATAAAACCAAAAGAGGCCGTTTCTTTTGAAACGACCTCCCTGAATGACTTATTTTTTATTTGATGATTTGTATTTTCTGAATCGTCGTTGCTTCAGCATTTTGCAGTTGCAATAGGTAATTACCAACACTCAAAACACCCGCGTCAATGGCGCCATTGCCGAGCACATTTGTCCCTGAAAGCACCATCCGACCGCTGAGGTCGAAAATCTCCCATTTCAACGCATTGGCATTGTCAGAAAGGAAAAGAAGTCCGTCGGATGGAATAGGGTATACGTTGATTTTCTCCGACGAGAATTCGTTCACATTGTCTTCACAATTGTTATTGACTCCAAATTCCAATCCTACAGTTTGTGTCAGTGGGTCAATGATGTAATTCACATCCAAACCGCCTTCTACCAAGATGTTGATGAGAATGCCGAATTGTAAAAATTCATCCATCGACATGGATAGGGTGTAGCAGCCATCGGGCAGACAAATGCCTATCAATGTGCCGTCACATTCTTCATAAACAGTAAAAGCACCGTTAAATTCCCATGGCAATTGACCAAGTATAGCTCCTAGCTCAAAATCAAAGTCTAAGTCGAAACCAGGAATGCCTTGTGGATCGATGCTTATGTATACTTCTGAACATTCTGGAAGCTCTAAATTTACGAATGAGAGGCATTGCATAACACCTTGAGGACAGTTGGGAGTTTCATACATTGCGCACATCTCATGGATGCCCGGTTCAAAAGAGCCATCAACAACGTTTCCTGATTCGTAATATTCGCCATCTAAAAACCAATCTACTACAGCACCATTATCGGAAGGAAAAGCGGTGAAGATATAGTTGCCATTTGCTGTTTGATAATATTCTACTTCTAAGGTGCAATCAGCAGTTTCAGTGCAATCGGCGTTGACGCCAAATTGAAAATAGGCAGATAGTGAATCCCAAATCGGGTCGGCTGACCAAGGTGATCCACCGTTTGCATTCGACATCCATACTTGTGCGTTTTGAACAGGTGTGGTTGATTGAATGAGAATTGAATAGCAACCATCAGGTAAACAAAAATCTTCGACAAAAGAGGGGGTGTCGTTCATGAAGGTTTGTGTGCCTGCAGCTACAAGTCCGCCGTTGCCAACTATTTGCCATGAGATGACTTGAACAGCCCCAGGCTCAACATTTGTGTCTAGGTGGAATAGGTAAGGGGTGCAGTCTGCTGAACATCCTGCTGACTCTACAGTAGTGCAAATAGAAAAACCTTGTGCACATATACTGTTAAAGGATTCAGCGCAAACCACATACACTCCACCATCAGATAAATCAAATGTCATGTTCGATGAGCCAACAAAAGAATTATTGTTAACGGTCCAATAGATTTGATCGACCCACCCAGAATCTGGTGTCAAACTAAAAGTATATTCGCAATCGTTATTGCTTACTTCAAGCGTTGGTTCACACTCGATACTGCAGCCATCAGCGATAGCGATGAAAGTAAAAGCGGTGCCATTCGGACAATTAATTGAAGTGTAGTAAGCCGTTACAACATACTCTCCCGGGGCAGAATATACGTGCTCAATAAAGTGACCGCCAACCGCCTCAGTGCCGTCACCAAAGTTCCACGTAACACTTTCACCGGGTGAAAAACTACCAATTTCGAATTGCCAAGTACAGCCTTCTCCGCCGGCGTAGGTATCGGTCGGACAATCGTTAAGACAGCCTTCGACGAGGAACATCTCACAAAAAATTTCGTCGCATGACTGCATGCAGATTTCGTATTCACCGGAACCAGAAAATTGGTAGGTGAAAACCGTCTCACCATTGCTAACAGGCAAACCATTCACATAGTACATAACAAATGCATCTGGTTCAAATAAATCAGGGTGAAAGATGGCAAGACAATCGTTCAACATGTTGACTTCAAGTCCGGTAGGACAAGAACAATTTTGTATCGTAAATGATCCGCATGCTTCTTCATTGTCGCAAATGTCGGCAGATGAAGTAACGCAATAGGTGTGCTCACCTTCCATCAAGTCGGTTAAAACCTGGACAGATTCCCCAGAAGTATAAAATTCACCGTCAATATAGTATGTGTATGGTTGCTCAGGGGCATTGCTTGTTACAACAATTGTAGCTTGTCCGCACACTTCTGTAATTACATCTGCGCCCAGCAAACAAGCTTGTGATTCAACACAAAACGTCAGCGGGTTTTCTATTGAGCCGTTTGCGCTAAAATTTGGCACCCACGATGCGGTAATGTCGCCAGTGGTGTATGATACGGAGTAAACGTCTTGAGGTTGAATGATATCATAGACAAAACCCAGTTCGAAACAAGATGTCGGCAAACATATATTTGTGTTGCCGTAGCCATTTGGCGTAATCTCAATCGTGAAGGTTTCAGTACCACCATTGACATTGTCAAGGGTATATGTAATCACACCTGGTCCAACAGAGGGGTTGAAGAGAAATGTCAATTCGACATTTTCGCAGGAGAAAGATTGTAGTCCTAAAGTCGTTAGGAAAGCAATAAATAGAATTTTTTTCATCGTTTGTAAGGTCTAGAGTAGGTAAGACATCAAAATCCGACAAACGGTTGCATTGCACGAATTTAAGTAAAGCGAGGATCTACATCCATAACATGTCCGCATTGCTTGCAAGTTCTCAAATCTTCACTGCCATAAAAATCCCTGAATCGCGGCAGGAAATCTTTCTCGATGTTGGTCAAGTCGAAATAGGTGTCGTGCAGTTTGTTGTTGCAATTGTCGCAAAACCACATCAGCCCGTCGGTATGCGCTGTACCCTCACGTTTAAGTTCAATCACCAAGCCAATGGATCCTTCTGAACGAAAGGGTGAATGGGGAACGCCGGCCGGGTGCAAGTACATATCGCCAGCTTTTAATGGTATGTCAACCGCTTTTCCATCTTCTTGAATGCGAACGGTTATTTCGCCCTCTAACTGGTAGAAAAGTTCCTCAGTTTCGTTGTAGTGGTAGTCTTTTCTAGCATTTGGGCCCCCAACAATCATGACGATATAGTCTCCACTTTCAACATATAGATTTTTATTGGAAACGGGCGGCTTGAGCAAGTCACGGTTTTCTTTTATCCACTCGTTTAGATTGAAGGGTCTACGTATCGACATGATTTTTTTTCTAAAGATAAGAAAGTCTCTATTTGGCCAATGCTTGTTTTCGGCCAGGCTCAGAACTTACAAGATAAACACCTGTGAAAATCAAGGCAGCACAAAGTATTCTCTGCCAATTGATGTCGCCGGTATAATCAGCACCCCCGAAATATGCGAAAACAAACGCGAATAGTCCGGCCAGCAATGGCTGTAAATAAATATACACGCTAACCACAGTAGGTGCTACTGTTTTCATCGCCCAGATGTTGAGCAGGTAGGCCAAGAATGTAGTGGCAATAATAACATAGAAAATGGCCAACCAATGATTGCCAGTTAAAGCCGCCCAATCAACAGCCATCGCCTGCGATAGGCCGATTGGTGTTACAATGATCCACCCAAATAAAAACACCCATGAGATTACGGTTATGGGTTTGTACTTGCCCATCAATGGTTTTACCAGAACGAGGTAGAATCCGTACGACATGGCATTGAGAAACACCATCAAATCTCCCTGCCAGGTGGCATGAGCAGTGGTGTTTCCTCGGCTGAGTAGCAGCAAACTGATTGCGCCGGCTGCTCCTAGTAAAATGCCAACGATTTTGCGTTTAGAAATGCGCGTCCGCAGAATTACAGCAGAAGCAATGAGCACCAAGATTGGATTGCTGGTGAGCATTATCGAAGCATTTACGGGTGATGTAGCGCTCAAACCATTGAAGAAAAAAAGCTGATTTACGGCGACGCCTGAAATACCACACAGTATAAGGCGCGGAAAATCACTGATTGAAACTTTCTCTTGGTTGAATGCAAAAAGCAACCAAAACAACAGCCCAGCCCCTGTTACACGCAGAAAAATAAATCCACTCGGGCCAATAACATTGGGCATTAAGCCTTTGGCGATAAGGTAGTTCGCGCTGTAGAATACGGCCACTGAAAACAGTGCCATGTGGGCGAGAAACTTGGTGCTCAAGCCAAAGCGGCTTTAGCTGCGGCCACTACTTTTGGTGCATTGCCAACAAAAATGTTGTTGTCGACAATAATAACGGGGCGTTTCAAAAACGTATATTCTTCAAGTATGAGCTGGCGGTAGTCGGCCTCCTTCAAATCTTTGTCTCCCAGTCCCATGGCACGGTATTTCATCGCAGTGCGGCTAAAAAGCGACGCGTAGCTGCCCGACAGCTTTTTCATTTCATCGATCTGCTTTTCGGTAATGGGCTCAGTTTTTATTTCTTGGAAAACGGCCTTTGGATCTTGAATGTCTAACTCGCTCAATATGCGCTTGTTGGTTGAGCAGGTCGCTAAATGGTATACTTTAAGCATGATTCAGAATTTGACGAATGTGTTGGGCAAGTTGGTTCACACCGTGGCTGAAATCTTCGTTGTTGTCGATTTCTATGTTGCACATGTTGCGGTATGGTTCAAGGTAACTAACATCTGCAGGCCGCACATGGTTCTCCCATTGGTAAATGACTTCGTGTTTCGGGTATCCGCGTTCTTTGTGGTCTCTATTTATTCGCCTTTCCAGGCGGATGTCGGGGCTTGCTTGCAAGTACACTTTGTAGTCTAACAATTCGCGTATCTCCTCATAGTAAAAGACAAACAATCCTTCGGTGATGATCACTGGTGAAGGGTTGAAGGTGATAATTTTTGGTGCTTTGTTCGGGTTGTTGAAGGTATACTCTTCTTTTTCAACCTTTTTACCCTGAATGAGCTGCTGCACGTCTGAAAAATACGCCGCGCGATTGATGGATTCTGGGAGATCGAAATTGGTCCAGCCGTTTTCGTCTTGGCTTTGCTGCTCTTTAGGCAGGTAATAATTGTCTTGGGAGACTAGCGTCAATTCATCCTCGCTAAATTGAGCTAGAAGCGCATTTAATACAGATGTTTTACCGGTTGCGCTGCCACCAGAAATCCCGATGATATACGGACGTTTAACTTGCGAATTCACAGCGCAAAGATACAACTCATTCTTTTGTTGATCGTCGAATGATTTCTTCTTGAAGCAATCGTTCTCCGCCGTCATAATCGTTGGCATGCAGGTACGTTCCTCCACCAAGTTCTGCCAATTCTTTTAGCACCTCAGCAGCTTTGTCGGTGCAACGTATACCAATGATGGTGGTAATCAGTCCTTTATCGCGGTACTCTTTAACCAACTCTTTGATTTTATCGTTATCAGATGCGCGGAATGAACCGTCGGTAGCAACAATAACTTGATTGTTGCCAGCCTCTTGAAAATTCCGTGTTCCAATCTCATAGGCGTTGCGGAAGCCTTTCACGCCAGCTGTCATCCCTCCTGCCGTAAGGGTCGAAATCGAATTCACCAATCGTTCATGCTCGTTCCCTGGAATGCCTTCTGCAACAACTTCTGTTTTTGTAGCATAGGTCATGATTGAAATTTTATCGTTCGGCCTCAAAACTTCGAAAAGGTTGTTCATGGCATTTTTTAAGACGTCGAGCTTGCCTTGCTTGGCCATTGATTCGGAGATGTCGACCAGAAAAACGACGTTGTTTGGTCGTAAAGTATTGTTGAGCTTCCCGTCTGCAGCAATGGCATCAACCGGTATTTCGGCTGCTGGAGGAGGTATCGTCGGCACGCGAGGTTCGGTAGTTTCTTCTTTTGGTTGTGGTATTTCAATAGCCAGCGGCTCTTCAATTGTTTTCGGTTCCAAGAAAAATTCAAAATAGTTGCTCCTGCGGTTGATATAGGTAGCGGTGTCGTCAGGAAAATATCCTTCCGCATCTGCAAGCAGGAAGTAATATGAAATAGGCACTTCATCAGTGGCGGTGCCTTTTTTATCGGTTTTCCATGTCCGCTGCACAGCGCCCTGTTCTATTAGTCGCACCCGTGCATCTTTTATTGGCTCAAGGGTTTGAGCGTTTTTCACAACAATGGTGAGTGGGTCGTTCGGGCAGCAGTTGGCGGGTTGGTCGCTGAAAGTTGGACAGTTTGGGTTTGCCGATCGGTCGACGTATTGCACGTCGGCCATTACTTTTATCACCACAGGTTTATTCATGGTAGTGAAGAATAGTTCAATTTTATCTGTCCACGCCCCTTTGTTGAGCGGGTTGAATTGAACGCGCAATGTGATTGAACTGTCTTGTGCTATTTTTTTTGAAGAGAGTAAGAATGAATATTCTCTCGAAAAGGTTGATCTGAGCAGTGTAGCGTCAGGTCCTGTATTGGTAATGGTTATGTCGACTACGCGATTGGTGGTGCGCTCTATGGTGCCGTATTCAATAACAGCAGGATCGCACTTTATTTGTGCCATCCCTGCCGCTGGCAGGACCAAAAGGAGAATTACAAGTAAACGTTGCATCATTGAAAACGCGAATTAAGTGCACGCATTATACTACGCACAATGCATGCCGTTTATTTGATGGTTTTAAGCAGGTTTGCAACCTCTCTGTCGTTGGCCAGTCGGGGCACTTTGTTTTGTCCGCCCAACTTGCCCCGCTCCCGCATCATTTCGTTAAAGCCACCTTTCACAACTGGGCGTATGATGCAAGTTCGCAGCACATTGCCGGTAATCAAATCGTTGTAATAGGTGTTTTGTCGGCACATTTCGCTATCAATGAAGGCTGCTAATTGCTCGAGGTTTGGCCATTCGTTTTGGAATTCTACAAACCATTCGTGGTAGGGTAATCCTTCTTCCGGGCGCACTTCTGGAGCGACGTGAAATTCGGTTATTGTGAAATGGAATTTTTCAATTGCGGCCGACATAGCCTGTTCTACTTCTTCGGCTATTACATGTTCGCCAAAGGCGGATGTAAAGTGTTTGATACGTCCTGTTACCTTGATGCGCGGTGGCTGTAGAGAAACGAATCGCACGGTATCGCCAATTACATAGCCCCACAAACCGGCGTTGGTGTTGAGAACGATTGCGTAGTTAACACCTATTTGTACCTCATGTAGTGAAAGCCGAGGTGGGTTTGCATCGAAAAATAAGTCGGCAGGAATGAATTCGTACCAAATGCCATCATTGAAGGTGAGCAAAAGACCGTCTGATTCTTGACTGTCTTGATAGGCGATGAAGCCTTCAGAGGCGGGATAGGTTTCTATGGTAGGAATGGTATCGCCAATGAGTTCGTTGAAGCGTGCGCGGTATGGTTCGAAGTTTACTCCACCATATACCATCAAGCTGAAGTTTGGGAACAGCTTGCGGATGTTTTCTTTTCCTGATGTCTGCAACAAGCGTTCGAAATACATTTGCACCCATGCGGGGATGCCGCTTATAAGCGACATGGGTTGATTTACTGTTTCACGCACGATGGTGTCGAGTTTGGTTTCCCAATCATCGATGGTGTTGGTTTCGAAGCTCGGCAATCGATTTTTTTGAAGATACCCGGGAACGTGGTGCGCTACAATGCCTGAAAGACGTCCGTACGGGATTCCACTAGGCAGATGATGCAATTCCGGACTGCCTTGAAGAAATATCATTTTACCGTCAACAAAATGGGCATTTCCTGTTTCTGCAATGTAGCAAAGCAGTGCATTGCGTGCCGACCGGATGTGGTTGGGCATTGAGTCGTCGGTAAGTGGGATGTACTTAACACCAGATGTTGTGCCGCTCGTTTTGCAAAAATACTTTGGAATACCTGGCCAAAGGACATCTTTTTCACCAGAAATAACCCGCTCTATGTATGGCTTTAGATCTTCATAATCTTGAATGGGCACTGCCTGTCTGAAATCTGCTTCAGTGCGTATCTCAGCAAATCGATGATCGTGTCCGAATGCTGTGTTTTTTGCTTGTAAAACCAGTTGGTTGAATTGCGCACTTTGCTTAGAGGTAGCTTCAAGCGATTCTTTGTGAACGCGTGAGGCGACAATTTTAGCGAAAGGTTTGCTCAATGCTGATTTCAGTCCCATGAGCACAAAGGTGCAGATTTTTCCATCGTTTGTAAATAAAGAACGCCTTGCTTTTTAGGCAAGGCGTTCTTTTATAGACTATCTGAATAGTTAGTGTTGTATGACCACTCGTTGACGGCTTGTAATGCCATCTGCAGTTACGGCAACAAGGTATATACCGCTTGACCAAGCAGAGGTATTTATTTGAAACTGTTGTTTAGCGGCTGCGGTGCTGAGTTGTTGCTGGTAAATCAGCCTGCCTTGGCTGTCGAAAACCGTTAGATCGGGTTTAATGCCAGTGCACTCAACAGTAAGTTCTTGGTTGGTTGGGTTCGGATAGCAATTGAGTGTAGCAACTTCCCGATTGATTTCTTCTGTATTCACGACAGGTCCGAAGTTGGCGCGAACCATAGGTGTGTTGAGTGAATAGAACCATGAATTCGGGAAGAAACGCACCATTGATGTTGAGAGTGGTGATTCTCCTGAAACGGTAAAGAAAACGTCGTCAGGCCCGTTCAGCGTGCCGGCAACGATTAAGTAAACAGAATCTTTATCCAAAGAAACGGGTTGGCTGAATGGTATTGTCATGACGTTGTTGTCGCCAACTGTGTTGTACGCGCCCGCCGTGACTCCGAATTGTTCAGTCATGGCAATTGTTGTTGCCACAATACCTCCTTCGAGTTTCATTTTATATATCGCTCCATAAACCGAAGCTGTAGGATCAGTTCCATTCCCGACGGCAATCGAAACAGAATGGCAGGCTTGGTTATCAGCGGTGATGACAAAGAAGTTACCCATTTCATAGGGGATACCAGCATACTGACTATTGGCAACAAACAATCCTTCAGTCTCCAAGCGGTCTCGCGAGTAGGTTACATCTGTTACTTCGAAGGTCTGCACGGCATGGTTGTCGTCTGGAGAATCGTCTTCTTCATTTTGTATCAATCTGTAATGTGTCGAATATTGCCCCATTTCATTCGATAAGGCATAAGGAGTAGCTCTGAATTCATGGAAATCGTCGGCTCCAAGGGAGATCGGATTGGTGTAGGTTGTATAGATGGTATCCATGGTTATGTCGTTGCGCAGCACGCCCTCAAGTCGTGAACCTGTTTGGGTTTCTGCTCCCCAGTTGTAACTCTTCACATTGAAGTTAACAAGTGGCGACATTTCGGATGGATATTGTGAGTACTCCATGTATTCAAAACCTGTTTCATGACCTTGATCATCGGGATTAAAGTCGCCATATGTGGCTGATTCGATGATGAGGTTATTGGTCTCGAGTTCAAAGATTCTAATATCATCAAGCATCCAATAGTAGTAGTTTCCGTCGAAAACGAAACGTATCTGCACGTCCGACATGCCACCAAGTTGTGTGGTGATGTTGATGCGGTCAAAGCGATCTGGTTCTGATTGGCCGCTGTTAAGTGGGACATCGTTTACCCACAGTGTTTCCCAATCGCCACTACCTACTTTGTATTCGATACGGGTTTCAGCCTGAAAGTTTTTGCAAAACTGATTGAATCGCAATCCAACTTGTGGATAGGCTGAAAGATCAAATACAGGCGTTGTCAATGTTGCATAATGTGGCCCTGGTGCTTGTCCGCTGCCGAAATTACCACAAGGACCTACGTTGTCATCCCAGTAATTTGAGTCGAAAATAACAAATCCGTTTGCGGCCGTTGGAGATACCATTGGCGGTCCGCTGGTGGTTCCAATTGATATACAAGATCCACGCGTGCCGGCTTCGTTTGAAGGGTCTGTTGCTGGCCCACGATACTCCCAGGCTGCAGGCGATGGCGTTGCCTCTGTTGTCCACGACGTTGGAATGCCATTGGCAAAATCTTCTGACCAGATAACGTTTTCGCGTAATGATAATGACACGGTTTCATTTGTGCGATCGGTAAGTATGTAACCTGGCGCTGGTTGCAATACTTGTGCGAAGCTTGGTGTAGCGAACAGGCACAAAATGGGAATAAGGTTGCGAATGATTCTCATTTTAGGGTTTTTGCATGATTATAAGGGCGAAGATATGAGTGCAATACTATAACCTCATGAGGGAATTGGCTGATACACGTGTAAGAACTTTCCTACAATAAGTTGTTCATAAGCAACTAATTAAGCAAAAAAAGCCCCGCATTTGCGGGGCTTTTCCAATATTCAAATAAGAATTAGTTGTGTTGAACAACCATTTTCTTAGACAAACGCATTCCGTTTGCAACGAATGTGTAAGTGTAGACACCGTCAGCATATTGGGTTACATCAAGTTGGACATTGTGTGATCCACCAGGAAGTGTACCCATGTCTTTTTGATATACCAAACGACCTTGAATGTCTGTAACCTCGAAAGCGATGTCACGAGTAGCAGCAAGATCTAGAGTGATAGTAGTGATGTCTGAAGCTGGGTTTGGAACGTTCTGGCTGAAGTTCAAACCTTGCTTGTTAGCCAATTCATCAACTGCAACGCGCTCAGAGGTAACTAATCGGACAGCAGGTGTTGAGGTTTGAGCCGTAAACCAAATGAATGAACCGTTACCAGCACGTTGGAAAACACCAGTAGAGTTGTCTGTGTCAGAATCACCAACACCCACAACTGTGAATTCTAGATCCGATTCGAAATCGTTCATCACACCAATGAAGTAATTTACATCATCATTCAAATCAGTGCCGTTCGAAACTCCAAGTTCAACAGCATCTTCAAAAGGGAAGTAAACGAAATCGGCATCTGCAATAGAGTTAGGAATCATTTCATCGAATACTTCGTAGAAAGAGCTGGTGAAATCAGCATCATTTAAGGCAACGCCAGCAGGAATTTCGTACAAGCGGCCTTCGAATTCAACACCTAATTCGGTGTCTGGACCAAAAGCAACGAGGAAGCCGTAAGCAGTAGTTCCTGAGTTTGGAGCGCCGTAGAAGCTCCCGTATCCGGTAGGATCGAACAATGTACCTGCTGTGTTAGCAGTACGTGGTTGAAGTTCAACATCCCATTCGTTTTCATCGTCATGACCATATTCATCAGTAGTATACGAAATCACTTTAGACAATGTGTTGTTTGTTGTGTTGTCTTCAGCCAAATCACTTGTGAAAGTAACGGTTAGCGTGTAATCTCCAACAGCAGTTGGTGTCCAACCAGTGTCGTGGTACAAAGTGTCGTTAAGTTGTTGCGGACAAATCAAAGAGTTCGCGCTAGAAGCGATGGTAAAAGGATTTGTAGCAGTTGAGCTAACGATGTTTCCGTCACTATCAGCGATATCGAAAGTAGCAACAACGTTTGTTTGATCAGCGAAGCCGTTGTTAACAAAAACAGCACCCACTTTCAAACCACCTTGACCTGCTACTATGGCTTGAGCAATTGGCGTGTGACGGTATTCCCAGTAGTTGAAAACATCACCGTTGAAAAGTTGTGTTACTTCGATGTCACTTTCAATCACGTTCTCACGGATGGTTACATCATCAATTGACCAGAAATAGTGAGAGTAACCGTTACCAACGATAGGGTTTTGCTTGTAAGCAAAGCGAATTCTTACTTCAGATTCACCAGCAGCAACACAAGATACGTCAACACTTGTTGGTAGTGGGTTTGCCGAACCGGTGTTAGCCGACTCGATAAATGACCCATGTCCTGGGAATGTTACCCACGATGTTCCGCCGTCGTTCGATACTTCCAAGAAGAAAGGAGCGAAAGAGAAACAGCAGTAGCGGAAGTATTGTTCCCAATCAACGATTACAGATGACAACAAAGTCATATCCATAACTGGAGACACCAACCATCCTTCAACATCTACGTATTGCTCGTCGCCATTGATTACGCCTTCGTTGGCACCCGCAAATTGTGTATTGTACTTATCACAGTCGAAAATAATCCAACCGTCTGTTGCAGATGAAGAATTCAATTGACCTTGGGCGGCAGACCACTCACCTGCCGGACTATCAGCATCAGCTACCATCCAAATGGTGTTGTTACCGCTGTCTTCAAATGTCCACTCGCCGAAAGTATTGTTTCCAGCAAATCCATTTGAGAAATCTTCGTAGAAGAAAATTGAACCACCGCCGCGCTGCGCAGCGATTTGTTTAAGTTTCTCGCCCTTCTCCAGGTTAGCGCGAACTTCATCTTCTGACTGATTGCTTACAGCAGAATTTAGTATCTCTGGCTGTACGCGCTGTGCATTTAGCGAGGTGAAAACCAAGCATGCACCTACTATTAGGTAGAACTTCTTCATTTATTTAAGTTTTGAGGATGAAAAATACGGAAAGATTTGGCACGAAGCCTCGTTAAAAAATGAAAAATGGCCCCATAAAGAGGCCATTTTTTCCGGATTATTTAAATCCAAGCTTATTTCACCATCATCTTACGAGTAGCAGTTTCACCAGCTACAGTAAGCGTGTAGTTGTACATTCCAGCAGCTAGGTTAGACGTGTTCATTTCGAATACGTGCTCACCAGCTGATTGATGTCCAAGATCTTGAACAAAAACTACTTTACCAGTAAGGTCAGTAACCTTGAAACTAGCAGAACCAGCAACGTTCATGTTGTAGTTGATGCGAGTATTAGCAACAGCTGGGTTTGGCATGTTTTGAGACAAGCTGAAGTTAACCGTTGTGTTCTCAGAACCTGAGTGAATGTTAACAGAAGGATCCATGTTCAAACGAATCATTGGTGTTTCATTGGTGTAGTACCAATCGAAACCAGCATTTCCGAAATCGCCATATACAAATGCTGTTTGATCAGGAGTGTAGATTGACTCACCCATGCGCACTCCAGAACCTCCGTAGCTTTCAAAAGCAGCAACAAAACCGTCTCCGTCTGCAACGTCGATTGGATCTTCAAGAATGAATGTGTACCAATTAACCTCACCATCTGTACCGTCATTCAAGAATGCAGGGTTCAAATCCAATTCTTCAGAAGAAGATACAATAGCATCAAGATCGTCGAATGAACGGATAGAAGCAATGATTGGAGCACCAGCATCACCAGCAACAAGTGCCACTTCAATTGCGGTGATGGTACCATCTCCAAAGAATTGGAATGGAACAGCGCTAATGAAGTTGTCGGTATAAGCAGCAGCTGGGAAGAAGCTTGCATAAGTTTTGTCATCACGACCATACTGGTATTCAGTAATTTCAAACGAACGTGTTGCTGTGTTGTCAGCAGTGTTGTTGTCAGCAGCATCAGCAGATATGGTGAAAGTAACATCGTACGTGCCTACTGTAGTAGGAAGAACATATCCTTCAGCGCGAAGTGTGTCAGAACCAGTGTAAGCAAGTGTAATCGGATCAGAAACAACTTGGTTCCCGTCAGAAATATCACAAGTCATGATCACGTTGGTTTGTTCTGCATAACCAATGTTCTTAACCTCAGCAGCCATTTGAACTTCTGTAGACTGAGAAGCAGGAATTGCAGTGTATCCGTACATGTTTGTTCCAAAATAGTCTGTGTAAGTAACGTAGTCGTCAACACGGATATCGTTCTCAGCAGTGTCGAAGAAAGTCAAATCGTCAACAAACCAAGCGTAACCCCAAGTACCTTTCCAACGGAAACGCAACCAAACTTGTGATTGATCACCAGCAGCTGCTGTGATGTCGAAAATTATCTCAGTTGGATTACTTACCGGATCTTGAGTACCCATTTCTGGGAAGATCTCCCAACGTGCTTGAACTGGACCATCGCCATCACCGAAATCAACAAAACCGTCAGCAACTTCGAAAGTTGTCGGACTTGGCCAGGTTGTTCCATCGCGAGATACTTCAACTAGACAGTATTCGTTACCATCACTTGATCCACCATCCCACATGCGGTATTGGTTCAAGAATGACACAGAAACAAAAGGGTGACCACTACAGTCAACTGGGTTAACCATTTGGAACCAACAGTTTTCAATACCTGCCCCACCTTCTTCTCCTCCGAACTCATCAGAGTCAACCATCATGTAACCATTAGCTGCAGATGTAGAGTTGATAGCATCAATTGGCGCAAATCCACCACAGGTCAAACCTGTTCCACATTCAAACTGAAGATCAACGAATTGGTTAAATCCATTGCTCAGAGCATTGTCAATTGCCCATTCTGAACAATCGTTAAATTCATTCGTGTAAAACTCAACGCGGTCAGCAGACGGTGTAATTGTCTGATTCTTTGAGCGCAGGTCGCGAGCTTTTTCTTTAGCAACAGGTCCAACACCTTGAGCAAAAGCTCCGGCTGACATGATTGATAATAGTGCTACAGCGTAAATTTTCTTCATAACTTACCAATTAGTGTTTTGAGTAAATAAGTAATTCTCAGAGACGCAAATATATAAATCTTTATAATTCAGATGCGCTTTTGATTGCGATGAAACACATGAATGTGATTATATCGCTATCGTTTTAAGGTAATTAATACAAAGAAGGAGGGAAATACCCTCCTTCTTCAGTTAATTCTTCGATGATGTTATGCCGGTATTTCGTCGTACATTTCTGTAGGTGGACAAACACAAACCAGATTTCTATCACCGTAGGCATTGTCTACCCGCGCTACACTCACCCAAAATTTCGCTTGGCGAAGACCGGGAACAGGGTAAACGGCCTTTTCGCGGCTGTATGCATGATCCCATTTGTCTGAACATGCTTCATCCGCCGTGTGAGGCGCCATTTTTAATACGTTGTCATGTGCGTCGTATTTGCCCTCTACTACTTCTTCGATTTCTTTTCTGATCTCAAGCATGGCCTCGCAAAAACGATCGATTTCTTGCAAACTTTCACTTTCTGTTGGCTCAATCATCAATGTCCCAGCTACTGGAAAAGAAACCGTTGGAGCATGGAATCCATAGTCAATTAATCGTTTTGCGATATCTTCTACCTCAATTCCATATTGTTTGAATGCTCTGCAATCGAGAATCATTTCGTGGGCAACGGTGCCACTTGCTCCTCGGTACAAAATCGGATATGCTTTTTCTAAGCGCGCACGTATGTAATTCGCGTTCAAAATAGCGTAACGTGTTGAATCGGTAACTCCTGCAGCACCCAACATCTTGATGTATCCATAAGAAATCAGAAGTATGAGTGCGCTTCCCCATGGGGCTGAAGAAACAGCGTGAATGGCTGAGTCTCCGCCGGTAGCAATCACGGGGTTACCTGGTAAGAATGGCACCAAATGAGCCGCTACTCCAATTGGGCCCATGCCCGGTCCACCACCACCATGCGGAATGGCAAAGGTTTTATGCAGGTTCAAGTGACACACGTCGGCGCCAATTGAACCCGGATTGGTCAAACCTACTTGCGCATTCATATTCGCGCCGTCCATGTAGACTTGTCCGCCATGCGAATGTATTATGCTGTTTATCTCTACAATGGCCTCTTCAAACACGCCATGTGTAGATGGGTAGGTGATCATCAAGGCCCCGAGGTTGGCGCTGTGCATCTCTGCTTTCTCCTTCAAGTCGGCAACATCTACGTTTCCATTGTCGTCGCATTTTACTACCACAACCTTCATTCCGGCCATAACGGCCGTTGCAGGATTGGTACCATGCGCTGAAGAAGGAATCAAACAGATATTGCGGTGGCTTTCACCGCGGCTTTCATGGTATGCACGAATTACCAACAATCCGGCAAATTCACCCTGAGCGCCGGAATTTGGCTGCAATGAGACATCGGCAAAACCGGTGATTTCCGACAAGTCTTTGCGCAATTCGTTGAGCATTTCATGGAATCCAGCAACTTGCTCAACTGGCGCGAAAGGATGCAGATTGGCGAATTCAGGCCAAGTTATTGGCATCAATTCACTTGCTGCGTTCAGTTTCATGGTGCATGACCCCAAAGCGATCATGGCGTGTGTTAGCGACAAATCTTTGTTCTCCAAACGCTTCAAATAACGCATCATCTCTGTTTCTGAATGATAACGGTTGAATACGTCGTGAACCAAGATGTCGGTCTTGCGGACGTGAGCACCAAGCACATTGCTGCCCGTTGGGGCATAAAGGGCTTCGATTCCAAAAACGCGCAAAAGGGCTTGTATGCTTTCTGCTGTATCGCCTTCGCTCATGGAGATGCCGATATGACCATCAGCATGATACCGCAAGTTGATGTGCGAAGCCTCTGCTTTCTGGCGAATTTCTTGACCTCGGCTACCTGCATCAATTAACAAGGTGTCGAAGAAGTTGGTGTTTTTCTGTGTCCACCCCGTAGCAGTCAAATGCTTTGAAACAAACACGGCTTTGTCGTGAATGTCTCCAGCAATTTTTGACAGTCCAGCAGGACCGTGATACACGGCATACATCGATGCCATAACAGCCAACAAGGCTTGAGCAGTGCAAATATTTGATGTCGCTTTATCGCGACGGATATGCTGTTCACGTGTTTGCAACGCCATCCGCAGTCCGAGATGTCCGCGACGGTCTTTCGAAACACCGATGATTCGTCCAGGTAAGCTGCGCTTGAAATCTTCGGTAGAAGCGAAAAACGCTGCATGCGGTCCGCCATAACCCATTGGTACTCCAAATCGCTGTGAGTTGCCCAATACTACGTCGGCTCCCCATTCTCCGGGTGCTTTCAAGCTAACAAGGGCCATCAAATCTGTTGCTACAGCAACAAAGGCTCCTGCAGTGTGGGCCTCATTTGTCAGCAACTGATAATCGGTTATTGATCCGTCTCCATTTGGATATTGAACCAAACAACCAAACACGCTATCGTCGAATAAGATGTGCTCGCGAGCAACGGTAACGACTTCTATGCCGAGGTGTTTGGCGCGCATCTGCACTACCGACAAGGTTTGAGGATATACAGTGCTTTCAACCAAAAAGCGATTGGCATTGGCTTTTGCTTTCGGACGACTGTTGAAGAACATGATCATGGCCTCAGCGGCCGATGTGCCTTCATCCAACAAGGAGGCATTCGCAATTGGCATTCCCGTTAAATCACAAACCATGGTTTGGAAATTCAACAAAGCTTCAAGTCGACCCTGTGCAATTTCTGCTTGATAAGGGGTGTAGGCGGTGTACCATCCTGGGTTTTCAAGCACGTTGCGAAGTACAACCGGCGGGACGATGGTTGGGTAATAACCCATACCTATGTAAGAGGTTGTGATCTTGTTTTTCGACGCGATCTTACTCAGGTGATCGAGGTAGGCGTCTTCAGTCATTGCGGCTGAAAGCTTCAACTCCCCTTTCAAGCGAATGTTCGCAGGAACGGTTTTGCTGATGAGCTCTTCCATTGAAGAAACGCCAATGGTTTGAAACATGTGAGATGTTTCTGATTCACGCGGGCCTATATGCCGCGAAGCGAAAGTGCCGGTTTTCATGCCTGCAATGGGTTTAAATTTGGAAGCAAATATAACTTTCTTCTGTGCGTGTTTATCACAACCCTCTCGCAGTTTATTCACCATTCGGGTTAGATGCTTTTCAACAATCAAAGTCGGCTAAGGTTCGCACCGACTTCGTACATTTGGCAAAACGGGATTATGAGGATTTTTTTTGTGTTGTGTTTGTTGCTGCTTTCTGCGTTTGGCAATGCTCAACAAGAATGGGTTCCTGCATTAAAGGGTGTAGCAGGTGGTTTAATAGGCGACTTAAGAGTTCAACCTACCGATAGTTTATGTGTCAGTAAGTTTAAAACAAGTCCTGATTTCAACGCAAATCAAGCGTCTTCAATTGAAGCGGTTTTTATAAATCAGCTTTCTGCAGCTGCCAAAGGAGCCCGAATTGAGTATCCGTGTGCCTCGCCCAATGGCATTCAGGTAATCGGTGAATTGAGTTTCGAGGGCGACTACATTCAAACGGTTGTTGACGTCCCAGCCGCCGAATGGCATTCTAAAGTACTCCTCCCGCAAGTTGAAAATCTTTCTATCCAAGAAATAGATGTCTTCAACCAACAGCATTTTCAATTGCCCTCACTGCCAGCGAAGGCAACCATTCTCCGCATGTCGGGCGATGAACTGCCGTGTACGTTGATCGCTAGCGACGGAATAGACTTGGTGTTCGATACTGAAAGAAAAGGGAAAACCAAACGTCGTGCACTCCACAAATCGGAGGTTTTTGCGGTAAAATTTGATTCGGGAGAATGGGTGCTGTATGCGCCAGATGCCTTTCTTGGCGATGATCTTTCGGTTGATGAAATGCGGGTTTTTATGGCTGGGGAACAAGACGGACGAAATCACGATGTCTTGCCAACTGTGCTGATAGGTGTTGCTGTGGGTGCCGCCGGTCCGATTGTATCTGAAGGTGGACTGGTGCTGACTGTTTTGCCGGTTATCGCATACGGGTTGTTTCCTCTCATCCCGTACATCAAGGTGCAGGGCAAGAACATCTCGAATCCGGGCTACAAATACAATGAGCTTTATGCAGAGGGCTATGAGCGCAGTGCACGACCAAAAAAAGTTGTTGGTGCCTTCAAAGGTGCCGGTGCCGGAATGGTTGCTGGCATCATGGCCTTCTTTCTGATGAAGTAATGAATGTGCAAAGACTGCTCAAAATACTGATCTACAGCAATATTTGGGTGGCTTTGGGTAGTGGGTTGCTCGCAACAGAAACGTTTGCTTTGGCGAACCAACCTTTCAATGGGATGGTGATATTGCAAATTTTTGCTGCCTCTTTTGTTGTCTACAATCTCCAGCGATTGGTCAAATCAAAACAGTATGCAGTGCATTCGCAGGCTGCTTTGTTTACTGAGAAAAATAAATCGCTTTTGTTTCTAGCAATTGCGGTTTGTTGTCTATTTCTGCTTTTCTCACCGTGGCCCATCACCGCCGATTTATTGATTCTCGGGTTTTCCCTCCTAGCAGTTTCTGCGCTTTATGTGGTGCGCATTTTTCCTGCAAATGGCAAGTTGAAATCGCTGCGTGAATTTCCAGTGGTAAAGGTGTTCGTAGTTACTGCTGTGTGGGCTGTGGCCACAACCATATTGCCGCTCTTGCTTTCAGACACGCCTATGCCAAACGGCAGCGAAGCCATGGTTTTTGAACGTTGGTGCTATTTTATGGCGATCACGATTCCGTTCGATATCCGCGACATGCTGGTAGACGATCCGTCGAACAAAACAATTCCGCAGTTGGTAGGAGAAAAAAAAGCACGAAACATCGCTTCTGCATTCATATTGGCTATGGTAGTTGCTAATGTTTTCCGCTTAAACGCGGGATGGCTATCGATTGCTTCTTTTGCTAGCTTGGTTTTCGTAGCAGTACTCTCGCTTTGGTTGATCATGAAATCAAAACCGGGAACCGACAATTTGCTATTCGCTGGCTGGCTCGATGGAACGATGATTATCAGAGGCTTTCTCGTGAGCCTATGCGTTGTAAGCGAGATCCAATGCTTCTTTGAATGCTGATACTGCTAAGGCGATATCGGCATCGCTGTGCGCGGCCGACACAAAGCCTACTTCGTAACCACTCGGGCCCAAGTAAATGCCTCGTTCAAGCAATGCACGATGCAAAATGGTAAAATACTTCATGCTGGCGGGGTCAATCTCGTTCGACTTTCGAATGTTGATCTGATCTGAAAAGGCCAACCAGAAAATCGATCCGCGACTGAAAATATTGAATTTGTAGCCTTTCTCTCTCGCATACGCGATGATAGGATGTATCAATGTGGCTGTTTTTTCTTCCATCATGGAGTAAAAACCGGGCTTCAATAATTCACGAAGCTGTGCCGCGCCTGCAGCCATGGCAACAGGGTTTCCTGAAAGGGTGCCTGCTTGATACACGTTTCCTTCTGGGGCTATGTGCGCCATGATTTCTGCACTGGCTCCGTAAGCTCCAACCGGCATGCCACCACCTATGATCTTTCCAAAGGCAATTACGTCGGGCTGTATGTCGTACAACCCCGCAGCTCCCTCAAATCCAACACGGAAACCTGAGATGACTTCGTCAAAAAGCAAAATGATGCCTTCTCGAGTGGCTACTTCGCGCAAATAACGAAGGAAGTCGATGTCTTGTATGAGCAGTCCGTTATTGGCTGGTATGGGCTCAATGGCTATGCAGGCTATCTCGTCTTTGTACTTCGCAACTGCGGCTTCAATGGCGTCTTTGTCGTTCAATGGCAACACAATGGTTTCCCGGGCATACGCTTCAGGTACACCGGCAGACGATGAGGTGCCCAAAGTTGCCAATCCTGAACCTGCCTGCACGAGAAGGGCATCTACGTGTCCGTGATAACAGCCGTCGAATTTGATGATCTTGCTACGTCCGGTTACGCCGCGTGCAAGGCGCAGGGCCGACATAGCTGCCTCGGTGCCAGAACTTACAAAGCGAATTTTTTCGATGTATCGGTGGTTCGACAAAATCAAGTCAGCGAGCTCATTTTCCAACGCTGTGGGAGCACCAAAGGAGGTGCCTTTTTCAACAGCACCAATGATGGCTTTTCTTACGTGTGGGTTGTTGTGACCGAGGATAAGCGGACCCCATGAATTGCAGAAATCAATAAACCTATTGCCGTCGGCATCATACAAGTAGGCTCCGTCGCCTCGCTCAATAAAAAGAGGGGTTCCTCCGACAGATTTGAAAGCCCGAACCGGACTGTTAACACCACCTGGGAAATACGTTTTGGCTTTTTCGAAAAGTGCCTGCGACTTGGTTTGCTGGAGCATATACTTGGATGAATCGTTCTATTTTGCCGTTCTTTGATGCAAAATTACCACAAAACAATGGAGATGGTATTTGAAAATACTGCAGAGTTCGCAAAATCACGCGATTCAGTTGATCATCTGGCGAAGTTTCGAAGTGAATTTATCTTTCCTGTCATCGACGGTAAAGAGGTGATATATTTTACAGGCAATTCTCTCGGCCTGCAACCCAGAAAAGCAAAGGATGCTTTGATGGTAGAGCTGGAAGATTGGGGCAAGTGGGGTGTTGAAGGACATTTCCATGCGCGAAATCCGTGGTTCAGCTACCACGAGCGCTTTACCGATTTGGCGGCCGAAGTGGTGGGCGCTAATCGAAAGGAGGTGGTTCTCATGAATGCGCTGACAGTGAATCTGCATTTGTTGATGGTGTCTTTTTTTCGCCCGCAGGGCAAGCGGACGAAGATTTTGTGCGAAGCGAAAGCTTTTCCAAGCGATCAATACGCTGTAGAGTCGCAACTGCGGTTTCACGGGTTGAATCCTGAAGAGCATCTTATTGAGGTCCATCCGCGCGCTGGTGAACATGTGATTCGCCTTGAAGATGTGGTTAAAGAGATAAAAAAAGCAGGAGATGAGCTGGCGCTGGTGATGATTGGTGGTGTAAATTACTACTCTGGTCAGGTTTTCGATATGCGCAGCATCGCTGCAGAAGCACATGCCGTTGGAGCGCTTTGTGGATTTGATTTGGCTCATGCCGCAGGAAACATTCCGCTGCAGCTTCATGAGTGGGGTGTGGACTTCGCTTGCTGGTGCAGCTACAAATATTTGAACAGCGGTCCGGGTGCCATATCAGGGGTCTTTATCCATGAACGTCATGCAACAAATGCCGATATCCCTAGGTTCGCTGGTTGGTGGGGTCACGATAAGTCAGAGCGTTTTCTCATGAATCCAGGATTCAAACCGATGCCTACGGCTGAAAGCTGGCAGATGTCGAATGCCCCTGTTTTCAACATGGCCATTCACAAGGTTTCTCTCGATTTGTTTCATGATGCTGGCATGGAAAACCTCAGAAATAAAAGTCTACAACTAACCGATTACCTGGCTTTCATCATCCGCCAAGTGGCGCAAAAAACAAATACGAACCTGGAGATCATAACACCTATGGAACACGCTGAAAGGGGCTGCCAATTGTCGGTGCTGGCACATGGGTTCGGACGAAAACTTTTTGACGCGATAACCGAAAAAGGGGTGATCGCTGATTGGAGAGAACCAAATGTTATTCGCATGGCACCGGTGCCGCTGTACAATAGCTTTGAAGATGTGTTTAGATTCGGACAAATTTTGGAGCAGACAATTGCCAAGTAATAGGATGTTCGAGTAAATCAAGCTGTTTTAGTTTCTATCTTCTTCCTGTTTTTATCTTTGTAACATGTATAGAACGCGCTTTGCTGTAATTGGAATAGGTCGCTACGGCACCCAGATCGCTCACCGTTTGGCTTCAAAAGGTGCTGAGGTATTTGCTTTCGACAACCGCCTCGACCGTATTGAGAGCATCAAGGATGATGTGTCGCTTGCGGTGGCGTTGGATACTACGGATATCAAGGCGATGAAGTCGCAAAACATTGAAGACATGGATGCGGCAATTGTTGCAATCGGTGAAAATTTTGAAGCAACGATTCTTACGGCTTTGAACTTGCTCGATTTAAAGGTGCCCCGTGTAATCGTCCGCGCCAGCGGTGAAAACCAAATGCGCATTCTGAAAAACATTGGTATTACCGAAATACTCGCGCCAGAAGAGGAGTTCGCGATTTTGGTTGCTGAACGTTTGATTAACCCGAGTATTACGGCGTTTTTGCAGTTGCCAGACAACTATGAGGTAGCCGAGTTGAAGGCGCCGAAAGGTGTTGCCAATCGCTCTCTGGAAGACTTGAATCTGGTAAATAAATACAACTTGACCTTGATCACGGTGAAGCGCTGCTATGAAGAAGAACGCGATGGTGAGATGGTGAAAGTGGAACACATCCTCGGTGTTCCAAAGGCCGAAATGGTGTTGTATGATACCGACACGCTGGTGGTGTTTGGTACCCTTTCTAATGTGAAGCGTTTCCTCGAAATTAACGAATAACGGTTACTTGTCCGTTCAGGTCTTGCCACGATGATACAATCCCGTTCTCATCAAAATACCTGAACCGCACGGCATACCCATAAACGTCGGTAGGAGCGTAATAATCGCCGCCTGCCACACTGCCATCCCAAGCATCGCGTATGTCGCTGGTCTCAAATACTTTCTGTCCCCATCTATTCCATATTACCATTTCGAAATCTGCTACGTGCGTTCCAATGGCTTCAAAAACGTCGTTCACGCCGTCGTTGTTTGGGGTGATGGCGTTGGGTATGTACAAGGTATAGCCCGTGCAGTAGTTGACTACGCGTGTGGTGTAGGTTGCCGAACAACCCAGTTGGCTGGTGATCTCAACGGTGTAAACTCCTGATTTATCGATGGTGATTTTGTCGTCTGTTGACCCGGTGTTCCATAAGAAGAGTGCTCCTGGGTTGTTGGTTTGCAGCTCGATGCTGTATGGCGGCAATTCAAAACATGCAGTTGTATCTGGCACTAAGGTGTTTTCAGGCAATGGGTTGAATGTGAAGCTCACCTGATCGGTGCTGACACATGCTCCGTTGGCTACCTCAACGCTGTAGGTTCCTGTTGCTATAACTGTTATTTGTGAGGTGGTTTCGCCTGTACTCCAAACCCAACTCTCGCCGTCTGATGAGGCGTCAAGTAAGATCTCTTCTCCGTGGCATGCGATGCTGTTTGAACCGAGGTCTACAAGCGGACTTTCACCGGTCCCTACGTTTGTTAGGGCGGTGGCAATGCAGTTGTATTGGTTCGAAACGGTGGCGGTATAAATTCCGGGTGCGTCTGCAATTATGGCTGGTGTTGTTTGCCCTGTGCTCCATATGATATCACCTAAAGGGTTGCCGAGGTCAAGCAGCATTGATCCTCCATCGCACAAGGTTAGTGTGTCAGGTAAACTGATTTGTGGTGTCTCGTTGAAAATTACAGATACGACATCTGGCCAAGCACATCCTGCTTCGTTGGTTACGGTCACTGAATATGTACCAGAAGTGGTGACGTTCAATATTGGCGCGGTTTCCCCGGTGTTCCAAATGTACGTTTCACCATCTGTACCTGCATTTAAGGGGATGGTTTCTCCATCACATGCAACGATGTTTTCGCCGAGGTTTACAGTTGGCGCAGCAATGGATGTGAGTGTGATCTGATCGTTGCGCAGACAACCATTTGGAGCTTCCACCTGAACGGTGTAGGTGCCTGCTTGCGAGATCTCTATTTCAGGTGTCGTTTCTCCATTGCTCCATGTGTGGAGGTAGGTTTCGTCGAGTGAGGTACCGATAAATGTGGCTGTTCCATAACAAATAGATAGGTCTGGACCGATATCAAATGGGGGAAATAATATTTCGATTTGTATGCTATCGGTTGCTATGCAACCCTCAGAATCAAAGGCTGTTACGCTGTATATCCCGCTTTGATCGGTTTCGAATACAGCATTTTGGATGCTTGGATTCTCAAAATTATTGGCGGGCTCCCAACTCCATTGTAAAATCTGGGTGCTTGTTGTTGTTGGCTGCAAATGGGTGCCTAGCAAACTGCATGTTGTTAGATCTTCTCCGGCATCAATCGAAAATGCTTGAAAAACATGGATGTCGATGGACTGCGATAACATGCACCCTGAAGCAATATCGGTCACGGTAAGCAAATAGGTTATGTCGCTCTCTGGCGCCGCTGTCGTTGTTAGCGCTCCTTGGTTTTGCAGACTTGTTTCGGGCAACCAATTGACAACTACGTCGTTCATGTTTCCTGAAAATTGTCCGTTAAGCTCTAGTTCAGCACCGTAACAAATGTCGGTTTGATCAGTGGCAATGCTCAAGGTGTGCAATTGTTGCAATACGAGCTCTATCTGATGAACTGCGGTGCATCCTTGTGATGATGACACGCTTAAATTGTAAATCCCTGTGTTCTGTGGAACTATGGTTGGGGTGGGAGAGAATAGGTTGTCGATGGTGCTTTGCTGACCACTCCAAAAATAGGTGTAGTTGTCTGTACCAGCAATGGTTCCGTCCAATTGCACTCCATCGGCATCGCACACTGGCAAGCTTTGTGGAAGGTCAATGGTGAAGGGTTGTCCTACATCTATACTTATTGAGTCTAAATAGCTACACCCAAATACGGGGTCGGTCATTTCTACATAGTAGGTCTGATCGGCCGCTGGCGAAACAACAACAGACGAGCCTGAATTTGACGATAGGGCAATGTTCGGACTCCATTCATAATCGAACATGGCGCTGGCAGCAACTGAAATTTTAAGGTCGTCAATTGCCCAGTTGTCATGGTTATTTCCTGAGTTTGAAAGCTGCCTCCAACGCAACCTTGTGGTGGCTGTTTGTGCCGCTGCGGGGATGTCGATTTGTACTGCTGTCCAATCATCAAACAGGTTTTCGTTCAGCGTCATGAGTTGAATCCACGGACCGCCAGAACCGTTTGTTGTGTACTCAACAGCAATGTCTTCGCCTGGGTCGGCATCGTCGCAGGGAAAGCTTTCTGACGCAATTTTTACGCTAAAGCGGATGGTGCCCCCATTGCTCAAATCGAGTGGATTGGTGGTGGCTACGCGGTTTCCAGCCCCATTGAAATACAAGGCGTTTCCGCTTACTGATCCGCAAACATCCGTAGCGGTGGCGTTCGAGATGGTTGCCCAACTTCCGAGGCCTTGATCAAAATTTTCGGTAACTATCATTTGCTCGGCGCCAACATGCAGTGTTGTAGGCTGAACACCGCAAACAGTGCTGTTTATTGACTCAATGCCGAAATCAATTATTTGTCCGTCTGACACTTGAATGGTAAACTCGGCACTAGAGGAGGCACATCCGCTCGGGGTGGTAACGCTCAAATTGTAGGTTGTCGTTTCCAGCGGACTAGCAATAGGCTGCGCTGCGGTGGGGTCATTCAATGTTGATGGGTTGTCCCACGCATATACATACGCCGCCGAGGGTGGATTAACGGTCGCGCTCAATTGAACTTCTTGGTATTTGCAAATGCTGTCGTCGGTGCCTGTGAGGATAATCTCTGGTGGGGTTGATGACTCTACAAGAAAATATTCAGATACTTCACACCCGCTTTGAAAGGTGGATCCAACGGCGATGTACACATTTGTCACAATTGGTGGAACGAGTGTTAGTTGGTTGCCCTCGCCAACGGGGTTGTTGGGTTCGCCGTCAATGTGCCAAATGACATCCGACATGGTGGAGCTGGCTGCGAGGGTGAGAGTTGATGAGGTGCACAGTGTTTGGTCGATGTAGTTGGGTTCACTCGATGCGAAAGACCCTACTGAATATGCATAACTTTCTGCGTCACCGGTGCCATAAGCATACGCTGTAAACCCACTGTTGGCTGAAATGGTGTGGCTGCCTTCTGAAATGGTGATTTGTGCATAGGCCATATCGGGATTTGCTGCAAAGGGGGTGAACAAACTGGCGTTCACTCCATTGCCATCGATTAACAATTCGGAAATGCTTGCGGTTGCAATGATGATGTTCAATCCGTGTTCGGTGATGATGTTTGAATCAACGGTGCTAAAGGTGATTTGATCTATTTTCTGCGATGCGTCGTTCAATATCATCATCGCAGGATCTCCAGCCAATGAGCACGTTATACCCTGCATGTATTGGGTCACGCTGATGCCGTTATTTGCAACTATGCATTTGCTGTCGATTATGTTGTTGAATTCTACAAACTGCCCTGCATTCAATCCTATTGGCAGGCCGTTGTCGATGGTGACTAAGGTGTTGTCTTGATGCGCTAGTACGCGATATGTATACCCGTTTGCGAAACTGAATGGCACGATGAAAAATTCGCGCCCCCATGTTTCTACTGGGAAGTTTTGATCGAAGATGTGATCGCAAGCGCCACAGTCGCTGTATACGTTGGCACATCCGGTGCCTGAAAATACGGCGAAGGGCCGACATTCTCCGCTGTTTTCTGTGGCTAAAATGCGTGTGCCTGTTAGGTCGCCTGCTCCGCTGCTGGCTTTCACTTGATAGCTCTCTCCGCGATTGAGCTGCACGGTGAAGGGCTGGCCTGCTAGATGACCTCCTGCGGTATTTGAAGTGGGTGTGATTTCTATTTCAGTGCCATCTTCTGTGGCTACAATCACAAGTTCAGAGCCGAAAAATTGTCCGGGATATGATGATATGCGGTAGTCGTTTCCCAATGAGGGAACAGGTAAAACTTTGGTGCCATCCGCCGAATAGGCGTTGAAGTTTATTGCAAAAACAGATACGGTATCGGCTGTGGCTATGCGCACTCCTTTGCTCTCTACAATTTCACTTGAATAGTGCTCTGCTAAGTTGTTGGGTACGGTTACCGTGGTGGTCTGATTGGCCGTAACGGTAAAATTTGCCGACCATCCCAACTGTGGGATTTCAACAACTCCATTCGTGCTTTGATCTGAAGTTATGAAGATGTCTAAGCTCTCCTGCTGCGGCTCGTTTGCATAGTTCTGCATGAAGCCCACCCAAAATTCTCTTCCTTTGGTAGGAATCACGTCTTGCGCGTTGGCGTAAAACGACAGCAATGCAAATGCGGCAGCAATTAGCTTGTTGTAATAAGGGTGAGACATATAACGTACTACTGTGCTTTTCGCAAAAAATGCGAACTGACAAAATTGGTTCGTGTCGTTATACGTAAGTTATTCAGAAAAGATATAGTCGATGTCCATTACCCAATTCGACCGCACTTCAATGGCTTCTCTGAAATTCCACACTTGCTCGGGCTGGCGCCGGGTTCCGTAGTCTGCTGGGTCCCATTTTTCATTGCCATTTCGGTCGTCAATTACCATCAAGGTGTACGAGCCGGGTAGCAAGTCGGTAAAGGTTGATATGCCGCTTTGTATCACGCGGTGCGCTATCTGTTCGCCATTTCGCATTAAAAATACTACAGCATGTCCGCCCATTGCTGGCAACTGCATGCTGATGTTCAATGTCCCGTAATAATCGGCCTTGTGGGTTATGGTTTTCCAACTCAAGGTGTCGTGACCCCACTCTTCTCTGCTCTCAACAGCACCCGGAAATAATTTGATTTTGTATTCTTTCCCTGGCTCGCGATCAAACTCTATGGCTACGTTATATGGGTTTGGTGTGGCAACAACTCTGGCGCTTAAAAGTGTGGAGTCGCGCATTACGTGCACCAGTGTGTCGGTAATTTTTGAAAGCGGACGGGTGAATTGAACCGTGATGCTGTCTGTGGCTCTCAAGCTGGCAGGCAACCTGCCCACTATTCCAAGTGTGCTTTCCTTTGGTTCCAGGTCTTCGAAAAACAGGGTGTCGGTAAAACTTCGCTCTGAAAAAATTACGCTTTCTGGCATGTCAGTAATGGGCCAAATAAAGAGGCTGTCGCCCTGTGGCCAAAACATGATTTTTCTTGTGCTGTCGATGCTTTGTATCCTGCTGGCTTCATTCCATGGAATGTTCAATGCTGCGCTGATATACCCTGTTTCATCGGCGCGATACGAGCGGAAATACTGCACGGTGTCGCGCTGGGTGCTCAACTTTAATGTCGGTATGCGGTTGGGTTTGTCTGGTGATATTACAACGGCACTATCCAAAAATGCGATGCTCTCTGTTACGTCGTCGTACAAGTAGTTCTGGTTTTGCTCGCTCAAGGCAAACAGGCTATATGTGCCTTCTTTGAGGTGAGAAAATGTGAAGTCGCCTTTTTCGTTGCTCCGGGTGATGTAGTACGGACGAGTAGTAAGGGGCATGCTGTCTTCCAGCGAGCTGTACATCATTACTTTCACTCCTTTCATGGGTTCACCGGTGTACTCGTTTCTCAAGGTGCCCTCCAAACTTAGGGAGTCAAGGGTTTTCCCAGTAGAGAAAACATAGGTTAACTCATCGGCAGGGTTGCCTTCGGTAATGTCGGTTACGCCGTCGCCAAAGCTCATGGTGTAGGTAACATCGGGCAATAGGTCTTCCTCAAAGGTGATGATGAGGTTTTTGCCTTTTACGCGCATGATGGGTTTTCCCGCCAGCGGCGGGGATATGACAAGCTGGTTGTAGATGTCGTTCAATTGCACATATTCGTCGAACTCTATGAGTATCGATTTGGTGTTGAAGCGGGTAGTGCCAAACGGGGGCGACATGAGGGTGTCTGCAGGTGGGGTGATGTCTTTGTCGCCGCCGTCAGGCGAAACAATCTTCGCACAGCCAGATAAGATGATGGCAATAAGGACAATACAAAGTATCCGACTCATGGGCGTGAAATCAGATTTACAATCTCTTCCAATGCTGCGACATCGTGGTTGTCGAAGTCGTTCAATTTGTCGCTGTCTACATCCAAAACACCCCATACTTCACCATCCATGCCGATTAGTGGTACCACAATTTCTGATTTAGAAGCACTGCTGCACGCGATATGACCGGGAAATGCGTCTACATCAGGGACGTTTACGGTTGTCTTGTTGACCCACGCATGTGCGCATACTCCGCGCTGGCGCGACAATCGTGTGCAGGCTACCGGTCCTTGAAAGGGCCCCAATACCAGTTGGTCGCCGTCAACCAAATAAAAGCCTACCCACCAAAAGTCGAAGGCTTCTTTCAAAGCAGCACTCACATTGGCCAAGTTGGCAATGAGGTTGGTTTCTCCGGCTACAAGCGATTGTATTTGTGGAACCAATGCCTTATATCGCTCTGCCTTGGTAAGGGTGTTATCAATATGTAGTGATGTCGACATGGGCGCAAAGATAATGCGAATAGTTGTACTCAATAACGCTTCATTGCTTGGGCTAGTGCGCCAATATAAAGTGCTTGTGGTTCTTTCTCCATGAGGATGTTACCGCATGAGTCGAGGGTAGAGCCTGTTGTTACTACATCGTCTACAAGCAATAGCCGCTTGCCTGTTATGTCTATGCCTGAGTTCCGATACAATTCTCCTGATTGTTTCCACCGTTCTATGCGGTTGAGTGTTGTTAGCGATTTTTTGTGCTCAACGCGCTCAAGTGCTTGCTGAACGTCAACTTCAAGGATGTCTGCTATGCCTTTGGCGATCCAAGTGGCTTGGTTATATCCGCGCTTGCGCTCTTTTTTTGGATGCAGGGGAACTGGAACAATGATGTCTATCAAGGGTGGCTCGGCAAGTTTTTTCAAGCGCAAACCAAACTGCCTGCCGAAGTGGTAAGCCACCCGCGGATCTCCTCCGTACTTCAAGGTGTGCATCATTTTCTGTACGGTCGAGCCGCGGGTGAAGTGGTAGTTCGAAAAGGCGCCTTGCAACAACAGGCGTCCCCAAAAAACAGGTTCCAAGGGCTGAATGCCTGTTGGCATAAGGGCTTGGGGTAGTTGTAGTTCGCAACGCAGACATAAATAATGCTGTTCGTTGGGCAAACGAGAGCCACATGCCACACAAGCATGAGGAAATACGATGTGCTTGATCGATTGAAACATGGTGCAAGGTGCAAAGGAGTGGCGCACTTGTCAATACCAACTTTGTAGATGCTAACTTCTATTTTGTTTCTGCTATTTCGCTCGCGAAAAACCGATGGTGATCAGTATCAATGCGAGGATAAAAAAGGTGTTCGAGATGCCGTAAATTTTGAAATAGCTGAACAATAGTCCCACCAACAGCAAGGTGCGTCCCATGAAATACCACTTTTCATTTTTTACGTGCTTGTACTGGGCAAGAAAGTGCAACAAACTCCATACAAACCACAAGGTCAGTGAAACAAGCATGATGGTGGCCTGATATGGCCAATGTTGCAAACGAAAAACAAGCGCGGTTATGATACCGAGAAGCGCCAATCCGCGCAACATGGGGTAGCTCTTCAAGGGTTTTTCGTTGTCTTCAGGCAGGTCGAGTATGTTTTCTTCTTCGTTCACGGCTGAAAGATACTGTGCGTTCTAGTTAAATTGCACGCATGAAGTTTGGGAAACTTGAAAATATTGATGGAGTTGATTTTTCTCTTCCTCCAGATCACGCCGATACTGCCGTTTGTCTTGGCGGTAATTCAGCTAAAGCAGATGTGTATGCTGGCGGTACAATGTGGACCATTCCTGCCTGGAAAGGAAAAATCTATCCGGTAAAAGCGAAAAATGCCGACTTGATTCGCCTGTATGGTGAGCAGTTTGGTACCATCGAGCTAAATGCAACGCACTACAAAATTCATCAGCCTGAGGTGATGAAACGCTGGGCCGATGAAATGCCCGAGGACTTTAAATTTTGTCCGAAATTCCCGCAACTGATTTCGCATTATCGTAGGTTCAACAATTGCGAAGCACCAACAGATGATTTTCTAGAGGCAATTCTTGCTCTGGATAAAAAAGCGGGTCCGTCGTTCATACAACTCCCTCCTCATTTTGCCCCCAAACACGGTGCTGCACTGCTAAAATACGTCGATCGCTGGCCGATTGATGTCCCAATGGCGATTGAATTCCGACACCCCGATTGGTTCACTGAAAATCTTGAAGCTGAGCTGGTATGGCAAAAAATGAAGGAACGCGGCATTGGAGCGGTAATATCGGATACGAGCGGAAGAAGAGATGCTGTTCACATGCGTCTGACGAGTCGGTTTTTAATTGTGCGTTTCGGGGGTAACAATTTACATGCTACCGACGATTCGCGCATGGCAGAATGGGCAGCGCGCATTTCTAAATGGCAAAACGAGGGGTTGCAAGAGGTGCATTTTTTGGTTCACCAACCAGATAGCATCAACACTCCTGAAACGTGCATCCGCTTTAGCGAAATAATAAAAAAAGAGGGGATTCGAAATGTCAAATCCCCTCTGCTATTGCAAGGTGCGCTTTTCTAAGTTCTATTCAGCGGTGCCGTGGCAGTTTTTGTATTTCTTGCCAGACCCACACGGACAAGCTTCGTTTCTGCCGACGATTTTATCTGCTTTTCGCGGTTGCACAGCTGCTGGTCGTTGCGCAGGAGCTTGTGATGCACGCATCTGATTGGCACTTTCACTGATGTTGTCGACATCTTGTTTGTTCGTAGTAACACGCGGTGCCTCAACCTGTCGAGGTGGTGCCTGACGAACAGGTTCTGTGCGTGCTGGTAAATTCGCACGCATCAAGAATGTGGCTACGTCTATGTTCATTTTGGCTACCATGCCTCTGAACAATTCGTACGACTCAAATTTGTAAATCAAAAGCGGGTCTTTTTGCTCGAAACGGGCGTGTTGCACGTTCGAACGCAAATCATCCATTCCACGCAAGTGCTCTTTCCAAGAATTATCGAGTACCGACAATGTCACGTTTCTTTCCAAGGCGTCTATTAACTCCTTGCCTCGGCTGTTAAAGCACTTTTCTATGTTGGCAATTACTTGCATCGACCGCTTTCCATCTGTAAATGGCACTGCCATGTCTTTAAACGAATTGGTCTGATCTTCATACACCTGCTGAATAACAGGGAATGCGATTTCGCCCAATTGCGTCATGCGACGTTGGTAGTTATCTTCGGCTGCCTGATACAGTTTGTAAATGTGGTCGGCAGTTGGCGTAGTCAAAAATTTCTCTTTGTCGAGAGGCGGTTCAATACCGAAGTATGCCAACACGTCGAAGGTGTAAGTTTCGTAATCTTTGTTCGCTACGGTATCGGTAACAACGCTTTCAGCTAGTTCGTAGAAAACGTTTGCGATATCGAGCTTCAGACGTTCGCCAAATAGCGCGTGACGTCGACGTTTGTAGATAACTTCGCGCTGTGAGTTCATCACATCGTCATACTCCAACAGTCGCTTGCGGATACCGAAGTTGTTTTCTTCTACTTTTTTCTGAGCGCGCTCAATTGATTTGGTAATCATGGAGTGTTGAATCACTTCTCCTTCCTCAATTCCCAATCGGTCCATCATTTTTGCAATGCGGTCTGATCCAAACAAACGCATCAAATCATCTTCAAGAGAAACGAAGAACTGACTGCTACCTGGGTCTCCCTGACGTCCTGAACGTCCGCGAAGCTGACGGTCAACCCGACGTGAGTCGTGACGCTCAGTACCAATAATGGCCAAACCTCCTGCGGCTTTTACTTCATCGGTGAGTTTGATGTCGGTACCTCGACCTGCCATGTTTGTGGCTATGGTTACAACGCCTGAACGACCTGCTTGTGCAACAATTTCTGCTTCGCGTTGGTGCATCTTCGCGTTCAATACCTGGTGGCCGATCTTGCGAATGTCGAGCATTTTCGAAAGCAACTCTGAAACCTCAACGGTGGTTGTTCCCACCAACACCGGTCTGCCCGCTTCACTCAGCGAAACGATGGTGTCTATAACGGCATTGTATTTTTCACGCTTGGTCTTATAAACCAAGTCTTGCATGTCGTTTCTTGAAATAGGTCTGTTGGTTGGGATGATCATCACATCCAACTTGTAGATGTCCCACAATTCCTGTGCTTCTGTCTCCGCTGTTCCCGTCATACCCGCTAGTTTGTGGTACATGCGGAAGTAGTTTTGAAGTGTCACGGTAGCGTAGGTCTGCGTTGCAGCTTCAATGCGTACGTTTTCTTTTGCTTCTATCGCTTGGTGCAGTCCATCTGAATATCGACGGCCTTGCATGATACGTCCTGTTTGCTCATCAACAATCATGACTTTGTTGTCCATAACAACATATTCTATGTCTTTTTCAAACAATGAATATGCCTTCAACAATTGGTTCATGGTGTGAATGCGAGCCGATTTTACTGAATACTCCTGCACGAGCGTTTCTTTCAGTTTCAATCGTTCGTCGTCGGTATAGTTTCCGTTTGAAATGTTGACCAATTCGGTGGCAAGGTCAGGCATGGTGAAGAAGTTATCGTCATCCATGTTTTTCGAAATCAGCTCAATACCTTTTTCGGTTAACTCAACTTGATTGTTTTTCTCGTCGATCACGAAATACAATTCCTGATCGGCCTTCCACATCTCGCGCTGGTTGTCTTGCAAGTAGTACCCTTCTGTTTTGAGGAGTATCTGCTTCATTCCTTCTTCTGAGAGGAATTTAATGACCGCCTTGTTTTTCGGAAATCCGCGGTAAGCGCGGAAAAGAGCCAGTCCGCCTTCGGTAAGATCTTCTTTGCTTGGACTGTCGGATTTTAATTTCGTTTTCGCCTCTGCGAGGAATTGAGTTGCGGCTTGCTTTTGAGCATTCACTAGCAATTGCACGCGTGGCTTCAATTCATTGAATTCGTGTTGGTCGCCTTTCGGGGTTGGACCAGAGATGATAAGTGGCGTACGCGCCTCATCGATCAAAACTGAGTCGACCTCATCGACAATAGCGAAATGGTGACGGCGCTGAACGAGGTGTTCTGGGTTGCTCGCCATGTTGTCGCGCAGGTAGTCAAAACCAAATTCGTTGTTGGTGCCGTAAGTGATGTCGGCCAAGTAAGCCTGACGGCGTTCGTGTGAGTTCGGTTGGTGCTTGTCGATGCAGTCAATGCGCATTCCATGGAATTCGAAAAGCGGACCCATCCATTCACTATCGCGTCGAGCGAGGTAATCGTTCACGGTTACAAGGTGAACGCCTCTGCCAGCAAGAGCATTCAAGAAAACGGGAAGTGTTGCTACCAGGGTTTTTCCTTCCCCTGTTTGCATCTCTGCCACTTTTCCGCGGTGCAAGGCAACACCTCCAATGAGCTGAACGTCGTAGTGAACGATTTCCCATTTGATTTCGTTTCCAGCCGCCATCCAGGTGTTTTGCCAAACAGCTTGGTCGCCTTCAACGGTGACGTTGTTTCTTTTCGATGCTAGTTCTTTGTCGAATTCTGAAGGCGTAACCCGAAGAGGGGCATCTTCTTTGAAACGTCGGGCAGTTTCTTTTACGATGGCGAATGCTTCCGGCAATATTTCCTCCAACACCGATTCAATGGTGCTGTTGATCTCTTTTTCTTTTTTGTCGACCTCGTCGTATATCGCTTCTTTCGATTCGATATCCATTTGTGGATCTGCCTCGATTTTCGATTTCAAGGCGCGAATTTCACCTTCTAGACCGCTGATGCGTTCGTTGATTAACGACTTCAATCCTGCAGTTTTGGCGCGCAATTGATCGTTCGATAGTCCTTTAAGCTCGCTGAAAATTGCATTTATCTTATCGACGATCGGAGAAATTTCCTGAACATCTTTTTCAGACTTATCACCTAAAATTTTCTTTAGGATTTTATTGATTGTTCCTAACATGGTAATGTGTTCAAAATGGTGAATACCCGTTCACCGTGGCGCAAAAATACAATCTTCTGCTCGGTTTTAGCGGGTTTCGGGTAGTCGAAAATAATGCCATTCTAAAAAACTGTCAGACTGTCAAAAAAAGACGGGCAGAATGGCAGTTTTGATGCGCATGTCCCGCTGCCATTGATGTCTGTTTTTTTGGCCGCTCGACCTATACAAAATTATGCCAAAAAAAGGTGTTAGATAGGTGTGAAAATTGCGTTGATAACAATGGTTAATTGTCCGTAATTCACGTCTGATGCGGAGTGTAGAGAGGTAAAAATATTTAGTGTTAAAAACTTCGAAGGAATGTGGATTGTTTTGAATTGACAAGAGGAGGATTATTGACAACTTTTGTAGGGTCAACTGACGCCTCAGATTTCTTACCGGTACAAAGTCATTTCGGTCTTGATTTTCTGCATGTTGATGATTTTGTTAAACCTAGCCGCAAGGTATTTTTTTAGAGAAACCATGGAGAACTTGACTCCCGAACAGCAGAAAATGCAACAAATGTCTATAGAGGAAGTGTTGCCGGTGAACACCGCAGTTGAAGAACCGATTCTAACCGAGAATCCAAACCGCTTTGTGTTGTTCCCGATTGAACACGATGATATTTGGCAATTCTACAAAAAGGCTGAGGCGAGCTTTTGGACTGCTGAGGAGATCGATTTGGGTGCGGATTTGGTTGATTGGAATACAAAGTTGAATGATGATGAGCGTTACTTCATCAAACATATTCTGGCTTTTTTCGCGGCAAGCGATGGCATCGTGAACGAAAACCTCGCTGAGAATTTCGTTGCTGAAGTGCAATACACCGAAGCGAAGTTTTTCTACGGATTCCAAATCATGATGGAAAACATTCACTCAGAAACATACTCGTTACTGATTGATTCGTACATCAAAGATTCTGTTGAAAAAGCACGCCTTTTCAATGCCATTGAAACCTTAGATTGCGTTGCTCGAAAAGCAAATTGGGCGCTCAACTGGATCGAGAAAGGAAGCTTTGCTGAACGCATCGTGGCCTTCGCTGCTGTAGAGGGTATCTTCTTCTCAGGTAGTTTCTGCTCAATCTTCTGGTTGAAGAAGAGAGGACTGATGCCAGGGTTGGGATTCTCTAACGAATTGATCTCTCGTGATGAAGGCATGCACTGCGATTTCGCTTGTTTGCTATATGAAAATCACATTGTAAATAAATTGCCGAAGAAAACCGTTCAAGATATAATCACTGAAGCGGTGGAAATCGAAAAAGAGTTCATCATTGATGCACTTCCTGTGAAGTTGATCGGAATGAACTCGGATCTCATGTCGCAATACATTGAGTTTGTGGCCGACAGGTTACTTGTTGAATTGGGGAATGAAAAAGTGTACAATGTGTCGAACCCGTTCGATTTTATGGACATGATTTCACTCCAAGGAAAAACCAATTTCTTCGAGAAACGTGTCGCCGAATACCAAAAGGCTGGCTTTGGTGACAAAGAGAGCAAAAACCAAGAATTCCGCCTAACCGACGAATTCTAACACTTTTAGAACAATTTAGAATGATATATTGGGGTGCGACATCTCGTCGCGCTCTGGGGATGATACCCCCATAAAAGACCAACACTTAAAGAGGAAACAAATGAATGTACTGAAGCGAGATGGCCGGGTGGAGCCGGTAAAATTCGACAAAATCACCGCACGCATCAAAAAGCTGTGCTATGAGCTGCATCCGTCGGTAGACGCTGTAAAAATTGCCATGAAGGTGATTGAAGGTGTTTACGATGGTGTAACAACGTCGGAACTCGATAATCTTGCCGCTGAAGTGGCCGCAACAAACGCAGTAACTCACCCTGACTATGCGCTTCTTGCTTCGCGCATCGCCGTTTCGAACCTGCACAAGAACACGAAGAAATCTTTCTCTGATGTAATGAACGATTTGCATGTGTACATCGATCCTGTTACAGGTCAACGTGCATCGCTCATCGCAGATGATGTTGCTGAAGTGATCAAAGAACACGGCGATTTCCTCGATTCTACCATCATCTATGATAGAGATTTTAACTACGATTACTTCGGTTTTAAAACGCTTGAAAGATCATACCTGCTGAAAATCAATGGTCAGGTAGCTGAACGTCCGCAGCAAATGCTAATGCGCGTGGCTGTTGGTATTCACCGCGATGATCTTGAATCTGTTGCCGAAACATACAATATGCTAAGTGAAGGTTGGTTCACGCATGCTACTCCTACGTTGTTCAATAGCGGTACTCCAAAGCCTCAAATGTCTTCTTGCTTTCTCCTCACTATGAAAGAAGACAGTATCGGTGGTATCTACGATACGCTGAAACAATGCGCTCAGATTTCTCAAAATGCCGGTGGTATCGGGTTGGCGATTCACGACATTCGTGCAAAAGGGTCGTACATCAAAGGTACCAACGGTACTTCAAATGGTATCGTGCCTATGTTGCGTGTGTTTAACGATACTGCCCGCTACGTTGATCAAGGGGGTGGCAAACGCAAGGGCTCTTTCGCTATCTATGTGGAGCCATGGCACGCTGATGTAATGGATTTCTTGGATCTTAAAAAGAACCACGGTAAAGAAGAACAACGCGCTCGCGACCTCTTCTTCGCATTGTGGATTCCAGATCTATTTATGAAGCGTGTAGAAGAAAATGGCGAATGGACGTTGATGTGTCCGAACGAGTGCCCAGGACTTACCGATACATGGGGTGAGAATTTCGAAGCGCTTTACACCAAATACGAGAAGGAAGGACGTGGACGTGAGACCATCAAGGCGCAAGATTTGTGGTTCAAAATTGTAGAGTCTCAAATTGAAACGGGCACTCCTTACATGCTCTACAAAGATGCTGCGAATGGGAAGTCGAATCAGCAAAACCTCGGTACCATCCGCTCGTCGAACTTGTGCACTGAAATCATCGAATACACAGCTCCTGATGAAGTAGCAGTGTGCAACTTGGCTTCTATTGCTTTGCCTAAATTCGTCGATAATGGTACTTTCGATCACCAACGTCTGTTCGATGTGGCATACAGAGTTACGGTTAACCTCAACCGTATCATCGACCGCAACTACTACCCAATTCCAGAAGCGCGCAACTCGAACATGCGCCACCGTCCAATCGGTATAGGTGTGCAAGGACTTGCAGATGCATTCATCATGCTTCGCTTTCCTTTCGACAGCCCAGAAGCTCGTCAACTGAACAAAGATATCTTCGAAACGATTTATTACGCTTCTTGCACAGCGTCGAAAGACCTAGCTATTAAAGAAGGTGCATACGAAACGTTCCCTGGCTCTCCTGCGTCTAAAGGTGTTCTGCAATTCGATATGTGGGGCGTTCAACCTTCTTCTCGCTGGGAATGGAATGTCCTCAAAGAGGAAATCAAAACGCACGGTATGCGCAACTCTCTTTTGATGGCCCCTATGCCAACTGCATCTACCGCTCAAATCCTTGGTAATAACGAATGCTTCGAGCCATACACGTCGAACATGTACAACCGCCGCGTATTGTCAGGAGAATTCATCGTGGTTAACAAGCACTTGTTACACGACCTAAGCCGCCTCGGTATCTGGAACGATGTGATGAAAAATAAACTCATCGCTGCAAACGGGTCTGTGCAAAACATCGACGAAATTCCAGACAACCTGAAAGCGATCTATAAAACAGCGTGGGAAATTCCACAAAGAGCAATCATCGATATGGCTGCCGATCGTGGTCCTTTCATCTGCCAATCGCAATCGCTGAATATATTTATGGAAAACCCGAACTTGGGTAAGCTGACTTCAATGCACTTCTACGGCTGGAAAGCTGGTCTGAAAACAGGTATGTACTACCTGCGCACAAAAGCAGCTCGCGATGCTATCAAGTTCACGGTAGACAAAAAATACCAACAAGAAACGCCTGTTAAAGCACTTAGCGATGTCGAAAAAGAAGCTGCCGCTATGGCATGCTCCATCGAAAACGGCGCCGATTGCGAAATGTGCAGCGGATAAGAATACAAGAATAGACTGGAAAAGGAAGGCAATTGCCTTCCTTTTTTTTCTTCAATAAGTTGATATTCAGCAGATTTCACTAACTTTTAATGATTGATTCAATGACATGCTATGAAACTACTATCCACCTTTGTCCTTCTCGTTTTGACTCTTGCGTCTAACGCTCAAATTACCATCCCAACTTTGTCTTTAACAGTCGAAGAAGTCATAATTCCTGACGGAGTCTTCGAGCCAACTTTGTCTCCTTTTCGGACATTTAGGGTGTACGCAGAAATCGACCCCAACTGGGAGTTGTTGAGCATTTTTGGATTAATGGGTGAGCCGATGAGTGTGAGCTCAAACGGATTATTCTATCAAGACCCAATGGGTGGACCAACTTCGTTGGATATCAATGAGGCGCTATTCCCCGCAAACCCTGCGTTGAATTATGACTCATGGCTAACAATAGGTGCAGAATCAGCTGCAAACAACCTTATGTTCGTAGCGCCAATCGATGGTTCTGTTTTCAATGCCTGGGAAGCAGGTGATGATTTGCTCATCGATGATATTTTCGGTGGCTCGGTATCCATTCCTTCCCCGGGTTTCCTAAGCCAAAATGTAGCTGATGAAAATGGTAGGATCCTCATCGGACAATTTACAGCTTCAAGCAATATTTCGGGTTGCTTAAACCTGCAATTCCGCCAACTGAATGAAGATGGAAGCATCTATATCTCCCCGGAAGGTGGCACTATCACCGAAATCTTTTCCGATGTATGCTTCTCTATACCGTTCCTAACCTTCTGTCAGTCTGATTTTAATTCCTCAGGAACCGTCAATGTATCTGATCTCCTCATCCTTGTATCTGATTATGGCTGCTCTTCAGGTTGTGCAACTGATCTTACAGGTGACGACGCTACCAGTAGCCAAGATCTGCTGTACTTCCTTTCTGAGTTAGGTCAGGTTTGCAATGCTGAATATTGACATTGCTCAGTTTGTGACAATTCGATGACATTACATAAATCGTTCATCACGATCTTTGCGGTCTAATAATGAGCCGCGTTGGAAAATCTGCAAGTCATCACCATTACGCATAAACATGTGCCTCTTGCCCTAATCGGGAAGCTGCACGTTGATGATGAGAAACGTAATTCGGTGTTAAGTACAATCAAGAATGCGCTCGAAATTAGCGAGTTAGCCTACTTGAGCACGTGCAACCGTGTGGAGTTTATTATTTCTACACCAACGTATTTCTGTAAAGGTCGCCAAAATCAATTGCTCGACGCTTTCAAAATCTCCGGCCCCGATAAGGCAACGATGTTGGAAGGAATTGTAAGCTATCGCGGACAAGCGGCGTTTAAGCATTTGCTTGAAGTGGGAGCATCGCTCGATTCAATGGTTATTGGTGAGCGTGAAATAATTACGCAAGTACGAAAAGCATTTGATGAAGCACGTGAAGGAGGTCTTTCAGGTGATTTTCTGCGCATGGTGGCCAGAAAGGTTATTGAAACATCGAAAAAGGTATACCACGAAACAGCAATCGCCACAAAACCTGTTTCTGTTGTCTCCCTCGCTTGGCATGAGTTTAAGGCTTGGGGACTGAAAAAGGATGCTCCTGTTTTGTTAATTGGGAGCGGACAAACGAACAGTAATGTCGCGCGATTTTTGAAAAAGGCTGGTTATGTAAATGTGGTTGTGGCGAATAGAACGTTCTCCAATGCAGTTGAATTAGCGACATTCGGAAATTGGGATGCCTGCGATCTAAACACCATTCCTAATCGCGAATACCAAGCAATTATTACCTGCACAGCGTCCCAAACTCCGATCCTGACCAACGAAATGGTCGAAACGTTGGGTGCAAAGCACATCTCTGTTATCGATCTCGCCTTACCGGCGGATGCAGAAGCAGCGGTAATCGAAAATCCAATTGTCCGCTACGTGGGCATGGATGTCTTGCAACAACGCGCCAACAAAAACCTTGAAATCCGCGCAGCTGAACTGCATAATTGTCATGTCATCGTTGAAGAGGCCATTGCTGATTTTGAACAGCTGGTGCGTGAAAGAGACATCGAAATTGCCATGCGTGATATTCCGAGCATGATCAAAACCATCCGCGAAACAGCGATGGGAGAGGTGTTCGCAAAAGAACTTGACCAACTTGATGACGCGTCGAAAGACGTACTTCATAAAATCATAGGCTACATGGAGAAGAAGTATATCTCTGTCCCTATGAAATTGGCAAAACAAGTTATCTTAGAAAAAAAGTCCAAAAATTAATGCATTCTCTCCGAATAGGCACACGAGGCAGTGATCTGGCCTTGTGGCAAGCGCGTTATATTCAATCCCGATTGAATGAGTTAGAGGTTGAATCTGAAATTGTCATCATCAAGACAAAGGGCGATCAAATCCAACATTTGAGCTTCGATAAAATGGAGGGCAAGGGCTTTTTCACCAAAGAGATTGAAGAGGCTTTGTTGAATGATGAGGTCGACTTAGCCATCCATTCACACAAAGATCTAGAAACTACCGATCCTGAAGGCCTGACCATTGTCGCCATGCCGCAACGCAGTTTCCCCAACGATATACTCCTTATTCGCAATGAGTCGGTTGACGTCTCTGCTCCCTTGAAACTCAAGCCAAATGCCATCGTCGGCTCTTCTTCTGCCCGACGAAAAACACAAATTTTGGCTGCCCTTCCTGACTGTAATGTGATCGACCTACGAGGCAATGTGCCAACGCGCATCGAAAAACTGCGCTCAGGGCTGTACGATGGTATCTTGCTTGCAAAAGCAGGGGTTGCACGTCTGAACCTCGACCTGAGCGATCTCACAGTGGTCGACCTCGATCCGCTGTCGTTTATACCCGCTCCCGCTCAAGGTGCACTGGCGGTGCAAATGAAATCCAACCACCCTATGCGCGCTGTGGTGGCTCAATTGCACAACCACAAAGAAGCAGAATGTGTAGAAATTGAACGCGCGCTGATGCGCGGAATGAACGGAGGGTGCCAAATGCCTTTCGGAGCATTTTGTACCAAGAATGAAGCTGGCTATGAGGTTTCTGCGATGTATGCCAGATCTGCATCAACGCTTCCTGTTGTCGTTCATAAAAAAGGAGATGAACCCCAAGCTCTTATCGATGCGATACTCAGTGGGTTTCAGGATGATAGAAAAGGTAAACGCGTTTTCATCAGTCGCCCGCTTGCAGATGATCATACGCTGCGGTTAACAGGCAATGCAAACGGTGTTGAATGGGTAGACTTGCCGCTAATTGGATTCAATGAGTTGATTTTTCTAGGTCGGGTATATCAAAATGAGGTGCTGTTTCTTTCCTCTCCGCAAGCTGCACGCATGTTCCGATCTCTCGACTTGTCGATGAATTGCAGCATCGCTGTTATGGGCCCTGGAACTGCTGATGCGCTGCCAGACAATGTATTGCCCGATTTCGTGGGTCGAGGAAGTGTAGAAGATGTAAAAGCTGCGTTTAAAACATTCCTGGGCGATCGTAAAGCGGTTTTCTTTGTTGGCGAGGGGAGTCGCCGCTCGGTGCAAAAAGCTTTGCCAGAAGGCCAATACCGTGAAATCATAGGGTATTCAACGCACCCGAAAGACATGGTGCTCCCAAAATGCGACGTCTATGTCATTACCAGTCCGTCGAATACCGTTTCTTTCTCGCCACACGGGCAGGATGTGAAAGTAGTCGCCGTCGGAAAAGCAACCCATGAAGCACTGCTCGAAAAGGGCATTCAATCAACGATTTCAAAAGATTATACTCATTTTGGTATCTGGAATGCAATTTTTTCGGCACTTCGCAGTTAGAAAATCTGGCCATGACACGTTGTAATTTGCGATCTTGCAACGATCTTCGCTTCGAACCAATTCAACAATGAAGAAAACTCTCGGATTTATACTCTTGTGCGTGCTTTGCGGAAACGTGGCGATTTCGCAAACTACAGCCCCCAAGTACAGTAACGATTTCTTGGCAATTGGTGTGGGTGCCAGAGCATTGGGAATGTCGAATGCGCAAGTAGCAATTGCCAATGATGTTACCGCGGGCTATTGGAATCCCGCAGGTTTGTTGGGCATCAACAGTGATCTGCAGATTTCTGCCATGCACGCCAATTATTTCGCGAACATAGCCCAATACGACTATGCTGCGATTGGAAAAAAAATAGATTCTGTATCTGCCGTTAGCGTCTCAATGGTGCGATTTGGTGTAGATAACATCCCAAACACTACTGATCTTATTGATGCCGATGGAAACATCGATTACAGCCGAATCACTGCCTTTTCTTCTGCCGATTATGCCTTTATTGTTAGCTATGCACGGCAGCTAAAAGTGCCGGGATTGGCCATTGGGGGGTCGGCGAAAATTGTGTACCGCCAAATAGGTGATTTCGCAAAGGCTTGGGGTTTTGGATTGGATGCTGGTGTAACTTATAAAAAGGGAAATTGGCAGTTTGGAGCCATGGCCAAAGATGTTACCAGCACATTCAATAGCTGGAATATCACCCTTGATGAAAAAACGCAAGAGACCTTCTTACTCACCGGCAATGAGCTACCTTCACAATCCATTGAAGTTACCCTGCCACGTCTGATTTTAGGTGCTGCACGCGGATTTCGATTCAATGAAAAATTCAATCTGCAAGCAGCCCTCGATTTGGTTGTTACCACTGATGGAAAACGAAACACACTCATCAGCGGCGATCCGTTTAGTGTGGATCCGCAAATGGGACTTGAGTTTGGATACGACAATACAATCTTTTTGCGCGGAGGCATTGGAAACGTGCAATACATTACCGAAATCGATGGCGCGCGTTCTGCCACCTTTCAACCGAATTTTGGTATCGGACTGCGTATACGCAGCATTTACCTCGACTATGCTTTAACCGACATCGGCGATGTCTCAGCAGCGTTGTATTCAAACATCTTCTCGCTCAAACTCAACATCTTTAAGCAGGCGCGTTAGTCCGCGTGCGCACCCAAGCCGACCAATACGCCCCCAACATGATCAGGGCGCTCAACAAATGCACGGGCTGCATAGCCTGCGGCATCCCACCGTAGGTGAGTGTAATGCCCGCCAGAAGCTGCAGAAACAACATCGCCCCTACCACATGTACTTCTTTCATAGCGGTGGTTTGTTTCTTCATCGAGCGAAACCAAAACAAGAAGATTAGCACGTTTAACCACGAAAAACTGCGGTGAAATGTGAATATCGACGGCAAAGCACCTACCAAAGCATCGCCTCGTTCAACGCCGCTATGCAGCAAATCGTCAACCAACTCGCGCACTTGGGTGCCCAATATTATTTGCGACACCAACAAGAATAGTCCGCCAAACATCAACAGACGTTGGGTTTTGAGGACGTTTATATTGACTTCGGATTGTCGAATTATGGCAAGCAGAAGAAATATCAACACCGCAGATCCGAGCATGTGAATGGTGATGCTACCCGGTATCAAGTTTCCGTCTACAACCAATTTTCCGAGCCAAGCCTCGAAGCCTAACATAAACAAGGTGGCATTGCTCGATATCCAGTAAAACCACTTTTTATGGCGTACCGCAAACAAGAAAGAAAGGATGAATAGCATCAATACTGGAATTCCGGTAAGGGCGCCAATCAGGCGATTGATGAATTCTACCCAGGTGTGCATGGGGTTGAATATCGCGTAGTCGTGCTTGTCGTATGGCTTCCAATTGCTTTGCTCGAACGATGGTCCCGAAACGAAAGTTGACTGAGCCACCCACAAGGTATCGTTGCGGACAATCATGCGGCCCGCGTTGTAGGGTTCTGCTGCGTGCCACGACACTTCATCGATGTTGGTTGGTGGTATGGTAAATCCGAAGCATTTTGGCCAGTCCGGACATCCCATGCCTGACCCTGTCATTCGCACCACCGAGCCCGCGATAATGACCAAATAAACCATAACGAGCGACACCCATGCAGTGCGCTTGATCCACCTTTCTAAATTCATGTTGCGAAGGTACAACAGCCGGGCTTTTGAATCAATGAATTGACAACAGTCAATGTTAAAGAGCGACAAAAAAAAGGGACCATCAAAAATGACAGTCCCCACAGGATGGTTGTAATTTAACAATGCCCTATTAACCACAAAGAAGCAAACGCTTTTGCCCCAATCACCATCCGTAACAATGTATTGTTTCAGACGAGATGATTGCCGTATGGTCACATGTTCGACCATACAATCGGAGAGACGTTGTGCGAAAACAAAAAAAGGGACAATTTGTCCCTCACTTTGAATTTTCTTTCAAGTTGCTTATCGCAAGAAATGAGCGAGACCTTGAATCAGATCGGTGATTCCCGGTAAACGAATGCCGTCAATGGTCATGTTTACCTCAGAGGTTTCTTCTTCACTCGTGCCTGATGCATTGGTGGTTGGCAAGTAGTGCGTTACCTCAACTTCTTTGACTTGGTATAGTCCATCAGCAATTCCGTTTACACACTGTACCATTTCAACTTCTGAAATTAAGTTTGGATTGTATTCCACAACAGCATAATTGGTTGGCTGTCCGTCAACAAACTCAACATCGGCGCTAGCCACACCCTTCAACTCACTCAGTTCTTTGCGGATTTTACCTCCACACGCAATTTCGCACATCATGCCTTCAACACCTATGCGCGCTACCGTTTTGTCAACAGAGGCTGTTGCTTCTTTGTACACAACATTCACATCCCCTTCAGGGGTGCAAGTGAATAAAAAAACGCCCAAAAAAGCGAAAATCAGAGTCTTTGCCATGGTTGTGAATTGTTTTACACCTTACTGCAGATGCAGACATCAAAGTTACGAATCAAATTGTTGACAGATGCTTAAGTAATGTTAATTTCGCGGCATATGAATCGTGAATGGTTGCCTTACCTGTTGTTGGTGCTGCTGGCTTTTGTCTGGGGTAGCTCGTTTATTTTAATGCAAACGGCGTTGTTCGACGACAACAAGGAACCCGTGTTATCGGCATACCAGGTCGGGAGTTTGCGCATCTTGGTTTCTGGAATCGTGCTATTCCCATTTGCTTTGAGGAGTTATAAGAAGGTGCCAGCTTCTGCGTGGAAGTGGTTGTTTTTGGTGGGATTTCTCGGTAGTACAATCCCGGCATTCTTATTCCCCACGGCACAGTTAAAACTACCGAGCAACATTGCCGGCATGTTGAATTCACTCACCCCTGTTTTCACCATGATCGTGGGGTTTTTGGTTTTTCGTGTTACTGTGCGCCGAAATCAAGTCGTTGGTATACTCGTCGGATTACTCGGTGCCATCGTCGTCATCGCCTTTTCGAAGCAAGGCGGAGCATTTACCTTGGCATCTGTTGGGCCAGCATTATTGATTGTTTTAGCTACCATTTTCTACGCCTTTAGTGTCAACATCATGCGCCACCGTTTGGTTGGGATTCCGTCGGTAGCGGTTGCGTCGCTCGCCCTCACCATGGTTGCAATACCATGCGGCGTATTGTTTTTCATGACCGACCCATTGACGGTGCTTGAAACCAATCCCGCTGCATCAAAATCGTTTCTGGCAGTGGTTGTCCTTTCGGTTTTTTCAACCGCCATCGCTACCATTCTTTTCAACCGCTTGATACAACTGACCAATGCGATGTTTGCGAGCAGTGTTACGTATATTATGCCCGTTTTTGCTGCCATGTGGGGCTTTTTCTTCCATGAAACCTTCTCACAAGCCGTAATTTTTGGTGCTGCGATTATTCTGGTGGGCGTGTATTTAATTAATAGAAAGCCAATTTCTGTTTGAGATTGTGGAAAACTTTCATATCTTTGCCGCCCTTAAATTTTTTAAATAAACCGCTATGTACGCAATAGTAGAAATAGCAGGGCATCAGTACAAAGTACAGAAAGATCAGCTGATCTTCGTTAACCGTCTTCAAGAAGAAGAAGGGTCAAAAGTTTCTTTTGATCGCGTTCTTTTGATCGACAACAACGGAGCTATCTCAGTTGGCGCCCCGGCTGTAAGTGGTGCGCAGGTGACCGCTAAAGTAGAAAGACACCTGAAAGGAGACAAGGTAATCATCTTCAAAAAGAAGCGCCGCAAGGGCTACAAAAAGATGAATGGTTTCCGTGCTTCATTAACTGAAATCAAAATCGAAGGCATCACTGCTTCTGGAGCTGCTCCAAAAGCAAAGAAAGAAGAGCCAAAAGCTGAAGCTCCAAAGGCAGCAGCACCGGCATCTGGTGATGATTTGACTAAAATCGAAGGCGTAGGTCCGAAAATCGCTGAAATCCTCGGCGCTGCAGGTATCACAACCTTCGCTGCATTGGCTACTGCTGATGTAGAGAAAATGAAAGAAATTCTTGCAGAAGCAGGAAGTCGTTATAAAATGCATGATCCGACTACGTGGACAAAGCAAGCTGCTTTGGCTGCTGATGGCAACTGGGATGAGCTGAAAAAGCTTCAAGACGAGTTGGACGGTGGTCGCGAGAATAACTAATATCTTAATACGATGGCACACAAGAAAGGGGCTGGTAGTTCTAAGAACGGTCGTGAATCACACTCGAAACGACTAGGAGTAAAGATTTTTGGTGGTCAAGCTTGTATTTCAGGCAACATCATCATTCGTCAACGTGGTACCCAACACCACCCAGGTGACAATGTTGGTATCGGGAAAGATCATACGCTATATGCACTTACTGATGGTGTAGTTGAGTTTCGTAAGAAGCGCAACAACCGCAGCTACGTGAGCGTTGTTCCGTTCCAAGAGAACTAAGAATAAGCCCAAAATACATATTGCAAACTCCCGCCTTTCGGTTGGGAGTTTTGCTATTTTTGTACCCCGCTAACAAATATACATGCTTACCCTCACAGATATTCGCACCAAACGCGATGAGCTAATTGAAGCTCTCGCCAAACGTCAGTTCAACGCGGCTCCCATTTTAGATCGCATCATTGAACTGGATGAACAGCGTCGCCAAACCCAAACACAACTCGATAACCTGTTGTCGGAGGCGAATAACATCGCCCGATCAATCGGACAGTTGATGAAGGAAGGCAAACACAGCGAAGCAGAAGGGATGAAGGTCAGAACTACTGCTATCAAAGAAGAATCTGCGGGCCTGAAAGACATGCTGAATGGCATTGATGATGACCTAAAAGCACAACTGTATCTGGTGCCAAATGCACCGTATAAGCTGGTGCCATCAGGGAAGTCGGAACACGACAACCAAACGATGGATACCTTCGGAGAGATTCCTGATCTGGGCACACAGGCATTGCCGCATTGGGAGCTGACTCAAAAGTACGACCTCATCGACTTTGAACTGGGCACCAAAATAACAGGCGCCGGATTTCCAGTGTACAAAGGAAAGGGAGCACGCTTGCAACGTGCGCTGATTCAGTTTTTCCTCGATGAAGCGAACAACAGCGGCTATACAGAGTACCTTCCACCACACATGGTGAATGAAGATTCTGCGTTTGGAACGGGGCAATTGCCAGATAAAGAAGGACAGATGTATCATGATGCTGCCGACAACCTGTATCTGATACCAACTGCTGAAGTGCCGCTCACAAATATCTACCGTGATGTCCTCCTGAAAGAAGATGATTTTCCAATCAAAATGTGCGGTTACACCCCTTGTTTCCGCCGCGAAGCAGGATCGTATGGTAAGGATGTCCGCGGACTAAACCGCCTTCACCAGTTCGACAAGGTCGAAATAGTGCAGATAGAACACCCCGACAGATCATACGAAACGCTTGAGCAAATGGTGTTGCACGTGAAGGGACTGCTGACCAAGCTTGAACTGCCTTATCGCACATTGCGACTTTGTGGTGGTGATATGGGCTTTGCTTCGGCAATGACCTATGACATGGAAGTGTATTCTACAGCACAACAACGTTGGTTGGAGGTGTCGTCTATCTCCAACTTTGAGACGTTCCAAGCCAATCGCTTGAAGTGCAGGTACAAAACCAAAGACGGCAAGTCGCAATTGGCACATACCCTCAACGGCAGCGCCCTGGCTTTGCCGCGAATTGTTGCCGCACTGCTTGAAAACCACCAAACAGAAAACGGTATCCGCATACCCAAAGCGCTGGTGCCATACACCGGTTTCGAATATATCAACTGAGTTTGCACTTTTTAGCTTTGTCGCTCACGGCAATCACGTAACTTTAAGTCATGACACGCATCCTCTTGTTCGCATCCATAATTGCTCTTGTCTCGTGCAAATCTCCAAGCGAAGGTTACGAGGCGCAAACGCATCATCTGGATTCACTGCTCGTTGCTTTGGATGCGTCAACTCCAAATTTTCTCGCCATCCACGCTGATAGCGTGATGCTTGTTGTGAATACCGTGAAAGACGATATGCGGCAGATGGAAATGCTTTCGAAAGGACAAATGGACGTTGAAACGGCACGTGTTTTTAGTGAGTATAACAGCGCTAAAAGGCTCGTGAAAGATTTTGGTGGAAGGAACGGAAGATTGACAAATGAGCTGGAACGGACAAAGTTGCAACTAACGGGGCTGGCAGAAGCGCTGAAAAGTGGAGCAGATGTAGATGCTGCAGGAAACAAGATCGACGATGAATACGTTAAAAAGCATGTTAGCCTCGAATCACGCATCGCCGAAGAGCTCATTGAAGAAATGGACAATTCGGTGCGTTATGCTGAGGAGGCGTTACGCGAGTTTAATCGATTGAAGCCGCTGGTAGATCAGAAATTGGAAGCATGGAAAAACGAATAGGTCAATATATAATACTACTGATTTTGGCCTTAGCCCCACTTGTATCGTTTGGTCAAACAGACGATGAGTTGGCGGATTATTACTATGCGAACGGACAGTACGAACAAGCCCGCTTGTACTACGAGAAGATTTGGAAGAACAACCGTACCAACAAGGTGTATGAGAATTACCTCAATACGCTGATCGCGCTTGAAGACCTCGAAGAAGCAGAGAAACTCATCAAGAAGAAAATCCGCGGTAGCGCCGATGCTGCCAATGCCCACGTCGATCTTGCCTCTTTGTATCTGCAATTCAATGAAGATGAAAGGGCGAAGGATGAGTTTGAAGAAGCCCTCAAAGAGCTGCAACCGGGAAGAAGCAACGCCACCCGATTGGCCAACGCCTATATAAAACTCAATGCGTTCGACTATGCGATGAAGACCTATGAAAAAGGAAAGCGCATATCGACTGATGGATACGAATACCATTACGAGATTGCCAACCTTCAAGGCATGATGGGCGATTTCGAGAACATGACCGAATCGTTTCTCGACCTGCTTCGCATTAGTCCAAGCTACATTCAAACCGTACAAAACTCACTCAACCGCAACCTCAACTTTTTAGAAAATGAAGACACCGGTGAGATGTTGCGTGGTAAGCTATTGAAGCGTGTGCAGCGGTATCCCGACGACATCATTTATAGCGAAATGCTTATTTGGCTGTTCAACCAACAGAAAGATTTTGGTGCAGCGCTGGTGCAGGCAAAAGCAATCGACAAACGACTGGATGAAAGCGGAATTCGGGTGCTAGAGATTGGCAACATGGCGCGGAACAATGAAGATTACGACGTCGCCATTGATGCCTACAACTATGTCGTTGCGAAGGGTACTGCTGGCATGTACTACGCCTCTGCTCGCGGTGAAATGCTGAAAGCCAAGCTCACACGCATGGAAAGCCGCGTGAAGCCTGAAGAAAGCGAGGTGCGTGAATTGGCAGCTGAATACACAGCCTCGATCAATGATTTGGGAAATGACCTCGGCACGGTGTCGATGATGCAACAGTTGGCGCACATCAAAGCGTTTTATTTGAATGATGCCAAGGGTGCAATCGACATCCTCAACAAGGCCCTCGAAGTACCTGGAGTTTATGACCGTTCTGAAGCATCTTGTAAGCTCGAATTGGCCGATATCCTCGTCCTTGAAGGCGATATTTGGGAAGCCTCCCTTCTCTATTCACAAGTAGAACTGACCTTTAAAGAAGATCCAATAGGTCACGACGCGAAGTTCAGAAATGCACGCATCGCCTATTATTCAGGAGATTTTGAATGGGCACAAGCACAGCTAGATGTCTTGAAAGCGAGTACTTCAAAACTCATTTCAAACGATGCCATCGACTTGTCGTTGCTGATTACCGATAACTTCAACATGGACACCACCACCGTGCCCATGCGGTTATTCGCTCAAGCCGATTTGTTAGCGTATCAGAACAGGATACCGGAAGCTGAAGCCAAGCTCGATTCATTGCTGTCGGTATGGCCCCGACATACATTGAAAGATGAGATTTTGATGTTGCGATCAGACATTTATATGAAGCAAGGACGTTTTGCCGATAGTGAAAAATGCCTTGAAGAAATATTGACCGTTCACTTCAAAGACATCCTTGCCGATGACGCGTTGTTCAGATTGGCAGAGATGAACGATGAGATTTACAAGAACGAAGACAAAGCCAAGGAGTTGTATCAGCGACTACTCGTTGAATATCCAGGCAGTTTGTACGTCGTTGAAGCCCGAAAACGCTTCAGAGCGCTCCGCGGCGACGAAATCGAATAATCCACAAAGTTTTAGCTAGCATCCACAAAGTCGTTGTCGGACGTATGGATGAACCCCCTATTTTCACATCACGAAGGGTCAACAATAACGTTGAACATTCGTTGTAGCCGTCTTTTTGCCTTTCTGCGGATACATCCCTTAGGATGCAATAAACTAAAACCGCATAAAGATGAAAAAGCGATTCTTTTGGGCCTGCTTGGTCTTACCCGCATTGGCTTCGGCGCAAATGCCCTCACCGTTTCACCTCCTCGATCAAACGGAAATTACCACTGAAATTTTCCTGCCTCTAACAGGTTTGGAAGGACTGCGAGTGCCCGATGGCGTGGATGAAACAGCGCTCGACTACAGCACCTCACAGCAAGTGTTCATGATGTTCCACAAAGCAGCATTCGACACAGCGTTAGTGCCCAGTCCGATCACCACACGACGGTCTGCCGCAACCATCAAATCACAGCAACTCGCAATACCCATTCGCGTGCTCGATCTTGAATACACCACCTTTCAAGACCATGCCTTGGATGAAGGATTGATTGCCCTCGTTGATTCAGCAGTAGTTGATCAAACCAATGCGTTAGAAACTCCGTTCGTAAACCGCAGAGTGTGTGCTTTTTACCTCGACAGAAGCACCTATGTGGAAGGAAGCTACATTTTCAAGCTTACCGAAGACGGGTATTTTACCAATTTGGGCACAACGGCTTCATATGAAGTCGATTTCGACGACGGACTTGGTTTTCGCGACATCGCCTTCGGACAATCGTATGAGGTTTCTTATGAAGATCAAAACAGCGACCGCACCATTCTTTTTCGCGTGCAGCGCGGCACGGATGTTAGAACCATGCGATTTGTTTTGAAGAGTGCAGGGGGAAACGACATGGCCTTAACCCCTGTATTACCTCCCTGGCCAAGTGAAGTGGCAGCTTACCCGTGGCGTGTTTCCGAACAAACCGAAAATGGGATTTTCACTGCCAATGCTTACACAGCCCTTAGCGATGATGGAGTATTCGACAAACCTTTTGTATTCATTGAAGGCATTGATTTTGGATTGGAAATAGACCCCTACCGATTTGGAGATTTTGGTTGGTACGAGTTTTCTTGTGGCAACTCACCCAAGTATCCATTTCTCGAGAAAATGCCCGATTTATTATTGCCGCTTTCTGAGGCAGGATATGATATCATACTGATAGACTTTAAAGATGGTGCTGCGAGTTTGTGGGACAATGTGCGGGTCGTTCAGAAGATCATACACCTCATAAATGAAAACAAAGTGGGGACAATCGAGAATGTAATTGCCGGAGCGAGCATGGGAGCAGTGTTGGCGCGCATGGCAATCACCGATATGGAGATAAATGGAGAAAATCATTGCACCAGAACTTGGATCTCCTTGGATGGGCCGCATAGAGGTGCCAACGTCCCCATTGGTTTGCAAGCAGCCATAGACATCCTCGCTACTCAAAGCTATGAAGCAGCAGTTTTCAAATGGCTCTATCTACTTCGACCGGCTACCCGGGAGTTGCTTATCTCACAATTGCCGCTGAATATGCCGAAACACGCTCAGTTTCAAAGTCAACTCGACGAAATGGGCTATCCACATTTGGCGCGTGGCTTGGGAATCGCCAATGGCAGCCAGACTGGAACCCTGCTGCCGTTTTTTGTCGGCGACCCCATCATGAACTATGATTGCAGCGTAGGACCCTTTGATGTCCTAAATCTGCGCATCAATGCCGCGCCAGGTGACCCGGCAGATGTAGTAGGTCCCAACAACCATTGGGTGGTAAGTAGGGTAAAGCGCATACAGACTTCGTGGCTGTCTGCAGGCACAGCTACTGCTGCTTATGCGCTCGACCCAAACGTTTATCCCGGTATTGACAACGCTCCAGGTGGCACGCGCAACTCCATGGTTGAGCTGGTAACATCGTTGAATAAATTCATCGGGGATTTGGGATTTTTTGAAGATCTCTTCGACATCTGCCCAAATGAGGTCAGTCAATATGAACCCTATCATGCCTTTATTCCAACAGGCAGTGCCTTGGGACTGGATGTGACGACCTACTACGCGCCAGCACTTCCTATCATTGAAAACAACCCCCAACTGATGCCATTTGATGCCTATTACGCTCCTGTGGGCTATAATATGACACACTCTGAATTGAACGATGATATGATCGATTTTGTATTGAGTGAAACCTTAGCAGGCGAGCCCATCTTGGAGAGTGAACTAAATGTTTCGGTGGCGAACGGTTTTTTCAACTTTGGAAAACCGCAACAGTTCATTGTAGGAGATGCCCTTGTACATGAAGGGGGTGTCTTGTACATCAATGGCACTGGTCCGCTTCACTACGGTGAAACCAATGAGTTTGCCGCTGCTGAGTCGATGTACTACGCTAGAACAAGCAGTTGTGGGTCGACGCTTGAAATCGCCAATGGTGGAAGCTTGGTAATTGGAGAAACCTTGAACGGACGTGTAGGTGAATTGGAGATTACCAATGGCAGCCTGCTGAAACTAACCGATGGGGGTTTTTTGCATATTAGAAATGGCAGCGTTTTACGGATTGCAAAAGGTGGACGTTTGTTGCTGGATCAAGGTAACGTGTTGATTGAAGAAGGCAGCCAACTAATCATTGAAGAAGGGGGCGTGATGGAATATGCCTCCGAAGGTCCAATTGTGCTCGCTGGTTTGGAATCTGCTATCAACCTGCATGGTGAACTGCACATCGCCGATGAAACCACCTGCACCATTGATTGTGGCTTGTACAATGGCGGTAAGTTAAGATGCTACAACACCGGACAGTCGGTAGTGGGCTCATCTACCTCTGAATTGATTGTGGTGGGCAGCGGTATCACCGATCGTATTGTTGAGGTAATGGACAATGGTGCGCTGTGGACATCCGCAAACTTTGGAAAACTCACGCTGAAGAACGGCAGGGTGACCTTACCACATGGCACGAAAATTACCAGTACAGCTAAATTCTACGCCGATAAAGTGCTTTTTGAAGGCTCAGGTGAAGTATTTGGTTTGAGGTTGTGGAACCATGCACTTATCACAAAGTGTCGCTTCTTGAATATGAATTTGTTCATGAACCCTTGGTCGCACTTTGTGAATATGGTTGATTGTGAGCTTATTGACTCATATTTTGAGGGCTACAGTGGCGGCCTTATAGCTACGAATTGTGCGTTCACAGAGTCGAAGGTTGACCTCAACAACATGTATTATGCTTCCCGATTTGTGAATTGTGATTTTGCGACGGAAACGAACTTGGAAATAGGTCTTTCCGACAACAGTAGTACCATGCTTTTTACCAAAGGGTGCACATTCAATGGCTATCATACGGCTATTGAAAAGATAGGCGGAGGAGAGCTTAGAATGCGTTGTAATGTCGTTTCTAATTGCTCAACCGGTGCCCGAATTATGGATTTTTGTACCGCAAACTTAAGTACCGCTTTTGGTGCCGGATACAATGCTTTTCATTCGAATGAGATACATCTGCACCTTATAAATGCGGCTGATTTGCGGCTGATGAACGGACACAACACCCTTGGTGATGCAGCAGAGCTGCTCATCTACGGAACCATTCAGGGCAGTTGCAATGATGATTGCACTTACTTGTTGAATGTCGACAATAACTACTGGGGACAATTTATTGCGCCAATTCCAGCAGCGTACGATGTCGCTATATTCGACAATGCTTGTCCGGGAACGGCTGGCTCTGCCGGCTGTTCTGTTGCCCTTTCCGATAAATTCATTGATTTCACTTCCAGCACATGTGGATTGTACGACACAGATCGTCCGGCTTTAAAACCAAAAACACGAAGTGCAGACGGCAAAACAACCTATGATTTTGAACTTAGGGTTGAAGAGGGCGATTTTTTGGTGCTTTCGGGAAATTTTGAAGGCTGGCCGCTTGATGAAGCCCTCATGGCGTGTCGACAGGTTAGTAGCGAGTTTGGGGGGTCAGACATGGAAGCGTTGGAGATGTATCAGGAGCTATTTTCGTCAGACATGAACTCGCGATCTCCCGAGATCATGGCGCTAACGGTAGCGGGAATTAACGATGCCATGAATTGTCTCGAGAACGTCCTTTTTGTGAATGACGAATTGAACCATGCCGCCATCGATATGATGTCCAACGTGCTGAATAAGAGCGCAATGGCAGAATTTGATATGCCGTACTTGGGAATCATGGTGCACATGGAGGAAATCAAAGCGAGGCTGGCGCGATTGGCGCGGCAGACTCAGATCGGACAAGATATTCGAGAGAATGCCGTGTGGTGTGGCATGGATTCTTTGGGAACAACCTACATGGCAGGTCGGTATGCTGCTGATGAAAGACAAGTGATGAATCAAGAATTCTCGCTTACCTACCCCGATAGTTTGATAAACAGTGCAATCGTCTTCCCTGAATGGAGTCCGCAAATGGGTCAAGACTTGTTTCACTTCGGAGCGATATTCAATGGCATCGATAACATCGATTACCCAGTGTGTTCAGACACCTTTAAGGCAATGGCCGCTTCTACAGCGTCGTCGGGAGATTTATATCCCAACCCAGCGGAGAACAGCTTATTTATTGAAATGCACGAGTCTTCGTCGCTCCCATTGATAGTGCAGGTCTACGATGCCTTTGGAAGAGAAGTAGATTGCGGAAACCCCCATTGGTTAGAAGCTGGCAAGCGCCTTGCGATATCGGTTGCTGGAATGCCCTCTGGTTGGTATGTCGTGAGACTTTCGAATGAACTAGAAGAACATCTTTTCCCCTTCATCAAGGAATAGGTTGATACACAGCGGAAAGGCCATCTCAAAGTGGGGTGGCCTTTTTGTTTATCGCACAGCTCCTAATCCGTGTTTCCAAAGACCTCGTACAATCAATCCTTGCGCTAGAATATACGTTGACATCACCAAGATCGGACTGTAGGGGATGTTGTTCATGAAGCGATCTAACGCGATTAGCGAATCAGAGAGGAGGAAAACAAAGGCACCCACCGTAACCATTAAAAACGACTTCAACGAAGTTTTCCCGTAGCGCGAAACAGCTCCGGTGGTCATTATCAGCAAGGCGCCACTGTAAAGAATCACAGGAAGCAAAAGATCTCCCAGATATGGATTCAATGCGCGCAGTAAGATCATGGGAATGGACGCTAGAAGCGGAATGAGCAGCGGATATTTCCGAATGATGAGGGGTTCGAAATTCTTATCCATCGCTTTGGTGTAACCGATGAAATAGCTGATTTGGGCAATGAGAAAAGCAGCCAACCCAAGAATAAAGAACGGCTCGGTATCGGCGAAAAGCAAAAGGATGTCGCCGACCCACGAAAACAACAAAGCCAAAACAACGGTGAAGTAGCACTTCATTTGGCGCATGTTTGTAAGCACAAACCCAATGAGGAGCGGCATGAGAGCTCCCTTCAAAGCACCATAAATTAGCGGGTAATCCCACTGATACATGCTCATGGCAACAACAGCGACACCTATCAGCGCATAAATCAAAAACCACAAATTACTTTTCATGCCAAAATTCCCGTGTTATTAAAATTCCAAACCACGCAGCAGGAAGCAGCGTTGCGACAACCGTTATGCCTGCGTAAATGGCATCTTGCAGCACCAAACCGACCCATGCTGCGTACAATCCCAAGGCGGCAATGCGCACACCTTCGATGAGGCGGCTGTTTTTCGACCGATCGAAAATGCTACCGGTAGCAAACACTTGGATGAGGATGAACACCAAGAAAATGCCCTTTTGGGAGTTTGTAAAGACGTCCATCTTGAAAAGAAACAACGCACCAATCATCACAATGAAGGCATATTGAAACAGCAGGTAAATGTTGATGGCCAGCGGCAGTTGCACCTGATATTTCTGCTCGTTTCCGGTAAGTTCTGGCGGAGCCTTGTATCCGCCGAGTGAGGCGGGATACCAACCGGGAGCCGCAAACAGAAATCGCACACGGTCAGCGAATGTTGGGATGGCCCTCATGTCTGCCCACAACTCATAAAACGGTTTTACATGCGCCCACACAGGGTTGAAAGAGTCGAGCTGACGCGTAATACCGTAGGTAGGGTGCTCTTCTTCAATTTGAAAAGTGCCAAACATCCGGTCCCAGATGATGAAGACCCCAGCATGGTTTTTATCGATGTATTTCGGATTTCTTCCGTGGTGTACACGGTGGTGAGATGGCGTGTTAAAAATCCACTCAAACCACCCCATCTTGTTGATGAGGTCGGTGTGAATCCAAAATTGGTAGAGCAGGTTAAAACCGATGCTGATGACAAACCATGTAGGCGGAAATCCAAGCGCGGCGAGGGGAAGATAGACCCAAAACATCAACATTTTTTGGAGCGCACCTTGACGCAAGGCGACCGATAAGTTGTAATCTTCACTTTGATGGTGAACCACGTGACCTACCCAAAACAGATTAACTTGATGACTGATGCGGTGCGACCAATAGTACGCAAGGTCAACCAATACAAAACACAACACGTACATGCCCCAATTTGATGGGATGGTATATGGTAGATGCGGGTGAACGAGTTCATACACCAGTGCAAACATGCCTACCGTAAAAACCTTAGCAAATACGCCGGTGCTTTGGTCGATGATGCCACAAGAGATGTTCGCCACAGCGTCGCTCAACCGGTAATGCGACTTTTCTTTTTTGCGCGATTGATAGTAGTCGACAATCAGTTCAATACCGATTAATAAAAAGAATATTGGGATTGATAGAATAACCGGATCGAGTTTCACTTCGGCGTGTTTTGTCCAAATGTAGCGAAATTGGAAAACCGAAACTCGGTGTTTATTCCCAAAGTGCATGTGAAAGGGCTACCTTTGCACAAAGCGTTGCGATGGTTTTGTACAATGTAACAGTAAGTGTGGACGAAGAGATCCACGAAGAATGGCTAGCATGGATGAAAGAAGTGCACATTCCACAGGTGCTCGATACGGGCATGTTTGTCGAAAACCGCATCTGCAGGGTTGAAGGTTTTGAAGAAGGGGGAATGACTTACGCCGTGCAATACCTCGCCCCTGATCGCCACCATTACAACCGTTATCAAGTTGAGTTTGCTCCTGCTCTACAGAAAGATCATACTGATAAATACGGCGGGAAGGCGGTGGCTTTTCGCACTGTGCTCGACGTAATACACCAAGAAAAAAGGTGAAAGTAACTCCTAAAAAAGCCCTCGGGCAGCACTTTTTGCGCAATGGTGGCATCGCTATGGACATCGCTTCAGCGCTTACCAAACACGGTGACTACCAGCGGGTGATTGAGATTGGGCCGGGTACTGGGGCACTTACCAAGTGCATTCAAAAAGCGCAGCCAGACTTGCATCTCTCTGTGATTGAGATAGATGGGGAGTCGATAACCTATTTGAAACTCAACAAGGTTGTACCTGATGAGGATATTTTCGACGCCGACTTTTTAAAGGCTCCGCTGCTCGATATGATGGGTGATAAATTCGCGGTGATTGGCAACTTCCCATACAATATATCGACCCAGATACTTTTTCGTGTGTACGACCTGAGAGATCATGTGCCTGAAGTGGTAGGCATGTTCCAAAAAGAAGTAGCCATGCGCATTGCCTCCGGTCCGGGATCGAAAGAATACGGCATTCTTTCGGTGTTGTTGCAGATGTTTTACGACATCGAATACCTATTCACGGTGGATGCCATGGAGTTCGAACCACCGCCAAAAGTGCAGTCTGGCGTCATCCGCCTCAGGCGAAACAATGTGGTAGACCCCGGTTGCGACGTCAAAATGTTCAAGAACGTCATCAAAACGGCTTTCAATCAACGAAGAAAGACCCTGCGAAATAGCCTGAAGGCATTGACTCCGGAAGGGTTTGTGTGGCCTGAAGATTTGGGCGGACAACGACCGGAACAATTGGGGCCGCTTGAATTTGTAAGAATCACCAATTTATTTTTAGAGTCATAAGGGCTGATTATCTTTGAACCGAACACAAACCCATGAGCAAGATCATTACCCTCAGCGAATTTATCATCGACCGTCAGGCCGACTTTCCGTATGCTTCAGGTGATCTGTCACGCTTGCTTAGCGACATTGGGATTGCCGCGAAAATCGTCAACCAACAGGTTAACAAAGCAGGTTTGGGTGATATACTCGGTGCGTTTGGAACTACCAATATTCAAGGGGAAGTGCAGCAAAAGCTGGATGTTTATGCCGATGAGGTGTTCATCAATTCATTTCGAAATGGGGGTGAGGTTTGTGGCATTGCTAGCGAAGAAAACGATGCCTATGTAGCATTCGATCGTGATTTGTGCAAGAAAGGAAAGTATGTGGTGCTCTTCGATCCGCTCGATGGCTCTTCAAACATCGATGTCAATGTCTCTATTGGTACGATATTCTCCATTTTCCGTCGGACATCCTCAGTAGGCGATTTGGCCAATATCAACGATTTTCTCCAAAAGGGATGCGAGCAAGTAGCTGCTGGTTACGTGATCTATGGCTCTTCTACCATGCTTGTCTACACCACCGGATACGGCGTCAATGGCTTTACCCTCGAACCTTCTATTGGTGAGTTTTGTCTGTCGCACCCTTCCATGATGATTCCTGAAGACGGAAAAGTATACAGCATCAACGAAGGAAATATGGCGATCACAACGCCAGGAATTCAAGCTTACGTGGCCTATTGCAAAGAGGTAGACAAGAAAGATGGCCGTCCATATTCTGCCCGTTACATCGGTTCGCTGGTGGCTGATTTTCACCGCAATTTAATCAAAGGTGGCATCTATATTTACCCACCAACAACAGGCGCCCCGAAAGGAAAACTCCGACTGCTGTACGAATGCAGTCCGCTCGCCTTCATTGTTGAACAGGCAGGTGGATTGGCAACAACGGGCACAAGTAGCATCATGGACATTCAGCCCAAAGAGTTGCACCAACGAGAACCGCTCCTGATTGGATCGAAAAACATGGTGCTAAAAGCGATGGAGTTCATTGCTGAATTGGAATCAGCTAAAGTCTAAAGCCTCCTATCACGTCTGCCCTGCATACTGAATTCGGTGTTTCGCTTTATCTCCCCAACATTGAGCATTAGTTTTCTCTCCACATGCAGCCCACATTGATTGAAAGCAGTATTTTTGCGGTGCTTTGACACTCGAAGATTTTTTCCGCCTGTATTCATCCGACAAAGTAACGCAAGAGATTGTCGACGGAATTGCACCCGAATCCAGTAAAGTAGCCATCAATGGTGCTGTGGGATCTGCTGTAGCGATGCTTGCTGCTGCTGCAATTTCAAAATTAAAGGGAGATTATCTATTTGTCCTCACCGACAAAGAAGACGCTGCCTATTTCATGAACGATCTCGAGCACTTGCTCGGAAGCAGTTGGAAGGTCTTGTTTTTTCCCCGTTCAGCGCGGGTTCCCTATCAGGCCGAACAAACCGAAAATGCGAACATCGCGATGCGTGCCGAAGTCCTCAACGACTTGGTGAAACTGCGTGGAAGCACCGTCGTGGTGACCTACCCGGAGGCACTGTGTGAACACGTTATCGCCCGAAAAAACCTCGTTGAACACACCTTCGATATCGCCATCGGCGAGAACTATTCAATGGAGTTCTTGGATGATTTGATGCACGATTTCCATTTTGAGAAGGTTGATTATGTTTACGAACCTGGACAGTACAGCGTTCGCGGGGGAATTGTAGATATTTTCTCTTATAGCTTCGACAAACCCTATCGCATGGAGTTTTTCGGTGATGAGGTGGAAAGTATCAGGATGTTTGACCCCACCACTCAGCTCTCAACAGCAAAAATGAGCAAGGCAACCATCATTCCTCACGTGGGGAAAAAGTTGCTAGAAGAATCGCATACGTCGTTCTTCGATTTCATCTCTCCCGACACGTTTTTGTGGTTCAAAGATGTTAGACATGCGGCCGAAGAACTGAAGAAAGCCCTCGAAAAAGGGGAATACCATTACAAAAGATTGGAATCGTTGCTAAACCACCTGGCTCCGGAAGATCTTTTTGTAACACCTGTATTGTTCTGGAAGCAAATCACCCCGATGCGGGTGGTGGAATTTGGCGGTGCCATCGCTTTTCCAGAGAGCAAGGTTGTTAAATTAGACATGACACCGCAGCCAAGTTTCAATAAGAATTTTGAAATGTTGGGCAAGAACCTGCGAAACAATCACAAAAACGGGTACATCAATGTTATCACTTCCGGTCAGCCAAAGCAAATTGAACGGTTGTATAATATTTTTGAAGACCGCAAGGAAGATGCACCGTTCAAGCCTATTCCCGTTGAACTTAGCGAGGGTTTTGTAGACAAAGAACGCAAGATTCTGTGCTATACAGACCACCAGATTTTTGAACGCTACCACCGATTCCACCTCAAAGAGGGTTTTAGAAAAAACAAGGAGTCGATGACGCTCAAAGAGCTCAACAGCCTCGAACCGGGCGACTATGTGGTGCACATCGATCATGGTATCGGACAGTTTTCCGGACTTCAAAAAATGGATGTCAATGGAAAAGAACAAGAGGTTATTCGACTTACGTACAACGGTGGCGATATCCTTTATGTCAGCATACACTCCCTGCACCGCATCTCAAAGTACACCGGAAAAGAAGGTGTAGCACCCAAAATCAACCGTTTGGGCAGTCCGGCTTGGCAGAATACAAAGAATAAAACGAAGTCGAGGGTGAAGGAAATCGCCTTCGATTTATTGCAGTTGTACGCAGAGCGCAAGGCGTCTATCGGACATCGATTTTCTGAGGATTCGTACCTGCAAATTGAGCTTGAAGCGTCGTTTATGTACGAAGATACGCCCGACCAGCTAACAGCCACTCAGGCGGTGAAAGAAGACATGGAAAGCGACTCGCCGATGGACAGATTGGTGTGTGGTGATGTTGGATTCGGAAAGACGGAGATTGCTATGCGTGCGGCCTTTAAAGCGGCTACCGACGGAAAACAAGTAGCGGTGCTGGTGCCCACCACAGTTCTTTCTTTGCAGCACTTCCGCAGCTTTAAAAACCGTTTGGCTGATTTCCCTGTGAAGGTAGATTTCATCAATCGCTTTAAAACAGGCAAAGAACTTAAAGATACTTTGGAAGGTATCGCCTCTGGAAAGGTAGACATCGTGATCGGCACACATAAACTGGTGAGTAAGCAAATTCAGTTCAAAGACCTTGGCTTATTGATCATTGACGAAGAGCAGAAGTTTGGGGTAGGCGTAAAAGATAAGCTCAAAACCATGAAGGCCAACGTCGATACCCTCACACTGACAGCAACACCGATACCGCGTACGTTGCAGTTCTCCCTCATGGGCGCGCGCGACTTGTCTATCATCAACACGCCGCCGCCGAACCGATATCCAGTTGAAACAGAGCTGGTTAGCTTCGATGAAGAAGTGATTCGCGATGCGGTGAGCTATGAGATGTCGCGGGGCGGACAAGTGTTTTTTGTCCATAACCGCATTGCCAACATCAAAGAAGTGGCCGGTATGTTGCAGCGGTTGATACCTGATTGTAGGGTGGTTATAGGGCACGGACAAATGGAGGGCGACAAGCTGGAGAAAGTCATGACCGATTTTATGGACGGCTTGTTTGACGTTTTGATAGCCACCACCATTATCGAATCGGGAATTGACATTCCGAATGCAAATACCATCATCATCAACGATGCGCAGAATTTCGGTTTGAGCGATTTGCATCAGTTGCGCGGACGAGTAGGGCGCGGCAACAAAAAAGCGTTTTGCTATTTGCTATCGCCACCTTTGCACATGCTACCGAGCGAGTCGCGCAAGCGCTTGCAAGCCATTGAGCAATTTAGCGATTTGGGAAGTGGAATCAATATTGCGATGCGCGACCTCGACATCCGCGGAGCGGGAAATATGCTAGGAGGTGAGCAAAGCGGTTTCATTACTGACATTGGTTTTGAGATGTATCAGAAAATTCTGAACGAAGCCATGCGCGAGTTGAAAGAAGAGAAGTTCAGCGAGATGTTTGCTGAAGAGCTCGAGCGATCGCAGGATTACGTGTCTGACACAGTATTGGAAGCCGATTTTGAGCTCCTCATTCCTGACGAGTATGTTAGCAGCATCAGCGAGCGCATTCAACTGTACCGCACCCTCGATGAAAGCAAGAACGATGAAGAGCTTGAAGTATTCAGGTCGCAGTTGATAGATAGGTTTGGTCCTATTCCGAGACAGACTGAGGATTTGCTCGAAACCATTCGCATCCGCCGCATGGCGAACGAAGTAGGGTTTGAAAAGCTTGTCATGAAGAGCGGTAAAATGATCGGTAGCTTTATCTCCAATCAAGAATCACCTTATTATCAAAGCATCAAGTTCACCAAGGTGTTAGACTTTTTGAAGAACCACCCCAATTTGGGCAAGATGTATGAGAAAAATGGCACCTTGCGCATGAGTTTCAACCATGTGGAACACCTCTCGGCCGCCCGCAGTATCTTAGAGAAAATGTTAGGAGTGTACGCCTAAGCTACTCAAAAACAACATTATAGCGCTCGCCAAACGAACGTTGTTGCTTCTCAAAAGCCATGTGTAAGCTTTCAATTCCTTTGCCAATCTGATCTTCAAGTTCAAACGATTGCATTTGCTGATCAGCGCCGTAGGCAGAATCTGGCAATTGAAGCAAAGTGATCAGTTCATGGTATGGGCCTGCCGCTAGCTCATCGTACCCCGTAAACAACGTTTTCGATGCTTGAAGCAGCACCGCATCACCTTTGAAATCGCCGATGGAATCCAACGTCCGAATGCCTTCCTTTATTTTTCCTCGTAGAATGTGATAAGCGTCATCGATTTTATCGGTCTCCAGATCATTCAAAGTCGAATCCAACTCATTCAATGCCAGTACAATGTCTATTTGACGGTCAATGATACGGTCGTTGTATAGTGCTGCTTGTTCAGATCGAGAACTGCAACTTGCAAGCAATAATACCAGCGACAAAAAAGGAAGAATGATGCGCATAAGTTACAAACGTTGAAAGGTTTTGGTTTCGGTCGCGGAATCACCGCGGATGATGAGGTTGTAGGTACCCGCTGGCAATGCTTGGCAATCTACCCATTTTCCACTTCCCGACAGCACAAGTTGTCCGTTTAGTGAATATACATCCCACTGCACTGGCTCATTCGAAACAATGGTCATGCGGTCAATTACAGGGTTGGGGAAGGTGGAGTATTGTATCTTGTCGCTCTCAGAAACAGTCAATTCTTGATGCAACAATTCCACCTTTCCTGTTCCAGTAGCATCGCCGCCAATGAAACATGCAAGGGAAAGGCCAATACTAGCGCCAAATTCGTCGATCATCGGCACCAGGCTATAGTGGGCTCTTTCAAGCGATGTAAGGGGCTGAAAGCTCCCTAAAAAAAAATAAACACCATCAGAATAGATGGGATCTACATCCATCCCAGATTGGGTTACTCCACCATTTGAGCCATAAACAACACTCCCATAACTAAACGCACGGTGATATTGCTGCGCAGTTCCTGTTTCAATTGTTGTCCAGTCATTCATTTCAGGGTCATACATCTCCGCAACGCTGTGCCCTAGGAACATATTCGAAGCACCATCGTAATATCGACCACCAGTAACTAACGCGCGTCCATCATAAATCAAAACCCCGTCAAAATTGTCGCGCCCGTAGTTCAAAGGAGCCACCTCTGTCCACTCATCGAGAAACGGATTATAGAGTTCACATTGCGTCATTTGAAAGTTGTAGTCTGGATTAAAACCACCAGCCACCAGGATAAAACCAGATTCCAAACGCACTGCCACATGTGAACTTCTCGCATAGATCATGGGAGCGCCTGTTGACATTGAATGTGTAACAGGGTCGTAGATGTCGACGGTGGCAAGGTCATTTGTGCCATTGTATCCGCCGATGAAGGCGATTTTCCCATCAAGGAGTTTAGTTGCTGTCAAGTAGCTGCGGCCTTCGCTTAGTTGCGGGCCTACAGTCCATTCATCGATCACCTTGTCGTACAACTCTGTAGAAGCAAGATTCATGGTGCCGTCCCAACCTCCCGCCACAATGGCATAGTTGGCATCCAATCCCATCATCGCGAAATCGGTTCTCCCTTCAAGCATGGAGGCGGCTTCTGTCCATGGAGAATTATAATCTATACCAAAATTGATTTCAGCGGTTGCTGTGATGGTTCCATCGACCAGTCCACCAGCCGTAAAGATATCGCTTCCCAGTGCTACTGCACCATTGTAGGAACGAGGATATAGAAGAGGAACGGATTCGACTGCCGTAATTTGTCCGCATACCTGATAAGCTAGTAAAGCAAGAATGTTAAGTAAAAAGTATCTCATGTTAATTGGCTTTGACACAAAGTAAAGGAATAAAAAATAATCATACCACTTGAATGTGGTAATTTGCACCCGGTATGGTGAACAACTTTAAAAGCAAGGATGAATTCCTGGAAGGGGCCGTTATTTTAATCGACAAGCCGCTTGGTTGGACGTCTTTTGACGCCGTAAACAAAGTGAAGTCGTTGCTGAAATACCGATTGGGGTTGAAGAAAATCAAAGTCGGACATGCCGGTACGCTTGACCCCATGGCGACGGGATTGTTGGTGATTTGCACGGGCAAAATGACCAAGCAGATTCAATACATACAAGCGGATGAAAAGGGGTATACTGGACAGTTTAAATTTGGCGTCACTACCGTATCATACGACCGTGAAGCCGATGAATCAGCATTCTTTCCAACCGACCATTTGAGTTTGCAATTTTTGCAAGAAACAGCAGACACATTTATGCCGGGTTACGATCAAATGCCGCCTCAGTTTTCGGCGCGAAAGGTCGACGGACAACGTGCATACTTGGCTGCCAGGAAGGGGAAGAACGTAGAGCTGACATCCAATTTCGTCGAAATCCGTAATTTCAAATTGTCTGACTACAACCTCCCTTTCGTAAACTTCGATGTGACGTGTTCAAAAGGTACCTATATTCGCTCACTGGCCTTCGATTTAGGTGATAAAGCGAATTCTGGTGCCTACCTCACTGGCCTACGCAGATACCGCAGTGGCAACTATCATGTAGACGATGCTTTCACCCTCGAATCACTGGAAACATGGATGAATGCATTTGCTGAATCTGCAAATGCGTGAAAAACTGGATTTTTTGCGCCGTTTTTATTACTTTTGCACCCCTTTGGCGAGGACTTCAAAAAACAACCTATGAAGCTTTCACAGTTCAAGTTCAAACTTCCTGATAATCTAATTGCTCAACATCCAGCTCAAAACCGCGATGAATCACGTTTGATGGTGATACACCGCGAAACTGGGCTCATTGAACACAAGCTGTTCAAAGATGTGCTCGATTATTTTAACGAGGGAGATGTAATGGTGCTCAACAACACCAAAGTATTCCCTGCTCGGATGTACGGAAACAAAGAAAAAACCGGTGCTACCATCGAAGTTTTCTTGCTTCGTGAACTAAACGCGGAAAGTCTTTTGTGGGACGTTCTTGTTGATCCAGCTCGTAAAATCCGCATCGGAAACAAATTGTACTTCGGTGAAAACGATGAGTTGGTGGCTGAGGTGATCGATAATACGACATCGCGCGGACGTACCCTGCGCTTTTTGTTTGATGGTACCCATGAGGAGTTCAAGCAAACCGTATACAAATTGGGTGAAACGCCACTTCCGAAATACATCGACCGGAAGGTGGAAGAAGACGATGAAGAGCGTTTTCAAACCATTTTCGCCAAACACGAAGGTGCTGTTGCAGTGCCAACGGCGGGTATGCACTTCAGTCGTGAACTGATGAAGCGTATGGAACTGAAAGGTGTTGAGTTCGCTGAACTTACCCTCCATGTCGGCTTAGGAACCTTCAGACCAGTAGAGGTTGAAGATCTTACCAAGCACAAAATGGATAGCGAGCAAATCATTATCCCTGAACATACTGCCGATATCGTTAACCGTGCAAAAGACAATCGTCACCGTGTCTGTGCAGTGGGTACTACGGTTATGCGCGGTGTTGAAACGTCGGTAAGCACCTATTCGCGCTTGAAGCCGTTTGATGGGTGGACCAACAAGTTCATCTTCCCTCCGTACGATTTCCAAATTGCTGATTCCATGATCACAAACTTCCATACGCCTGAATCAACGTTGTTGATGATGACGGCTGCCTTTGGTGGCTATGATCTTGTCATGGAAGGCTACCGTCAGGCGATCAAAGAAGAATACCGCTTCTATGCCTACGGCGATGCGATGATGATAATCTAAAATTGCAATGTCTGTAAAGGTACGCGGCCACGCCCATGCGCTTTTTACAGGTGTTCTATTCGTTTTATTTTCTTCTTTTTCTGCTCACGCGCAGGATGCTGCAAGCGGACATCGTGAGGTGGCCGCCATACGCGGTGCAATCAATCGTATCCGAAATCATGGAGTTGAACAGGAGGTAGCGCCCAAGGAAGAAAACCCGCGTGCTGTTGCCATTGCCCTCACTGTCGCCCTGGGTCCGTTTGGTGCACATCGCATCTACCTTGGTACCAGTGGAGTTGTCCCGGTGTTTTATACCGCAACCTTAGGTGGTGGCTTAGGTATTTTGCCGCTGATTGATTTGGGACATTTGATATTCGTGAAAGATATAACCCCGTTTATTGATAACGACAGCGTTTTCATGTGGTCAGGACAAAAAAAATAGCCTTCAGAAGAAGGCTATTTCATTTTCAATGTGGTTATTTTACGATACACGTTTGATGCTGCAACCCAGCGCTTTTGTTTCTGGGGTATCAATCGGACGTCCGGTAGTCATTTTTCGAATCGCATCTTGCAAGTAGTTTTCTTTCACCTGCGAAGCATCGTCTACGTTATCGTCGATGGCTCCTTTGTAAACCAACTCCATAGCACCATTAAACAAGTAAACATGCGGTGTTGTGCGTGCGTCGAAAGCATTTGCCAACTCACTGTTTGTATCTACAACATAAGGCATTTTATACCCGTTGTCTTTCGCGTGTTTACGCATGGCTTCCAATGAGTCGTCACCGCCTCGTTTCGCTTCGTTCGAATTTACCAAAACCATCCCTACACCCATCGATTGGCTGATATCGAACAATTGATTGTAGCGACCTTCCTATCCGGCTGATGCTCCTTCGCGGCCAACAACAAACGGACACGTATTGCAGCTAAATATTACGAGCAGTCCGTTCTCTTTTTTTAGTCCTTCAAGGGTTTGAGCTTTGCCATCTACTCCCATCATTTTGTAGTCAGAAGAGGGTGCTTTTTGTCCGATTTCAATTCCTTGATTCAGCGTAAATGCCGAAGCAGCAATTATAAAAATGGTGGCCAAGGCCGGAAATAGTATTTTACGCATGTCTGTTTCTATTAAAATTCGATTTTACGTTTGATCTAAATAATGAAGTAAGATAATAGCATTCAAACAAATTCTCCCGTTAAATGTTCACAATTCATCGTCTGTATTGAAGTATCCAGTATAATGTCACCCATCGGTTTTTTTTGCGCACATTGAATCGCATCCGTTAATGCCAACCCCGAAAGGGCGACATGACATGGAGGCCTCATCGGATGATTTGCAGTTTCTCCACCTGCAGCACCTTGTTTCCATCTAACAGGCTGAGCAGGTAGGTAGCTGCTGTTACTTCTGGCAATGGCCAGATGTATGTTGTTTGTCCGTTTGTAACACGGGTGGTGGCTACCTGTCTTCCTTGCATGTCGGTAAGCACCAAGGCGGCCCCAGCAGGTGGGGTTTTTTCGAGGTACACATTGAGCGGTGTGCCGGCCTTCAGTGGGTTGGGACCGGCTTTGAACCACGACACTGCACCTTCAGCTTCTTCAACACTGTTCTGACAGCCCTCAACCAAGCAGCCAAAGCCATCTACTTTCACCACCCAGCCTTGTTGTACGGGGTTTTCGGAGGTGTATTCTTCTTCGGTGTAATCAAGCGACTCACCACAGAAGATGAGTCCACCATCGGCGGTAGCCCTCACATCCCATACGGAGTGTGTTTTATCTTCACTTTCCACCACCCTGTAAAACCGTTGCCACAAAAGCTCCCCTGTGTCGCGGTGAAACTTGGCCAGGGTGACATCGCTCATAAAGGTGCCGTTCACCGGGTCGGGCTCGTCGAGTTCGTAAGGATATTGACCTGAGGCAACGTAGTGGCCATCGGTGGCGATGGTGACGTCTTCGAAAAACCTGCGATAATCAGTTTGGTTGTTTTCAAGCGCTGTCATCCAAATGGTATTCATGTCGGAGTCAAACTTAAAAATAGCAGATCGAGAAGGGACATCCATTTCTTCGGTGATACTGCCTACCGAAACGATGGCATTGTCGTCAGAAATCATTTCTCTAAATTCGCTCGGATTGAATTCCCAAGGTTCAGACCACGACTGAACAATATTGCCCTCCATATCAACTTTGTGAACTTCAACGATGAAGGTGTGAACATAGTCCGTAACCTTTTGCTGAACAGCAAAGTACAGGAAGCCATTGAGTTTGGTCATGGAATATATGTGTTCAGGTAAATCCCAATCAATAAAATCGATGTGCCATTGGTAGGTATCATCAGGACCGTAGCAAACAACGCCGGCATCAGAAGCGGTAAACTCGCCCGATTGTCCGCCGTAGCTCATAAATACATACCCCTGTTGGTCGAGGTAGAAATCGCGGGGTACCATAAACGATGTCCCTGGGTAATTTGGGTCATCGCTATACCAAGGATTGTACATGGTTGTGAAACGAGCGGTGTCACCTAAAGCATTAAACACTAAGTAGTAAGCGCCCATAACACCGAGGGTGTCAACAAATATTCCGCATTGGAGGTGGTTCTCTGATATTTCAGTCATGCCATCCTCCTGAGGAAGTAACCCGTTGATTCCTGTTGTATAAGATTTTGTGACGATCGCCGTCCCTTGGTTATCGAGAATGGAATAGCACATGTGCCATTTTGAAAAACCTTCAGACAAGGGACTTTCCGTGAACACTCTTGAAATAACTGCAAACTGATCACCTGTGACATGAATTGATGAATTTTCAGTCGGCCCTGGAATAGCTACAAACCGCTCGTTGAACTGTCCGAAACCAGACAGTGCAACGAGCAGAAAGCATATGGTGAGGTGGTTTTTCATCGGATGATTTGGAGTTTGCCTGTTCCCAAAGGTATTCCATTGTTACTTATACAACGCCAAAGGTATTGACCCGAATTTAAGGTATTCACCTCAATGGGAGCGAACGTGCTTCCTGCTTTCAATTGCAGTTGCGCCACCGTGCGACCAGTACCGTCTACCAAGCTGAATACTGCATCTTCAGGTATACCAAGGGGTGCCATTACATATACGACATCAGACGCAGGATTAGGTGAAACTTGAACAATGGGTAATTGCTCGCTTTCATGGCTGTAATTGCGCGGCGTCCATGTTGTGTTCAACCCCGGTGGAATAAACCATTGTCCATCGTACCATTCATTGAGAATAGACATCGCTGTGCGACCGGCATAGGTAGTGTAATATTCGGCTACATCTTCCAATGCTTGAATCTCCGATGTTGACAATTCTGACCACGTACGTTGATCACCATACAACCCATTTGCGATATCGGAAAGCTCCAACATTGCGGTAGATTCATTGGTGTTGTCTACCTCCAAATCGTCAAGCAACGTTGTAGGATCTCCACCAGCTTCGCTCCATACAAGAGCATTGGCAAAGTGCGAACCGAGTGGGGCAATATCTTGCAGCAAAGAGTCAAGTTGCGGAATAGAATCAGGAAATTGGTAGTACATGCGCGCTAAGTCACGAGCGCTTTGGAGCATCGTGCTTCTCGACAAGGCCCTTTCTCTTTCCAACAGTGTTCTGAAGGTTACAGCAGAACAACCCTCTTCCACCACCCCCATCAATGCTTCACCACAATCTGGGTGCTTTCAGAAAATTCGGCATACGTGGCTGTAACAATGTACACCCCTGCTGCCAGCCCAGAAACATCTATCAAAACCGAAGCGCTTTTGTTGTTGTTTTTCTGCTGCACCATTTCTCCTGATGTTGTATAAAGGGTATACGAAAATGATTCCCACGTGTCAGGAACAACTAAGTGCATTGTTTGATCTGCAGGGTTGGGGTGCACCTGAATGGCTAGGCTTGCTTGGAGGTGCTCAGCGGTTAAAGGGCCAATTTGGACATCTTTTACGACCGTTACCCCATCACAACCGTCATAGGTTTCGGTTACTTTCACTTGTCCAACCCCCATGCTTGGCCATTGAATCACCATGGTTGAGTTGTTTTGAACCGAAACGATGGTTCCGTTAACGATATCCCATGCCAGTGATGAATTGAATGTCGTGGCATAATGATATACTTTGGAGTCGCCTACATTCACTTCTTCATCGCCGGTGATCTCAAACAATTGAAGGTAGGTGCATAAATCGCCATCGTGACAACCGGCCGATTGATTGTAGTTGCAGGCTGTTCTGTCTAGGCAACCCGGAAAAAGACATTCTCCGCCCTCACATGGTACGTCTGGATCATAATTGCATGCAGATTCATCCCAACACCCAGGGTAAATGCACGATTTGAACATTCAGCCTCAGGATTGAAGTTGCATGCTTCAGGGTCGATGCAGTCAGGATAAGAACAAATGCCTTCGCATGCCGCTGTAGGATTGTAATTGCACGCTGTGGCATCTAAGCACCCTGCGAAAACACAGGATTCATCTGAGCAAGCGGCCTCAGGATCGAAGTTACAGGCTGCAGGGTCAATGCAACCCGGAAAAGTACACACGCCTTCGCATATTGCTCCAGCATCATAGTTGCACGCATTGTTGTCGATGCAACCTGGCAAAATACACGTGCCATTGTCAACGGCTACATCCGGTTCGTAATTGCACGCCTCCGGGTTGGTGCAACCTGCATAAAAACACATGCCGCTATCCACTAGAGCAATTGGGTTGTAATTCGCAGCTTCCGGATCCATGCATCCTTCTGGGTCCGGACAAGATCCATCTGAAATGTTGGCTTCTGGATTGTAATCCGGGTGTTCCGGATTTCTGCAGCCGGCAAGGACATCTTCTAAACAGAAATAGGCTTCCATGGGCAGATTGGTTAGACCATATAGGTAGCCGTATACATTGGTGCAAAATGAAAATTTGTCGTTGGTGGTGATGTACAGAACAACATAGTATTGCGAGTCATCAATGGGGTTGCAAACAGTTGGGTTAAGTGTATAAATAAAACCATCATTGATATAAGTGTCGCATGTGTTAGAGGGAAAATTGGGAGGATCTATCAATGCAACGGAGGCAGTATTGTCGAAAACACAATGTTGGGGACCCGGACTGTGCTTCGCTAAATCACGCAAGGTTAAATAGGTGTCCAAACATTGGTCAATAAATACGTTGGTTCCCCACCAACATGCGTCCTCTGGAATGTTGTTTCCCACATGATATCCCCATGGACTGTCATAACAATCTCCTTCATACGAAATATACAAAGGTCTTGGGTTGCCGTCTGGCCCGGGTTCTGGGGTGCCATAAATGGCTGTGATGAGATCTTGAGGATTGCCTAATTTAACCGAAACAACATAGGTTTTGTAACCTTCGAAATAGGCGGCATTCGAATAACTGTACCCCGGTATAGGGTGAGTATATACTTGTGAAACAAACAGTTCTAGGAGTTGAGAATGGGCAGAAAAATTGGCAAACAATAGAAGTAGCAATAGTTTTAGTTGTTTCATGGTCAGTGTTTTGCGATGAAATTAATCATTTAAAACACAATTTACAAGTGAAATTATAAAAACCAATGTTGCTTTCATGACACTATAAATCAATTACATAGTGCGGGAGATTAAACCTAAAAGCATCGATACATTCGCGACAATTGCTAATTTGAGTAAGGTAAAATAGTAATTAAAAGAAAAACCAAAAAGGCCACCCCGTTGGACGGCCTTCGTTGGTAAATAAATGAAAACAATTAAACTATCTAAATATCTCTACATGAGAACTTACAAGGGTGTTTAACGCAGAACATCGCAGGTAGTTACGGTTTTCGACGAAATTATAATTCGGAGTCTGTAAACTGCATGAAATCAGGGTTGTAGTATTTAGTGCATACGTTGTAATCGGCTAGCAAGCGTTCGTTTCTTATCTTCGCTGCATGAAATTTCAAGACCTCGACTCGAAAATCGCAGAAGCCAAATTGGGCGGCGGCGAAACACGCATTCAAGCCCAACACGCAAAGGGGAAACTCACTGCTCGTGAAAGGGTGCAGTACTTGCTAGACGATGGCTCTTTCGAAGAAATTGGAATGTTCGTTACACACCGTTCTTCGAATTTTGGTCTCGACAATCAAAAGTTTTTGGGCGATGGTGTGGTGACGGGTTATGGCACCATAGGCGGACGTTTGGTATACGTCTTCAGCCAAGATTTCACAGTGCTTGGAGGCTCACTCGCCGAAGCGCATGCAGAAAAAATATGCAAGGTGATGGACCTGGCCATGAAGAACGGAGCGCCGGTAATTGGGCTGAACGACTCTGGTGGAGCACGCATTCAAGAAGGTGTGGTTTCACTTGGTGGCTACGCCGATATTTTCTATCGCAATGTTAGAGCTAGCGGTGTTATCCCTCAACTTTCGGCTATCATGGGTCCGTGTGCTGGTGGTGCTGTTTATTCTCCTGCACTTACCGATTTTATTTTCATGGTCGATGGCTCGTCGTACATGTTCGTCACAGGCCCCAACGTGGTGAAAACGGTGACCCATGAAGAGGTGACAAGTGAAGAGTTGGGTGGTGCAATGACCCATGCGGTGAAAAGTGGTGTCACCCACTTCGCTAGTGAAAATGAGGTGGCATGCTTGAACGACCTCAAGGCGTTGTTCTCATTCATTCCCCAAAACTGCGAATCGATGCCCCCTGAGCTGCCTTACAAAGGGGGTGATGAGGTGAGAATGAGTCTCGATGGCATCATCCCTGAAAATGCCAGTCAACCTTACGATATCAAAGAGGTGATAAACGGTGTTATCGATGATCATTCATTCCTTGAAGTGCATAAAGAATACGCGGGTAATATTGTGGTAGGTTTCGGACGTTTGGCGGGTAAAAGTATCGGTATCGTTGCCAATCAACCTGCATACCTCGCTGGTGTGCTCGATATCAATGCGTCGAACAAAGCCGCTCGATTTGTCCGTTTCTGCGATGCTTTCAACATCCCGCTGCTTGTATTCGAAGATGTACCTGGTTTCCTGCCAGGCACCGATCAAGAATGGAAGGGCATCATTTCCAATGGCGCAAAATTGCTATATGCTTTCTCTGAAGCCACGGTGCCACGTGTAACGGTGATCACCCGAAAGGCTTACGGTGGTGCATACGACGTGATGAACTCTAAACACATCGGCGCCGATATGAACTTCGCTTGGCCCATGGCTGAAATTGCCGTAATGGGTGCAAAAGGGGCGGCGGAAATCATTTTCAAAAAGGAAATTTCGAGTGACGCGAACCCAGAACAAAAATGGAAGGAGAAGGAAGCAGAATACGCGCAGTTGTTCGCCAATCCATACAACGCTGCAGCTCGGGGATATGTGGATGAGGTCATCAAGCCCCATCAAACACGTGCCAAGCTCATTCGCGCTTTCGATATGCTCAAGAATAAGGTAGACGTGTTGCCGAAAAAGAAGCACGGCAACATACCGCTCTAATCAACTTTGTCTTAAAACAGTTAGTACCGATTTCCGCAACCGCAGCCACCAGGCGCTTTTAACGATGTCTGTGGGGTGCATATTGGCGCTATCCGCCAGTTGTTGCAGCAGACTAGTGAGCGACATTCCTTGGCCGTGTTGAATTTCCAACAGATGTTTATTCGCCGCAATAAAACCTGATATCCCGCTGCTCAAAACCAACTGCTCTTCACCGTGGGGGTGGGTGAAGGTTACCTGGTGATCTCGGGGTGAAATAGGCAGTTGATCGATGTGCACTTGATGCCACATGGCGTATAAATCGACGCGGTCAACGGGGTCATATGCACCTTCCACAAGCTCTTGGGCTATAAAGGTTGGAGGTACAGTAGTGGGCGGTATGTCGAAATCAAAAAACGCTTGCAGGTCGAACGATAGTCCGTTCCCATGCAGATAGTTGTACAAGGCGGTATTCAAACCAGGACCAAACGCTTCATGGTCGGCACCCGTGGGGTCGTTGTGGTAAAGGTCGTTGTTGGCAAAGCCTTCGAAATCGGGGCCTATTCGCTCAACGTGGTATTTAGATGGATTCAGTCCAACCGGACTGTGAACAGTCATTGCAAATTGATGCCAAAAGGCCGATTGGATAAGGTTGTGCGAAAAGAGCTGTCTGACAATCTCCAGTGAATCAATGGTCTCTTGCTCTGTTTCTGTCGGAAAGCCAAACATGAGGTAGGCGTGAACCAATATTCCAGCGTCGGTAAAGCCTTTGCATACGTTGGCGACTTGCTTTACGGTAACGCCTTTTTCCATGAGTGCGAGCAGTCGGTCGCTGGCCACTTCCAAACCGCCTGTTACCGCTATGCATCCGCTCATGGCGAGTATTCTGCAAAGGTCGCTGCTAAAGGTTTTCTCAAAGCGTATGTTGGTCCACCAGGTTACCTGTAATCCGCGACGTATGATTTCCAAAGCGATGTCGCGCAGGGCGAGTGGGGGAGCAGCCTCATCAACGAAGTGGAATCCTGTTTCACCTGTTTGGGCAATGAGATATTCCATCTTATCGACAAAAGTAGCGGCGGATGATTCTTCAAATCGTCCGATGTAATCGAGGCTGACGTCGCAAAAAGAACATTTCTTCCAGTAACAGCCGTGGGCAACGGTGAGCTTGTTCCAGCGGCCGTCGTTCCACAAACGGTGCATGGGGTTGGGCATGTCGAACATCGATAGGTATTCGCGCAGTCGCAATCCGCGGTAGTCGGGAGCAGGCAATGTGGCATGACCAAATTCCCCGCCGATGAGGTTGTCTTCAAAAACCACTTTTCCATCTTGCAATGCATACGTGCGCTTCAGCAAACGGGCCGATGTTGGGTGTTTGAGGTGTTGTATCAAGGCATACAAGGGCCCCTCTCCATCGTCGAGGGTGATGAAGTCGATGTAGTTAAAGATAGCGGGATCGGTGAGTTCACGCAACTCAGTATTGGCATATCCTCCGCCAAGTATGATTTTGGTTTGTGGGTGGTTGGTTTTGATCCATTGTGCCGCTTTCAAAGCGCCGTACAGGTTGCCAGCAAAGGGAACTGTGAACCCGACAACGTCGGGGATGGTGCCAGAAAAGTAGGCAGCGGTGCATTCCCACAAAAGGTTGTCGATGCTGTTGTTGGGTTTCTGCAGTTCTAACGCGATGGGTCGAAACGAAACGGCTGTTCTGGCAATGCGTTCTGCGTATTTCGATATTCCGAGGTGCGGACCAACAGTGGCCGCCACCAGGTCTACCAGGTCTTCTAAATAGAGTGAAGCGAGGTACCGTGCTTGATCTTGAACGCTGTTTTTCCCAAAGTGATATTCGATCTCATGAACGGCTTCAAATCGTTTTCCGCGGGGGAGGAAATGCGGACGTATGATGCGCTGTGCGAGGTTCGATTGGTTGTTCTGAAGAAAGGATATGACGTGCTCAATGGTGCCAATATACGCGGCCTTGCGCAAAACCATGTTGGTGCAGTTGTCGTCTAAGGTGAAGCCACCGGCTTCGATTTTTTCGAATGTGTCCGACAACCCAGCACGGGTAAATAGGCGCAAAAACAGGTCGAGGCCGAGGTCTCCTTGATCGGTGTCTATTTTTTTGCTGCGTAAAAAGCCCGAGATATAAGCCGTTGCCGGATAGGGGGTGTTGAGCTGCGTAAGCGGAGGGGTGAGAAGTAAAACACGCATCAACTAACTCTGATAATGTTTGTCTGAAAGGACAGGAAATTTCACTCTGAAATCTTCCAATGCCGACCCATCAAGCGCAGCGTGTAGCACTTGCGGTTGATGAGGCTCTCCAATGGCGAGTGTTGCTCCGCGGGCATCCAAAATGGCACTGTCGCCGCTGTGCGGCTCTCCATTGCCATCTGCGCCTACGCGGTTCACCCCGATAAGGTAGCACTGATTTTCGATTGCGCGAGCGCGAATCAGGGTCTGCCACGGATAGGAACGCACCGCAGGCCAGTTAGCGACGTATAAACAGAGGTCGTAGCGGTGTTCATCCCCGCTGTTGCGGGCAAGTTCAGGAAAGCGGAGGTCGTAACAAATCAATGGGAGAATCTTCCATCCACGCCACTCAAAAATTTTTCGTGTTGTGCCTGCTTGGTAGTGCTGTGGCTCATTACCGAACGAGAAGAGGTGCACTTTATCGTACCAGTCGTAACGTCCATCAGGAAACACCCAATATAGCCGATTGTAGTAATTACCGCTTTCTGAAACCGACACGCTTCCGCAGATAACAGCTTGTTTCGCTGCTGCCACAGATTTCATCCACAACAGGGTGGTCATGCTGTCGCCATGGGGTTCTGCAAATCGCTCAGGCTGCATGGTGAAGCCCGTCGTGAACATTTCAGGTAGAACAATGAGATCGGTTGCTGTGATGTCGGCAATGACTTTGTCGAGCTGTTTAATATTGGCTGCAGGATCTTCCCAAATGAGGGTTGTCTGAATGGCAGAAACGCGCAGATTTTCCATGGGGATGTGTTTTCGCCGTTGAAGTTACCAAAACTTCAGATGGACTTCAAAATCTCAGCAGCAGCAAGCAGGGTGTCGTCGTTTTTAGCGAAGCAAAAGCGCAGGGAATGATCCATAAGCGGTTGTTGGTAGAACACCGACACCGGAATCGAGGCTATCTTATATTTCACGGTCCACTCTTTGGCGATTTCTACATCTTCTTGCTCGCTGATGTTGCTGTAGTTCAACAACTGGAAATAGCCGCCTTCAGCGGGTTTGAAGGTGAACCGACTGCCTTTCATTGCTTGTAAAAAGAGGTCGCGTTTGGCTTGGTAAAAAGACGATAGTTGCGCGAAATGATCGGGATTTTCGTTCATGAAGTCTGCTATGCCATGTTGTATCGGTGTGTTGGCAACAAAAACGTTGTACTGGTGCACTTTTCTGAACTCGGCCATGAGGGAAGGTGGACCGGCGATGTAGCCTGTTTTCCAACCTGTGGCGTGTATGCTCTTTCCGAACGAACCAACAATCAAGCTTTGGTTTGCCAATCCTGCGCGTGAGGCACAGCTGGCATGCGGCTCACCGTCGAAAACAATGTGCTCATATACTTCGTCGCTCAATACAATGATATCGGATGAGATGGCAATTTTTTCCAGTTCCATCAAATCGGCCAAGCCCAGCACGCTGCCCGTAGGGTTGTGCGGGGTATTGATGATGATCATGCGTGTTTTTCGTGTAACGAGCTTGCGGACTTCGTCCCAGTCTACCCGGTAGTGCGGACCAGTTAGGCGCATGAAAACCGGAATGCCACCCGCCAATTCTATGGCAGGTGCGTAGCAATCGTATGCCGGCGTGAACACAATGACTTCATCGTTCTCTTTAACAAGGGCTGTGATGGCTGTGAAAATGGCCTGAGTGGCTCCTGCGGTAATGGTAATTTCTTCTGCGGGGTCGTAGGCAATGCCATTTCTTTTTTGAAACTGCGCTGCTACAGCCTCACGCAGGGCCAAAACACCCGCCATGGGCGCATATTGGTTCTTTCCGTCGGTTATGGCACGGACAACGAGTTCTTTTAGTTCGGAGGGCACATCAAACTCAGGAAACCCTTGCGATAGGTTGAGTGCTCCATGCTCAGTGGCCAGGGCCGACATCACAGTAAAGATACTGGTGCCTGTGCGGGGTAACTTGGTTGAGATTGGAGTTTGAAAATGAGGCATAGAATAGAAATGGCCTGCAAATTTAGGTTTCTCTTTTGGGAGGCGCAAAGCCCATTTCTTAGATTGTGAATAAAGATGTTTTAATGTGCTGTTAATCAGTTAACAACAACATATCCACATGCTATCGAATGATGGCTATTTTCCCAACATTCGTGGCATCGCCATCTGATCTAGCAGCGAATATAAGGTATATGCCTGTTGCTACCCGTCGGCCATCGGGTCCGGTTGCATCCCACGTTGCGCGACCACCGTTGGAGGTTGAGTTGTAAACGACATTCCCACTCACATCGGTGATTTTTATGTCGGTTTCATAAGCCAATCCATCAATGGTGATTAGTCCGTTGTAGTCTTCTCGCACCGGATTTGGATATATCGACATCGTGCTTATTTCATCGTCGAAATTGGTGGCATCGCTCATGTATGAGATTACCCCATTGTCGGTAGCAAAAAAGATCTCACCCCGCTTGTGGTTGATGGCGATATCGAGGACGTTGTTTGAGAGCAGCGGACTATTGTTTACGGTGAAGTGGTGTATTTCTTCGAGTCCGTCTGGACTGAATAGAAACACCCCATTGCTAGCGGTGGCAATCCATTTTCTATTCGCGCCGTCAATGGCAATGGAGTTGATTTGCTCAGTTTCAAGCAAAATTTGAATGTTACCATCTTGTTCGATGAGTATTTGCTGCGAATCGAAATTTTCTTCGGAAAAAATACTTTCTGGAGCATAAAAAACGGTGATTCCTTGTAAAGTTCCCACCCAGATTTCACCATCCAAATCTTCTTCAATCGAATATACGTCCATGTTCGGCAGTGCGCCATTTCCCTCTTCATTGGTTAAAACACGGTAGTTGTCGTCTGAGGGGTCCGCTGGTGTTTCGTTAGGGTCGAGCACGAGCAATCCCTTTCCACGCGGAATCACTGCCCAAACGTAGCCTTGACGGGTGGTTAAGATGTCACCAATAAAATCATCGGTTCCAATTTCTGGAGCGAAATTGAAAGATGTGAAATTTCCCCCTTCTGACAGCAGGTGCAGCGGAGCACTTGAATAGGCATTTGAAAACCACAGGTTGCCCGATTCGTCGAAATCGGCACCGCCGACGCCCACGCGAGGGGAGCCACCGAAATCGGCCAGTTGCAGCGGACTATTGTCTTGGTTATAGATGTTTGTGATGGCACCGTTTTTTACCTCAATCAAACCTTCTTCCCACGAACCTAAGAAAACACGGCCGTTGTCGTTGGGGTCTATCGTCACACACATATAGTCGTTGATTTCACCAATGTCGTTCAACCCCTGGTTAATTTCACTCACCACCCAGTTTTCATTCACCAAGCCGTAGATGCCTTTTTTGTCGTAGTTGTTGGTCCAGGTAGCATCCACACCACCAGAGGCTATCCAGATGTTGTCGTTGTACGCATCGATTCTTCGCGCGTTGAAATTCGGCGGACCGTCGGGCAGGTAGCTTCTTTCTGCAAGGTCGGTGCCTACGAAAAGCAAGCCACCAAAATCGTTTGCTACCCACAAATTGCCTTGCTGGTCGAAAACAGAGCCTTTTGGTGATACCAGGTTTCCGTTGATATTTTGTTGCGCTGTGAAAACGTCGAAATTTTCATCTAGCCATGTGATTTTTTGAAAAGTGCAAACAGCCAAATGGTTTCCATTGGTTTGAATGTCGTCGATCAAAATAGACTCCAAATCTGCAACATTTGTCCATTCCCACACGCCAATTTCAGCCCTCCAAAGTTCGTCTGAGCTAGCACCATCTGTGGTCACAAAGAGGGTGTTGTTCACCCGGGCGATGTCGGTGTAATCGGCGCCGGGGCTAGGCACTTCGTCCATTTCTTCCCATGAAGCGAAATTGGTAAGGAAAGGGTTGTTGCGTTCAGCTCTGAAAATTCCTGATCCGGTTGCTGCATACCAGTATACATCATCTACTTCAAGCGAGTTCACACGTACGAGGTTGTTTTGTCCTTGCAGATACCATGTTTCTGCAACTTCACGGCGGTCAATATTTATCACCACCACGCCGAATCCGCACGACAGGTAGGCCATACCGTTGATGATGCGAATGTCGTAAATGGTTTTATCGCCAAAAACATTGCTTTCTTTTATATCGGATAGGTTGAACGAAGCACCGTTTTTGATGAGGTCGACATTGCCTGAATTGTAGGCCACAACTAAAGTTTTGGTAGTGTTATCGAATTCAATTGTCGACACGTCTGAGCTGCTCAAACCGTTTACGCTTGAGATGCGTTCGATGCTATTGTCGGTTCTGTTAAGAGAGAAAACTGCGTAAGGAGTTGCGGCATAAATGAGGTCGCCAGCCACGCAAACATCAATGGTACCGCGGTACGGCAGGTGTTCTCGCCATTGGCCAACGGGCATTTGCGACAGACAAGTTTTAACAAGCAGTACCAATACGGTAGTTGAAATGATCCTGATCATTTGGGTTGCTTTGGTTCGTGTTTCAAACGCTATGTTCAACAAATTCGTATTTATCATGACAATTTAAATCATTCGCCTTGGGGCATCTATGGGCGAATCTTCAATCGCTTGCATTTTATTTCCATCTTTCATCGCGTAAAAGCACCCGGTATCTGTAAAATCCATCTTCACTATATCCCAAACAACAAGTTGAGCGAGAATGTTTTCTGTCTTTTCTCTGCTCAACCGCAGGATGCGAGAGACGCTTCTAAAACCCAGATGTTCTCCATTTCTAAGCGCTTGAAACAATTTGCGAATGGGGTGAGTGTATTCAAAATCAGGTGTTTGCTCGGTACTCTGGTATTGCCACACCTTCAATAAAACGCCATTTGCTTTTATATTTCTGTCTTCTTGTCTCTGGTAAGCGTCCCATGTGCCGTCTTCATTGGCCGCAAAATGCGGTGCACGAAGCGATTTCTCAATCTGCACCTCTAATACACTTAGGTAGTTACTTTTCCATACCTGGGTTTTAAAAGAAATGGTTGGTTTGCAGTGCATTTCGGCAGCGGCTTGAATCATATAGAACTCTTCTTCGGGCACTACGCCGCACACAGCTCCGTTGTCTTTCACACCAATCAACAAACGCCCACCATCGGTATTGGCGAAGGCCACCAAGGTACGTGCGATTTTCCGCGTATCTTCAATACGCATCTTAAAATCTTGCTGTTGGTGCTCGCCTTCGGCGATCATTTCGATGATGAACGACATGTTTTTGGAGTTCTGTCGGTGCTTTGTTAGTTTGCGCCTTTGCCTTTAACGATTTTCGCCACCAAACCATTTTCGTAAATGAAGTGTTCTTCTACCTGATTTGTTTTTTCGTTGTACCGTATATACTTGCCGTGGCGCTTGTTGTTTTTGTATTCCGATTCCATGATTACCATGCCCCGCTGGTTATAGGTAGTAACCATGCCGTCGAGTTTACCAACTTTATAAGTGCATACGCGTTCTGGTGATCCATTTGGAAAGTAATATTCCCATTTTCCATCCGGTATGTTATCGCTGTAGCTACCGATCATTTCTGGATATCCAAATTCACTAAACGTCTCCCATTTTCCTGTTTTCTTACCGGTTGATGTATAGCTTCCCGATTCGTTCAGTTTGCCATTTTCCCACCAGAAATCCCACTTACCCGTGCGCAAATCGCCATTCCACGTCCCAGTGTATTGCCGCACACCGTTCGGGAACCATCCTTCCCAAGCACCGTCAATGGTCCCATCTTTAAAGTTCCCCTTATCTTTCTGACGACCATTGTCGTACCAACTCTCCCAAACACCATTTTCTTTTCCATCCTTAAAATCGCCGTGCATGAGCAGTTGTCCGCTTTCGAACCAATACGTCCACTCGCCCGACTTCACGCCCATATCGTACGACCCGGTGTGCCATGGTTCACCGTTGAAGTAAAAGTATTGCCATTCGCCGTGCATCTTTCCTTGGGTGTAGTTGCCGGTGTAGTGTGTGTTTCCGTTTCCGTAGTAATATATCCACGTGCCTTCCTGCAAGTCTTCTGCAAAGCTACCCTCCATGTCGGTTTTACCATCTTCAAAATACCATTTCCAAAGGCCGACTTTCTTACCGTTCGCGTGATCGCCTTCCATGTCGACTTGTCCGTTCATGAAAAACTGCTTGAACAAACCATTGGGTATTCCGTGCTTGTATGTTGAGATGCGCTCTTGTTTACCGCCGAAATAATATTCTAGCCATTCGCCATCGCGCTTTCCGTCTTTGTATCGGCCTGTCTCATGAATGCCGCCATCTACGTAGTACTGGGTATGTTTTCCATTCGGCAAGCCATCTGCATAAGCTGTTTCAATGTGCACGTTGCCGTTTGAAAAGTATTCTTTTAAAACTCCAACACCCCCATTGATCATCACCACGCCTTTTTCATTTGCGAGGTAGTTGGTGTAAACAATTGAATCATTGTAGGTTTCTGTTTTTTTCTTTGTGCCATTAGCGAACCAGTAGTTCCACTCTCCCTTCCGCCGATCGAGGCGAAAAGAACCTTCTTCTAGCAGCACAGAATCGGTTGAATAATACCGCATTAAACTGTCTTGCAGTCCGTTAACAAAATAACCCTCAGTTTGCAGCTTCCCATTTTCGTGGTACCTGAGCACCTTACCATTCAGCACGCCAAACCAATAATCGGCTTCTTCCATCAGGTTTCCGTTTTCGTGCCAGTACTTCCATGGTCCGTGCTCAACACCGCGCTCGTAATACCCTTCGCTGTGTTTTAGTCCGTTATCCCAAAACTCCACAAAATGTTGCTTTTGTGCGTGCACGTGCAGCGAGCCTAAAAAAAGTAATATCAGTAAGATGCGCATGTTAATCATGGTATTGAGGGGCTAAATTACGTTTGTGGCGGCACAAGAAGGCTGAAAACTGCCATCTGTTTTCCACAATTTCAGGTTCTTATAAAACTGAACGTTATTTTGGTCAGGTTTATGAGCGCTTGGTGGCGATTCAATTTTGTTTTTTTAGTTGGATTGTATGCCAACTTGTTTTCGTTGATTTGGGTAGACGTTGTGGGGTTGGGATGGGGTGGGGGTGGACTTGTTGATTTTTGGATGTTTTTATTGTGCATGGAATTGATTATCCGCAATGCTTCCTGACCCTGTAATGAAGGATCCGCAAGGCCATGGCTAGCACCCATCAAGTCGTTGTTGAAGCGGATTTCAACGTTAATTTTGATTATCCGCAATGCTTCCTGACCCCGTAATGCTTTACCTATAAAGCCATAGCTAGCACCCATCATTTCGATTTTGTAGGCGATTTCAAACTCATTTTGATTATCCGCAAAGCTTCCTGACCCCGAAAAACGGCATCCACAAAGTTTTAGTTAGCACCCACAAAGTCGTTGTCGGAGCAGTGTTTCTAGCCAGTATGTTTGAAGTAACATAAGCTAAAAACATGTGCAAGAACACC
>WGNM01000036.1 GCA_016124575.1 Cryomorphaceae bacterium
GAATCAGCTTTCTGGGTGTTGACAAACTTGTCGATGCTTGCCGACAGCGATCCATCAAACGACGAAAAAGCTGTGTACAACTCCAAAACAGCAATCAATGTGCTGAATGAAGAGGTGTTGCTCGACTGGGGTATTTCAGTTTCATGGAATCAGTATGAATATGGCTTCGATAATTCGAACAACTTGTTCACCGAGCCTATCAGCGGTAGCATCTCTTTCGCAAATTCTAACCGTCCGTGGCTGGGTGGTATCGCCGATGAAGAGGGCTTCTCTGAACTCAACTGGATCCGCGCGGGAACACAAGACGGTGACGATGCCGTTCCTGAAGAGGTGGTTTACGACGACCTTAAGCCAGGTGACCCTCTTGATGAAAATGAAGCGTATGAAGGAGTCATTGGTGGAACTTGGTCTCCATACTGCTTGGTATCGTACACCGATGCTTTCATCCCAACAGGTGAAACACAAGAGTTTGTATTCCCGAACGTTGCTCCAACTATCAATACGCTGAGAGGTGATCTTAGTCCGTTCTCTAACATCAATGGTTTGAACAATGTAGATGTCGTTCTTACCAGCGATAAGAGCAAGTGGACGCGTTGTGCGGTTCTTGAAATGCAAGCCAACCCCGACCTTGCTGAAATGGCGGTGTCGAGCTCAACCTACGATGACCCTGAAAAAATGCGTCTGCGTCGTCACGACTCCGTAGACAAAAACGGACGTACCGTGGCGGAAGGCGCGAGCCCTGCAGAAGCTACCCTAAACGGCTCACAGCCAATTGGTATGGGTTGGTTCCCAGGATATGCCATCGATCTTGGCACAGGTGAGCGTTTGAACATGGCCTTCGGTGAAGACTCTTGGTTTGCTGCCGACAATGGTAAAGACATGATTTGGAACCCGTCGAACCGATTGGCTTCAAACCTTGGAAATACTGTTTATGCGGGTGGACAACACTGGGTCTACATCTTCAAAAATGGTCAATACGAAGAAGCTACGGCGAACAGAATGCCTGCTTACGACCAAGGTCAGTACTTGTACACCAACCTTGAGGCGGAGTTCGAACCGACCCTGCAACGCCGCGTATTCCGCGCTTGTACGTGGGTAGGTTCTGCACTTCTCAACGAAGGTTTTGAGATGTTGCCAATCTCGCAAGGCTTGATTCCAAACGAAACACGCATCAGTTTGCGTGTGGCCAAAGCTTACGAGAAGTACTCACCATCGCAACTCAATCCAGAAGAATACACCAACGCTGAAAACTTCTGGAATCCGTATTACACCTTCTCAACACGCGGCATGTCAACAACGACAAACAGCACCGCTACGCTCGAAGAAGCATTGAAATACATTAACGTGGTGCCAAACCCTTACTACGCATACTCAGAGTATGAAACGAGTAAGCTCGACAACCGCGTAAAGGTTACCAATCTTCCTGAAGAATGTACTGTGACCATTTACAACCTACAAGGGACGTTGATCCGCCAATATGTGAAGGCTGATCCACTTACCTCGTTGGATTGGGATTTGAAAAACTTCCAAAACGTGCCGATCGCCGGTGGGGTATACCTCATCCACATCGATGTGCCAGGGGTAGGTGAAAAAATCCTCAAGTGGTTTGGTGTAATGAGACCAACGGATTTGGATCGATTCTAGACGCGTATATTATAGTATTCTTGTTGGGTTGTTTAAATAGCTAACCTGCCTGTTTACGTGTATTTTCAATCTATCAATGTTGAATTTCAAACGTAAAAAGAGTCTTATGAAATACTTTTACACCTTACTCGCAATACTTGCAATTCAAAGCGCAGTTGCACAATGCACACAACCGAGTGCTATCACGGTTTCTATAAAAGGAGATGAGAAAATGGTCATCGTTGGAGGAGGCACTCTTCTTGGCGCTTCTCCAACGTTTCCTGCATACAGTATTGTAGATGGCAACGCTGCAAAAAGTCTGCTTTATACCTTGGGGACTTGGATAGGGGGAGTAGACAGTGACGGACAATTGCGGTTAGCTGCTTCTTCATATCCAGGTTCAGGGAGCAGTGACTTTTTCGCAGGTCCGCTGTCTGAAGGTACTGCCGAAACGAGTAACGGACAGTGCATGATGTACGATGCGATATGGTTTTACAACCGTGCACAGGTAGAACGGCACCATGCATATTTTGAATGTCTTGCCGACCCAAATTGCAATGATTTTCCGCTGGGATACAATACACCAGTGTCATTCTACAACTATCCAGCTCATGGTGATATAACCTCTGGAATGCCTTATTATTTGTTTGCGTTCTATGATCACGATGAAGACGGTAATTACAACCCCGACAATGGAGATTGTCCGGGTTTTTCAGGCCTACCCGGCATGGATGACTGCTGCAAATCCCTCAAAGGTGACGTCTGCGCCATCTCGATAGCCAACGATAAGGGGAATGTTCACACCGCTTCTGGGGGCGAACAAATTGGTGTCGAAGTGCAAAAGATGGTGTATTATTTCAATTCACCTGCCATTTCGAATACCGCACTTATGCGCACCAACTGGATCAATCGCAGCAGTCACACATTGTCAGACACATATATCGCCTATTTTATCGATGCCGACCTTGGAGCCCCTTTCGACGATCAATACGGTGCTGATCCGGATCGTAACTTGTTTTTCTTCTACAATGGCGATGAGAACGATAGTGAATTTGGCAGCGGTGGTGATATTCCAATAACAGGATTTAAGCTGCTCTCGGGGGCGCCAGAGGATGCTGATGAGGTCGATAACGACAACGATGGAATCATTGATAATGAACATATGGGAGCAGCACATAGCGTGGCATTTGACATCCCCAATCAACTGCCTGTTACAGCAGTCGGACATTATAATTTGATGAAAGGGCAGTATTCGAACGGACAAAATTTCAACGAAGGAGGAGTGCCGGTCGATTTCCACCAAGTTGGATATCCAACAGGAAGTGAAAATTACATGCCGACCGATGTCCGACAAATAGTAAGCTCTGGAGGCTTCACCCTTGCCCCAGCGCAAGATTTCTGCACCGAAGCGGCCTATTTTTTCAAAAAAGGAAATGGAGATGTGTTGTCTGCATTCGACGGCTTCACAGAGAAAGCAGATTCAATTCAAATGTATTTTGACGATTGCTTTCAATGTGTTCCTCCAACGGTTCGCATATTCAGCGAAGCCATAAACGGGGGCTATGCATTCATGAATTTCTCTGCTGCAGATAGTTATGTGTGGGATTTCGGAGACGGTGAAACAAGCACATTGAAATTTCCTCAGCACGTTTATCCAGCGTCGGGTGCCTATACCGTAACCCTCACTGTTTCAAATGATTGTGGAACAGCCACGGGCACCTACAATATAGATGCTGTGGTGAGTGTTTTAGAGGACGTAGAAGCATCCATCCAGGTGTTTCCCAACCCAACAAGCGATCAGCTCAACATCCGCTTTGAAAGTGCAAATGAACGGCTCTTGACCTTGCTGTCATCAACCGGACAAATCGTATTTAGCCACACAACATTTGCTGATGCAACAGCGGTTGATGTCTCTAATTTCGCAGCTGGATTTTATATACTCACAATCGACCAAAACGATGGATCAACCCTGAGCTACCAAGTGATGATTCAAAATTAATCTTCAATTATAGGCTCCTCTTTTGGCTTTTGTAAGAGAAAAACAAGAGCCAACAGCACGATGGCCATGGCCGCACCGCCGAGCAAATGATATTCACCCGCCGAGACGTGGGTGAATATTGCTCCGGCCATGATGAGCAACAAGCCAAGGATGGCCCACTTTCGCAGTTTTGGAATAAACAGTCCAATCGCACCAGCAACTTCAAAAGCACCGATCATCATCATGAAGGTTTCAGAATGTCCCCAACGGGCAAAAGAATCAATCATTTCAGCATTCGGCATGAATTTCATGATACCGGAGGTTAACATCCAAAGTGAAGCGAGTATAAGTAGCACCACCCATACGATGCGTTGTGTTCTTTGATTCATGAGAAGCGTTTCGCCGAAGGTATGAAATCATTGCAACAATGAAGATTTCGATGAACTGCAAAATCTTCACGTCTTTTAGCAATTGTAAGCATGTGAAAAAAAGTAGCTTTGTCCGACTTATTTTCATTTTATGAATCCTCTTCTCAAGTCAATCCTTCGCGCCATAGCAGGGATTGCCATTATAGGTAGCGGAATATTCGTTGCTAAATCGCTAATTGGTATGAAAGCTGCCCCACCTGTGAGCAGCTCGCCTAGAAAAGTGAATTTGGTGAAGGTGATTCACGCCGAGCCAGCAGACCTCTCGCCAATAACATATGTGCAAGGACGAGCAGTTTCTAAAGACAAGATTGAGATTTACGCAGAAGTGAGCGGAATACTCTTGCCGCAATCAAAGGAATTCAGAGAAGGGGTGCGTTTTGGTGCCGGTGAAACAATGCTCCGCATCGATGGTGAAGAGCTACGCATGAGTTTAATTGCTCAACGCAGTGCTTTCTTGCAAGCGTTGACAGCTTCTTTGGCAGACTTTAAAGTCGACTATCCAAATAGCTACGAAGAGTGGAGGCAATACACAGCAAGCTTCAAAGTGAATGAATCGCTGAAGCCGCTGCCAGCCGCTAAAACCGATCAAGAGAAATTCTTTATTTCTAATCGCGGCATCTTAAATCAGTACTACACGATTCAAGCATCCGAAGAACGTTTGTCGAAATACACTGTTTCAGCTCCGTTTAGCGGTGAAGTGGCACAAGGACTGGTAACAGATGGTAGTTTGATCCGGGTCGGACAAAAATTGGGTGAGTTTGTAGGTTCTGGAACTTTTGAAATAGAATCTGCGATTTCAGCATCTACGCTAAAGACCGTGCGCGTGGGAGACCCTGTGAACTTCACAACTGAATCAGAAGGAAAAAGGTACGTAGGAAAAGTAGCTCGCATCCTAGAAACCATCGATCCTGCAACTCAGAGCGCTCGCGTTTTTTGCACTGTCGATGGTGAAGGTTTAAGAGATGGAATGTACCTGAATGGCGAAATCAGCTCGGCACCCCTTGCTGAGTCGGTTCGCCTAAATATAGATTTGCTTCAGCCGAACAACAGCATTTACATCGTCGAAGACACTGTTTTACGACTTACGCCTGTCGCTGTGGCTTATCGCTCAGAAAGAGATTTTATCGTAACAGGAATACGCCCAGGAACAGCCATCCTCGCTGAACAAGTCAACAGTGCTTTCGATGGCATGACCGTAAAAGTAGCTGAGTAATGAGATCAATACTGCGCTACTTCGTCAAATATCCCCTCACAGGTGATTTGATAATGATCGCTATCCTCATCGCTGGCGCTGCCAGTATGATGCGGGTACGATCAAACTTCTTTCCTGAAACACCCACCAAAACCATCATCATCCAACTGGTTTATCCGGGCGCTAGCCCTGAAGAAATAGAAGAGGGAATTGTTGCGAAAATAGAAGACAATTTGAAAGGCTTGGCCGGACTGGATCAGGTGAAGTCGGTATGCTCCGAAAATGCAGGTACCATAACGGTTACGGTGATCGATGAAGATGATACCGATGAGACGTTGCAAGATGTCAAAAATGCTGTCGATAGAATTTCTTCATTTCCTGTCGGAATGGAACCTCCTGTCATCTTCAAACAGGATCAAGTAAACTTCGCTATTTCTTTCGCTGTATCAGGTGATCTCGACCTGCGAACACTGAAGGAAAGTGCCCGTGCCATCGAAACAGACCTCAGGGCCATAGAGGGAATTTCGCAGGTAGAACTCAGTGGTTATCCTGATGAAGAAATAGAGGTTTCTGTGAGAGAAGACCGTATGTTGGCTCTCAATATCACAGTGGCTGAAATAGCAACTGCAATTCGCACTTCTAACCTCGAAACTACTGGGGGTAAAATTCGGACAGATCGCGAAGAATTGCTCATTCGCGGACGATTTAGAGAGTATCAAGCGGCTGATTTACAGGATATTATTGTAAAGGCGCAGCCTGACGGACGAGTTATACGACTCAGTGATGTGGCCGATGTTGTTGACCAATGGAGTGAAGATAATCCGAGTAGAAACTGGTTCAATGGCAAGCCGGCTGCAGTTATCACCGTGAATAATTTGATCGAGGAAGACATTCTTTCAATCACGAAAACAGTTAATGAATACATCGAGAATTACAACGAAAAGCATTCAAATGTGCAGTTGTATGTGATTCGCGATGGCTCTGTCGTTCTGCAACAACGCATTGAATTGCTAACCAGCAATGGTATTCAAGGATTTGTTTTGGTTGTGTTCTTCTTAGCATTGTTCTTGAATGTCCGCCTCGCTTTTTGGGTTGCGCTCTCCATCCCGGTGTCTTTTGCTGGTTTGTTCATCCTCGCGCAGTTCACGGGTGTTACCATCAACGTTATTTCCCTGTTCGGGATGATTTTGGTGATCGGGATCTTGGTGGATGATGGTATCGTGATCGCAGAGAATATCTACCAGCATTACGAAGAAGGTAAGACGCGATATGAAGCCACCATTGACGGTGCTTTGGAAGTGTTACCGGCTGTCTTTTCCGCGATTTTAACAACGGTAGTCGCTTTCACGGCTTTCTTTTTCATCGAAGGACGACTGGGGGATGTCTTCAAAGAAATGGCAATGGTGGTGATCTTTACCCTCGTGTTTTCTCTGATTGAAGGAGCGCTGATCTTGCCGGCTCACGTGGGACATTCGAAAGCACTGCACCGCAAAAAAGAGGGGAACTTGGTGGAGCGCAGCATGAAGAAATTCATGGATTGGATGCGCTTTAAATTGTATGCTCCTGTGCTGCGATTGGCCATGAAGCACACATGGGTCACTTTTTCAATTGTAATTGCGGTATTTGTAATCACTGTGCCGGGATTGATAGGGGGTGGATTTGTGAAAACGACCTTCTTCCCATTCATCGAAGGCGATAACATCACGGTGACTCTCAAAATGAATTCGGGTACGCGCGAGTCTATAACCACCGAGGTGCTTGACCGCATCGAGAGCGCTGCCTTGGAAGTCAGCAAGGATTTGGCTGCTGAACGTGAAGATGGAAAAGATTTGATTTTGGCAGTCGACAAACGCATAGGGCCTACCACCTACCAAGGAACGATTAACATCCAATTGCTCGATGGGGAATCACGTAACATGTCGGTTCTCGACGTAACGGCGATGATTCGGGAACGTGTTGGTGCCGTTTACGGGGCCGATAATATTTCATATGGTACGTTCTCTCCTTTTGGAAAACCAGTTAGTGTGTCGTTGCTTGGAAACAACCTCGATGAGCTATCCAAAGCGTCGGATGCCTTGACCGAGGAATTGAAGCGCCGCGATGACCTAAAAGATGTGGTTGATAACAACCAGAAAGGACTGCAAGAAGTGAATGTGCAATTGCTGCCGAAGGCTCGGTATCTCGGACTAACGCGACAAGAAATATTATCACAATTGCGCCAGTTTTATTTTGGTACAGAGGTGCAACGCTTGCAGCGCGGCGAAGATGAAGTACGCGTGTGGATTCGCCTAACGGATGAAGACCGCTCGTCGGTTGCCGATCTGCGGAAAGTACGCATCCGCACAGCAGGAAACCTGGAAGTGCCGCTTGATGAAGTTGCCGAATTAGAAGTAAAACGCGGCGTGGTAGCCATCAATCGTCTGTACGGTAAACGTGAGATTCAAGTAAGCGCTGACCTCGCTCGCTCAGATGTCTCTGCATCAGACGCTAACGCGGATCTCCGCGAAAATGTGGTGCCTAAAATTCTAGCGAACTTCCCGTCGGTGTCGGTGAGCTATGAAGGACAAAACCGCGAGCAGGTGAAGTCGCAGCAGTCGATAGGCACGGTGATGCCACTAATCTTCATGCTCATGCTCTTCATTATCATTTTGACGTTTAGATCACCTCTGCAAGGCATGGCGGTGTTTTCTTTGATTCCCTTCGGGATGATTGGTGTCAGTATAGGCCATTGGGTATTGGGAGCTCAAATCAGTCTGTTCTCCATTTTGGGTATCATCGCATTGATCGGTATTTTGGTGAACGATGCCTTGGTATTCGTTGCGGCTTACAATCAAAATTTGAAGGAAGGAATGAACGTTAGAGATGGTATTTATGCGGCAGGACTTAGTCGTTTCCGTCCGATCATTCTGACTTCTGTAACGACCATTGCGGGCTTAGCACCGTTGATTTTGAATAAGAGTTTTCAAGCTCAATTCCTGATTCCAATGGCCATTTCTGTAGCCTTTGGATTGTTATTTACTACGTTGATAATTTTGGTCTTACTGCCTATTTTCTTGATATGGATTAATCCGCTGCACCGCGCATGGATTTGGGTGGTTCGCGGTGAATGGCGAAAGGCGATTGATGCTGAGCCAGCAGTGAGAGAAATCAACAACAATAAAGACTTTGAAGGTGAATTATAAGTTGCTGATCGGTTGCTTCATGGCTGCCCTGTGCATCCAAATAGACGTGCTTGCACAAAATCCGCTCTCCCTCGAAGAGGCGGTATCGAAATCGCTGGCGAACAATTTTCAAATTGAGCTGGCGCAGATGCAAGTGGAGATAGCAGAGAACAATAATTCATGGGGACAAACCAATGCGCTCCCAACCATCGGGTTGAGCGGTGCCTACAACAACAACGTCAGCGACCAAAGTCAAAACCCAACGGCTTTCATCAAAGAGAAATTGATATCGAATGGTGTGCAGTATGGCGCTTCACTGAATTGGACGATGTTTGATGGTTTTGGAATGTTCGCTAGCAAACGACAACTTGAATTACTCGAGGAACAAAGCGAAGGCAATGCTTCTCTGGTAGTAGAAAACACGGTGCAAGGTGTCGTTCTTGCATACTACAATGCCTTGGTTCAGCACGAGAAACTTGATGTGCTCGAAGAGGTCATCACACTTTCTCGTGACCGCTTGGCTTACATGCAGGTCAAGCAAGAAATGGGAGCGGCTACGACTTTTGAAATCCTTCAATTCGACAATGCGATTATCGCCGATAGCTCAAACTTCTTGCTTCAACAATTGGCACTGAACAATGCCATGAGAAACCTAAACCTGTTCATGGCGGAGGATCTGGAAACAGCTTGGGATCTGACCACGTCGATGGTGGCGCCTGAGCTAAACTATGATCTTGCCTCAATATGGGGAGAGGTGAAAAACAACAACCAGGCAATGCGCAACCAGATGGTGAATAGTCTGCTCGCTGAACAAGACTTGCGCTTGGCGAAGGCTGGCATGTTCCCGGTGATTGGATTTGCAGCCGGAATCAATGATTCGCAAAGTACTTTCCGCGCTGGTGAGCTGGAAGGTGATGGGAAGACACTGAATTATTTTGGGAATTTTACACTGAACTTCAATTTGTTCAATGGCGGTAAAACGCGCAGAGCCATTCAAAATGCGCACATACGCGAAGAGATGGCCACTATCAGCATCGATGATCTTTCAAAACGCACGGAGTCGGAATTGCGCAATACGTTCAATCTCTATGAGGCGCAAAGAGACATTTATGAGATGACGGCGAAGAATGTGCAGAATCTGAAACTATCGCTCGACATCGCTGCTGAGCGTTTCAACAATGGAGTGATTTCGTCGTTCGACTACCGCAGCATCCAAGTTGCCTATCTCAATGCTGCCATGCAGCGCATTGAATCGATGAACAACCTACTCAGCACGCACACCAATTTGGTGCGTCTGCGCGGTGGATTGGTGAAGGTGAACTAAGCCTTCAAACAGCTTTTCAAATAATCACTTAGCGCTTGTGCCTGTGCCTCACGCGTAAACCCTGTCATGTTGTTGGTGGTTTGTGTAGGTATTCCAGCTGCGAATTTGTGGTGCTGCTGAGTGATGAATGCAGCTACCTCTGCTGGCGAGTTAAAGGTGTCGCCGTTGTTGTATGCTGCCATCAATTCATCTACTGCCCTGTCGCCTCTTGGCGCCACCGCAATTGGATTGCCCGATGCCATAAACTCGAAAATCCGACTGGAATACACACCTTCAAAGCCAACGGCTGGGGGGTAGAAAAGGACATGCGACTTGCGTATGATGTCGATGGCTTCTGCGCGCGGAATACGCGGCATCACCTTCAATCCGGGGTGGTTGATGAGGTTGTGTTTTTTCAATGCAGCGTCGACGTGGGAAGCAATGAGGACGTGCACACCGGCTAGTATGAGGTGCACTTCAGAGGCTGTATTGGCGATGAACAGGGCGATGCCTTCAAACAGCATATCAATTTGTTTCCACTCAACGATGGTGCCTGCATGGCTAATCGTGAAAATGGGGTATTGGCTACCGTTTACTTCGTGCTCTGCAGTTTGATAGCCATTGAAAATTACCTTTCCAGGTTGGTTGAAAAGGACCGATAATTGATCGTTCATGGCTGCCGATACCGATGTGTGTCCTGCTGCATCACGCATCCAACGGCGCCATTTGTATTTCACAAGAGCGTGCAGCAGCAACTCCTTTTTGGTCAACTGCGGGTTGGTTTGCAGCACCCGATCATCCCACATGTCGCGAAAATCGATCACGAACGGTATGCCCCATTTCCGATGTATTTCAGCTGCTTGCGATAGGTGAAAATGGGGTGAAAAAATGCCCAAAACAAGGTCGAACCGCGACAGGTCTTCTTTGCGAAGCCACGCATCCATCCTTTTCCGCTGTTCGCTTGATTGGTAGTCGAATGTGCCGTTTAAGTAATGCCAAGCTACCCTTAGAGTTGATATTATTGGTGTACGTAAAGTCCAATGTGGACGGGCTTTGCTTTCAACTTTACCCGGGTAAATACGATGCACAATTGTGGTGCTTTCACTCTGCACTCCTTCCCAATCGAATGTGCATACTTCAACATCCCAGCCGTGTGCTGGAAGATATTGCGAAAAAGAAGCAGCCCGCTGAGATGCTGTAGCATTGAAGGGGGGGTAGTGGTAACTTAGTATCAGCAGGCGTTTCGACATACGGGCAAGTTAGGAAAGGAGAAGGAAAATCCACCCGACAACGGCAGGGATGATGAGGGTGAATGTTGTAAATAGAAGCACGCGAAAGGTGTTGACTTCGAGTATTTTGAAGATCCAGATGATGTATAGCAAGTACGACAGGGCGTTGGCGATGGCAAACCCAAACATCATGCTCATAAAGCCCATGCCCATCAAGCCCGGCATCATGATTCCAGCTATGCGCAGCACAAACAGCATGACTTGAAACGACATGAGGCGTTTTTCTTGTCGCGTGATGTTGAAGACGGATGAAATGGGGTTGCTGACATATCGGAAGATGAATCCCGACACCAAGACACCTGCTACGACTCCAGCTTGCGCCCACTGTTCACCGAAAACGAGGTCGTACAATGGTTCTCCGAAAACAACCATGACGAAGAGAAAGGGAATAAAAATGAGGGTCAAAACACGGTACAAGCGCCATGTTTTTGCTGCGAACTCTTGCTTATTGCTTGCCCAAAGCTCAACGCCGCGCTTGAGGAAAACAGGGGCGATGCCCGACCCTAAAATCCGTATGGGCAGGTCTATGAGCACCATGGCATATGAAAATAGTCCGATTTCGCTCGATTCGATAAAGAACAGGGGCAAGCTCAATGGTACGATGTAACCCGATGCGATGTTCAATAAATTGCCCCAAAAGACATAGCGTGGGTAGTCGCGGTACTCGCTTTTTGCTTGCTCGCGCTGCGCTTTTGATACTTTAATTTTCCAAGTGCTGAAAAAGTCTTTGACAATGAAAAAAGGAAACAAAATGATGCGCATTAAATACAACAATGCGCCTGTGAGCACAAGTCCTTCAGCACCGTTGTTTACAAATTTACCATAGCCGACATTGAAGAGCTTTGGAATTAAGGTAACAGGCACTCCAACGATGCTTGCTGCCCGAAAAGCATGCGACCTGACGGTCCAACTTTGAACGATTTGATCGAGGGCGAGCAAAAATGCAAAAAGTGGAACGAGGTAGATCCATGAACCTACGATTTGAATGTCCATGGTTTCTGTTATCGTGCTGCCAAAAATGAAAAACACGACTTGGGCTATAACACATACCACTGCGGTGGTGCGAAGCGTAACCCGCAACAATGCTGCAAATTCGATATCTGTTTTGGGCAGCACAAGCGCCTTTTGATAGCTCAACGAGGCTGCGGCGCCAAGCAAAGCAACAAAGGTGTTGAAAACGGTGAACACGCCATAGCTCTCGGGCGTATAGATGCGGGAAAGGATGGGGAAAAAGATGAATTGTATGACGATGCCCCACAAAGAGGCCGACGACATAAACGCGGTGTTCTGGATGAAAGAGCCACGCGTAAACAATCCGCTGAAAATTTTTTGGATGTTACCGATCAGTCCTTTCAAGCATTTTGAGTTTGTCCAAAGATAGATGTTCATGCTTTCTTGCCAAATCTTGAAACGCTTTATCCACTTCGCCGTATTTTTGATGGTATGAGGTATACACTCTTCGTTGCATTTTTATGTTCGGCAGTGCTTTGCCACAGTCAGCAGTCGCCACTCGATATCCCTGGCTTACACTTGTGGGTGCGGGCAGATTCGAATGTGGTGACGGCTTCCGGCGGACGGGTGACTGATTGGGGCGATATGAGTGGGAATAACAACCACCTGACTCAAGTCACCAACAACTACCGTCCGATTTTAACCAATGGTTTGCTGAACGGACATGCAGGAATTGTATTTGATGGGTCGAATGACAACCTTTTCTTTCCGCAATCAGCGGAGATACGCACCGTCTTTTGGGTCATGGAAGAGAATGCCGCAGCCACGCTTTCTTTTCGCTGCCTGCTGGGCGACGACGATAAATTCGATTTTCTGCGTGGCGCTGCAGGAGAGATTTGGAATACACAGTTCACCAATGCCGGAATTCTGGGGGGAGTAACACGAGCAAACTACCAAGAAATTGATGGCGTCAACAATGGATTTCCCGACGGCGTGCAATTGATGTCGCTCCAAACAACATCCGCCGTTGAGGCGTCTCGTCTTACCATGGATCGCGCTACCATTTCTCGCGTATGGCACGGGGTGGTGTATGAACTTTTGATTTTCAACTCAGCGTTGGATGACGAACAAATAGCATTTATTGAGAATTACCTTGCTGATTACTACTCAGGCGCGGTGCTTGATCTAGGTGAAGACCTGGTCATAGAAGATGGGTTTTGCGCCATTGATCTGACGGCCCAACCCGGTTTTCAATCTTACGAATGGAACGACGGTAGCACTGGTGCTTCCCTGCAAGTAAATAATACGGGGACGTATTGGGTGAATGCAACCGATGTTTTTGGACGTGTGCTGTCTGATACCGTGCACGTAACCTTTCCAGGCGCTGTTCAACCTCCATCAACCATTGTTGCCTGTTTGGGCGATAGCGTGCAATGGGATCTTCAACTAGACCCCGGTGTTTACGATTTTTCTTGGAACGATGGCAACACCGAGGGTGCACGTTGGTTTTCTGAACCGGGCGCGTACAGCGTTTCTGTTACCGATGGAAACGGATGCGTATTGAATTCTGATGAATTCAACTTATCTATCGATCTCTTCTCTGCACTCGATGCGCTCATTCCAACACAGACGTTATGCGCAGGCAATGTGATTTCAATTGAATCACTCAATGATACTTTTTCTGTTGAGTGGGAAGATGGCAGCGCCAATGCGGAATTTACCATTTTTGAAAGTGGCTCTTATTCAGTCATCTTGCAGAACGATAATGGATGTCTGCTGTATGATACCACAGAGGTGTCGGTCGCTGGTCTGGCACCAGAAGTGGTGATCTTAGAGCCGCCCATTTACTGCCAAAATCAAGTCATGGGTTTAACGGGGTCGGCTGTTGCCGACTCTCCGATTGCGTCGTGGGAGTGGTTGATTGGCGGTGCTGAGAGCTACAGCGGACAGCAGATATCGTTCACACCAGTGCAATTTGGAATCTTCGATGCTGATTTGACGGTGACTACGGAAGCGGGTTGCTCAACGCAGATTTCGATTCAAGGAGAGGTGCATCCAGCGCCAACCGGAAACTTGATGTATACCTTGCCTTGCTCTGGTCAGGAAGTAATGTTTTCTACCCAGCCTCAGATTGCCCAAGGAGCTGTTTTCGATGCCACTTGGAGTTTTCAGGGCAGCACAGCCGATGGTTTTGAGGTGACATTCACAGCGGCCGATGCTGGGTTTGATCAAGCATCGGTTACTTTTTTCAGCGTTGCTGGATGTTCGCAGACCGTGAATCAATTGTTGCAGGTGTATGAAACACCGAGCATTTCTATTCAAACAGAAAATGTGTGTGCGGGCGATTTGGTGCAGTTTGAAGGCCTGAGCAATGGACCGGGAGGCCCAATATCAGCGTGGTACTGGTGGTTTGGAGACAACACAGCATCTACCCAGCAAAATGTTGCGCACCTGTATCCAGGGTCTGGAAATTTTAACGTCGTCTTAACCGCTACAGCAACATCTGGTTGTGCTGCTTCAGTGCCTGTTTCGCTAACTGTGTACCCGTTGCCCCATGCGAATTTCGAAGTCTCAAATGCTTGTTTGGGAACACCCTATCAAATCAATGAAACCAGCACCACAGCAGTGGATCCTATTGTTGCATGGGATTGGACCGTGGGTGGAGAAACGCCATATTCTGGACAGTTTATCGCTCCAATTTTCAACGCCTTGGGATTTGTCCCTGTTAATTTGCTCGTCACAACCGAAAATGGGTGCACCGACGACATTACCCGTCAGATACCGGTTTTTGAATTGCCTGAAGTAGGCTTTACTTTTTCACCTGAAATAGGATCAGCTCCTTTGGAGGTCGAATTTGTCAATTCATCGGAATCAGGACTTGATTTGATGTGGTATTTTGGCGATGGGACCACTTCAGAATTGCAGCAGCCCTCCCATGTTTTTAGCGAAGATGGAGAATACGAAGTTACACTGGAAGGGACCAACGTCTACGGCTGCGCAGCGAATGTTTCTCAATCGGTGCTGGTAACCAATGCCATTAGTGATTTGAAAATTATCAGCATCGATGCGCAACAAAGTGTGTATGGATTGCAGTGTCAAATGCTCGTCCAAAACGCAGGCAACTATCCCGTTACTCAGGTTGTTGGGAGTGTTGAGATCGACGGACAACGATTGATTTCTGAAGTGTTTGACGTCTATTTAGCCCCTGGATTTGTCGGTTTACTGACGTTTACAGGCTATTTGCCAGGTACCGGCGACGCCAATGTTGTATGTATTGAGATAAGTGAGAACAATGCCCTTGCCTCGGAGCAAACACCCGCAGACAACTTAGCATGCAGTGCACTGCAAGCCGGACCGTTGTTGTTGGATGTCTTCCCAGTGCCGCTGGGAGAAGGGCAGACACCAAAAATACGCGTCATCATGCAAACAGCAGAAGTGATGCTGATCACCTGCTACAGCGCCACCGGACAGTTGGTTTACGCCTATTCACCCCTCCAATTGGAAGAAGGATATCACCTCGTAGAGCTTGATGAATTTAGACCCAATACAGGTTTGTATCACTTGCAATTTGAGACGAGCAAGGGGGTCGAAATCCGCAGTTTAATAGTCGATTAAACGCATCGGGTTTTCATTTGAAATCGCCTGCCAGAGCAGCAGCAAGTCATTAAGTAAGCCGATCTTCCATTACCATTCCTACAGTTTTAAATATTTGGTAAGCGAGGGTATGCACCAACCACCCCCTCCGAAGTCCCGCCCCTGCGGACGTCTCAAGCTACAACGCTCTTAAATTTTCCAATCGTTTTAAACGTTTATAAACGTTTAATTCCGTGAACAACTGAATATCAATGGTTTAATCTCGATGAATTTCAATGTGATTTTTTGCACTCCTCCGAAAGAAAGCCTCGTCTGCATAATAATCCGCCCCGCCCGAACGTCAAGCAAAAGCAATCGAAACCGAACCCACTGTTTGAGCGTATCGAGTTTGAGTGGAGGTTGAATGTGCTGGGTTTTGTCTAATAGAGAAGCGAGATATCAAGTCTTTCGTTGATCATCAAACAACAAATAAACTTGGATCTGTAATTTTTTTTCGCGAGGGTATGCACCGACCCCTCCCTGCGAAGTCCCGCCCATGCGGGGGTCTCAAGCTACGACTCTCCCAAAATTTCCAATCGTTTTAAACGTTTATAAACGTTTAATTCCGTTAACAACTGAATATCAATGGTTTAAAATGGCTGATTGCTTTCTGTAGGATAAAGGAGCATCCCAGATCAAGACCACTTCAAACAGCTCTGCTGCTTTGAATTTATCCCAAAATAGCTCACCTCGAACCGGCTAATAGATTGATTATCAATTACTCAAGCCCTTGTATTAAGCCAAAGCAAAAAGAAAGAAAAAAGAAAAAAAACTCCTTATTCAAAATACCGCATCACCTTGTAACCGCCATCAATCAAGTGCTTGTCTCGGCGGAACAGTTCAATGTCGTGGTGCATCATTTCTTTCACAAGTTCATCGAGCGATGTGCTCGATTCCCACCCCAGTTTTTCTTTGGCTTTTGAGGCATCGCCTACCAGCAGTTCAACTTCAGTAGGACGGAAATATTTAGGGTCGACCTCGATGATCACTTTTCCAGAAGCCTTGTCGATTCCTTTTTCATCTACCCCTTTGCCGCGCCACTCCAGCTCAACCCCAATCTCACGGAACGCCAATTCAGCGAAATGTTTGATGGAGTATGTTTTTCCGGTTGCAAGCACAAAGTCATCAGCTTCTTCTTGCTGCATGATGCGCCACATGCCCTCAACATAGTCGCGAGCATGTCCCCAATCGCGCTGTGCATCCAAGTTTCCCAGGTACAGTTTGTCTTGCAGACCAAAATGAATCTTCGCTGCTGCGCGCGTTATTTTGCGCGTAACAAAAGTTTCCCCACGAATGGGTGATTCGTGGTTAAAAAGGATACCATTGCAGGCATAGATGCCATAAGCTTCGCGGTAGTTTTTGGTAATCCAGTAAGCGTATATTTTCGCAACAGCGTAAGGACTGCGCGGATAGAATGGTGTTGTTTCTTTCTGCGGTATTTCCTGCACTTTACCGTACAGCTCAGAAGTTGATGCTTGATAAAAACGCGTTTTGTTTTGAAGTCCGAGAATGCGAATCGCTTCTAACAAACGCAGCGTACCGATGGCATCGGCATTGGCGGTGTATTCCGGTGTTTCGAAAGACACCATCACGTGACTTTGGGCGGCGAGGTTGTAAATTTCATCCGGCATCGTTTCTTGAACCAAACGAATCAGGTTCGTGCTATCGGTTAGGTCGCCGTAGTGCAGTTTGAAATTGACGTGTGCTTCGTGTTGATCTTGGTAAAGGTGATCCACACGATCGGTATTGAATAAAGAGCTTCTGCGCTTTAAACCATGAACGATGTACCCCTTTTTAAGCAGTAGTTCTGCGAGGTAAGCCCCATCTTGTCCGGTTACACCGGTTATCAATGCTGTTTTTGCCATAATGCCGTATTGGTGCAAAGGTAGGGAATTCCGTTTGTCTATTGAGATGCTGATTCACAGCTCTTGAAGGAATGTAGCATTGCCACCCGTTTGTAATATTTGATGTTTTGATTCTCAATTATTCAGGCACTTCCGCCGCTCACCTTTTTCAGTGATCTTTGAAAGAATAAGTGTCTATAAAGGTGCGCTTTAGGTTGTATATTTGAGCGTATAAGCGCACTTTAGGTGTGTGTATAAGACGTTAGCATTAATGTAAAAAACAAGACTCCTCCTATGATTACACACAGTTGGGCAAGGTATAAGGGGAAGCCAATCCACATTGACGAAGTAACCCTGGAAATGAGAGAGGAAGGTGAGTTTTTTAATGTGGTCTCGGGTAAAAAGATGACCGCATATTTAGAGGGAAAGTTTCAGAGACATTTTCATCATTTAGTTCCAGATAAGACTTCCAAAGAGACTTATCTGCATGAGACAGCAAAACAGGTGTTCTTAGATTCATATGAGCAAGCATTACAAAATGATAAACCCTTCCAATTAGAATATGCATATGATGCAACCTGCAACCGTTTATTCAAAGAAACAGGAGTCAAGTGTAAATTAGGGTCGCGCACCGACAAATTTGACCTTACCAGAGTTTATGACACTTTCTTTTTGGAAAAGGGATATGAAGGATTTCAACCTGATATTCGCTTAAGTTCTACAAAAAATCCCTTAGAAAATATCTTTATCGAAATTGCTGTTACGCATGAATCATCTTCAAAGAAGCTGAAATCAGGTCATAAATTAATAGAAATCAAAATCCGAAATGATGAGGATATTAAAGCCTTAAGAAAAAATCATATTTCTGTATTGAACGCAAACACTTCACTTTATAATTTTCGCAAAAAAGGAATCGAATCTGAATTCTGTCTAAGCTCTGAGAAAGGTTGTAGAGAGTTTAGAAAAGTATTCATTCAATACAAAAATGGGACTTACGAATTCCCTCAATACTATCTCGAAAATATCTGGTCCGACATTTCAATTAATCATGAAAGAATTAAGAACGTAGACTACCAAGTTGAGAAAACCTTTGTATATCTCAATGATAAAGAAAACAAAGAGGACTATTTAAAAAGAAACGGTCTTGAAATACGAGAATGTAAACTATGCAAGTATGTTGCTCATAACCGAGAGAAAATTGGAAAGAAAAATTTTCGCACCTCTCTGTTTTGCAAGTTTCTCAAAGAGAACGTTACAGATGAAAAAGCTGAACTATGCGAATACTTTAGAAAATAAAAACACTAATGCCAACAAAACCTAAGAAAACATGGGGAGAAACGAATTGAAAGATAGCATAGTACTTTGTAGTTTCGTTCATCACGGGCGGACAGAAAAGAACTTCGAAATCCCCACGTTTCTTAGCTAAACCGGTTATTAGCAATGACGAAGATTACTCAAATGCCCAGAATTGTATTGACATACAGCATGACGGCACTAATAATATTATTGATAACGCGTTGTGCTATTAACTCCAAGCATGCTTGATGTGGTTTAAAGGCCTTCCTTTCTCGATGTTAACTTTCTGAAGCACAGCAATGGCGGCGAGTTTTGACGCCATTCTTACGAGGAATCCACCAAATGTTTTTGCGTA